>JBCCEJ010000033.1:0-59691 GCA_039030335.1 Pseudomonadota bacterium | reverse complement strand
GTTTTGCAAGGCGTGTCAACAAATTGGGTAAAACTGCTCTGGCTAAATTTGAGGAGGCTTGGTGCAAGACAAAATCAGGTGCCTTGACGCGTGCTGCAAACCAGATTATAAATTTTATAAAGACGTGAGTGTCGAGAAGAGCGTGGTGCAGGAGTTCGAGGCCAGGGAAGGGAAAGATACTATACCGACCACTGATCTGGGTTGCATTTGGATAATGTGACCATATGAATGAATTTTCTGTTAGGTTCTCTTTCCACGACTTGCACTACACACCGCCCAGCTCGCTGGTGCGCAATCCACAGGTCCTGACGCAGACGGGTTGAGAATATGAGCGATACCGCCCCTCCACCTGAAGCGGCCCTCGCGCCCCGCCCGAAACGCGAGCCTCCATCGGCGCCCGGTTGGATGATCACATTCGCCGACATGATGTCGCTGTTGATGTGTTTTTTCGTTTTGCTGCTGGCGAACGCAGAAACCGACATCATGAAGTTCAAGATGGTTGCTGGGTCGATGCGCAAGGCGAAGGGTCCGGCAATTCAGGCAGAGGCAGCACCCGGCAACGCCGTGCCAATGCACGACGAGGCGTACGCAGAACCGCCAACACCGACCGAATGGGATGGTGCGGTACAGCGGATACAGGAAACCCTCGCTCCAGACGTGATAGAGGGCAGCCTCGAAGTCGAAGGCGGCACGGATTCCGTCGTGATGCGCGTCAAGGACACGGCCGCCTTTCCATCCGGCAGCGCTTCGATGGCGCGCAAGTTGGGGCCGCTCCTCAAGCGCATAGGTGCGGCGGTGGAAGGCGTCGAAGGTCGCATCGCGATCGCCGGGCACACGGATGACCGGCCAATCGGAACGTCAAAGTACCGCAGCAACTGGGAACTCTCAGCGTCCCGCTCCGTGACGGTCGCGCACTACCTCATCAAAGAAGTCGGCATTGACGCGAACCGCGTCGAGGTGCGCGGATTTGGCGACAGCCGTCCGCTCGTCCCCAACGACAGCCGGGAGCAACGTGCGATCAACCGTCGCGTCGAGGTCATTTTGACGCGACGCCTGGACGGCGACGCCGAGACGTCCAACGACGCTGATCCATCCGATGAAAGCGAGCGCGGCGGTGAGGCTGAGGGCGGCGGTGAGGCCGGCGCGTCCAACGAGGCCGGAACCCCGGTGGCTGAATCCCAGGCTGACCCGGGCGACGCGGCGGCAACCGACAAATCCGGTTAGATTCCCAAGGGATTCGCAGGTCGTTTCTACGCCTCAGTGTTGTGACACACGCGCGCCTGAAAGGGTCCGAACTCGCGCTGTGCAGGTTGCGTCGGGCAGGCTGTTACTCGTCACCCGCGAGAATCGGGTCAACGCGAATCCACAGCGTCGTGCGCCGCCGTGCTGCGCTGTCGGCCGATCGCACGCGCGGCGCTACCGCCGCGTCTCCCCATGGCACCTCGCCACTGCCCGGCACTACCCCAGCGATGACAACCCAGCGTCCCACGTCCAGTTCCATCTCGAACTGACCCGACGTCGAATCCAGCACGGGGCGGTTTTCCGGCGACGTGGGATGTCGCGCACTATGGGCAATGCGGACGCTCGCCCGCACCCGATTCTTCCGCCCAGTGCCGCGCAACCACACCTCGAGTTCGGTCACCAGCGGCACGTAGCGGCTGTGTTCGAGCAGCGACTGATCGGTGCCGTCGATGACGCTCGCGATCGTCTGCGTGATCGGTATCTGGGTACCGAACGAAAGAGTCGCAGAACTGCTTTCCTGAACGCGAACCGTGCGCACGACCGCTCGGCGCCCGTCAGTAGCAGCACTGCGAACACGTACGGCTGGCCGGCCAGGGCCAGCGCTGCGCTTGGCAGTCCCCGGGCGATGCGGGGCGCCCCGGGGTTCGCCCCCGTGCATGAATCCTGCTTTGACGCTCACCAGAAACTGCCGTTGGGGCTTATCCAGTTCGGCCATCACGCGCCGCAAAGATGCCAGGCTTTCTGGATGCGCACGCAGGACCAATTGGTTCCCGAGGCCCGATACGGCTTCGCCAGGCACAAGCAACGGCTCGATGAGTCGGATCGCCTGGGCCACGGGCAGATGCTGCAATTCGACCACGCCGAGTGAAAGCGCAGGTACCGAAGCCCCTCTCTCCGGTGTGTCGGCAGCGTCGACGGCAGCCGCGCTCGACACACAGGCAAGGACAACCAGCCAAGGCGCCAGGAACGCTCTCCGAAACCAACGGCGGGCATCATTGCTCACCGTCTCTGAGAGACGTGCGGCTTGCCGCGCCCATCGTGTACCGCGGACGCGAAACGGCACAAACGCCGTAGATGTCGCTTGCTCAGGCATCGCGAAACAGTGCCACATTCGATGCATGGCGCCTACCGTCTGTCCTCTGGTCGAAAACGATCGCACACTCTATCCCGGCGGGACTCAGCACGGTGCGGCGGCGCGTGCAATCGTGGTGACGGCGCTCTCTGCGAAGCCGCACAAGTCCCGCTTTGCCGTGAGTCACACGGTTAGGTGATAAGGTCCGGCGCGCACACGCGATTCTTGTCTACTGCTTTGACCTGAGGAGTTAACGCCGTGTCTGACGCCGAATACTACGACGAGTTCGGATTCTACAGTCCCATGCCACTCAACCGGGCTGCGCGCAGAGAACCGGACGAAGACTTTCCGACCGGACCGCCGATCGGAACGGCCTTACCCGGAATCCAGTTGCCCAATCAGCACGGCGCCGTCGTCGACGTGGCGAGCCAGATGGGCAGCAACGGCGCCGTCGTGGTGTTTCACCGGTCGGCCTACTGGTGACCACCTTGCATGACGCAGCTCGTGCAGCTGCAAAGTGCACTTCCAACACTTCACGGCGCCGGCTACGAGGTCTATGCCATCAGCAATGACACTGTCGAACGTCTCGCGGAGTTCGCCGAACGCCACTCGATAAGCTTCGACCTGCTGGCCGACGAAGACTCAGGGGTGATTCGGGCCTTCGGCATCATGAACACGCTCGTCGAGCCCGGTGAGGGAAAGCATATGCGGTGGTACGGCATCCCCTACCCGGGCACCTTCATCACTGATGCCAACGGCACGATCGTCGACAAGGACTTTCATCAGCATCACGCGCGCCGGCTGTCCGGACCAGCGCTAGCGCACCGCGTGCTTGGGACCGACCCGGAACCCCACCGCGATGCACCGATGGCCACCACGGCCGACGCAGAACTGTCCGTTGCTGCGAGTCTGACGGACCCGACGCTACGGCTCGAAGTCATCAGCATGATGACGGTCGAAATTGACATAGCGCACGGACGGCATATCTACGCCGCCGGCGCGCCCCAGGCGTTCACGCCGGTCGGCCTCCGCGTCGAAGGCACGGGCGTACGAGCTGACGCACCGATCTGGCCGGTGCCGACGGCACTCAGCATGGCTGAGCTGGGGATGGAAGTGCCCGTCTACACGGGTAAGGTTCGCGTCTCGGTGCCTGTCACAGCCACCTCGGAGATCATTCGCCTTGGACACGGGCTCGACTACGACCGGGCCGAAGTCACGATCACGTGCAGTTACCAATCGTGCGATGAATACGCCTGCGCACTGCCAACGACCGTGCAAACCACGCTTTGCGTGCCGCTTGAGACCCTCGTGGAACCGCCGGGTATTCAGTCGTACGCAGATCGCGTAACGCGCGAACGGACCAAAGCCCTGCACCAAGGCAGTTCGAGGGGGACGCATGACCCGCACGATTGACGATCTCGGCCCGCACGTCTCGCATCGATATCCATATCAGTCGCAGTTTCTGAACGTCAATGGCTGGCGCATGCACTACATTGATGAAGGGCCGGACGACGCGCCACCCGTACTGTTGCTACACGGAAATCCGACGTGGGGATTCTTATGGCGCGACAGCATTCCACCACTCCTGAACGCAGGCTACCGGGTGATCGTGCCCGACCAGATTGGCTTCGGCCTGTCCGAGCATCCGCATGCATCGAGCGCCCACAGCCTGGACAATCACGCCGCCAATCTGGTTTCGCTGATAGACCAGCTCAAGCTCGATCGCATCTTCTTCGTATGTCATGACTGGGGCGGGCCTACCGGGCTTTGCGCGATGCTGACACGCGTCGACCGCGCGGCGGCCGTCGCCGTCATGTCGACCTGGGCATGGCGCGAACCTTCATCGACCTTCCACCGCCAGATCCTGCCCTGGAAGACCATGCACGCCCCCATCGTCGGACCGTTCATCATGGCGCGGCAAGGCGCATTTCCCGGACGCGGTATCTATCTCTCGGTCGTCGATCGGGAACGCGTGCTCGCCGAATCGCGAGATGCATATGAGGCCGTACTGCCGGATCCGGACGACCGTCGCCTGACGTGGCAATGGCCGCGTTCGATCCCCATCGACGCGGACACCGACCTCGCCGGCGCGCGCTTCGAGTGGCTGGAAGCGGGCGTGAAGCAGCTGCGCATACCGGCTACGGTCATCTGGGGCCGTGAAGAAGTCGTTTTCCCGGCCAATGTGTTCGCATCGCGCTGGCATGAAATCTGGCCGCACGCGGAAGGTACTCACCTCGTCACTGGCAACCATTTCCTGCAGGAAGATTCCGGCCTGGAGATCGGTAACCTGCTGGCCGACTTCGCGAACCGCCAGCTACCCGCGCGCCAGGAGGTCTGACGCATGCCTGTACAACGCATTACACGCCGGCCATCAGACCTGCGCGCCGTGCCTGTTCTCACGGAACCGGGCGTCGCCCATTACCCGGAGTTTGCTGACTTCTTGAGCCGCACTTTCGAACTCGAAGGCAACCCCCTGGCCGAACCGGGCTGGCTTGACGTCGATGGCCGCGCTTACGAGTTCGTATTCATCGGGCGGTCGGGCCAACCGTTTCCGGCCGGTGTGGAAATCTCGGCGCTGGTGGCAGGGCTCGAACCGATGGACACCGACCAGGTCGACCGCGACCTCTGGACGATCATGGAATGGCTGGTCGACGGCGTCGGGGAACCATGGTCCGTCGAGGCGTTGCGCACGACCGGACGCATCTATCGTGTCATTCCGGACCCGGGACCAGAGCGCTGAGCATCGCATGATCGGACCTGCCGGGCTGACTCGACGCGCCTCGGGTCTGGGATTTCCTCGGCCGCACGGCCTGCCCGAAGGTCGAGCCGGACTGGGCTGTGCGCCCCCGGCGTACCCCGTCTGTCTTGAATTTAGCGCGGCAGATTGTAGTCTGGCAACGAGACCGGCCAAGCGAAGTTGAAGTGATGCAAGAAGAATTCGAAGAGAACGGGTACTACGTGCTTCGAGGTGTTCTAACTGAAGAAGAGGTCGACCGGCTCGCCAGCCCCATACGGGCCGCCTTTGTGGCCGGCGACTACGATACCTACAAGCAAGAATCCGCGTACCCGCTGCCAGGGATCCACTCGATGGGGCCGCGGGTGCTCGAACAACATCCGGAAATTGCCGATGTGAGTCTTGCCCATCCAAAGATTGTGGCAGCCGTGGAATCACTGTTTGGGGAGCCGGCGACCCTGGCCCAGTACTGGTCGATCATGCGGCCACCCGGTGCGGGCCTGAGTGCCGAGCCGTTCGTCAAAGGCAGCGGCGCTCACTACGACTACAAGCCCTGGCGTTGCGTCGGTTCGTTCGTCAAATGGATGTTCGCCGTCATCCCATTCGTGGACTACACGGAGACTGCGGGACCGCTCGCGATCGCACCGGGTTCTCACCTGAAGAGTACCCTGCTGCCGTCAGACGGACGGGTTCACCGGGTTGACGCGGCCTGCGTGCCGGCACCCGATGAGCTTACGCTGGTGGATCCAAAACTGAAGAAGGGTGATGTCGTATTGATGCACGGATTCGCCTGGCACGAGGCGCGGCCGAACTACGGCAACTCCGATCGCATGGGCCTCTACATGAAGTTTCATGCGCGTTCGTCACCGCCAGCGTGCGGGCCGACCGTGTACCCGAGCGCACTACATGACCATCTCGATGAAGACGTCCGGCACCTTGTGCCGCATCACCGCGGTGATGGCCGCTATGCGGCCCTGCGTGGGGAACCGGAAGGCGGCATCGATGAGGCGCGTCTGATCGTCGAAGACACAGACGGCCGCGTACTGATGCTCCGCGACACGGGAGACAGCTGGCGGGCGCCGCGGTTTGCCGCGGCCGAAGATCCGAGCGCAGGCATACTCGACGTGTGCAACGTGATGGGCTCGACCGTCACGCAGGCACGTCAGATTCTTGGGCTAGACCTCCCGTGGTTGAGCTGGCTTTTTGGATCTCGCGGACACGCCGAGCGAGGAAAATGACGCGGAGTGGCGGTGCCGGGTCTACGGACATCGCATGAATTCAGCGGCTCCAGCGTTGGGCACTGCTGATGAGAACGGCGTCGAATACCGGTGGATGACGGCGGACGAGCTCGCGCGGGCCAGTGGCGAAGGTGAACTCATCGACGGCCCGGCACTTTGCGACTGGTTACATATGTGGCAAAACGAAGTCGATGAGACGGGCCGCCCAGTGACGCGAAGCTACGGCGTGCCGACCACGCATGTGGAGTACTACAAGTTCAACCGCAGCGGCAGCCACAACGGCACCTACCGCATCGGTGACTTTGGAACCGACGGCCTGCCGGTCCCGGAAGACGCAGCGACGGCCTGAAGGGCCGTCTTGCGGAACACACTTCCGACCGCTTCAGTTGCGTATGACGCAATAAGGTGCCGTCGAGCGGCCTTCCCGGCACGCGACCAGTTCGGTCGTCAGCCCGGCTATCTCTGAAATCTCACAGCCGGTCTGTGCGGCTTCGGCGGCGGCCTTGGGTTTGCCAAGCGCCACCTGCGCACATTTTTGGGCGACGTAGCCGAACCAATGCCCCATCACCTGGGCCAGTTCGTTCGCGCCCGATACCGACAACTGATCGAGCAGGGCCAGGCGCTCCGCATCCATGGACTCACGCCACCCGTCGTGTTCAGCCGTAAGACAGCTGAGATGACGCGTGCCTCCGATCTCGTGACCGGCGCAGGCCTTGAACATCAGGTTGACGCACTCACCCCAACGGGTAGTTTGCCCCATCGCTTCGATACACATCATCGTCGACCGTTGTGCCGGCGTAATGCGGCTGTCCGCCGGTTCAGCTGACTGCACGGCGGTACCCAGGCACATCGCGAGCGCCAGCGTAACGACACTGGCCAGGATGACGACGCTGGAGTGCACCCGATCGTCTCTCTTCACGTGATCACAAGCTCCAGAAAAACACCGTCTGCGTCGCGGCTCATCATCGCATGTCACCCACCATTGCGGACAAATGCCGATGCCCGGCAGATCGTGTCCTCGGCGGCGCCTGGCAACAGCGCTTCAATCCTGCAGGTGCTGGACGCGCACATAGTCGAGGTAATTGTCGACCTCCTGTCGCACGCGCTCGGCATCCCAACCGAGGATATCGGCAACCGCATCGGCAGCATTTTGCGCTGAATCCCGTGAGAGGCGGGCCCGCCACGACACGCCCGCGCGCCTGAAGAGCAAGTCGACCAGCTGGGCGGGCTGCTCGGTTGCGGCCAGATGGCGCAGCACGCCAGTCGTAACCTCCGGCACTTCCGGAACGAGCGGCAACGTGTTGGTGTTCTCGGGGAACGGCACGGCCGCATAAGTCACCGGTCGACGCGGCCCGTCGGGCGCATGAAGCCGGCGCACGCGCTGCACCATCCGCTGCGCGGTGGTTCTATGGTGCATGATCCAGCCCCAGGTCACGGTCAACGCATTGCCCATACCCTCACCACCGAGTTCATGGAACACGTTGGCCGGCGTGCGACGCCCTTTTGCGCGGGTCGGATCGAACGTGATGGGCCTTGCTCCCGCCCATGCAAGCGCCACGTCCTGTCGCCGCAAGGCCAGCTCCGGCAGCATGAAGTTGACTTCATCCAGGAGAAAGCGAACGTCTTCTTCGTCGGGGTGCACGTGCTCTATGTCACCCTCGTAAACCGTTTCGGTGGGACCGATGTAGTGCAGATCACCGAATGGCAGGCAGAAGAAATGCTCATGCTCACGATTGAGTCCGGCAATGCCGTATCCGCGGTAGCGGTCGGGCAGGCGCACGGCAATATGAACCCCTTTGACGGCAACGATCTTGCGTGATGGCGGTGACTCAGGTGCTGCCTTCTGATTCAGCCCGTCTATCCACACGCCCGTCAGGTTCAGTAGGACCTGAGCCTCGACCACGGCGCTTTCGCCGCTCCCCAACTGGTCCTCGAGGGTCGCGCGCCAGTGCCCGCCCTCCAGCGATTCGAGCGCCGTCACGGCCGTATAGTTGCGCACGCGCGCGCCGAGGTCGCTGGCGCGCAGCAGCGCATCGAAGCACAGGCGCTCCGGCCAATCGAACTGGTAGTCGCGGAAACTGAATACGCTCGCCAGGTCTGGCTGGTCGCGCACGATGGCAACGAGCGGATGCGCCGCCGCGGCTTTGCCGGGCGCGAGGCGCTGATAACGGATCGGTGGGCCGCCTGCGTTCAGCGCACCGAGCAGGGCGGCGCCGGCATCGACCATCCAGCCGGGATAGGCGTCGCCCCTGTATATCGGGATGGCCATATCGAGCGGACGCAACCGCTCAGGCGTCGCGGCCAGAAACTCGCGCCGCGCGCGCAGCGACCCGACGGCCATGCCGAGTGCGGTCTTTAATCGCGAAGGCCGCGTCAGAAACTCTAGCGGCGAGCGTTCTGGCGCCAGATAGCGCAGGCCGCAGTGCAACAGACGGCTCGATCGGGAGCTGGCCGCGGACGCGTAGTCGCCCTTCTCAACGAGCAGTACCCGATACCCTTCCGCCGCCAGATGCTGCGCGCTGGCACTACCGTTGATGCCGCCGCCCACAATCAGGACGTCGGTGGTAGAACCATCCAAATCTGCGAGCGACCCGCGGGCACCCAAACCGGTCATCCGGTCACTACTTTCCGTTGCCATCCATCACTCGATCAGCACCGCGGCAACTCCCCGTGCGCGTCGTGCATGGAGTACACGCTCGATCTGGCAGCTGTGCGAAATCTGCTTACAAATCCGCATTTTGCCTTACCTATAGGCCATAGCAACACCGTCCCGACCAACGGTAATGTCGTGTCGTCGCAAGTGGCAGGAGCGATGGAGACCATGTCAGAGAAGTTCGATCTCATTGTACGCAACGGCACCGTGCTCGACGGCACGGGTGCCGACCCGGTGTCAGCCGACATCGGTATCAAAGATGGCACGATCGTAGCGTTTGGAGACGTCCCGGGAGACGCAAGCCGCGTGATAAACGCGCAGGGACTGCTGGTAACACCGGGCTTCGTCGATATCCACACGCACTACGATGCGCAGGCCATGTGGGACAGCCACCTGGCACCGTCGACGCTCCACGGTGTCACGACCGTCGTGATGGGCAATTGCGGGGTCGGGTTCGCACCTTGTCGCCCGGCCGATCGTGACAAGCTCGTGGAACTGATGGAAGGCGTTGAAGACATCCCGGGCGCGGTCATGCACGAAGGTCTCGAATGGACCTGGGAGAGCTTCCCGGAATACCTCGATGCCGTGGAGCAAAAGCCGCATGACGCGGACATCTGTGCCCTGCTCCCGCACGCCGCGGTGCGGGTCAACGTCATGGGTGACCGTGCGGTCGCCTTCGAGCCGGCTACGCCGGAAGACATTGAGAAGATGCGCGCAATCGCCAAAGAAGCGGTCGAAGCGGGCGCCTTCGGCGTATCGACGAGCCGCACTACCTCGCACAAGACGCTCGCAGGCGAGTACACGCCGACGATCCGCGTGTACGAAGACGAATTGCTCGGGCTCGCGAACGGCCTGAAGGACGCCGGCAGTGGATTCATGGAAGCCGTGTCGGACTGGATCACTGAATCCGGCGATAACATCCTGACCGCTGACCCCGACCCGGTCGAGGCATTCGGAATCTTGAAGCGCGTGTCGCAAGAGAGCGGCCGGCCTCTGGTCTACACTCTGGCGCCGCGCATCAACCAGTCCGACATCCTCGCCGACATCCTGGAGATGAACCGTCACGCCTACGAACAGGAGCAGGTCAACATCCGCCCGGTGTTTCCACCGCGCGCGATCGGGATGCTCCTCGGCCTGCAGGCGAGCCAGACGCCGTTCAGCGGCTGTCCAACGTTCAAACAGCTGAACGATCTGCCGCTCGCTGAAAAAGTCGCGCGACTCACCGACCCCGATACGCGTCGTCAGATCCTGAGTGAAGACCCGTTGAAGGAATCGACGTTTCCGCTTGTGACCCGGATCTCCTACGCCCGGATGTTCCTGTTTCAGGACAAGAACTATCAACCGGGCGAGGACGAGAGCGTCGCCGCCATCGCGGCCCGTGAAGGTCGGCCGGAGCCCGAGGTCGCCTACGACCTGTTGACGGGCAATGGGGGGCGCAACTTCCTGTACGTACCGATCACGAATTACGCTGACTACAGCCTGTCGGCATCCGAGATGATGCTCGGCGAGCGGATGGCGATCATGGGGCTTGGCGATGGTGGCGCGCACGTCGGTTTCATTCTCGACGCCGGGTTCCCGACGTGGCTGTTGACGCACTGGGGGAAGCGCGAGCAGAAGTTTGCAACGCCGGAGTTGATTCGCCGTCTGACCAGCGACACGGCCGATGCGGCGGGGCTCGGCGATCGGGGCCGCATCGAGGTCGGCCTCAAAGCGGATCTGAACATCATCGACTGGGAGGCACTCGACTTCGAAGCCCCTTATGTCATCAGCGACCTTCCAGCCGGGGGCAAGCGGTTGATGCAGGGCGCAAGCGGGTACGAGTACACCATCGTGAGCGGCGTGGTGACTTACCATCGGGGGCGACCGAGCGGTGCTCTGCCGGGCAGACTCGTGCGCGGACAGCGTGGACATCCCCGCGCACTGGGTGAGGCAGCCGAGTAGTCGCCGTCACGCGGTCCCGAGTGCGCCGCGCTTACCAGGTGATCGCGGCGGTGCTGTCGTATGCCAGCTCAGCAGTAGCGTTCCGGCCCGTTCCACTGCGCCACGCTATAGCGATCGCCGTGGCACCAGCCGATCGGCAGTACCTCTTCGATCCGTGTCAGCTCTTCGGCACTCAGGGTGCGGTTCGCGCCGTCCACCAGTTCTTGGAGGCGCGCGACAGACCGCGTGCCCGGGATCGGCAAGACATGATCGCCCTGGTGCAACAACCACGCGATGGCCAGACCCGCGGCCGGGATCGCGAGATCGGCCGCGAGCGCCTGAAACGCGGCGCTCTTTTCCAGGTTGGCAGAAATATTGGGCTCGATGAATCTGGGATTACCTTTCAGAAAAGCGATTCCCGCGGCCTTTTCCGCGCTCGGCGGCAGATCGGTCAGCAGACCCCGTCCCACCGGACTGAAAGCCACCAGCGTTGCGCCCAGTTCTGCGCACGACTGCGCGAGTCCAAGCTCCGGAGAGCGTGTCTGCAACGAATACTCGGACTGCACCGCGGCGACGGGATGCTCGGCGTTGGCGCGTCGCAAGCTGGTCGGGGCGATCTCTGAGAACCCGAACGCGCCGATCTTGCCCTTCTCGATCAGTGTGCCGAGAAAGCCTGCGACCTCCTCGATCGGTATCGCCTGGTCCCGGCGGTGAATGTAGAACAGCTCGACCCGCTCGACGCCGAGCCGCGCGAGAGAACCGTCCAGGTCGGCCTCCAGCTGCTCGGGCTGGTTGTTGAAGTGGTTCCGACCATCATCGCCCCGCACGATTCCGGCTTTGGTCGCAATTTTGAACGGATTATCGCCGCGCTTTGCGAGCCATGAACCGATGAACGTTTCCGAGCGCCCCTGACCGTAGACGTTGGATGTATCGACGTGGGTGATCCCGAAGTCGACACAGGCATCCAGGATCGCATGGCTGGTCGCCTCATCGGTCTTGCCGTAGAAGTCGGTGAAGGACATCGCGCCATAGCCAAGTGCGGAGACCAGCGGCCCGGTCTGGCCGATGCGGAGCTGCTTCATGAAGATACCTTGAGAACGTTGGAATATGACACGGGCGCGGCGACGCGGATGGCTTTCCCAACCACGCAAAACGAATATTGTTAACGCACGCGAAGAACGGCTGAGCACCGGACGATGCCCGCATCATATCAGGGTCAGATGGTGCGCCGAAGACGGTGCCCTGACGGGCTGTCGCGGGATGCGACGCCGAACGTCGGGCCCACATGAACAGCAGGGCAATCCGTGAGCAGTTGCCGGCCGCGCGACCGCGGTGCGGTCGGTCAGGCCGGGTTAATCACAACACTGAAGCAACCCGAAGCGAAGACCGTCCCGACGCCGGGGCAGCGTCCTGGTCCACGATGCGGATCAAGTGTTCCGCGGTCAGTCAGTGCAGCGTGGCTTTCGTGCTCGCAACGTCCTCGACGATTTCCTCAGCCTGCAGGCACTCCATCGCCGCGGGCAGCCCGAGGCGTCCGAGTGCGGTGACTTCACTCCAGTCCATGTCGGCTTCGATCTCTCCCGAACCGGCCATACTCTGCAACGATGCGATGGTCACCACATCCACGTAGTCAGGCTGATCAGCGCTGCGCTGGAGCTGCATGTATTCGGTGGGCACGGCCTGCAGCCACAGAGGAAAATTCCAAAGCTCGAGCACGTAACGCCCGATCTCGCGGTGTCCGTAGTCCATCAACGCATTCAGTTCATCCGCATCCCGACGGAGCCGTGCATGGCGCTCGGCGTACGCCAGAATCGGCAGTACACCGATGCGATGCACGAGTCCTGCGAGCGTCGCCTGATCCGGACGCAGCTTCGTGAAATGACGCGCCAGCACGCCCGCTATGCTCGCGACTTCCACACTTCGCGCCCACGCTTGGCGCAGCTGCGCGTCGAGTATCTGCGAATTGGTCAGAAACATCTGCTGCATCGCCGCAGCCGTCGCCAGATTACTGGCCACACTGAGGCCGAAGCGGCTGACTGCCGAATGCAGGCTGCAGATATCACTCTTGCTACGGTAAAGCGGGCTGTTGGCGACCTTTAGCATGCGTGTAGTCAACGCCGCGTCGCGCTCGATCAGCTCACACAGGGTGGGAATATCCGTATCGGTGCGCTGAACGGCGTCCCGTATCTGCAAAGCTACTTCCGGCAGGGTAGGCAGACGCAGACTGTCGTTGTTAATGGCTGCACGCAGGTTCCCACAATGCTCTTCGAGCATCGCATTCATCCAGACTCTCCCAATAAACGGCTCCGCGGTAGTACTACTACAGCGCCCGGTTCCGGAAATTCTTGAACCCGATTTCAAACTCCCTCCCCAGCCCTGACAGTTCGTTGCCAGACATTGGCATCGGCCGCGCGCCGCGGGTTCTGGCGATCGGGATATCGGGCATAATTTCCGGTTCCCAAACAACGGGGCTGTTGTCAGGACATGCCCGCACCCCGAGCCCGATATTCCACGCCGCGACGCGCTCGACCGCGCACCTGAGAACGCCAGCAGTCCGATGCAAACACAAGGTTCCGATTCCGCCGTGCCCACCCCTTCGAACGCCTGGCCGCGTGGGGGGCCGGCCGAAAACTACGATGTCGTCGTTGTCGGCAGCGGCTTCGCCGGACTCGCATCCGCTATCGCCGCGCACGACGCTGGCGCGCGGGTGCTCATCGTCGAGAAGATGCCGTTCCCAGGCGGCATATCCATCCTCGCCGGCGGCGGTATCTGCACCGCCCGGGATGCTGATGCAGCCTTTGCCTACCTCGTGCGCACCTGCGCAGGCACCACTCCCGATGATGTCCTGCGCAGCCTCGCAGACGGCATGGCCGACATCGACCGATGGATAGCGCCGCTCGCCGCGGCCTGCGGTGCGGAGATGGCGTTCGTCGAGCGCACGCCGAACTACCCGTTTCCAGGCCGCGAAACCTTCCGCTTTCTCACCATAGCCAACGTACCGGGCTTCGACCGCGCCAAGGAATTTCCGCACGCGCAGACCTACGGGTCCGGACCGGACTTCTACAAAGTAATGCTGGAAGCCCTGCGGGACCGCGCGATCGAACTACGTCTGTCTTGCCCTGCTGAGCGGCTGGTCGCCGATCCCGGCAAAGTCGTGCGCGGTGTCGACGTGGTGTGGGACGGACAACTCGTCTCCATTCACGCAAACCGCGGCGTGGTGCTCGCCTGCGGCGGTTTCGAGGCGTCATCCGAACTGCAGGCGCAGTTCTGGCAGGGCAAACCGGTGCTCCCGAGCGTGCATCGCGGTAACACCGGAGACGGGATCCGGATGGCGCAGGATCTGGGCGCCAGTCTCTGGCACATGTGGCACTACCACGGCTCGTACGGATTCAGGCACACCGACCCTGACTACGACTTCGGCATACGCACGAAGAAGCTGCCGGACTACGTCGTGGGAGAGCCGGTGCGCGAGGGCGTGACGGTGCCTTGGATTCTGCTCGATAAACGCGGCCACCGTTTCATGAATGAACACGAACCATACCTTTCCGACACCGGCCACCGCCCACTCGAACGCTTCGACCCGGTCACCCAGGACTTCCCCCGCATCCCGTGCTGGATGTTGCTCGACGATGCCGGGCGCCAGCGCTTCCCGCTGGGGCAGCCGTGCTGGAACGACGACCGCGTGGCGTACTCCTGGAGCAGCGATAACTCGAAGGAGATCGAGAACGGCATCTTGCGTGAGTGTGCGTCGCTGAACGACGTGGCACGTTGTCTCCGTGTCGAAACTCCGGCGATCGAAGCCAGCGTGAACGCGTGGAACACCGCGGTCGACAACGGTGCTGACACGGCGTTCGGCCGCCCTGCGCAAGCCATGCTGCCGATCCGGACACCGCCTTACTACGTCGCCGAAATCTGGCCGATCGTGTCAAACACCCAGGGCGGACCGGTACACGACGCCAGGCAACGGGTCATCAATGCATTCGGCGAGCCGATCGAGCGCCTGTATGTCGCGGGAGAACTCGGTAGCGTCTTCGGCCATCTGTACGCGTCAGGGGGCAACCTCGCCGAGTGCTTTGTCGGCGGCCGTACGGCGGGCACGGAGGCCGCACGCTCGTAGCAAGTGCCGGACCGGGCATAACGGTCATCGCGCGGCCGTGCGCGGCGCAGCGGAGTCGCTCCGCGCTACCCAATTTGAGTCATCTCCTCGCACGACATCGGGAATCTCCCCACAAAGCTCCGGGGTTTACCCTGACTGCCCGGCGTTATTGGCCCCATCGAAAAGCCATTTTCCGTTCGCTAGAATCCAGCAGACGGTGACGCTTAGATCGCCGGGCAATCGAACGTATTCGCGACGTGCTGGCACGCCGACGACGCGTCGAAAAAGGGGCAAGTAATGCGAGTGCAAAGCAAGGCGTTGTTGTGCGCTTTGGCGCTGGCGGGAGGACACGGCCAGGTCTTGGCCCAGTCCTCCGAGGTCGATCAGCTGAATCGCCGAATCAGCGCACTGTCTACTGAGATCGGTACGCAACGAAACGAGGTTCGCAAACTCGCGACCGATGTCTCGGTACTCGAGAACGCGCGCGGCACCATCAGCGGTCTTCAGGATCGTGTAAAGCGCAGTATCGACGACGCCCGCCAGAAAGTCGGCAGGGCCAAGGCCAACCGCCGTCGCATCGACAATCACCTGTCGAAGCTGCAGTCGAGTATCTTCGAGCAGGCGCAGCTCATCAAACAGTATCGCGAAGCCACCGACAACGAGACCGCGATCCGGATCGCGCGCCGGTTGTTTCTCGCGGTGAACGGCCGCAACACCGTCCCGCCGCGACGGCTCAACACCCTCGATGATTTCGTCCTACAACACCGCCTCAAGTTACGCGGTCATGCTGCAGCACTGGTCGGCAACGCCCTCGGTACGCTCGGCAAGCTGGTAGTCGACAGCTTCAGTCAGCTAAAAGATTTGCCGCGCAACGCCAAGAGCCTCGCCGACGAGGTTGTCGGTATCGTCGAGAAGCCGCTGGAAGCGCTGAAAGGCAAGGTGGCCGACGAAGTCAAAGGTCGCATCTCGGATAAGTTGACCGCGAAGTTCGAAGAATCGAGCGAGACGTTCGCCAAAATGCAGGACCTGCTGAAGGATCCAGCTGACATAGACGAGGCCATCCAGCAGATTCGCGAAGATTCCAGGAAACAGTTGAACGAGTCGCTGTTCGGTAACAAAGACGGACGTGAGGCTGCGATCGCCGAGACCCGCAAAGCGCTCGCTGCATCGGAAAACCAGCTCGCGGCTGCCGAGCTCGCACTCCAGGCAGCGCAAACACCCATGCCGGCGATCATCGAGGCGCTCGCCGAGTTCGACGACCTGCTCGAACAGCCTCGAAAAGATCTGACGCAGGCGCAGCTGGCCTTGCGGGAACTCGAGGAGCAGCGCGAACAGCTGATCGTCGATGCGAGCCGCGGGCGCGTAAAATTCAGCGACTCCCGGCAACTCGTAAAAGAAGTCGCGACCAGTGTCGGACTCTCGAGCGCCGGCCGCCGCAGTTACGACCTCGCCGCCGACGGGGTCACCGAAGCACTGCTCGGTCTGCCGCAGCGCGGCTCCGTCACCGCGGCCGCTTCCGGCAGTTTGGAGTATCGCGGCGAGTGCGAAGTCTGCAAACGCACCGACGACGGCGAAACCCGCTGCACGACCCACCAGCGTTCGTCAGTCGTGCAGGAACCACGCATCAACATCGTTCCCAAGTTGACCCTGGAGGGGAACGCCGCGACGTTGAGCGGTTCGCGAGTCAGTGGCCGGGAAGCCGGGCAGGCCACGCTGAGCGCCAGGGCTACGCCGGGACTGCGGCAGGTGAGCACGAGCGCGCACCCGCAATGCGGCGGCAACAACCAGCGCATCGTCGAAGGCCCGGGCCCGGCGACCAGCGTGCAGATCAATGTGAGCAAGGTCACCGAGTTCGAAACCTCGCTCCGCGAACCTCAGGAACTGCGCCTGTTCAAGGACTCCGAAACGGCCACTGCCGGGAATTCGTCGTTCTTTCTGCCCCGGGTCCGGGTATCGCTGCTGGCGCGTATCGAACTGCCCGACGGCAAGATCAGTGAAATGCGTAATTTTCCACCCGGTGTAGTCCGGTCCCGGCTGGCGACGGGTGCCAGTGCGTTTACGCTGAGCGGCAGTGACGGCGTCGCCCTCGTACGTCCACAAAAGGCAGGCCGAACACAGGTCGAGTTCCTCGTGAACGACGCCAGAGGCAAGGTCGCGGAGCGCATTCGGAGCGCGGATATTCGGGTGGGAGAAATCAGTGCCGAGCGCAAGCTCCCTTCGGGTTCGCGCGGCGTCGACCTGCCGTCCGGCAGCACCGCGCGCTTCACGATTTCGGTCGACGGACCTCTGGATACGAGTAACTGGACCGTCGACTGGGCCGTGAACGGCGTGCCCCTGAGCGCCGTCGGTCCCGGCAAGAGCATCGACTTCAAAAAGAGCACGCCATTTCTCGGCCGGCGCGCTGTCAACAGCCTCACGCCGACCGGTGTCACCAGTCTCGGCCGCGAATTGACCGTGTCGGCGCGAATCATGGATGGCACGAACAGCATCGGCTCGTTCAACTTCGCGCCCATTCGCCCACTCCTGCGAGTCCAGGACATGCGCTTCACGTTCAAAGACACCAATATCGGTGTCGAAGCGCTCGATCTGTTTACCCCGGCACCAACCACTCAGCTGGCCCCGATCGTCTTGCAGTTCAGGACATCGCAACGTCGTGAAGTGGACGTACCATCGTCGTTCTCACGCATTCAGGTCATCGGCCTGCCGGCCCTGACCGTCAAAGACGGGATAGAGGTCGGATTCAGCAGTCTCAGCGGACGCGGCATCGTCGGCTCCAAACAGACCGGGCGCGGCGTCGTGGTTGCAAAGTTCGATGACATCGACGCGCGCAACCGCGGCATTATCTTTCAGGGCAACAGCACGGTCGCCGACGTCGCGGTGACGCTGAACCGCCTGACCTTCCGGCGCTCTGGCGCGGGTGGCGACGAGCGCTACGTCCTGGACGTACTGGGTCCGGCCGACATGTCGCGCTACAAGGCCCGCTTCCTGCTCGGTTCGCGCACGGTCGAAAGCGGCTTTCGCAACGAAGGTGTCAAGTCTGTCGCCTCGGTGCCCGTTTCGGCCGGTGTCCTCGACGCGGTAGAAGTGGTCAATGCCAATGGCCGGACCCTCGGACGTCTGGAAGTGGGCCTGGACGGCACGCCGCTGCCGGACCTCGTAATGTCGTTGCGGGTGCCGCCGAGGGCAGCGCCCGGACAGCCCGTTGTCGTCGCTTTGAATATCTCCAATCTGCCGTTCGAAGAGGCGTTCGATTTCCGGTGCAAGTGGCAACTGGACCCCGCCTTTGGAACGCTGGACCACGCCGAGAACAACGTTTCGCCGCTGTCGGGAAATCGCGGCATCTGCGTCAACACGCTACGCCTGAACGACGATGATCGACTCGTTGGACGCGAATTGCCGCTGTCGGTAGACGTCGTCAGGCAAGTCGGAACGAGGCCACCCGATGCTTGAGTCTGCGATGCGCGTGTCTGTCTGGCGAACGTTCACCCTCGGCCTGGTGCTGGGCACACTGCTATCGACCAATCCGGGTGTAGCGCGGGCGCAGGAGAACATCGAAGAAGGCGAGGTGCGCGTCGGCGGTGCGCGTGCGCAGATTCGCATCGTGCCAAACACGGTCGGACCGCGGGCCGGCCAGCTGAAGCGCCGCCTCGTCGATGTACGTGTCGCCCGCGTCGTCGCGGTCACTGGCAACAATCCGACCAATCAGCGCCAACCGGTCAACAACTTCAATGGCCAGGAGTTCACGAGCCTGTCGGACACCATCACCGCGTCGCAGGGCGGCCTGGTGGCCGGCGGCGGACAAGGGCTCGACAACTGCGTCACGACCGTATCGATGAAACTGAGCGGTACGGCGCCGGCCAACTTCCGCTTCGCCTCGTTTGACATCGACCCGAACACCGGCAGTTGTGTACTCGTAGCGGACGGCTCGACCGGCTCGGCACTGATCGTCCAGACGCCGCCGAACGGCGCAAATCCCGGGCAGGGTGAAGCATTCCCGGATGCCTCGGTGGGACTGTTCACGCAGGTGAGCCCGGCCGGTACGGCATCGATGTTCAACAACACCCCGATCACGGTCACGGTGCGCGCAACCAACGGCTTTACGGTCGCCATCACGATAACGCTCATCCCCAAGGGCGGGAACGAGTTCGACCTGCAAGTGACGAGCGTGGTGCAAGTATGAAGACTCGCGATATGGCGCCAGGCGTAAGACTCATCGTGTTGACGTGTGTGGTCGGCGTCGCGGCTGCCCTGCTTGCGGACGTGTCCGAGGCGCGCGAGATGCGACGCTTCAACGCCATCCGCACACCACAGCAGGTAGCCCAGTTCGGGGGTGTCCAGGTGGACCCGGTCGACCGCATCCTGCCGGTGGACCCGCGCGTTGCGCGCGATGCGATCACGAAGTTCATCGGTGCGTGGAATACGCCGCTTATCAACAGCATCCTGGCCGAGAACTTCGTCGACAAAAGCCGCTTCCTGGATTCCACCGCGACCAATGTGCCGCGCAATGCGCGACTTCGGTTGCTATCCATACAGGGCGTGCAGACCATCGCCCAGGGCCGGCGCAGCAGCGAAGACGGCGAGCGGCAGTTGATCAGCACGGTTGTCGCGACGGTGCGCACGCAGGTCGAGTTCAATGATGCGACCTCAGGGTTCGTACGCCTCGAAGGTACGAACGACTTCTACCTGACCGTGACGGAGCTGCTGGAATGACCCGCCATCCCTGCATGCACCGACGCGGGCACCTGTTCGCGGGCGCCGTGCTCATCAGCAGTGCGTACGTCGCGCCCACGCAGGCCCAGTCGGCGCTGGAGATCCCCGCGGAATACGATGTTCTGCCGGCGTGGGAGATCCAGGGCAGCAACACCCTTCGCTGGGACTTCTATCGGGTCGAGGGCATCAGGGCCAACAGTCCGCACCCGGACCTTGGGCCGCACTTCTACGATGAGTTCAACTTCAACGGGCTGTACGCGCAGTCGCCCTACGACACCTGGCGAGGCCGGCTCGTTGGTGCCTACAACCATTCGGACTACCGCAGCGAAGACTTCGGGCTGTTGATCGAGCGGGCCACCTTGCTGCGCGAAGACGGCGGCGGCCAGCTTCCGTATCGCCTGGAACTTGGCGACTTCTTCGGCTTCCAGTCGTTTCGGACCATCCAGCGCTCGTTGAAGGGCGCGCAGTTCGAGCTGCAGCCGTACTGGCGCCGCGATCGGGCCGAACGACATTCATTTCAGATGTTCTTCGGCTCCAGCCTGCAGGCGTACACGTCGTCGACCGACTACAACGACGACCTGTACGTGGGCGGCTCGTGGCTCATCGATATGGCCGACACGAGCCTGTCAGCCAACTTCACGCACAACATGCGTGACAAGGACATCGCGACCAACACCGCCCGGCAACGCCAGCAGGTGTTCAGCCTCGCCGGACATCACGAGCGCCTGTGGTGGGGACAGAAACTGACATTCGAGGGCGAAGCAGCCCGCTTCGCAGGCGATCCGGCCGGTACCGGTGCCAACGCGACCACGAACAAGAACGATAACGGATTCATGGCCCAGGTCTCTGGCCGGGACCAGTCCCGCCCGCTGACCTACACATTTCGGTATGAGCGGTACGGACAGAACTACCAGCCTAACGGCGCGGCGGTGCCTGCCAACCGCGAGACATTCTCGCTCCGCGGCGGCTGGCGCTTCGAGGATGGGCTTGCGTTCACCGCGCGCGCGCAGCGCTTCGTCGATCAACACGAATCGACCAACCCGACTGACACCGATGTGGTTGGCGTCAATCTGTCGGGGCCGTTCGAATACACGCCGATCGAAGGCCTCAACATCGGCCTGAACGCGTTTGTGCAGCGAAGCCAGAATCGCGACCGTACAACCGACTCGGACACTCAGTCGGCGACACTGAATCTGAGCGCCCCCGCCGGCGAGCACTGGAACGTACGCGCCTCGCTTTTCTTGCAGGCGGTGGAGAACAACGCGAACAACTCCGCGACCAGCGTGTCGCGTCAGGCCACCCTGAGCGCTACCAGGAACATCACTTTCAACGGTTTCAGCGGTTCAATCTCTCCAGGGCTCGTGTTCAGGCACAACACCGGTCAGACCAGCAACCAGACAGATTTCGGCGGCGACATCGCGATGAGTCTCGCGCGGGGACCGCACACGATCGATATGAGCGTGCGCCAGCTTTGGCAAGACCCTCACACGGCCAACAGCAGCGACATCAGTTCAACGTCGCTCAATGCCGCGTACGGGTACACGACGGGCCCGCACCGCTTCGGCCTGGATGGGGAGCTGAGCCATCGCGAACCAGAGAACGGCGGGCACACGCTCGGTTACCGGTTCGGCCTGTTCTGGTCAGTCGCACTGGACAAACCGAACGCGCTGACGCGCAAAGCCCGGGCGGAACAGCTTTCTGAAGCCACTGCGACAGCCGCCGCAGGCGACTTCCCGAGCGAGCTGACCCTTGCCGATCTGAAACCTGGTATCGCACTGGCCGAAGCGCAGGCGCGGCTCGCGGCCGCCGGAATTCGGGGTGGTAATCAGCAGGCTGACTTCACCGTATTCCGCACGCAGTTCTTCAACTCCCTCGATCAGGTGCAGCAACTGGCCGTGCAACATGACGGCGAGCGCGTCCTCAAGTCCGTTGTCGTCATCGCATTGGACAACGTCGGCGATCCGGATAATGCCGGGCGGTTATTCGCCCGCGTGCAACGACTCCTGAGCCGCCAGTACGGCGCGCCACAAACGTTCGAACGCGGCGAGTTCAGCCAGGACTTTGCCCGAGACGTCAACGACGGCACGCTGGTCCGACTTTCCGAGTGGCGCGTACCTGGGGGGGCTATACGCCTTGGTATTCCGCGACGGCTGGACCGGCAGGTGCGCTTCGAAGTGCAGTTTGCGACCGGCTTCCCGCCCCCGACGGTAACGCGCTGGAGCGTCGAACCCCTGCGCTAGCGGTTCGCCTCGAAGCACCCGCCACCCCGGCCTCGCTGCCAGCGTGACCTGGAGTCTCACCGCGCTCCGGGCGGCGCACTCGATTCCGTCACGGACGGCGCAGCGACGTTGAGGCGATCGGCGGTTCGGTGAATGCGCGGCCTCAAGACGGCTTGCCGGTGCTGCCTTTTCAGGCGCAAGGTGTACTTGCCGAGGCGTCAAGGCACTTTCATTCGCGTGGAACCGAACCGCACGACCAGCAAACCCGGGCAGCACTCACGGCCAGTTGCCGTAGAACGCTGATACCGCATCAGGGCCTGGCCGACGCAAACGCGCCCACCCCCCGGAGAATCACCAGGATGTCTGTTTCCGACCCCATGCACGCAACCGCGATCGCCGAGGCGATCAAGACCAACTACAACCAGACGGGCGTGGCCATCATGCAGGCCATGTACAGCGACGAATACCTGTCGCTCGGCGGCACGGCCTCCACAGACGCGCTGGCGGCAGCCGCTGGCATCAACGCGGAGCACAAGGTACTGGACATCGGCTGCGGCGTCGGTGGTCCCGCCCGTCGCCTGGCGGCATCCCTCGGTTGTCATGTGACTGGCATCGATCTGGTCGCCAGCAGCATTGACATCGCGCGCGAGCAGGCCGAACGCCGCGGCCTCGAAGCTCTCACCAGGTTCGAGGTGGCGGACGCGACGAGCCTGCCGTTCGATGCTGGCGTGTTCGACATCGTCGTCGGACAGGACGCCTGGTGCCACGTACCAGACAAACACGCCCTGCTCGGCGAATGCGCGCGGGTATTGTGTCCGGGCGGCAAGGTAGCCTTCACGGACTGGCTGCGACTGGACGACGATATCGACGAGGCGATGGAAATCGCTCTCGAAGCCGCGCTGTCGAAAAGCGCCGCAACCCACCAGGAATACCTCGATATCCTGGCTGCGCGGGGCTTCGAGGACATTGCCACCCTGGACCTCAGCGAGACCTTCGCAACCGCCTATGAGCAGATCTGCGCCAGCTTGAACGCGCGCCGTGTCGAGCTGAGCACTGCGTTCAGCGAACGAGTCTTCGACATTGTCGCTGGGATGAACGGCCGCATTCTGGCGGGATTCGCTCAGGGCAAGATCGGCGGAGCGCGCTTCGTCGCGGTAAAAAGCTAGCGATTCTCCGCAAACTCTACCGGTCAGGCCAGGAGCCAGGACTATCGACGCGTCCGCGGGGCTGGTCCGGCGCTCTTTCAACGTTACCAAAGCTGCCAGAACTCAGGTGCCGCATGAGCCCTGAGTGGGAGGCGCCCAGACCGATAACCGCCACTGGCGCGGTGCCAGCTGGAAAGCCAGCCGTACTCCGGTTCTCACGCCCGTCCCGGAGGACGACCAATCCCGCCTTGCTGGCGCCGTTTGACATCGGTTACGGTGCGGCTGTACACGCGCAGTAGAACCCATCCTCATGGCTCTGCAGAGGTACGAGACCCCGGGGCGCCTGCGTCGCGAACGTGCGCGATTCGGCCGCAAGCCCATGCGCGGAAATGGCTGATTACGCACTTCAGCCGTGGCCAGCACAGGGCCGTAAAAGCAACTTGAAATTTTTTCCTTGGAGAAGTGACGATGAAATCCCTACACAGCACGCTTGCCGGCGCCACGCTGGCGGCCTCAATGGCCGTCTCGGGCGTCGCGCAAGCCGCCGATCTGGTTATCGGCGTTCCGAACTGGCCTTCCGTACGCGTGACCGCGCACGTCCTGAAGGTCGTCATGGAGGACAACCTGGGCCTGGAAGTCGAACTTCAAAACGGCACCAACCCGGTCGTCTTTGAAGCGATGGACGCCGGTGCGATGCACGTGCATCCGGAAGTCTGGATGCCCAACCAGGTCAATCTTCACGAGACCTATGTGAAGGGCAAGAAGTCCGTCAAGATGAATCCGAACGGCATCCCGGCATTCCAGGGCATGTGCGTCACGAAGGGCACGGCGGAGCGCACTGGAATCGTCAACCTGTCCGATTTGACCAACCCCGACATGTCGGCCAAGTTCGACACCGACGGTGATGGCAAAGGCGAAATCTGGATCGGCGCGGCTGGTTGGGCATCGACGAACGTCGAGAAAATCAGGGCCAAGTCCTACGGGTATTCGGAGACGATGAACCTGAAAGAAATGGACGAAACGCTGGCGCTGGCTGAAGTCGACAATGCGGTCGCGAAGAAGTCCAACATCGTGTTCTTCTGCTACACGCCGCACCATATGTTTGCACTGCACGAGCTCGTCGTGCTGAAAGAACCGGCCTACGATTCGGCGAAGTGGAAGGTCATTCAACCTACGGACGACCCGCAGTGGCTCGAAAAGTCCGACGCCGCCGTGGCCTGGGACCTGGCACATCTGCACGTGCACTACGCTGCCGCGTTGGAGAAAGCCCATCCGGCCGCCGCCAAACTGCTGGGCAAGGTCAAGCTGGATACCGACACCGTATCGGCCATGACCTACGCGCTGGTAGTTGAAAAACAGGATCCGGCCGATTTCGCCAAAGGCTGGGTCGCCAAGAACGGCAAACTGGTCGACAGCTGGTTGCAGTAAGGCGTCCGAAGCCAGCGGCTTGAGACTCGGTATCTGCGATGCCAATCACGTCTGGAGTGCCGGATCGCACGAAGGACGATTGCGCGGTGTCGGGTGCATAGCGATCCGTGCTGTCTCAGCTTCGTTGGCGTAATGAAACGTCGTGCGTTGAACCAGGAGCAGTTCGTTGACCGTTCTGCATCGCACCGGTTCGCCTTCGCCCGGGTTTCATTTCTAATGCCATCATCTGGCAATACGCCGAAGCCGGGCGCTGGCCAGAGCCCGGCTTCTTTTTACACTTACAGAGCTTATCGCCCACGTCGCGTCGCCGGGCGCGCCTGCCGTCCGTGCGTCAGTCCGATCGGTGACCCGACAGCACACGGGATCGTAGCGCTGAGTTATGGGAATCTGAGCTGCTGGCGACGGCGGCCAAAGGTGCAAGGGTGATGGTGTCGACGCTCTGGTGTGCGAGAGCACGCCCGAACGACCTGTCAACAAAAACGGGGTGAGGACATGGGCGATGAAGTGATCAGGCTCGACGCGGTCTGGAAGATCTTCGGATCGCGTGCCACCGAAGCGATGGCGGCAATCCAGCAAGACAACCTTTCGAAAGCGGAGGTCCTGGAGCAGTTTCAATGCGTGGTCGGCGTTGCCGACTGCTCCTTCTCGATCGAGAAGGGCGAGATCTTCTGCGTCATGGGACTCTCCGGCTCCGGCAAGTCGACCATGGTGCGCCACCTCAACCGGCTCATCGAACCGACGTCAGGATCACTTTCCGTACTCGGCCGCGACATGCTTGGCCTGAATCCGGAAGAACTGCGCGAGATGCGCGCGCGCCATATAGGCATGGTGTTCCAACACATGGCGCTACTTCCCCACCGCACCGTGCGCGACAACGTGGCATTCCCGCTACAAGTTCGCGGCGAGCCCAAGTCCCAGCGCTGGGAGGTCTCGCAACGTTGCCTGAATCTGGTCAACCTCGATGGCTACGAGGACCGGTTTCCGCGTGAATTGTCCGGCGGCATGCAGCAGCGCGTCGGGCTCGCCAGAGCGCTGGCTTCCGACCCGGAAGTACTGTTGATGGACGAGCCGTTTTCAGCTCTGGACCCGTTGATAAGGCGACAGCTGCAAGACCAGTTCATGGCCTTGTCGGCGGACATGCAGAAAACCACGGTCTTCATCACGCACGATCTCGATGAAGCGATTCGAATCGGCAACCGCATCGCGATCATGAAGGACGGCAGGGTCGTGCAAATCGGCACGCCGGAAGACATCGTGACAAAGCCGGCGGACGACTACGTGAAGGACTTCGTCGAGGGGATCTCACGTCTTAAGCTCGTTTTCGCGCACACGATCATGGTGCCGCTCGACGAGTATGACGGCCCTTCGCTGGACGGGGCGCCCAAGGCTTCCCACGGAGCCGATCTCGATTCTCTAATCGATATTTCAACCGGAACCGACGCCCCGATCGTCATCCAGGATGACGATGGCAATGACGTTGGCGTCATCGACAAGGGCACGCTGCTGAAAGGCATTCAGGGGGGCAAGGCATGAGCACGGAAACAGGATTCGACCCGGGTCCCAAGGCCCTCGACAGTTCGGTCTCTCAATTCGTCGGCCAGAACGCCGACTACTACGCACGCGAATTCGAAAAGATCCAGGGTGCCACCGGATTCGTAGTCTCTTGGAACTCGATGGCCGCTGTTGCGGGCCCGTTGTGGGGCGCCGCGCGCGGCGCCTGGGGCTTCTTCTGGACATTCCTGGTCGTCGAGCTGTTCGCACTGGTGCAACTGGGTCGCGGGCTTTGGGGAGAACTGGGCGCGGATCAGATCGCCCGCTACGAGCGATTGCTCGCGAACATTGCCAAACGCGAGAAGCAGGCAGCAGAAGTGGCGGCAACCGACCCGGCCGCAGCCGAATCGGCGCTGAGAATCGCAGACAACCTGAAACGGGTCGCAGCGCGTGCCAAAGAGCAGGCGGACGCCGCCGCGGGGGAAGCGACGGAGATCCTGCTGATCGGTATCGGCCTGCTGATCTTCGTCAAGCTCATCGAGGGGCTGTACGCGAACCTTGCCTACGAGAAGCAATATCTGCGCTGGCGCGGGCGCCCTTCCATACCGTCGGGCTACAAACCGAACAACATCGGGTTCGGCGCCATCTTGATGGTCGCGATCTGGCCGCTCACGTTGTTTCGCTTCACGGTGACGGACCCGGACAAACTGCTGGCCGGGCTAACGGGCGGGTTTCTCGGCAAAACCGTGCCGATAACCGACTTCCCGGTGCAAAAGGAGTTTTTTGCCAGTTGGGCCAAGAAGGGCGACGCAGCGTTCGACTGGTTATCCACGAATTTCGGCGATGTCTTCAACGGCGTCACAGCCGGCATCCGGGCCATTCTCGATGGCCTGGAGATCGTGCTGATCGACACGCCATGGCCAGTCGTCATGGTGGTCCTCGTCGTGATGGCGTTCCGTCTCGCCGGGTTGCGCGTCGCGATCTTCACGGCCGCGTCACTCATCTATCTGGCGATGATGGGACTCTGGAAGATCTCCATGATCACGGTCGCTTTGATCGGCACGGGCGCAGCCCTTTGTGTGGTGATCGGCATACCACTCGGGATCTGGTTCGGAAAGAGCAGGCGAGCGTACGCTTTCGCAGAACCGGTATTGGACTTCATGCAGACGATGCCTGCGTTCGTCTACCTCATTCCGATCATCGCATTTTTTGGTACCGGCAAGCCGCCCGGCGTGCTGGCCACCATCATCTTCGCCATGCCCCCGGTGATCCGCCTGACGGCGCTCGGTATGCGCGGCGTCCCTGAAACGACGAAGGAAGCCGCGGTTGCGTTCGGCTGCTCGAAATACCAGCTCCTGATGAACGTCGAAATCCCATTGGCCATGCCGTCCATCATGACGGGCATCAACCAGACCATCCTGATGAGCCTGTCGATGGTCGTCATTGCGTCTCTGATCGGGGCTGAAGGCCTTGGGGCGCTGATCCTGGAAGCACTGCAGTACGCCGCCAAGGGGCAGGGTTTGCTCGGTGGGCTTGCAATCCTGTTCTGCGCCATGGTGATCGACCGTATCGCCCAAGGTATGTATCGGCGCAAGATGGAAAGCTGACCAGAGCGGTAACGACCCGCGCAGCCGATGCGGCAACGTGGGCCTGAACGGCGACGGTCAGACCCCGCGCGTGGCATCGCGCGGGGTCTTCCACGATAATTGCCTGAGCGACGCCTGAGGACGCGTGATGGACGACATGGATATCTCCGCATCAGATCGCCTGATGATGGAGAGCCTCTACTGGTGGGATGTGCCCACCTTGTTCCGCTGCGAATTGGAACGCTCGCCCGACGCCTGCGACATCGCACTGGTTGGTGTGCCCCACTCGACTGGCAACGGAACGACGGAGCGCAATCAACACCTTGGCCCGCGCGCGGTACGCGACATTTCCGCGCTGGCACGGCGTGTCAATCTACCGATGCACCTCGACCCTTGGAACGCATGCCGCATTCGTGATATGGGCGACGTGCCATTTCCAGAGGCGAACGATAACGAAGCGTGTATTGAACGCATTACCCAGTTCTACCGACGCCTCGATTCGGCCGGTACCTATCCGGTCTCGATCGGCGGCGACCACTCGATTACAGGCGGGATCGTGCAGGGGATCGCCGGTCCTGATTCACGCCTTACAAAGGGACGCAAGGCGGCGTTTCTGCACTTCGACGCACACACCGATGCCTTCGAACAGATTCCGCATTTTCTGGGCGCGCGCAAGTCGGCCGCGCACTGGGCAGCGTATCTCGTACACGATGGGTTCATCGACCCTGCGAAGAGCGTGCAAATCGGCATGCGCGGCAATCCCAGAACGCTCGACTGGCTGGAAACCAGCACCGGGCTCGGTTACACCATGGTAACGATGGCGCAATACCGCGAGATGGGCGAAGCGGCCGCGGCCGAATTGATCCGGGAGCACATCGGACCCGATACACCCGTGTACATCACGTTCGACCTGGACTGCCTGGATTCGACCGTCGCCCCGGGTGTGTCCAACCTCGAAGTTGGTGTACAAGGGTTCGCGCTGGATGAAGTGTTACGGCTGATTCGCGCCGTGCGGGGTATGAACGTGATCGGTGGAGACGTCGTATGCCTGATACCGACCCGCGATTCACCGAATAAGCAAACCGCGCACGTCGCTGCCGCCGTGATGTTCGAAATGTTGTCGGTGATCGCCGAGCGGTTGGCGACGCCGTAGCCCAAATCCACCCGGGCGGCGCAACGCCGCCGGCAATTGAGACAGGACCTCGCAATGGAAATCGACAGACTGCAACCCGTCGTTGGCGAACGCGTCTGGACTGGACCTCAGCTCGCCTCAACCCCTGAGCGTTGGACCCACACGTTATCTGCAGCCGCAATAGACGAGTTGGATACGGTCGTCGCCAGGTGCCGCGAGCAACAGACACCGCTGCTCGACATTCGCTATGACGATTACGAACTGTCAGCCCTCCGCACAACGCTTCTCGACGTGCGCCGCGAATTGCAGGACGGAGTCGGGTTCGCGTTATTGCGTGGGCTGCCAGTGGAACGTTACTCGCTGGCAGATGCCGCAGCCGCGTATTTCGTCATTGGCGCATTCTTCGGCGAGGCGGTCTCACAGAACGCCAAAGGACACGCGCTCGGCCACGTCCGCGACCTCGGCGTCGACCCCACGACACCGACCGGACGCGGCTACCAAAGCTCTCATAAGCTCAATTTTCACACGGATCCAACCGACGTCGTGGGGCTGCTCTGCATCAACAAAGCCCGGCGGGGCGGTGAGAGTGCGATCGTGAGTGCCGGTACCGTGTACAACGCGGTTCTCGCTGAGTCGCCGGAACTCGCGCACGTTCTTACGCAAACTTTCTACCGGGACCGCCGTGGAGAAATCCCTGCGGGACGGGACCCCTGGTACCGGCTGCCGATCTTCAATTTCAAAGACGGCCGGCTGCTGACCAACTTCGTGCGCAGCACCATCGAGAAAGCGCAGAGATTCGATGCGGTGCCACGACTCACGGACGCGCAGCGCGCCGCCTTCGAGTTGATGGAGCGCCATGCGGGCAGTCCTCATCATTACTTGAAGATGGCATTTGAGCCAGGCGATATCCAGCTACTGAACAATCACTACATCCTGCATTCGCGGTCAGCGTACGAAGACTACGCAGAACCGGAACGACGGCGTCACCTGCTGCGCCTCTGGCTGGCGTGTGCAGACGGCCCGGCACTGCCTTCGCCCTACTTCGAATTCATGGACAAGACCGAAGCCGGGCGTCCGAACGGTTATCTGATGCCTGGCGTCGTCCTTTCGACACCGTTGGGTGTCGAGGATGGCGGGCCGGGCGAGAGTGCGCAGCGCATGTAGAAGCGCCGGTAGCGCGGCCTGGTGACGACGTGACGGCGGCCAACCGGATGATTGGCGGCGCCATGCCGAACTAGTCCGCTGAGGCCCAGCTCAACCCGCGCGCGGCCGACACCCGCCAGACCGTCACCGGTGCGTCGAATCCTTTCACGTCAATGGTCGGCTGCGCCCGGCACACAAACTGCTGCTGAACGTCACGAAAGACCGTCTCTGACACGTAGGTCTCGCGCGAGGGCGCGAGGTCGGCGAGACGCGATGCCAGGTTGACCGTGTCGCCGACCACGATGTGCTCGCCGCTAGTCGGCCCACGCAGCACCACGCCCGCTGCAATGCCGATATGAGCCGACAGCGGGCGCATCGTGGTTTGACTCAACTCGACGAGGGAAGCGTGGATGGCGAGCGCAGCGTTGACCGCGCGCGCCGCATCGACCGTACGGCAGTCCGTTGCGCTGAACAGCGCCATGACGCCATCACCAAGATATTTGTTCACCGCACCGCCATGCGTCGCGATCTGCGTGTCGACGGTACCCAGGAATTCACTGACCAGCGCCTGCAGGTCCTCCGGGTCCAACTCCGTCGACAGGCGGGTGAAACCGGTCAGGTCAGCAAAAAGGACAACCATCTGGCGCCGGACGAGCGGGATTGTGGGCGCGCTGCCAGACGCCGCGGATCGCAACCCGGACCGCGAATCGGGGGCTGCCGTCGATGACCGCGCGCCACCGAGACTGGCGGCTGCACGGAAGAAGCGTTGTCGGTGCCACGCCGGCAACCCCAGATCTTCGAGATCAGCCTCGGTCAGCTCCGCAACGACATCAAAGTCCACCGCAGCATCGGCAAATGACTGCACAAAATCGTCCAGTCCAATTTGTTCCAGCCAATGGTCAAAGTCACGCTGCATCGGGCAAATTCGACGTTCCGCAACGCCGTTTCCGGTGTTCTGTTCTGGCACCACCATCATAGCGGGCCAGATTCTCGTTCGCCTACCGACGCAGGCCCGGCCAGCCCGTATCCGTGGCTAGCAGGCGCGTTGTCCAAACACCTGAATCAGCGAGACGGAATTGACAGTCGTGGACTCGTCGGCGAGATGTGCGCGGCAGGCGTCGATCAGCTCACTGAGCTCACTATCGTCCCAGTCCCCTTGCCGGATCAGACGCGGACGCAGTGCCTCGAGGGTTGCGGGAAGATAGTCCCACCACGGATTAGCCGCATCGGTACCGACGATACACGGCCGTAGCCGCACCCCCTCGAACCGCGCCCTCTTCAGCATCCCGAACAGTTGATGAGCGACCGGGTACGGGTCGAAACAAGCCGGAAACTGCACTTCCAGGATCCCGCGCAATCGAGACCATGCCCGATGCGGCGGATGCACGTTAAGTGACCGGGCGTCAGCCTCCTGTGCAAGCAAGAAGCCGCCGGGCCTCAACAGGCGACTCGCCTCGGCCAGCAGGCGTTCGGCTTCACCAGCGGTTGACGCCAGAAACCGAAAGTGCACCAGATCGAAACTCTCTGGTGGCAAACCCGTATCGTAGGCGTCGCCCAGAACGTACTCGACGTTGGCCTGCGCCCTGGCGTGCGCCAGGTCGATGAAGTCGGCGTTTGCATCGAGTCCTACCACACGTCCCGACCGGCCGACTCGCTCCGCAAGCAGCGTCGTCAGGCCCTCCGGGCCGCAACCGAGATCGAGGCAATGCCACCCGCTGGACACGCCCACTTCAGCGACGAGCCATTCGGCTGCCGGATGCCAGGCGTCGTGCTGTCGGCGCAGCCGATCGAGTTCGGACTGCGTCGCTGAGTCTATCGGGTAATGCACTCCCGGACCGGCTTGGTTCATGCTCGAACGCCGCTGGTTGCGAAGACGTGAGGCTCGGCACAGTGCGCTGGCGCGCGAGCCGATACCCGCCAGGTCCGCGCGTCGGCACTCAAAGCCGGTAGATTCCGACCGCCTTGCGCAGCTGTTTAAGGAACGGCGTCGCACTCGCACGGGCGCGCTCGGCACCCTCGCGCAGCGCGGCTTCGATGGCATCCGGGTCTTCGAGCAGCGCGTTGTAACGTTCCCGCGGGCCGATGAGCTGCTCGTTCAATAGTTCGAACAAGCGCTTCTTGGCCTCGCCCCACGCGATGCCGTTGGCAAACTCTTCGCGCATTGCCGCCGTGTCTTGTTCACTCGCGAATGCACGCCAGATCTGAAAGACCGCGGACTCGTCAGGATCCTTGGGTTCGCCAGGTTCCAACAGGTTGGTTCTGATCTTGTTGATGTGCTTGCGCAGCTGTTTTTCGCCCAAGAACAACGGGATGGTGTTGTTGTAGCTCTTGCTCATCTTGCGCCCGTCGAGACCCGATAGTACGGCGACGTGATCATCAACCCGCGCTTGCGGCAGGACGAAATGCTCGCCATAGATATGGTTGAAGCGTGCCGCGATATCCCTGGCCATCTCGAGATGTTGAACCTGGTCCCGGCCGACGGGTACGTCGCTTGCATTGAACATCAAGATATCGGCTGTCATGAGGATCGGATAAGAGAAGAGCCCCATCGTGATCGCATGGTCCGGGTCTTCACTATCGTTCACATTCTTCTGGACCGAGTCCTTATACGCGTGCGCCCGGTTCATCAGTCCCTTTGCCGTGCAACACGTCAGCAGCCACGTGAGTTCTGGAATCTCGGGAATGTCGGATTGCCGATAGAAAACGGCCCGCTCCGTATCGAGCCCCAGAGCCAGCCATGCGGCCGCAATTTCGCGGGTTGACTGGTGCACCTGCCCCGGGTCCTGATTCTTGACCAGGGCGTGATAATCCGCGAGGAAATAGTAGTGCTCTCCCGACCCGGACCGCGACGCCTCGATGGCCGGGCGAATTGCGCCCACGTAGTTGCCGAGATGAGGCGTGCCAGTCGTCGTGATACCGGTCAACGTCGTCTTTGGATGCATCGTGCTCGTCACCAGTGCGGAGTCTGTCTTCGCAGAACTCGGCGAAGGCGGCCAGAAAGGGTGCGAAAGAGTAGCAAGGAACGCACGCCCGCGTGACCGTTTCTCCGGACATTCGACCACGCACTGACCTTGCGTCGGGCGGCTGGCGCATGAAAAGCTCGTCCGGTAGACCATCCAGGAGATCGGCCAATGCGCCTGCACGGACGTACCATAGCCATTACCGGAGCCGCTTCGGGGATCGGCTTCGCCTCCTCCGAGCGCGTACTCGCCGAGGGCGGCAGCGTCATCGCGATCGACCGTGAACGAGGCGCGTTGGAGACACTGGCCAAAGCGTATTCCGAGCAGCTTTCCATCGTCACGGGAGATGTCACCGACGCCGCCACCGTCGCGCATGCGCTCGGGCCGCTGGAACGCCTCGATGGTCTGGTTACCGCCGCCGGGGTCAGCGAAAGCGGCGAGCAGCTGACAGACATCAGCGAAGATACGTGGGATCGCATCTTCGCCATCAACGTCAAGGCGAGCTGGCAGTGGCTCCGCGACGCCGTACCGCTAATGAGCGAGCGAGGCGGTTCAGTGGTGTTCATCGCCTCGCAGCTCGCGTTCGGCGGCGGACAGCTGAACGCCGCTTACATCGCCTCCAAGGGCGCGATCGTCAGTCTGGCGAAAACCGCCGCCCTGGAACTGGCTCCGCATGACATCCGAGTGAACGCGGTCGCGCCTGGTGCCATCGAAACGCCGATGTTGAGACGCTCAATGTCCCGGGCTGCCGATCCGCAAGGTGCGGAAGCCCGGTCGCGTGGCCGGCATGCGATGGGCCGCTTCGGCCAGCCGGAGGAAATCGCCGCCGGGATCCTCTACCTGCTTTCTCCCGAAGCCAGTTTCACGACGGGCACCACGCTTCTGATCGACGGAGGTTGGACCGCAGCATGACCGTAGCACCGCGAAGGCACACCTTTCGACCAGGCTGGCCGCCTGACTGACACTTACGCAGCCTTCTGATTGACCTCGATGAGATTCATCGAAGGATCGTAGCAATAGATGCGGCGCAGGCCGGTAGCCGAGTCCAGCCCGGCGTCGGTGTAGACGACAGCCGCGTCCTCCAGGCGTCGCTTGACGGCATCGAGATCCGACACACCGAGCGCCATGCATGGCCCGACAGTAGGATTGTGATGGAACCCGGCCTGGCGCCCGGCCGCGGCCGACGGTTTCACGATATGAATGCCACGGTGGTCTTTGCCGAAGAACGCGAACTGGCCGTGTTCTGAGGGCGCAACATCAGAACCGTCGGGCGTGCCCCACTCACCCTCCGGCAGTCCGATCACGTCGCGAAAATACGCGGCCGTCTTGCCGACATCGTGTGCGGGGATCTGGACATGATGCAAGTACCAGTCACCCTCCTCCAACCGGACGTCGTGAGCTTCATCCTCAGACGGCGATGCGCCACCCGATTTGTCCACCGTCTCGTTGACTTCGATGACGTTCTGAAAAGGGTCATAAGCATAGATCTGCCGAATTCCCGCCATCGCGTAGACGCCCGCCTCAGAGACGATGTGACCCGCCTGCTCAAGGCGTGCCTTTACCGCATCCACGTCGAACGTATTGATTGCGAAATGCCCGCCGATCGTGGGGTTGTGGAAGAAGTTGTTTCGCAGCGGAAACTCGGGTATTGCCCGACACAGATGGATACCACGGTTTTCGCTGCCGAATGCGGCGATGGTCTCGGGGTCGTGACCCACGTAGCCGACGGTCTCGGGATACGCCCAGACGCCGTCCCGGAGGCCGATGATTTCACGGTAGAACGCAGCCGCCTCGATCACATCATGCGCCTGCAGGTTTACGTGGTGGATGAACCAACCCATGAGAACTCCTCAACTACGCGTAGCAACCGTGGGATCATCGCAGACGGCTGTCGCGGTGGCGATAGTCAAAGCGCGGGCGCCTGAAACATCATCATCGCGTGCACGGTAATTCGAGCCCGGGTTCAGACGCGCGAGCAACCGCGGGCAGGTTGTGCCTGACGGCGAGTCGCCGGTCCGGTCACCCACCTGACCCTGGCGGCGATGCGACCTGGGTGACACCGAGGGCGTGTAGCACGCGAAAGACATCCAGATCATTCATCATGGTGCGCAACCGGGCCAGACGAGCGGGTGGCCCGCTGATGCGCGCAGTCAGATCTGTGGCGTATGCGAAGGGCTCGAAGGGCGGCTCAACATCGTGAACTCTGAACATCTCACACCTGCCACGCGGTCCCTGAACGGACGCTGGTTGGCACTATGCGCGGCCGTCACGGTAGCGATGTTCTGGTGGACGCTCCCGTTCGTTTCGGCGTTCACGATCGGTAACGACTACACCAAGTTCCCGCTGCAACAGCAGCTCGAGTTGATGTTCTCGGTGGCGAACGGCAGCTTCCCACTGTACGCGCCCGGTTTCTCGGGCGGGCAGACCAGTGCGGCCGCGACTCTCGGTCAGTTATGGCACCCGCTTACCCACCTGGCCGCGATGATGCCGGGCTACTGGCAGGGCCTGGCGCTTGACTGGATCACTGCGTTACGGATCGTCTCGCTGGCCGCGACCCATGCCGTGCTGTTCACGGTACTCGCGCGACTTCAGCTCGGGTCGACCCTGGCCTTCGTGCTGAGCCTGATAACGGTTTACAACCTCCGCATGCTGGACCTGTTCCGGTACGGTGCGTCGCTTGAGAGCTGGACGGGCTTCCTGCTGCTCTCGGCGAGTCTGATCCATCTCTCCAGCGCGCACCAGTCGAACCGGGGGCGGGCCGGCGTAGCGTTCGCAACCGCGTGGCTGGTGCTGAGCGGGCATCCTCAGATGGCCTACATCGGACTCCTCGGCGCGGCCATCCTCGGAACGCTGGCACCTTTTGTCGTCCGCGCTATTGAGCAGCGCGCCCGGCCGACGCTGGCGGAGCTGGCGCGCCTGTGGGGCGCGATGGCGCTGGGTGTCGCACTTGGGCTCGGATTGGCGGCCATGTACGCGCTGCCGTTCCGACAGGAGTTTCTGGCCGCTGCCCCCGTAAGAGCCAGCGCCGATTTTGCCTGGGCCAATTCGATGCTCGACACCGGTGCGGGCCTCTGGAATAACTGGTTCATGCCGCTGCGGTCAGACGTGCACGGCGCGTTCGGCGGCTCGTCGCTCGTTCTACTGGTGCTCGGCGCGCCGATCGTGTTGGCCGCCCGCCGGCAGTGGGACGTCTCCCTGATCGGGCTGCACGCGGCGATCGCCGTCGTGTTCTGCGTCATGTTCGGCGGAGCTCTGCCCGTATACGGCTGGTTGTGGGATCACGTGCCGCTGATGTCCGTCATGCGCGGACCGACGCGCTTCTCGATGGTACTCGCGCCGATGCTGATGCTGGCGCTCGCCTGGACGCTGAAAGCCGGGGATCGCGCCACGCGCGCGGTGTGTGTGATGGCCGTGGTCGCGTTGGCCGCGTTCGTCGCCGCGGTGCTCTCCGGTGGTCAGACCATTTCGGCGCTGAGCGCGGAAGCCGTCCGCGCACCACAGTTGAGCCTGCAACTCGCGATCGCAGCACTCGGCGCCTTCAGCCTGCTGCTTACGGCGGCCATGACATGGCGTCCCGACGCGGGCTCGTCGCCGCGGTGGCGCCCGTCTGTGCAGGCGGCGCTTGTGCTTTGCGTTGTCGCACAGGTGGCATTGGCACTGTCAGTCGGGACCTGGGTGGAGCGCAAACAGGCCGTTCCCGACTGGTCGCTGATGCAAACGTGGAAACGGGCGGCGCTCGACTACCGGATGAGCGATTCGGCACTGGAGCCCGCGCTGGTGCGCCAGCATCTGGCTCGCGCACATCTGGAACCCGCCCTTGCTCAGCTGCACCGCCGTGCTACGGCCGTCACTGACGTTGCGACCATGTACGCACGTCTGGAGAACGCGCGGCGCTCGCCAGACCTGTTCATCATCGGGACTTCGCCAGCGAATTTCGAAACTCCGCCGGCGCTCGACGAACGCGCGCGGGTAAGCCTGAGTTATGCAAGCTATAACCGCCTCGATTTCCGGATCGCGCACAGCGAGGACGTCTGGCTGCAGGTCGGCATTCCATGGCACGAGGCGTGGAAAGCGTATGCGATCGATCAGACCGGCACGCTCGCGCCTGTCGGGCTCTACCGCGCAAATGGCATTGCCATGGCCGTCCCGGTGCGGGCGGATGTGTCGCGGATTCAGCTGCGCTACGAAAGCCCGGCCGCCCGAAACGGCATGCTGATCACGGTCACGGCGATGGTCGGGCTCGGTGTGTGGCTGAGTGTCGGAAGCGCCCGGAGATGGCCTGCAATCGTATCGGTAGTCGCGGCGGCCACACTCTACGTGGTCTGGCATTCGAGTCTGTACGCCGGCGCGAACCTGGGCACGCAGTTTCAGTGGAACCAGGCCGACCGAACCCCGGCTTCCAACCTGGCCTACGGGCGCCCGGCGACCGCGAGTTCGCAACTCTACACGACGGCCCCGGCCAGATATCATCCGCGTCGGGCCGTCGACGGCGACCACGGCGGGGCCCGCTATGCGAGCACCGAACCAGAATCCGGGCCAAGCTGGCAAGTAGCCCTGGCGAAGCCGGCGCGCGTGCACCGCATCATCGTGCGAGGCGGCATGCGCGTGCATGGCGGCGACGCCGTGCACGCAGTGTCCGTCGCCATCGCGGGAACCGACGGTCATTGGGTTGACGTGGCTACCATCCGCCCTCCGGACGGGGCCACCGTCGACCTCTGCCCGGCACGCGAAACCGATGGGATTCAGGTCCGAGGCCACGGCTTTGGACAACTCGTGCTGCGCGAAGTCGAAGTGTACGGGGAGTTGCCGGACAGTCTTGAGTGCGCCCGACAGCGCGTCGGGCAGAGCCCGGACTGAAAGGTCTGGCCCATCCCGGTCACTGTTCGCGTGCGCCGGGCCGGCAGCCTCGTTATCGCATGGCAGCGCCGCCTGCGGGCACACCCTGCGAGCCACGGGTGCGAACGGGGCTGGGAGGTGAGTCCGGCGAACGTCGTCGAGGCGACTGAAAACACCTCGCAATCGAGGCGTTTGACCTCAGCGCGATTCGACTTCGACCTCGACGCGGTGCGCGTAGAAGGCGAGCAACCCCGCGATCGGCTCCGCGCCATCAACCGGCTTCAGATAGGACCACGCGACGTTTTCCGCGCTGGTGTCGCCCACACGGAGCGACCAATAGGAGGCTTCCCCCTTGTGCGGTCAGCGACTGCTGTGCGGCGTACGCACAAGCAGATCCATGCGGATCTCATGCTCGGGGAAGTAGTAGACGAGGTCGTGACCGTCTTCGTCCATCACCATCGCCTGCGTCGAGTCCACGATGGTCTCGCCGGCAAACGTGACGCGCACGCGCTCGCGCGCCCGGTGCAAAGCCATCGGCGAGCCTGGCCTGCGTTCCAACTCGTTCGGGTTCATCCGGGATACCTTCGACATTCAACCAGGGCTCCCGTCATCCGGGACCACTTCAGCGGGCACGCGCGTGCCGCACAACCCAGGTTCGTTGACTGATGAGCGGTACGGGCCAGTAAGTCGATACCGTCCCTCAAGCCGCGCGGGTACTGCTGCGCGTGCGCAAGGTGTTGGGGTCTGGCGTGGCCTCATCCAGCGGCGGCAGCTCGCCGCCAGCTGAAATGCAATCTTCCTGCTGAAACTTGCGGCAAAGAACGATGAGTTCATCCTCGGGCGTGCCAACGATGCGCTCGAAGACTTCGTGCGCCTCGAGAAACAGCGCTTCCGCCCGCTCCTTCTCGTGTCCGCGCCCCACGCGGAATTCAGCCGTCATTATCACGGTGCGCTCATCAGGCTCCGAGGCATAAGAGCGAACGGCGACCCAGATGTGCTCTTTGAACCAGGTGCGAGCTATACAACCATGGAGCTCACGTCGGATCTCAAGGCACTGTTCATGACTCAGCCACTCAGGTACATCAGCGCGAACAATTGGCATTATCAGGTTCCAACAATGATGACGGCCAACGTTCGGCCGTACTGGGGAGACTGCCAAAATACTACGCGCATTGATACCGGCGTTGCGACTAGTTGGCGAGATCCATTTCTTCGAGAAGCCAGTCGCGTGCCTCTGCACGAGTCCGGAAGACCTGGACGGAACGCGTTGCCTCCGGCTCACTCCAGGCCTCGTACATCCGCGCGAAACCATAGTGCAGATCGCCTTCAGCGACTATCGCCAGACGGTCTCGGTGGGTGGGAACACCGGCTTCGAAGACACTGAGCTGCCTCGCATCGGACTCGCCGAGGGTCAGCGCGGATCCGTCGAACAGCAGACGAAAACTCGGGTCGGCGTCCGGCGTTTCCGCAACCGCGGCCATAACCTGCCAGAGAAATTCGAGCGATAGCGGACCTCCGACGGTCACTTCGATAAGGCGCCGTTGGACGTCAACTTCGACTTCAATTGTCTCGGGCATGACTCTGGCTCTTGTACCGGCAGCTGCTACGCCAACGCCTGGTGCGACAGCCGCGCCTCATCACTTGTCCGTACCAGCGGCAGCACCGCGCCCTGGCTGAATAGGCGATGCTGAGAATATGGGCTTTTTGGGACTATAGCCGCCTCAGATGATGTCTGCTGCCAACCGCACCGGTTGGGTAGCGGCCCGACAGTTCAGGCCGAACACTGATCTAAGCCATTGTTTTAAAACCGTTAGTGGAACTCTCGCAGCATTACGTAAACCCGCCTGCAGCGCGATAATGGCATACACACCACAAGGTGTTTGAACCACCCAAACGGAGTACAGGCACCGCCAAGCGCTGCGATGGCGACCCACAGGTCAGCCCGGGGTACCATCAGGGGATCAGCGCTCGAGACCAGAGGACAGAGGCAGTGATCATCGAGGGGGGATGCTATTGCGGACGGATTCGCTATCGAATCGAAGGCGCAGCGCGAAAGGCGCTGCAGTGCCACTGTCGCGAGTGCCAGTACATCTCAGGCGGCCATCCCAACGTAACGATGAGCTTCGCGGCGGGCGACGTGAAGTTCACCCGAGGCACCCCAAAGTCGTTTGCACGACAGGACGTGCCACAACCGATGACCCGGCTGTTTTGCGCAGACTGCGGAACACATCTGGGTACCCGTTCGCCCCGCCGTCCCGATGGTATCAACATCAAGGTTGGCACCCTGGACGACCCGGACGTCTACCGGCCGCAAATCGCCATCCATATCGACGACCGTCAGCCGTTTCACCAGATAGGAGACGATGTCGAGCGGTTTCGACGGTGGCCGGCTTGATGCTCGCGACCGTACCGACCGCGCCGAACATCGGCGGGAACTTATGCGCTCCAGTCATCCAGAATGCCGCGAGCTTGTTCCATGATGCCGAGCACGACGTCGCGCGCCGGCAATACCTCAGCCACGAGGCCGGAACTCTGCCCGGCGGCGAGCACCCCCATCTCGACATCGCCGCCTTGACGGCCGCGTTCGGAGGCCGGCTGACCCACTTCGCGCAGCTGGTACGGGAACGGCTTTATTTCGGCATCGCGGCCTTCCCATGCGGCCGTGAATCCGTTTTTGATGATGCGCGCAGTCTTGCCTGAATGTGCGCGAGTCACCACCGTGCCATCGACTCCCGTGTCGACGATCTTCAGCTTGTAGTTGACGTGCCCGCGCGCTTCCTCGGTCGCAATGAAGCGGGTGCCCATCCAGACACCGCAGGCGCCCAGCGCCAGTGCGGCAACCAGACTCCGACCGTCCGCCAGACCACCCGCGGCCACTACCGGAACCGATACGTTGTCGACCACCTCACTGACGAGCGGCAGCGTCCCGACCCGTCCGACGTGCCCGCCACCTTCCATACCGGAGGCGATAACGACATCGACCCCCGACGCCTCGACGCGCAGGGCCTGGCGTGTCGTTCCGACCAGGGCCATCACCTTGACACCTGCGCCTTGCGCCCTCGGCACAATGCTTCCGGGGTTGCCAAGTCCGGAAATGATCACCGGAATACGCTCCTCGAAGGTGACTTCGATCGCCTCCTCCACTTCCCGGGTGTAACCGGTTGCGGTCGGATCGTCACCGCCTACTTCCGCGAACAGAATGTCGACACCGATCGGCCGATCTGTGACCGATCGGGCGACGTGGATCTCCCGGCGTAGTTCGTCAGCACCGGCCATGAACGCAGAGCCGATCACACCCAGGGCGCCCGCAGCGGAAACCGCCCCGGCCAGCCGGCCGTACGCCACCGAATACATGCCCGCCTGACAGATCGGGTATTCGATACCGAGCATCTCGCAGAGCGGATTACGTGCAAGGACTTTACTGAGACTCATGTTCGCTCCCGTTACGACCGCGTTGGGCAGTTCTCAGGCCAGCCTGGCGAGCGCGTCAGCGAGAAACTCCGCGCGGCGTTCAAACCGGTCGCGCGGCACGTTGAAGCGCCCCATCCAGTAGTCCCGATCCTGCATCACCTCTTCGAGCGCAGCCAGATCGTTCGAGACGATGGCCGGCTGGACGCGCCGGCGGGTTGTTCCGTGATAGTCGCCGCGATAGCGAAGATCGACCACCACCGTCAGCAAGTCGTTCGACAGCCTCGCGAAGTCCGTAGAGCCATACCGGGCCACGACATCCGCTTTTGCGCAGATCCGGCGCACATCGCGTTCCATCTCGTCATAGACGACCAGAAACAGAGCTTTTTGCTGCTCAGCCGTGATCTCGACCGACTGGAGGTGCGTCTCGATGTAGCGCCTGGCGGCCGCGCCGTGCTTGCCGACACCACCTTGGAACGCGGCAACCCAGGATTCGCGGATCCCAACACCGGCCATATGTGCACGCACACCGTTCGAGGTCCGTTCCTTGAGATCGTATCCACGCCCAATCGTGATGCCTGACGTCTCACCGGGTACGTGCGGAACCCGGCTGAAGAACGGGCCGCGCGATTCCATACCCTCGGCGTCGAAGGTGATCTGGCCTTTGTCGACCCGAAACGGGTCGTCGGGCGGCGCCTCAGTCGCGAGCAGCGGGCCATCAGCCGGGGCCGAGATCGTTTCCTCGGCGCCCGAATCTGTCGCGGATGCCCGGACGCTGGCATTCGCGAGCCCGCGAAGCGTCTCGCGGCCTACAACGCCGTCTGGTTCCAGGCCCTCTGCACGCTGAAACCGGGTCACGGCATCTGCGGTCGCTGCGTCGTAGGTTCCGTGGGCGAGTTCTGCGGACAACCAGTGCTGGGAAACGAGCTCGGTCTGCAGCGTGGTCACATCCGGCCCTTCGAGGGGCGGATGGGTAAGTTTCAATGTACGCATGTTCGGCCTCTCCCTGGGAATGCGCTCGCCCGACAGCACCGGCGAAGTCGCTCCTGAGGTGATCATCGAACCGCCTCCAGCGCGCGAGAGGACTTGTGACACCTCGTCACTACGCATGATACGCCGAGCCTCCAGCTCGGAGCGACATCGTTGGAAACGGCGAACCAGACCACGCTCGAGCGCCTGGGTAAACCAGTAGAGCAGCGCGTCTGTTTGCCCTTGCCGGTCACGCCGTGTAGCGTCCCCCTCGACAGCAAACCGAGGATTCACCGCATGGTTTCGAGCACCGTCTTCGCCGCGATCGCCGGTTACATCGGGCGTCCTGACGCGCCTGGCAGCGTCGGCATTTTTCGCCGGGATGGCGCGACCGGTCAGTGGCAGCACGTGCTGGACGACCGTGAGACGTTCTGCGTGTACGTACATCCTGAAGACCCGGTCCGCGTATTTGCCGGCACGCCTGACGGCGTCTGGCGCAGTACCGATGGGGGGCGCCGTTTCGGGCGCGCCAGCTTCCCGGACGAAAACGTCCAAATCTGGAGCTTCCTGTCCTCATCCACAAACGCCGACCTCATGTACGCAGGCGCTTCACCGATCGGCGTCTACCGATCCGAAGACGGCGGCGAACATTGGGAAGCGCTGCCAACACCGAACGTCCCCGAACGCTGCACCGGTCCGTTCAACTCGCGGGTCATGCGGCTGGTCCAGGTGCCCGGTAACCCGGAAGAACTCTATGCAGCCCTCGAGATCGCGGGCGCTATGCGTACGGTCGACGCTGGCGAGCGTTGGGAAGATCTCGGTTCAGACCTCGTACGCCTCTCCGCACAGCCACACCTGCGCAGCGCCATCGTGCAACGCGACACCGAGGCGGAAGGCATGCTCGACGGACACGCCATGGCAATATGTGCGGCAGCCCCGGACGCCGTCGTGCTGGCTTGTCGAATGGGACTGTTCGCCACGCGCGACGGTGGACAGACCTGGGACGATATGCGGGTCGGGCGCTATTCGCCCACCACTTATGCCCGTGATGTCCGAACGTCTCCGCACGACGCGCAAACAATGTACGCCGCACTGTCGGTAGCCGCCGCGAGCCAGGACGGCGGGGTGTACAGAAGCACTGATGCCGGATCCTCCTGGGCCCGCTTCGATGACGTTCAGGTACACGGCACGATCATGTCGATCGCACCTTCAGCACGGTGTCCCGGCGAGTTCTTCTTCGGCGCGCGTTACAACGGTGAACTCTTCGGCACGTCCGACGATGGAGAATCGTGGAGCGATATATCGATTCCGACGGCCGTGAAAGATCTGTACTCGGTCGCCTGCGCCTGACCCTTGCCGCTTCCACCGGATAGCGCCTTGCTGTCGGCAAAACTCGACTGCATAGACGTCCGCGGCGCCGCTACAATTCCAACTGCACAGCACGCGTGCCTGCGCACCGGGCTCGACGACCCGCAATGTCATGTCAAAACCGCCACACGAAAGCGACCGAATGCCTGCACCGCAAACGCCTGAGGTCGACTTCAGTACCGGCATTGCGAGGCTCGGTGGCGATGTCGCTCTATTCAAAAGGCTGGTGTCGGAGTTGATGGAACGCGAGCGCGACCTGCATGCAATCCTCGCCGACGTCGCGACGGGCACCTACAGTGCGGCGCGCGAGCGGATCCACGCGCTGCGCGGGGTGGCGGCCAACCTGGGGCTCGAACCGATCGGTCAGCGCCTGCGCGACGCAACCGAAGCGCTCGCGGCAGGCGATGCCGACCAGGCATCTGAGGCGCTACACGATGTACGCCGGCGCCTGCGGAGCCTGGCACCAAGGCTCGCGGCACTGGGCAGCAGCCCGGACGGAGGCAGCTCCGGCGCGCCCGCCTCTGCGTCGAACGCGACGCTCAATCGATTGCATGCGCAGATTCAGCGTCACGAGCTGGCGGCAGAACGGACTCTTTCCGCACTGATAATGAGCGGAGAGCTGTCATCATATGGACAGGAGCTGGCAGTGGTCGCCAGACATCTTGAACAGCTGGACTTCGCCAGCGCCGGACGTGCGACTGCCGAGCTGCTAGAGCTGACGGTGCGCCGTGACGAATCCACCTAACACAATGTCCTGACCGCCCGGGAGTAACCTTCAGATGGACCAGTCCGACAACCGGCCACGTATCCTGATCGTCGATGACGAACCGTCAAACCTGCGGATTCTCGCTGCTGCGCTAGACGAAGAATACGACCTCGTCGTGTGCACCAACGGCGATGAGGCGCTCAGTCTCGCGTGTAGCGAACCCGCGCCGGATTTGATTCTGCTCGACGTCTTGATGCCAGATCTGAATGGATTCGAAGTGTGTTCGCGTCTCAAAGCCGATCCGGCGACAGAGCTGATTCCAGTTATTTTCGTCACCATGATCGACGATCACATAAACGAAGAGCGCGGCTTTACCGTCGGTGCCGTCGACTACGTTTACAAGCCGATCCGATCGACTCTGGTCAGAGCCCGCGTACGCGTTCACATCCGTCTCAAGCAGCATCGTGAGTTTTTGGAGCAACTCGTTCTGAAGCAAACCGATGAACTCGACACAGCGAGGAAAGAAGCTGAAGTGCTTCTGGAACAGCTGGTGGAAGACCAGACGATCGTGAATCCGAACCGCCCCTGAGGCCGTAGCCTCACGGGCGCCCGGCGTCCCTTTCCACCGATCCCCTGGTTGTCGGGGCGTCTCCGACCGCCCCCGGTTCGATTCCCAACCTGCGCAGGGCTTCCCCGAGTTCCAGAGTGTCGACGGGCTTGCCGAGCACGGCACTCAGGCCTGCATCCATGAACCTGCGACGGTCGTCAGCCCCGACATGGCCGGTCAATGCGATGAGCGGCGCGGTGCCGGCCGCGTTCGCTGGATGTTTCGCGTAATAGCGCTCCGCGAACTGCAGCCCATCCATGCCCGGCATTGAGATATCCAACAAGATCGCGACTACGGACTGTGCGTCCAACGCAGCCAGCGCACTTGGCCCGCTGTCGGCCAGCAAGACCTCGAAGCCGAGCTGTGTAAGCTGGCGTTCGGCGACCGCCCGATTGATCGCTTCATCATCGACTACCAGGACGCGCCGCGCGCCTTGAGCAACCGGCGATGCCTGTGAATCCGACAACCGGATGTTCAACTCGCGCAGCAGCGTGGCGGCGCGCAGCGGCTTGGTCATCACAAGGTCCATTCCAGCATCTTTGCAGGCGTCGATCTCTTCAGCGGTTGCGCCAGCGGTCAAACCGATAACCGGTATTACACCCACCACATCTCGTTGAGCGCGGATCGCCCGTGTCGCATCGAGGCCGTTCATGATAGGCATGTGACGATCCATCAACACGGCATCAAATCTGAAACGTGCCAACGCGTCGACCGCGGCTTGCCCGTTGTCGACGTTGACGACCGCGTACCCCGCCTGCGTGAGGATTTTGTCGATGAACTCCCGGTTGATCGGATTGTCCTCGGCCTGCAGCAACCGCAGTCCGTCACGGGGCGCCCGGCGCAACGCGGGATCATCAATGGCCGGATCGTCGCCATCACCAGCCGTCTCCAGAGCCGCCTCGTCGCCAACCTCCAGCGAAGCGGTGAACTGGAACGTGCTGCCCACGCCAGGTTCACTCGATACCGAGATACCTCCGCCCATCATGTCGGCCAGTCGCCGGCAGATGGCGAGTCCGAGGCCGGTCCCGCCGTACTTGCGTGCCACGTCAGGTGACGCCTGCGAGTAGTCGGAGAAAATCCGCTCCTGCAATTCCGGCGCGATACCCCGGCCGGAATCGCTGACGGCAACGACAACGCCGAGGCGCGTCCCGTCCAGACGACCCGCGCGTACCGACACGGAGACCGCACCATACTCGGTGAATTTGATGGCATTTCCGACGAGATTGAACACTACCTGACGAACCCGCAGTTCATCCCCCATCAATACCGGCGGGATATCGTCGGCGACGGTGTGTGAAAACTTGAGGCCCTTGGCGTTGGCGCGCGCCACCATCAGGCCGGCGACGTCCTGGACGATCGACGGCAGGTGCAACGGTCCGGTTTCGAGCGCGAGCTTACCCGCTTCGAGTTTCGACATGTCGAGAAGATCATCGATGATCCTGAGCAGACTCTCCCCTGAGGTATGAATAGCGTTCAGGCAATGGCGCTGTTCGGCATCGAGGGGCATTCCGGCCAGCACCTGAGCCATTCCGAGCACACCGTTCATCGGCGTGCGAACTTCATGGCTGACCACTGCGACGAAATCGCTCTTTGCCTGCGCCAGGGCTTCGGCGTCCTCTTTGCCGCGTCGCAGCATCTGCTCGGCCCGTTTACGCTCGGTGATGTCGATCAATGACGACTGGACGGCCGGTTGACCGTGCCATTGCACCAGCCTGAACCGCCCTTCCAACCACACAGTCTCCCCGTCGACACGGCGCCCCCGGAACTCGTAGCACTCTGGAGCCTCCTGGCCGGCCTGGCGAGCTTCACCGTGCCGGCGCACGACCCCGGCATCGTCGGGCTCGTACAGAGACCCCAGACTCTCCAATGCGAGCACCGCCGCCGGGTCGGCCAGCCCGAACAAATCCGCATATGCCTGATTCGCGAACAGCGGCGCCCCGTCATGATCGATGACGATGCCGGTAACGCCGCCGTCGATCAGATCGCGGTACCGCTCTTCACTGCTTCGCAGCGCCGCCTCGGCCGCTTTGATATCCGTGATGTCGACCAGCGTTATGACCGCGCCGCCGTCGCTCAAAGCCGCATGCCGGACGAGCAGTTCACGGCCTGAGGCCGTGCGCACCGAGCCGTCCAGATATTCTTTGCCAGGAGTTTTATCCACACGTTGGTGCGCGCGGGCGGTTGGCTCGCCGCGACCGGGCGGACCGCCGCGCGCGGCTTGCAAGACAGCACCGTCGGCGTGCCGTCCGACGACCAGGTGCTCCGCAGGCAGTTCGGTGTACTCACGATAACGGTCGTTGAACATCACGTAGCGCATCTCGGCGTCGACGACACAAATGCCGTCCGACATATTCGCAAGCGACGTACTTAGCAATGCTTCGTTCGCGGCCAACTGTATTTCCGCGGTCCGGCGCTCGGTAACATCCGTGCTGGTAACAACGAATCCGCCATCCGGAATAGGGTTACTCAGAAGATGGAGGTGCCGACCGTCGGGTCTCGCGAATTCGCGACTCCATATGGCCGACATTCGGGCCGGGTCGCGAACCACGGCCAACCGGTCACGCCAGTCTTCGCCGTAGTCTTGCCGCATGGTTGCACCGACCACGTCGTCGAACGTGCGGGCTTCGCGCATGACGTTCTCAGGCAGCGCGAAATGCTCACTGTAACGATCATTGTGGGTGATCAACCGCCATTCACCGTCGTACATCGTGAGTCCCTGGCCCATGTTATCCAGCGTCTGTTCCAGCATGCGGGTCTTGGTCACGGCCTCACGTTCAGCGCGCTCGCGTTCGTCGATTAACTGGCGCAGGCGCTTCGCCTCTTCAGTGTGCTGTTCGCGTTCGCGCATCGCCATCTCGGTCTCACGACGCGTCAGGGCAGTCTCCGCCGCGATGCGCAGCAACGAGAAATACACGCTCTGCTGAACGTCCTCCCAGTTTTGCCTGGCGGTCTGAATGAGGACGGTGGTACCCGCGATGTGCAGGAGTATCGAGACGTCTTTAGGGATCGTGTCGACCAGCAAAGTGCAGGCGAACAAGGATGAGAATATGGGCACGAAATAGCAGCACGCCGCTGTAGGCAGACCAGGCGTCAGCGCTATCGCACCAAACCCGAGGCAGAACCCGATAAGGACAACGGCCGGACCCACAGCGCCGCTCAGATGCGGCAGAAGCAGAGCGAGGCTCACAGCCCACGCAAGACCCAACACGAACGAATGTATATTGACCCGCAGGATACGTTTCTTGCTGACTACGACCGGTCTTGGTTTGCCGCGCAGTCGCAGGTAGCTCACCAGAATGGGGAGCAACAGAACGGCAATAGCGATGAACCCGACGAACGTGTAGGTGCTGGAAACAACTTCCCACGCAAGCACCGAGATGGTGCCGATGCCGGCAATGTTGCCGCAGATGAGCGTGGGTATGCTGCGTTGCAGTTGCACTGACTGGACGACACGGATCTCATTCGACACGACCTCCGGGGCCAGTTCGATATCGCGCGATCTGCTGTCCAGTTCGGGCAGCCCAAGGTATGCCATCAATTCCTCCAACATCGGAAACGAGCGCATGCTGGCGAGCGGCTCTGACGTTCGACGGACCGCGTAGCCGTGCGCCGCTCGCATCGTTGCATAGAAGTTTGACGTCATTCACGCCGACTGCACAGCGGTCCGCACGCCGGGTCACCCGGTTGCAGAAAGCGAGGCTGGCACGACTGCGTTGTCCGGCGCGGTTAGCGTCACGTTGGAAGGCTTGCTTTCCCCGACGCGAAGGCTTCGATGCACCTGCCGGTGACGGCGTTGAGTACTTCGCCGACTCCTGCGCTCTTCTGCCGCCAGTAGCACCGGAGCAGCCCTTCCAATTGAGGCGACGACAGACCCTACCGCGATACCGGGCCGTGCGACGCCGCACGCATGGAGCGTGGGGTCCGACAGAGCCACCGCGGCGTGCATGCGCGCGCAAGCAGTCTATCGACGCACACCCGCCGCGGGGCGGTTGTCGAATCCGGCTAAACGCGCATCGGGCCGCACTGCAAGAACGATCTCGTTAGTTACCGAAATATCGTTGAACACGAGGCCGAACGCCCAAGCAGTTGTCGCGTAGCAGACTCGACGGAACGGGTCATCTCGGAGGAAACGCACCCGCCCGGATTCAGACCGGTTTTTCAATCTCAGCGCCCTCATCGTTCACAACTCCCTTCGAACGCCGCGCCCGGAAACCGATCGAGGCGCCCGGGCGCCGACCATCCGGCGAAGCCAGCACTTCGCGACCCGAATGAAGTGAACTCGCGCACGTTCGCGAAGTCAGAAGCGCTACCAGACCGAGGGGAAGTCCGACCCGTGAGGTCAGCACTGAGCGACCGCTCACCACAAACGGCTGAGGTGAAGTAGTGAAACGTGTCGTCAAGATACTCTTCGCAACGGCAGTCGCCGGGATCTGTTTGTGGACGGCCGGAAGTATGTACGTCATGCGCAATGTCGATTCACCGGCGTATGAGGTATTGGCCAAGACCGTAGACTACGAAATCCGGCGCTATCCGGCACTGCTGGTGGCAGAAACCGAAGCCGACACGGATGACGACGCCGAACCGCTGTTTCGGGTGTTGGCGAACTTCATCTTCGGAGGCAACGAGCAGGCTGAAAGCATCGCCATGACGGCGCCGGTGTTCATGAGCGCGACGGCGGGCACTCCTGAAGCGATGATGCAGTTCATCATGCCGGCGCAGTACACCGCCGAGACACTGCCGGAGCCCCTGAGCGACCGCGTGGTCATTCGCACGTTACCGGCACGCACCGTCGCGGTGCGGCAATTCGGCTGGTTCGCGAGCCAACAGGTGCGCCGCACGCAGCTTGCCGATCTACTCGAAGGACTCCGCCGCGACGGCATCACGACCAGTGGCGATCCTGTGTACGCCGGGTATCAACCACCGTTTTCGATACCGTTTATGAAACGGCACGAGATAATGGTGTCCATCGAAATGCCAGCATCGTAGGCTACCCTGGCGACAGAGACTTTGCGCGCACCGGGCTACGACCGAACCGCACTCGGTCACAGACGCTGCGATCGACCTCGCAACGCGATATGTCGATATTGCAGTTCGGCCCCAAAAGCCGAGCACATACGGCCCAGTCACGGGCGCGCGTCAATTCGCGGCTATTGACACCTCAGGCTCTCGCGTGAAGGCCGCCCCTTGCTATCGGGCAGTCGTGGCACCGAGCGCTTCGATTATTCGCGGAATGTGCTTTTTTAAGCTGAAGAAGCCGCGATGCGAATACGGCCACGTTTGAATATCTATTTCGCGCGCAAACATGTGCAACTCACAGCCGGCCGACGACAATCTGGCCTCGATCGCATGGATCTGGTCGCGCAAAGGGCCTTGCGGAACATAGGGCATGTACACGCGCTCGATTCCAGACTCTGAAATCCAACTCGGTATTTCAGCCGGTGCGAGGCCCCTGACTCCGGAGCATCCCGACGCCGACGCCCGTCTCACGGTGCTGGCGACCGCGCCCTGACGAAATGCCTCTACCTCGTTGGAATGCCCCACAGTCCCAGGTCCGGGCATCGCGAGCACGGCGACCCGCTCGAACATTTCGGGGTCGGGTAGCTGGAGATCGTCGACGTGCAGCAGCAGCGCCGCTCTTTCACCTGGCTCAGGTAGCGATGAGAGGTTCAGGGCTTCAGGTGGGCACAAATCCGACGCGGCAGGTACCGTCGCGCTCGTGACGAGCCGGCCCAGACCAGCCGGTCGAACGGTATTGAAGAAGCGACCGCCAGCGAACCGCTCGATGTTGTCGGGCGTGGCCAGGTAGTACTTTCCAGGCGTCTGCAGACCGGCGACCCACCGCCACGAAAGCGTATTCGATGCGGCATCGCCATCGAGCAGGTGGTACATGAAAAACGCGGCACCAAGTTCCCACGGCAATCGCAGCGTGAAGGTCCATATGCTCGCGAACCACATGCGTGCGTGGTTATGCAGGTAACCCGTGTCAACGAGTTCGCGCGCCCACGCATCGAATGGAGCGATCCCGGTGCGACCAGAGACTGCCTCGCGATACGGAGCGGCCTGGCCAGAACTCGCGTCCAGGTCTCGACGCGCCGCGTTCAGCCCTTCCAGGTAGTCGTGCCAGACCCGCGGCCTTTGTTCCAGCCAGCCTTTCCAGTAAACGCGCCAGAACACTTCCTGAATGAACTTCTCGGCCGCCCGATAGCCGTGCTCCGACAGCACCGCGGCGACCACCTCCCACTCACCGATCAGGCGGTGACGCAGGTAGGGAGAAAGACCTGAGACATGTTCGTGCCTGCCCGGCCCCAGGTCGAAATTGCGCTGATTGCGGTATGCGTGACCAGCGCGCGGCAGAAACTCGGCAAGGCGCTTGAGCCCGGCTTCACGCGTCGGCTCGAGCCCAGGTTGGTTACGCCCGGGAACGTTGCTCGCCAGCACTTGGGTACCTCGACGCCATGAACGATAGCGGGAGTATGTGCGCCCGGGCGTTGAGAATTCGTGAAAGGCTCGCTATCCGGCGTTCCTATCGGTCGCACGAGCCGCGCGGCGTTGCCGCCAAACCGGCAAGATCACCAATGCGATACCGATGATGAGCAGTGCCAGTGTGCCCGGCCGTTCCCACATGAATGAAACGCCATCGGTGATGTTGACCGCACGCGCGAAGTTGTTCTCCATCATGCCGCCGAGGATGAATCCGATCAGTAGCGGCGCGAGCGGATAGTCGGCGAATCGCATGATCGTCGCAAAGACACCAAGTCCAACCAGCAGCAGCAGTTCGGTCGCATTGTTCTGACCGATGTATGAACCCATCAGCGTAAAGAACAGGATGAACGGAATGAGGTAGTTGCGCGGCACGGCGAGCACTTTGGCGATGTACGGAATCAGTGGCAGGTTCAGCACCAGCAGAATCACATTGCCTATGTACATGGACACGATGACGGACCAGAAGATCTCAGGTCGGTCTACCATCAATCGCGGCCCCGGGGCGACGTTCAACGCGATCAGCGCGCCGAGCAGGATCGCCGTGGTTCCAGACCCGGGAATGCCGAGTGTCAACAGAGGGACAAACGAGCCCGTGCAGGCAGCATTGTTGGCGGTTTCGGGCGCTGCCAACCCCTTCAGGGAGCCCTTGCCGAACTCCGCCTGCTCTTCTCCCTTGGCAATGTTGCGCTCCACGGCGTAGCCGAGAAAAGAGGCGATCGTGGCGCCGGCACCGGGCATGACGCCGATCAAGAAACCCTGCAACGACTGACGTCCCACGACTGGTGCGATTTGCCGCGCCTCGCGTCGCGTCACCATCAGGTCCTTGATCTCACCCCCCGAGCCCTCCTGGCCGCGCTTACTCCGCGACGGATCCAGCACCATGTGGAAGGCTTCCGGAAGTGCGAATATCGCCATCGCGAGCGTGATGAAGCTGAAGCCGGATTGCAGGTCCTGAATACCCATCGTGAACCGGGGTGCGTTGAAGAGTGCGGACTCTCCGACCGTTGCCATCATGAGTCCAACGATCGTCATCAGCAGCGCCTTGGCGACCTTTCCTGATCCGGCGAACGCCGCGATAGCGGAAAGACCGACAACCATCAGCGCAAAGTACTCGGCCGAGTGAAACAGCAAGGCAACGGTAGCGAGAGCCGGCGCGAATCCGAATAGCAGCAGGGCGCCCACGGTACCTCCCGCAAAGGAACATACCGCCGCGACAGCAAGTGCTTTGCCAGCCTGGCCTCTACGTGCCAGTGGGTAGCCATCAAAAGACGTGGCGACCGTACCCGCCACACCGGGAGCGTTGATCAGTATGGAAGAAGTAGAACCACCAAAGATGGCGCCGTAGTAAACCCCCGCGAGCATGATGATCGCAGCCGCCGGGTCGCCCAGATTGATCGCAACCGGGATCATGATGGCGATGATCGACATCGGCCCGAGTCCCGGCAGCATGCCGATAAACGTCCCGATCAGACATCCCGCCATGACCATTAACAGGTTCTTGATCGACAGTGCTGTCGACAGGCCGAGCAGAATGCCGTCGATCATGGCCGTTTCATCAATCTAATACCGCCGGCCACGGACGCAGAAAAATGCCGAGTGTCTCCTGCACGAGATACCAGACCGAGCCCGATGCAAATGCTGCTATTGGAAGCAACAGTTTGAAATTGCGCTCACCCAGGATCATCGCGCTGCCGGAGATGAAGATGAACGTCGCGAACAAAAAGCCGACCGGGCGCAGCGCAAGCGCATAAGCGACCATGATCGCGACCAGTGCCAAGGTCTGCCCCAGATGAAACTGCCGGACCGTCGCCATATCGATCGGCGGTGCATCCGAGTCGGCCGGTCGCGGTGCAACCATGATAATGAGTGACACCAGTGCTCCCAGCCCGCCCAGCGCGATCGGTAACGTGTTCGGCAGGAATGGCATGTTGCGCTCGAACGGCAGCAGCGGGTAGTGGTACGCGGCGTACGCATAGACCACGGAGAGGATCAGGAAGAACAGTGCGATCGCGCGGTCCAGTGCCATACGTCGGTCGTCTATTTGAGGATTTGGTGTGAAAATCCCGGCGGCCGTTGAGCCGCCAGGATGCGGTGCGACTTACAGGAAACCGAGCTTCTTCATAAGCGCCGAGATCACACCTTCCTGCTGCTCGAGGAATGCTGTGAACTTCTCACCCGGGTTGTAGATGTTGACCCAACCGTTGCGGGCGCGTACGGCTTCCCACTCAGGCGTCTTGTACATTTTCTCAAGCGCAGCAATGTACTTGGCACGCTGGTCTGCCGGCAGGTCAGGCGCCGCGAAGAATCCGCGCCAGTTCACGAACTCGGCATCGTAGCCCTGCTCCTTGAGAGTCGGCGCCGCATCGAATGCAGGCACGCGATCTGCTGATGTCACCGCAATGATCCGCGCCTCTCCGGCTCGTGCCATTCCCACCGCTTCGGAAAAACCGGTCGACAGTGCCGCGATCTCGCCGGACAGCAGCGCTGCCATCGCCTTGCCGCCGGCATCGTACGGAATGTACTTGACCTTGGTCGGGTCCTTACCGGCCGCTTCCATCGCCAGGGCCGCCACGAGATGGTCCATGCCACCTGGCACCGACCCTCCCCCAATGGCTACTTTTCGCGGGTTGGCATCGTAGGCGTTAACGAGATCTTTGAAGGTCTTGAGCGGGCTGTCTTTAGCCACGACGAACGCCGCGTAGTCGCCGATCGTGCCCGCGATCATCGTCAGATCGCGGAAATTCTGAGGGAAGCGTTTGGTGAGCGACCGAATGACGATCGGCGTGGAGTTCACCATCAACGTTCCGTGGTTCGACTTGGCGTTCTCGATGATGTAGCCGATCGCTTTACCACCACCTCCGCCAGACATGTTCTCGTAAGTGGCCTTACCGACAATCCCGGATTTCGTCAGAGCTTCGCCGGTACCGCGTGCGGTGCCATCCCAACCGCCACCTGCTCCGCCGGGGATCAGGAAGTGAACCGCGTCGATATCCGCCGCGTAGGTCGGCGTCATTGCGAAGGCGCCAAGCGCCAGAGCAAAGGGTGCGGCCAGCAGGCCGCGTCGGGACAGAGTCAGTATCTTCACGTGTGCTTCTCTCCAATATGAACCCAGTTGCAACAGAGCCTCGCCACCGCACCGCCCCCAGCCGGAATGCCATAGCTGCTTCACGGTCGCACGGGCAACGTGTGGCTGTTTCGGAGCGAGCGCAGAATTTCACGACCTGTGAGTCCGCAACGCGCTCGAATCAACAAAACTACAGGGTGCTCTCATCGCGATGGGACCAAGCCGCGACCCTTGAGCGCCGTGGGTCATCATACTGTGGCCTCGTGCCGAATGTTCGTCCAATTCGGCTGGTTCGGACCGAGACCGGCGGCGCCCGCTGAACGCGGACGCGTGACGAAGATTCCGAGCCACGCGACCACCGGCGCAAAACAAAGTCGGGTAACGCCCCCGACACGGCCCGGAGACCGGTGCGCGAGCCTCCGCGTTTACGCAGGGCTTCGCTCGGGCGTATCGACCCGCGCTTAGCGCCGCGCCGGGTCTAATCGAGTTGCCGCCATCCGGCCCGTTCCTTGCCTATATGCAGTACGCCATAGAGCAGCGCGATCCCGATGAGACCGGATACCGATGCGACGACGCCCAACCCGACGACCATATTGCAGACCAGGGCCAGCGCACTCGATGCACAGAACCCCCAGAAGCCCCACTTCTTCCACTTGAAGAGAGCGACCACGCAGACGATGTTCCAGATCCCCGCAATGCCCATCAGTGGCAGGTACCAGCCCGGCAACCCGCCGTCCACGTCGGCCATCGCGCCCGAACCACCGAGGTACATCACGGCGATGGCTGCGTTGCTAACCAGCATCAGGATGAGCCATGCGGTCAGACATCCGTGCCGGGATTTGCCTTGTAGTGTCTCAGCGCCGACAACGTTGGCTCCGGGCGGCTCATAGGGATCGGATGGCTGTTGGGAGTTGTTCTCAGACACTGCACGTTCCTTCATATTCGAGGCGGGACAAAGACCGGGAAGTGCCTGACCAAGTGAGCGCCGCGGCGGTGCGCAAGCGCATGACTGGCAGCATTTGCCAAGACCACTGAATCCCCGGCCAGATAACTGCTCACGCCCGGCGCACCGGCGTGCCCGCCCGCGGTCCTTCCCGCGGATGGACCCGGAACACTGGGCCAGCACTAGGCGTCGTGGCGACTCCTACAGACTAGCACTTGGCGGGGGCTGGAACAGGCCCGGTTAGCGGTTCGGTCAGACCATCTACCGCCGCGCGTGAAACACGACCTCTTATCAAACAGGGTAGTTCTCGCCTATCGAGCGTGCCATGACGGCGCTCAGGTGCCGGTAGGGCAGTTTCGTCTCGTCGTGCCAGGTATTGAAAGCGTCCTGAATCGCCGCGAGGTCGCGCTTGCTGGATGGCTGATCTGCACAGGTGACTCCAGCATCGTGTAGGCACGCGACCACGTCTTTGCTGAGTGCGAAGCAGTCCCGCCCGACGCTCTGCAAAAAACGCTGCCCCGTGACGCCGCCCAGCCGCGAGCCGCGGCGCTTCAGTTCAGCCAGCAGTCCGACCAGTTCACCCGATGGCCAGTCAGACAGAAACCGACCAAAACCATCATGCTCGATGGACACAGCCTGCACCATCGAGGCGTTCTCGCGAACCGTCTTTATCTTCGGCCCGTTGCGGACGATCCGCGAGTCGGATTTGAAGGCTACCCACGCGTCTTCAGACAAAGCGTTCAGCTTCACGGGGTCGAACGCGAGAAAAGCTTCTTCGAAACCAGGCCACTTCGCATTGATCACCTTCCAGGCGAATCCGGACTGAAAAATGCAGCGCGTCATCTCCGCGAGGTAGACCGCGTCGGCGCGGGCTGCCAGCTCTGCAGCTGACATCACTCCGGGCAGCTGCGCTCGCAGCGCGGCGTCACCGCCTTTGCGCCCCGCCGCCCGCTCCCAGATCACATTGAACGCCTTCATCTTGCCCTCCTGGTGGCTTGCGTCGCTGAGGTCGATATCAAATCAGATACCGCCGGCTACTGCATTGGCGGAAAGGTAGGCGGTAAAACCGTCCGATGTAATCCGGCTGCGCACCGTGAAGCTGTGGCAGACGGGGCACCGCGTTTGCTATCGTCGCGCGGGCCGTTGCGAGATGTGGGACAAACTGATCCAGAGCATGAAATTCGGAGTACTGCAGTTTTATAGCTGGCCCGGCCGGCGCATTCCATTAGCCGAGGTCTATGAGCGTGCGTGGACACGGATCGACATCATGGAACATTCGGGCTATGACGCCGTATGGCTGGCCGAACACCACTTCAGCACCTACAGCGTGTGCCCGTCGATTCATATGATGGGCACGCATATCGCCGCCAAGACGAAACGACTGCGCATTGGCATGGGAGTCTCACTGACGCCGTTCTACCATCCGTTGCGCCTGGCCGAAGAAGTGGCCCTCCTCGACGTGCTGTCAGACGGACGGGTGAACTGGGGAGCCGGGCGCGGGTTCGACGCCAACGAATACCGCGTATTCGGCATCGAGCGGGAAGACAGCTACCCGAAGTTCCGCGAACACCTGGACGTCGTGTTAAAGGCGTGGACAGAGGAGCGCCTGACCTATAGCGGCGACTACTGCAGCTTTGAGGATGTCGAGGTGTTGCCGAAACCAGTGCAAGCCCCCCACCCGCCGGTCTGGCTCGCCACCACATCGCCAGACGCCGTGATGTGGGCGGCGTCGCGCGGCTTCTCAATTCTGATGGACCCGCACGCCAGTCACGACGAGATCGGACGAAAGCGCGCGCTATACGACGATGAACTTCAGGCGGCGGGCTTTGGCTCCAACAACCGGGACATACCGGTAGCACGTAGCATCGCGCTGGGTCGCACCGAAGCAGAGGCCTACGAGACGGCACGGCGCGGGGCCGAGTTCATGTTCGGCAGTTATCTGCGCAAGCCCGGACAAGTTCTGTCCGCCTCACACCACAAGACCATCAACATGAACACGGTGGCGGCGGCCGACACCGACCCTGCGGAGCGGGTCGAGCGCTACATCGACGACGTGATCATCTGGGGCACGCCCGAGAAAGTGCGCGACGACCTCGAGCAATACCGCGAGACGATGAAGCTCAACTACCTGCTGTGCACGCCGCTCAGCCACAAGTCGTTCATGCTGTTCACCGACGAGGTCATGCCCCACTTCCAGTAACGCAGCCGTGGCATACGCGAATGAAAGAGGCCCAAATGACTTCTGCACAATGGAACGGCACTTACGACGACGTCCCGCTCGGCATCGAAGAGACGAATTCATTAACCGTCGACGGGGCCGCGATCGATGCCTTCGCGCACGCGATTCAGAGTTTCAATCCGATTCACATGGATGGCGATTGGGCCCGCGCGAATACCCAGTTTCCAGACCGCATCGCCCACGGCGTCATGACGACCGCACTGATGTCGAATCCGATTGTGCAATTTTGCGAACGCTACCAGATCCGCACCGCGCTGCTCTCCACGTCATCGAAATACCTGCGGCCGGTCGTAGCGGGCGACACCATCACGACGACCATCCGTCTGGTCGAGAAAATCGACGCTCGCAAACGTATGCGCTTCGAGGTGGAAGCGAGAAATCAGGACGGCGAACTGGTCATGGTCGGGGAAGCGATGGAACAGGCCATCTGATCGGTAACCCGGTAACGGCATACGGCGCGCTGTCGCGCACAACCGGACCTCGCGCCCGACGCTCCGAGCGATTAGCCTATCGGGACATTTCGCAACCGAGAGCCTGGCACATGCCCGACCGCAAGCGCCGCCTGCTGCTCCGTTCCGCACCGTTGCTGACGTTACCAGCGACGCTGATACCCCGTATCGTGCAGCCGTCCGCACCCGACGCTCTGCTCGAGAAGACCATCCCGTCGACCGGCCAGCCCCTACCGGTAGTCGGCATGGGCACGTGGATCACGTTCAACGTCGGCAACGACCCGCAGACCATCGCAGCGCGCACCGAAGTGCTGCGCACGTTCCTGGAGATGGGCGGTGGCATGGTCGATTCGTCGCCGATGTACGGATCGGCTGAACGGGTGCTCGGGCAGTGCCGCGCGCGTATCGGCGAGACTCCAAGGCTGTTTTCAGCGACCAAAGTGTGGACCAACGGTCACGCCGCAGGCCTCGCGCAAGTCCGCGCTTCGCACCGTCTGTGGAAGCTCGACCGTTTCGACCTGTTCCAGGTGCACAACCTACTCGACTGGGAGGTTCATCTGCCGGCGCTACTCGACATGAAAGCGCGCGACGAACTCTCCTATGTCGGCATCACGACGTCGCACGGCCGACGCCACCGCGACCTCGCCCGCGTGATGGAAACGCAACCGCTCGACTTTGTACAGCTCACCTATAACATCGTCGACCGCGAGGTTGAACAGCGACTTCTGCCGATCGCCGCCGAGCGCGGGATCGCCGTTATCTGTAACCGCCCATTCCAGCGCGGCGCTCTGATCGCAAAGCTGGAAGGCAAACCTCTACCGGCATGGGCGAGCGAGTTGAATTGTGACAACTGGGCGCAGTTCCTGCTGAAATTCATCGTGTCGCATCCGGCGGTGACCTGCGCGATCCCGGCGACCAGTCAGGTCGCGCATATGCGCGAAAACATGGGCGCTGCCCAAGGCGAGCTGCCGGATGCCGCCACGCGCCGGCGGATGGTGAGCTACGTCGGGGCGCTCTGAACTGGCGCATCTGTCCGCTAGTGCCGCGTGGAGGTCTCCGTATCGGCGTGCGGTCGCATGCCGGGATGCTCCGTACCGCGGCAGCTGAAGCCAGGTAAGCCAGAAGATTGTCCGGAGCGTACCTATGAACGACTGGTCCAGCTATGCGCTGGAAGATCTGCTGATGTTCTCGGCAACCACCTACTTCCGCATGTTCGAGCTACACAACGCTACCTGGTGGCCGGCTTTCCTGGTCGGGGCAGCGGGTCTGGGCGTCGCGATGTTCTACCATCGCTTTTCGCTCATGCTGGTCGCTCTCGGCATCATCTGGGGTTTCGTAGGCTACGCGTTCGTCTCCCATCAGTACGGGCCGATATTCCCGTACGCCGAGTACCTCGCCTGGGGCTTCGGCTGGCAGGCAGCTGTGTTCGTGCTGCTCGCGTTCGAACAGAACATGCTCGAGTGGCAGTTCGAAGAAGGCTTCCGCACGACACTCGGTATCGGGACGCTGCTGTTCAGCCTTTACCTGAATCCGTTGCTGTTTCTGTTCTCGGAGCGGAGCTTTACCAGCATCGAACTGTTCGCGGTCGCGCCTGACCCGACGGTACTGGCGACCAGTGCTTTGCTGCTGCTGCTCGGCGGCACGGGTCGGTGGCTGCTGATGCCGGTCGCGCTCGTCTGGTCGGTATTCAGCCTTTTGACCCTCTGGGCGCTCGGCATCTACGCCTTGGTGTTCGCGCCGGCGCTGTCCCTCGGGTGCATCGGGGTCGCGCTGGTACCCGTGGGGGGTACGCGCGCGCCTACATGTTCTGGGAACCCCAACGTTGACCGCCGTCCACCCCCCCCCCCCAC
>JBCCEJ010000032.1:0-60130 GCA_039030335.1 Pseudomonadota bacterium | reverse complement strand
GAAGAGCCCGATCATGAACCACTGATCCTGCTTGATCGTGAAGATCGCGGAGTCAGCGGGATAGCTGGTTTTGAATTGTCCGGCTTCGCGATAAATCATTGCTTCATACCCTCTCGATGATTTTCTCGCCAAACAATCCCTGCGGCCGGAACAGCAGGAAAATCAGCGCGACGACGTAAGCAAACCAGTTTTCGATGGCACCGTTTACGAGCGGTCCCCAGTAGACTTCGGCCACCTTTTCGCCGACCCCGATGATGAGGCCGCCAACGATGGCGCCCGGCACCGACGTAAAGCCACCCAGAATCAGCACCGGCAGGGCTTTCAGCGCGATCAGCGACAGAGAGAACTGCACGCCCGACTTCGAGCCCCACATGATGCCGGCGACCAGCGCCACGAGACCGGCCACCGACCAGACGATGATCCAGATGCTCTTCAGCGGGATACCGACCGACAGCGCGGCCTGGTGGTCATCGGCGACCGCCCGCAGGGCACGGCCGATGGCGGTCTTCTGGAAGAACACGGCCAGCACGATGACCAGTACCCCGGCGATGCCGGCGGCCCACAGGTCAAATATCTGTATCTGCATCCCGAGCCAGTCGAAACTGCCCTCGGGGATGCCGACATCGAGCGCTTTGACCGACGAGCCCCACATGATGTCGCCGATACCTTCCAGCGCGAACGCGAGACCGATCGTCGCCATGAACGTGATGATCGGGTCCTGATTGACGAGTGGTCTAAGCACCAGTCGTTCGACCAGGATCGCGAGTATCACCATGACCCCGAGAGTCAGGATGATCGCGAGCCATGGCGGTACCGAAATGCCCGTCTTGGTCAGGAACACCGGTACTTCGCCGTTCATGATGCCAACCAGCGTCAGCGCCGCGAACAGCGCGAACACGCCCTGCGCAAAGTTGAAGACCGCCGAGGCTTTGAAGATCAGCACGAAGCCGAGGGCGACGAGCGAGTACATCACGCCGGACATCAGGCCGCCGATGACCACCTCGAAGAAGAACTCGGGCGGGTCCATCATGTCCAGGAAGGGCTGGACGAATACGTCATGCAGTGTCATTGGTTTCCAGCCTCTTCAGTGCGACACGCCGAGATACGCGTCGATCACATTCTGGTTCGACTTCACTTCGTCCGGCGTGCCGTCAGCGATCTTCTCGCCGTGATCGAGCACCACGACGCGATCGGAGATGTCCATCACCACGCCCATGTCGTGTTCGATGAGCGCGATGGTCGTTCCGAACTCGTCGTTGACGTCGAGGACGAATCGGCACATGTCTTCTTTCTCTTCGAGGTTCATGCCTGCCATCGGTTCGTCGAGCAGCAGCAGTTCGGGTTCGGCGGCGAGGGCACGGCCCAGTTCGACGCGTTTTTGCAGCCCGTAAGGGAGGCGGCCGACCGGGGCTTTGCGGATCGCTTCGATCTCGAGAAAGCTGATGATTTCCTCCACTTTCTCGCGCTGCACGTCTTCCTCCTTCTGTGCCCAGTTGAGCCAGAAGACGGAGTAGATGAACGACATTACCGAGCTGTGATTCGATTTGAGATTGCGCCCGGTCATGATGTTGTCGAGCGTGCTCATGCCCTTGAACAGGGCGACGTTCTGGAACGTTCGCGCGATGCCGGTGGCGGCGGCTTCGTACGGGCGCATCTGCTTGCGCACGTTGCCTTTGTAGACGATCTCGCCAATCTGCGGATGGTAAAAACCATTGATGCAGTTCAGCATGGACGTCTTGCCGGCGCCGTTCGGGCCGATGATGGCGCGAATCTCGCCTTTCTTGATGTTGAACGAGACGTCTGTTATCGCTTTCACCGCGCCGAAGGCGAGCGAGATGTTGCGACACTCGAGAATCATCTCGTCGGTCTGGTTAGCGTTGTCCGCCATGTTGGCGCTCCGTCCTCCCATGAGACCCCTGTCTGGAATCTCGCAATGTTGTTTCGTCAGCCGGCTTTGCGCAGCTCGTCTGGTGAGAAGGTCTTGGCCTCCTTGATCTTCAGCGTTGCGCGCATCGTTCCCTTGCGGCCATCTTCGAACGTCACTTCGCTCTCGACGTCGACCTGCTCGGCATCGGAGTAGAGTGCGTTGATCAGCGTCTCGTACCGTTCGGCGATCGTGCGCCGGCGCACCTTGCGAGTACGGGTCAGCTCGCCATCGTCGGCATCCAGCTCTTTGTGCAGCAGCAGGAAACGCTTGATTTGCGCGCCGGCTAACGCCGAGTCGCGGGCCAGGCTCTGGTTGACCTCTTCGATGCACTCGCCGATGAGCTTGTAGACCTCATCCATGCTCGCGAGATCGAGGAAGTTCGAGTACGACAAGCCGGCTTTCTCTGCCCAGTTGCCAACCGCGTCGAGATCGATGATGACGAACATCGTCACGGTATCGCGCTTGTCGCCGTGCGCCACGGCTTCGCGAATGAACGGGAAGAACTTGAGCTTGTTTTCGATGTATTGCGGCGCGAACAGCGTCTCGTCGTTCATCGTGCCGACATCTTTGGCGCGATCGATGACTTTGAGGTGGCCGCTGTCGTCGAGGATGCCGGCGTCGCCCGTTTTGAACCAACCGTCATCCGTCAGGGTTTCCTGGGTGGCTTCTTCATTCTTGAAGTAGCCGATGAAGGATCCGGGGCTCTTCAGCTGGATTTCGCCTTCCTGGATGCGGATATCGACGTCCGGGCACGGCGGACCGACGGTGTCCAGGCGCACATCATCGTTGCGCTGCAGCGTCGCGTACGCGGCCGACTCGGTCTGCCCATACAGCTGTTTCAGGTTGATGCCGATCGAGCGGTAGAAGTTGAACAGTTCCTCGCCGAGCGGTGCGCCACCGGTGTAGGCGACGCGCACGCGACTCAAGCCCAGGTTGTTCTTCAACGGGCCGTAGATCATGAGCTCGCCGAGCCAGTATTTGAGTTTATCCCCCGCGCCCACCGGACGTCCTTCGAGGATGTCCACGCCCACGTTCCTCGCTACGTCCATAAAGTAGTGATAGAGCTTCTGCTTGAACGGCGAGGCATCTTCCATCCGGATCTGAATCTGGGTCAGGAATCCCTCGAAGATGGCCGGCGGTGAGAAGAAAGCGGTCGGGCCAATGTCTTTCAGATCGATCATGACCGTGTCGGAGCTCTCGGGGCAGTTCACGGTGAATCCGGTCACGTGCCCTTCACCCATCGAGTAGACGTGGTCGCCGATCCATGCGAGGGGAAGGTAGGCGAGCGTATCCTCGTCGGGCGTCATTCCGTCGAGGTCGACGAGGCCCCGCGCTGCGCTCAGGACGTTGCTGTGGGAGAGCATGACGCCTTTCGGATTTCCGGTCGTGCCGGATGTATAGAAGATGCCGACCAGGTCTTCACCGGAGGCTTTCGCAATTTCATCCAGGAACAGATCGGGACTGGTCTTCTCCTGCTCGCGCCCGGCCTTCTGGATATCCTTCAGGTCATGCACGAAATCCTGGGTGTAGTGGCGCATGCCGCGCGGGTCTTCAAAAACGATCTGCTCCATCGCCGGGAGCTCATCTTTGATGCCGAGAACCTTGTCGACCTGCTCCTGGTCTTCGCAGATCGCGAACCGCGCCTCCGCGTGCTGGAGCACGTACTGCATCTCGGCTGCAACGCCGTCGGCGTATAGCGGTACCGGTACGCCACCAACCGCTTCGACGGCATCGAATGCCCAGTAAAGATGCGGCCGATTGGTCCCGATGATGGCAACCTTGTCGCCGCGCTGGAGGCCCATCTGGTGCAGGCCGAGCGCGAAGGCCTTGACCTCGTCGAGCGCCTGCGCCCAGGTCCAGGTCTGCCAGATGCCGAGATCTTTCTGCCTGAACGCGGGTCGGCCCGAGAACTGTTCGGCATTACGCAGCAACAGCTTTGGGAACGTATCATGCGCGCGCAGCGACGCGGCGCGATCACCCTCTGCCATCGATTTGGTCTCCCTAGAAATCTGATTTCGCGGTGCCGAATGGCGACGCGCGCCGGGGCTGGCTCGTTTGTCTGGTCGGCCATGTCCCGATGAGTGGATCGGACTCGCGATAGGGGAGGCCGGCCAGCAGGCGTTTGTACCCGAAAGGGACGGGCAAAGTCAAAACGATCAGGCAGGCCTGATGTGCCGGAGGCGTCATCCGGGCGACAGGTCTTCGGCCTGCTAACATTTCCGCTTCGGCCAACGCTTCGCGGCGGCATCGCAAGCTCATGGAGACTCAATGATGAATATGTTCGACCTGCGCGACAACGTCGCCATCATCACCGGCTCGACGAAGGGCATCGGCAAGGCGATCGCGACGCGCATGGCCGCCGCTGGAGCGAAGGTCGTGGTCTCCAGCCGTAAAGCAGATGCGTGCGAAGCCGTGGCCGCGGAGATCAACGCCTCAACGGGAGACGGCGGCGGCGAAGCCATCTCTATTCCATGCCATGTCGGACAGCCGGACCAGCTGAAGGCGCTCGTCGAAGGCACGCTGGAGAAATGGGGTCGTATCGACACATTGATTCCGAATGCGGCGTCGAATCCCTACTACGGACCTTCGGCGGGTATGCCGGACTCCGCGTTCGAGAAGATCCTCGAGACGAACGTGCTGAGCGTACACAAGCTCTGCCACATGGTCTTGCCGCAGATGGTCGAGCAGGGCAGCGGATCGATCACGATCATCGCGAGCATCGCCGGGCTCAAGGGCAACAGGGACCTCGGTGGCTACGCGATCTCGAAGGTGGCCGAGCACCAGATCGCCCGCAATCTTGCGGTGGAATACGGCCCGCACAATGTTCGCGTCAACGCGATCGCGCCGGGGCTCATCAAGACGGATTTTGCCAAAGCCCTGTGGACCAACCCGGAACGCCTGGAACGGGTATCGAGTCTGTTGCCGTTGCGGCGCATCGGTGACCCCAACGAAATTGCCGGCGCTGCGTTGTTCCTGTCGAGCCCGGCCGCGTCTTACGTCACCGGGCAGGTCCTGCAGGTGTGCGGGGGTTCATCAGTAGTCTGACGGAGCATGAAGGCACGTGCGCAGCAAACCGGGCGGCGACGGCGTGCGCGGCGCGCTCCGCCTCAGCAGGCCGGCGGCATCACCTGATGCCGAGGCCCTCTTCGCAGCGGGCTATCCACCGCGTCAGCGCCGGTCTGCGGACCAGGTCGAATCCGCCCTCCGGTGCGATGCGGGTGTAGGCGAGCAGCGCGATGTCGGCGATCGATACGGCTTCGCCCGCGAGCCATGTCTGGTCGGCCAGCACGCACTCCATATGATCCAATGCCAGCTCGCCCCGTCGCACGCGCTCCGGATCGCGCTGGTCGGCCGACTTGCCTTCGTAGACCATCTGAAAGCGGCATACGGCGACATAGGGCTCATGGCTGTACTGCTCCCAGAACAGCCACTCGTCGACCCTGGCCTGCGCGAGCCGGTCGGATGGCAGTAGCGCCGAGCCGTGCGCCAGATACCGGATGATGGCATTCGACTGCGCTATCACCTGACCATCGTGGAGTTTGATGCATGGCACCTGCCCTTGCGGGTTCATGCCGAGGTAGTCCGCAGTACGGCTTTCGCCGGCCATGATGTCGATGTCCCGCCAGTCGTACGGTTGGCCCAGATGGTCCGCTGTGTACTTGACCTTCAGACAGTTGCCCGAGCGTTTGTCGCCGAAAATTACCATCGGAACCCTTCGTGTGCCCCGAGCCGGGACTGCTTGCCAATTTGCCAGTGTCCGAGTGTACTTGAGCGATGAACACCAACGTTGCAACCGTGCAGCTGGATGCGCTCGTAGAGCCGTTGCTAAAGGCTCTGGACGCGCTTCAGTTTGCGCAGCGTCACCTGGATCCGGTTACCGCCACCCGCCTCGGCGAATCGATTGGCCAGTACGAGGGTGCCCTCGACGCCCTGCGATCGCGCCTGTATTCGAGCGCGATCCCGGGTTTCGACCCAACCGCGCTCTCGACCAGTGTCGAACTGGTGCAGAAGTCCGTGCGGGCGCTCGTTCGCACGGGCGGTCAGGCGGAAGCGATGCTCGAAGCCTATCGTGCACTTCGCTACCAGCCATATGCGCTGGAGCACCTCTACGCCTATGTCGACTCGATCCCGGTCGTTGACGCATTTTTCAGGCTCCCTGAAGACAGCGGCACCGCCGTCGCCCGCTCGCCGGACTCCGGTGTGCGGCACGTCGACAACGAACGCGGCAGCAAAGGCGGTTACTCACTCTATGTACCCGAGCACGATGACGGCAGTCGTTCGTGGCCGCTGGTGGTCGCGCTCCACGGGGGTGGCGGGCACGGGCGCGGATTCCTGTGGTCCTGGCTGCGCGAAGCGCGAAGTCTCGGGTTCGTGTTGCTGTGCCCGACTTGCCTCGGCCAGACCTGGGGTCTGATGGAGCCGGATCCGGATACGGCCAACGTCGAGCGGATGGTCGCGAAGGTGTGCGATGAGTGGCCGATCGACCGGCAGCGGCTGCTACTGACCGGGATGAGCGATGGCGGCACGTTCACGTTTCTGAGCGGACTGCGTGCGGCATCGGTGTTTACGCATCTGGCGCCGATCTCAGCGAGCTTTCATCCGCTGTTGTTGGAAATGATTCCGGGGGTCGATGTTCGCAAACGGCCGATCTACCTGACGCACGGCGTACACGACTGGATGTTCGCAATCGATATTGCGCGCCTCGCGGAGCAGACGCTCGGCGCGGCCGGAGCGCAGGTCGAGTACCGCGAGATCGCCGACCTGGCGCACACTTACCCGCGCGAGGAAAACCCGCGCATTATCGAGTGGCTGATGTCGAACTGAAATCGCGCGCTGAAGTCAGGCGTTTTGCCCCACACGCCTCGCCGTCACGACGCAGGCGAGGCCGAGGGCAGCGAGCGCGAATGGGCCAGGTGCTGGTACGGCGACGAAGGACATGTTGAATTGCAGTGGGCCGAACAGCGGCACGGTGGCGTCGAGCACATCGAAGACCGGCGCGGTGCCGAAGGTAATCTGCGTTATCTCGGCGCCAACGGTCGTCTCCAGGTTTCCGGACAGAACGCCGAAATCGATCTCCAAGCCGTCGTTCGAGCCGAGGTCCGAAGTAATTGTCAGGTCGCCGGAAGCGACTGTGCCGATTCCAGCGAGGGCTGAGATAAGGCCGGACAGGCCGCCGTCCACGACAGTCGAAAGCTGCGTGCCGGACGCTATTGACCACGCAGAGTCGTCGCTCGCGACGCTGTCGAGAAAGCGAATCTCACCGATGACCATATCCAGGTCGTGGCTGAACACGTCGTAGACGACAGCCGCGGACGCCTGCGCAGAGGCCGTTATCAACGCGATCGCGCAGAGCAGGGACTTGAGCTTCACAAGTGCTCTCCAGTCAGCCGAATTCCGGACTTCGCAACACTGTCCCTGATGCGGCGAGCGAATTCTGTGAACCAGTTGGCGAGACACGCTGCAAAGTTCGTGCCGGTGACATGGAGGACAGCCCAATTCAGTAACTTAAGCGCGCTCGCGCGGCTCTTAACCGCCCGTTGTGTAAAGTTTTCCGACATCCGCGCCAGCGTACCTTCAGATTTCTCGAAATGGGTCCAGTAACTGGCGGGTGTGTTCGCCAAGGGTGGGCGCGCGGCGCGTGTAGCGGCTCCGTACGCCGTCGAACCGCACCGGCAGGCGCGCTGTTTCGAACGGTTCATCGCTGCCTTCGAGGGACTGCAGTATGCCAACTGCTCTCGCCTGGGGGTGTGCCATCATCTCGTCGACGTGGTTGACCGGTGCGACCGGAACGCCGGCGTTGCCAATCACCGTCATCCAATGTGCCCGCGATTCGGCGCTGAGGGTTCGCTCCAGGGTTTCCTGGAGCTCACGTCGGTGCTCGAAGCGGCTCGTACTGCTTGCGTACTCCGGCCTATCGAGCAGATCGGCGCGATCGATGGCTTCGCAAAGCTTGCGGAACAGCCCGTCGGTGCCGCAGGTCACCATGATGAGGCCGTCAGCAGTCCGGTAGCCGCTGTTCGGCGCCACCAGCGGCCCGTGGAGTCCGCGGCGGTCCGGGCGCGCGCCGGTCGACTGTATCTGGCCGATGAACATCGTCATCAGCGCAATACCCGACTCCATCAGACTGACGTCGAGCGCCGTGCCGGTGCCGCTTTGCCGGCGCGTCTGGAGCGCACCCAGAATGCCGATAACAGCCCACATGCCGGTCAGGAAGTCAGTGACCGGCGAGGCGACACGGGCCGGCGAGTCCTCTGTGCCGGTGGCTTGCGCGAGCCCGGTGAAACCCTGCATCAGGGGGTCGTAGCCCGGCAGCGCGTCCAGCGCTCCGCCTTTGCCGTACGCACCCAGATCGCAGTAGATGAGGGATGGTTTGGCAGCGGTCATGGCCTGCTGGCCGATGCCGCATCGCTCGGCGAACCCGGGGCGGAGGTTCTGCAGGACAACGTCGGCGCTGTCGACGATAAGTCGTTGCAGCGCGCCGACGTCGTTCGCATCCTTCAAATCGACCGTAACGGAGAGCTTGCCGTTGTTCATGGTCTCGAACATCGACGTCTGCCCGTGCACGTTTTTCGGGCCCCACGTCCGGGAAGCATCGCCGGTTACGCCGTCTTCGACCTTGATGACCTCGGCTCCGAGTTCGGACAGCACCCAGCCGGCGTACGGTCCGGCGACGCTGGAGCCCATTTCGACGACACGAAGTTCTGCGAGCGGTTTACTGGTCATGGTCTGATTTCCGGGTACTCGGATCGCTTGGCCAGCTGACGTGGCCGTTGGCGGCGGTCAGGGGTGGACAGGACGGGCCAGTACTTCGACTTCCTCCAGCACCAGCCGGCCCAGGTCATGAGCCTGGATGCGCACGAATCGGGCGTCAAGCGGCGCCGCATGCGACAACGGCTCCCCCGGCGGCGTGTCCAGGCTGGCCACCACGTGCCAGTGCGCACCGTCGTTCGAGGTCAGAATGCGCAGCGGTCTGACATTGATGAGCGGAGCGTTGGCGCGCTCGTTCTCGAAGATTCGGATGGCGCCAATAGCCCTGCTGGTCCCGAGGTCGACTTGCCACCAAGGACCGCGCTCCGACTGCGTTTCGGCCGTGAAGATCGCGCCGGTGTGGCCGTCGTTCGCGCGGCTGGGATGGTGGCGCGATAACGCTGTGCGGTAGTTCTGGGTACTTGCCGTCGCGGTTTTGCCGTACGCGAGGTTCGCGAGCGGCGGGCGGTCGGCAGCCCGCCATACGTAGTGGGTGCGCAGACTGTCGCCGTGGTAGAGACGATGCTCGAACTGCCAGACTCCGCCGGCCACCAGAACACCGGTGATTGCCAGCATGGGCCCGCGTGCACGTCGGCGTCGGCTGACGCCAACCGCTACGAGCAGCCACGCGCCCAGCGCCGTCAGCCAGATGCCGGCGCGCGTGGCTTTGCTCTGATACTGAAAATCGACCGCCACCGCGCCGGCGGGCAACGCGATGCCCATCGCGTTGCCGTTGGTCGGATGGATCCTGGCCACGGTCCAGTTCGCACTGGGAAGCGGCGTTTCGCGCTGGGCGAATCCGGGTCCGGCGTCGAGCGAGGCGTCAGCAGACTTCGTCAAGATGCGCGCGGTCCAATTCGATGCATAAGGGATACCCAGCTCGAACCAGCCGCCCGTATGTCCGCCAACCTGGAACTGCAGGCGGTTGAACTGACTGTAGATGAGCCCGACGAGCGCGCCGGGAGCGGTGGGCGCCGACGCGGGAGACGCTGCGGCCAGGCCGACGACGAGCGCTTCATCGGGCGCGCGTTGGCGCGCGAGCCGCGCCCATGCCGCCCCCAGCGTCGCCACCGGCGTGACGCGCGCGTGTATCTGACCTAGGAACGGGGTCATGAAGGTGTGTTCCAGCTGCCGGCGCGCGGTCGCCGGCTCGAGCGCCGAGTCCGTCAGGCGGTAGTCGAGCGACTCGCGTTTCCAGTCACTGAGCAGCGCGAGCGTTTCCACCGGGTAGCGCGCCGTGATCCAGGTTCCGTACGAGGTCACGATCGCGGCCTGCATGACAACCAGAACGACCAATACCGGGCGCGCCCGGTATTGCCAGCGTTCGTGACAGCATGCCCGGAGCAGGGCGACCGTCGCGATGGCACATGCGCCCCACAGCCAGTCGACGGCCGGGGCGGCGTTGCGCACAACTAGTGGCGTGTAGTCGGTCGTGGCGTCCGAGACGGCGCGTGAACCCAGGAACCCGATGCTGAGCACGGCGGTGCCGGCGAGGAGCAGCAGCGGTGTGCGGTTCGTCTGCTGGCGCGGGTGCAGCGTCCAGACGAACATCAGCAATAACAACATATGCAGACACTGCGTCACCCGGCCTGGCCCGCGCAGAGCTTCGGCAAAGGGCGCCACCTCCCACAGCCAGCGATGGACGGGCGTGTGTTCCCCGAGCGCGACCAGCAGTATCAGGACGACGATGGCTGCGCCCGCATAGACGAACAGGGGCGCCTGCCCTCGCACCATCGCCGCGGCTGCTAACGTCAGCAGCACGACGGGAAGTCCGTATCCGCCAAACGCCCCGTGCACGTCACTGGCGAGCGGACGCCAGAAGTTGTTCAGCAAGCCGACTGGCGTATCACCCCATTGTGTTGCCCACGCGTAGCCTTCAGCGGTGCGCTGCAAACCACTGCGCAGGAACTCGAAGTAAAACGGCACGATGTACCCGGCCGCGAGCAAGGCGCCAAGCCCCAGCATCGTGCCGGCAGTGAGCCAGTAGCGGAGGGTTGCTGACCAGGTGGCGGGGTTGGTGCCGGTGATGGCCGGTAGTGCAAGCGGCACCAGCAGCAGGACCAGCCCGGCGCCGATCAGCCCGAAATACGCCATCTGCGGGTGACCGCTCGTGATGGTCCACCATGTAGCCAGCGCGACTGCGACCCACGGCCAGCGCCGCTCGGAGTCTAGCCACAGATAGCTGAGTGATGCGCTCAACAACAGGTAGCCAGTCCAGCTCTCGAGCGACGCGCCATAGCGGAAAAGATCCAGCGTACGCAGGTTGTAGACCGTCATCAGGCTCACGACAAACGCCGCGAAACTCTGTAATCCAAGCCGCCGCGAGAGTCTGAACAGCACGATTTGCGCCGCCACCAGCGAAAGCAGCCGGAAGGTCGTATTCCAGTCGACCGCGAAACCGTCCCAATAACCGTACATCTGGCGTGTAACGTGAGCGATGGGATGCCAGATTTGCCCCAGCGTGGCGGCGCTGGCGGTTTGCCCCGTTGAGAACCCCGGCAGAAACAGAGCGAAGCTGCCGGATTCGATCGCGAAGTTCAGTTCGAGCTGCTGGCGCAGTGGAAAGCGGGTGTAGTCGTTGCCGAAAGTGAACTCACCGGTGAACGGGAGTGTCCACCAGAAGAGCACGAATGCGCTCACCAGCGACAGGCTGTACCACCACCACGTCGACGGTGCTGCTGGCAGGCGGCTCGAATCGGATGTGGAGACGGTCAATCGCCGCACTCACGCGTGTGGAGGTCCTGAAGGTTTCGACGAACCGCCAGGACCCGGGCGGATGCCTACACTCTAGCTCACCTAACGTCAGCGCCGACGTATCTGCCGTGATGACCTCAGTCAGTTCCGAGCCTCACCAGGAAGCGATAACACTGCCGATCGGTGTCAGCAGCTGCCCGTGCGGCAGTGAGGTGCGCGTCGATGGTGGACACCGACGCGACCGTTTCGCGCGCGACGCACCGGGTGCCGGTATGACGGCCTCACGCTGGTGCCCGGAATTCGCGATCGGGCTTGGGTTTGCACCTTTGCGCCCGGTGGTCGCCTACCGCGAAGGACACTATCGCCTGGCTGCGCCGGCCCGCTTACCGCGTTGCCACTTCGTTCGCCACCCCGACGATCGCGTGAGTCGACGCGACTGCCGACGTTCAATTCCCGATCACACAGCCCTGCGGAATCAACTTTGAAAACGACTATCGTCTGGGTCCGTCGCGACCTCCGTATTGGGGACAATGCTGCGCTCGATTACGCCGCTGGACGCGGCGCGGTGTTGCCGGTCTTCGTGTGGGATCCGGCCGCTGACGGCGACTGGCTGCCCGGAGCCGCCTCCCGCGTCTGGTTGCATCACGCCTTACGCGACCTCGCCGCGGCATACCGCGCGATGGGGCTCAGGCTGCTCGTTTGCCGCGGCGAGACGATTGCGACATTGGCCGACGTCTTGCGCCGCAGCGGTGCGGACGCGGTCGTGTGGAACCGCAGCTATGAGCCCGCCGCCATTGCCACGAGCACAGCGGTCAAGTCAGCGGTGCGCGCGGCCGGTGCCGAGGCGCGCAGTTTCCCCGGCGCGGTGCTCCACGAACCGCCGACCATCACCAATCGTCAGGGTTTGCCGTTCAAGGTTTTCACGGCGTTCTGGAAATACTGCGCTGCGCTGCCGCCCCCTGCGCCGTTGCCGGCGCCTGCGACCCTCACCGCACCGGCTGGCAAGCCGCGCGGCGTCTCGATCGACTCGTTGGAACTGCTGCCACGCATTCGTTGGGACCGGCCGATGCTGAATGACTGGACGGTGAGTGCAGCGGGCGCCCGCGCCGAGCTGGAAGCGTTTGTGAACGGGTCCGTGGAAGATTATGCGGACGGCCGCGACCGGCCCGCCGTGCGCGGCACGTCCCGCTTGTCCGCATATCTGCATTTCGGTCAGCTGACGGCGGCTGAAATCATGGCGCGCGCGCGCCGCGGTAACCAGCCGGCATCCGGCGGTGCTGAAGCGTTTGTCCGCCAACTCTACTGGCGGGATTTCGCACATCATCTGCTGTATCACTTCCCGCACATGCCTGAGCGTGCCCTGAACGCCTCCTTCGATCGGTTCCCGTGGGCTGAGTCCGCGGACGGCGATGGTCTGCTCGCTGCATGGCAACGCGGCGAGACCGGCTATCCACTCGTCGACGCGGGCATGCGCGAGCTCTGGGCTACCGGCTACATGCACAACCGCGTGCGCATGAACGTCGCGAGCTTTCTGGTCAAACACCTGTTGATTCACTGGCGCGCGGGCCAGAGCTGGTTCTGGGACACGCTGGTTGACGCCGATCTCGCGAATAACGCGATGGGCTGGCAATGGGCCGCGGGCTGCGGCGTCGACGCGGCGCCCTACTTTCGGATCTTCAACCCGGTGTTGCAGGGCGAGCGCTTCGATCCGGCGGCTGACTACATCGCGCGCTGGGTACCGGAACTCTCGGCCCTGCCTGCGAAGTGGCGGCACAAACCGGCGGCGGCTTCCGCGGCTATCCTGCGCGAAGGCGGGGTGCGACTCGGGCGCGACTATCCACGGCCGGTCGTCGACCATCAGGAAGCCCGGGCCTCGGCCCTGGCTGCGTTTGCAACGCTCAAAGCGCGTGCCTGACCGGGCGTGCAGCGCGCTCCGGCACTGCTTGCGGGCGAGCCGGACCGGCATTGAAGTGGCCGGTCGGTATACCAACCTTCCCCACACTCCGCAGAGCCCGGGCTCCAGCCGATACCGAGGCCTTCTTTGAACTATCTGTTATTCGCGCTCGGGCTCGGGCTGTTGACGGTAAGTGGCGACCGCCTGGTCGTGAGTGCGGTGCAACTGGGCCAGCGTTTTGGCATGAGTTCACTCGCCGTCGGTGTGCTCGTCGTTGGTCTGGGTACCTCGCTGCCGGAGCTGGCGACATCGCTGGATGCGGCCCTGCAGGGTTATCCGGGAGCGGCGATCGGCAACGTCGTCGGCAGCAATATTGCAAATATCCTGCTGGTGCTCGGGCTCGGTGCCCTGTGGATGCCGATGCGGGTCGAAGTGCGCCCGGCGCGGCGCGACCTGCCGTGGCTGCTCGTCGCCTGCGCGGTGACGCTGGCGATGGTGCTTGGCGGCACGATCGAGCGCTGGATGGGCCTCGTGCTGACGTTTGGGCTAGGCATCTACATCTGGCGCCTGCTGTACGAGCCGGCTGGCGTCGAAGCCGGGAGCGCCGGGCCGGCCGCCACCGCCGACGGGATATGGAGAGCGGCACTATGGTCGATCGTGGCAGTCGTCGGCCTGGTTGGCGGTGCGCACGTGTTGGTTCTCGGCGCGGTCGGTATCGCCGCCGACTTCGGCATCTCTGAGAGTGTGACGGGCCTGTTACTGCTGGCGCTCGGCACGTCGCTACCCGAGCTTACCGTCACGGTCGCGTCGTTGCTGCGTAAGCAGGCCGACGTGGCGGTTGGTAACGTCATCGGCTCCACGCTGTTCAACCTGCTCGGAATACTGGGCGTGACGGCGCTCGTGACGCCGCTGCCGGTGCCCCAGGTCATCGCGGACGTGCACATCTGGATCATGCTCGGCGCGGTCGCGATCGCGGTGTTGTTCATTCGTACCGGTTGGCACATCAACCGGGTCGAGGGCCTGTGCCTGCTGGTCGCCTATCCGGTCTACCTGGCCTATTTGATGAGCTGAGCGTGCGCGCGTCGTCTGACTGCGTAGCGCGGTGTAGACTGCGCGTCAGTTAGACCGGGCCTGTTGAGGGTTCTGGCATTGCGACTGCAACCGGGCTCGTCCATGACCGAACCGAACCAAAGCAATGGCGCTGCGCTCTCGGTGCGCGGTCTCGAAAAGCGCTTCGGTGACGAGCCCGTGTTGCGCGGCATCGACCTGGACGCGCACGACGGCGACGTCGTGTCGATCCTGGGCGCATCGGGCTCCGGCAAGAGCACATTCCTGCGCTGTATCAATCTCCTCGAGACACCGGATTCCGGTACCGTCAGTCTGCACGGTGAAACCATCGAAATGACCCGCGACCGAAGCGGCGCGACAGTAGCGGCCAACGCCGCGCAGGTGGCCCGCATCCGCAGCCGGCTGGGCATGGTTTTTCAGAGTTTCAACCTGTGGACGCACATGACGGTCCAGGAGAACGTCATGGAAGCGCTGGTGCACGTGCTCAAGCTGCCGCGCGCGGAAGCACTCGCCCGCACGGAGGCTACGCTGACGCGGGTCGGTATGTACGAACGGCGCGACTACTATCCGGCACATATCTCGGGTGGGCAGCAGCAGCGCGCCGCGATCGCGCGAGCATTGGCGATGGAGCCGGCGGTTATGCTGTTCGATGAGCCGACCTCGGCGCTCGATCCTGAACTGGTTTCCGAAGTCTTGAAGGTCATGCGTGATCTCGCGGCGGAAGGCCGCACGATGCTGGTCGTCACGCATGAAATCGGTTTTGCCCGCGAAGTCTCGAACCGCGTCGTGTTTCTGCACGACGGGCGTATCGAAGAGCAGGGCGAGCCGGCCTCGGTACTGAACGCGCCGTCGTCGGAGCGGTTGCGTCAGTTTCTCGCCAACGCGGAGCACTGATTTCCATTCGCCGCAGCGCCTTGAGAAGATGCTGCCTGACATTTGCACGCAGGGCGCCGGGCGCCCGAACTCGCTGGAGGAGACGATCATGAGACGAGCTTTTCTGAAAACCATCGCTTTGGGAGCGTTGCTGACGCTAACGGGTGTACAGGTCGGGGCGGCTGACAAGCTGCGCGTCGGCGTTGAAGGCGCCTATCCGCCATTCTCCTGGAAGGAATCGGACGGCACGTTGAAGGGCTTCGATATCGACATGGCGAACGAGGTCTGCAAGCGCCTCGGCCGCGAGTGCGTGCTGGTCGAGCAGGAATGGGACGGCATGATCCCGGCTTTGCTGGCACGCAAGTTCGACGTCATCATCGCGTCGATGTCGATCACCGAAGAGCGTAAGAAGAAAGTCGACTTCACGGTCAAGTACTACAACACGCCGGCCATGCTGGTCGCCAAGAAAAACCCCGGGTTCGAAGGCACGGCAGCCGGCCTGAAAGGCAAGCGTATCGGCGTACAGCGCGCCACCACGCACCAGTGCTACGCCGAGAAATTCTTCAAGGATTCGGAGATCGTGCTCTATGCGACGCAGGAAGAGGTGTTTCAGGATCTGGCCGCTGGCCGGCTTGACGCGCAGCTCTCGGATTCCCTGCAGGCGATGGAAGGATTCCTCAGCAAGGATGCCGGCAAGGGCTATGCGTATCTTGGCGGCGCGCGCGATGATCTGACGTGTTTTGGTGAAGGCGCCGGATTTGCACTGCGCAAGAAAGACTCGGCGCTGCGCGACCAGCTGAGCGAGACGATCAAGGCGATTCGCGCCGACGGCACCTACCAGAAGATGAACGACAAGTATTTCAAGATCGATATCTACGGCAGCTGATGCCGGCGTCGGCTTGAGATTCGCCGGGGTACCCGACGTACCCCGGCGCGCTCCCTGACTTTCGCCGTCGACTCGGGCTCACCCTGATGGACTCGGTATGGGAATATCGCGTGCTCCTGCTCGAGGGTACCGCGGTAACCGTGCAGCTGGCGCTCGGTTCGCTGCTGCTCGCCGTCTCGCTCGGCATCGCTGGCGCGATGGTGAAACTGTACGGACCACGGCCGGCCGTCGCTCTCGCCAATGGCTACACCACGCTGGTTCGTGGTGTTCCCGACCTGGTGTTGATGATGTTGCTGTTTTACGGCGGTCAGCAGCTCATCAACGATCTGGGCGCCGCAACCGAGTGGTGGGACTACGTCGAGCTGAACCAGTTCTGGGCGGGTGTCTTCGCCATCGGCTTTGTGTTCGGCGCCTACATGACGGAGACGTTTCGCGGCGCCATCCTCGCGATCCCACGGGGCCAGATCGAAGCCGGCGTCGCGGTCGGCATGAGTATGCCGCTCGTGTTCCGACGCATCATCTGGCCGCAGATGGTGCGCTATGCGCTCCCGGGTTTCACCAACAACTGGCTCGTCCTCATCAAGGCGACCGCGCTGGTGTCCGTGATCGGCCTGCACGATCTGGTCTGGAACGCTGCAACCGCGGGACGGTCGGTGCGCGAGCCGTTTTCGTTCATGTTCGCCGTGCTCATCATCTACCTCATCCTGACCGCGTGTTCGGACGTTGGGCTCCGCTGGCTGGAGCGCCGCTATAACGCCGGAGTGCGGCGGGCATGAGCGAGCGCACGTTTGGCGAATACCTGAAGGACCTTAGTGAGAACCACTCGCCGCTCGATTTCGTGCTGATCTGGGACAACCTGGACAAGTTCGTCGAAGGCGCGTGGGTCACGCTGGAAGTCACCGGGCTGGCTCTGCTGTTGGGCGGGTTGCTGTCGATACCGCTCGCCGTTGCGCGTGCCTACCGGCTACGGTGGCTCAATACGCCGATCTGGTGCTTTACCTACGTCTTCCGCGGTACACCGCTGCTCGTGCAAACCTATCTGCTCTACTACGGGCTCGCGCAGTTCGACTGGATTCGCGAGAGCTGGCTCTGGGAGCCGGTATTGTCCAAAGCCTGGTGGTGCGCGCTCATCGCTTTCACGTTCAACACGTGCGCGTACACGACTGAATTCCTGCGCGGCGCGATCATCGACACACCGTTCGGAGAGGTGGAGGCCGCGCGCGCGTGCGGCATGCGCGCGCAAACCGTGCTGCGTCGGGTTGTGCTGCCGAGTGCGTTTCGCCGGGCCCTGCCGGCGTACTCGAACGAAGTGATCTTCATGCTGCACAGCTCCGTGGTGCTGAGCACCGTGACGTTGCAGGACATCCTGGGTGTGGGGCGTTGGCTGAACGGCCGGTACTACCTGGCCTATGAGGGCTTCATCACCGCGATGGTGTTCTACATGGTGCTGGTGTTTGGCCTGACCCGCCTGTTCCGGCTCTGGGAGCACTACTGGCTCGCGCACCTGCGCCCGCGCACGCAAACCTGAAAATCTTCCGGCTCGCATATCGACCCGCGTTTGGTTAGGTAGTGAGCGGGCTGCAACAATGCCGGCATCGCCCCACAACGTGAGTCAGGCCGTGCAACCGGGACAGATGGTCTTCACCCGAATGGATCGGGTCATATTCGGCCAGTCGGCGGCGGACGCTCTGGTTGCCGAAGCCGCGCGCCTCGACGCGCATCGTGTATTCGTACTGGCGAGCGCCACGTTGAATCAGCAGACCGACGCGATCGAACGCGTCGCCGCCGCGCTCGGCGCCCGCTTCGCCGGTGCGCACGACCACATGCCGTCACATTCACCCCGCTCCGCGGTCGTCGCCTGCGCCAACGCGGCCCGCGACGCGGGTGCCGATCTGCTGGTGACCTATGGCGGTGGGTCGGTGACTGACGGTGGCAAAGCCGTGACGATCTGCCTGGAACACGATGTCACCGATGAAGACGGCCTGGAGCCGTTTCGGACCATCGTCAAGGAAGGCGTGCGGCAGATCCCGGACTTTCGCGGGCCGAAGGTCCGGCAGATCGCCGTCCCGACGACGCTCTCGGCCGGTGAATTCAATGCGCGTGCCGGCGTGACCGACACGCGGCTCAAGCTGAAGCAGAGCTTCATGCACAAAGACATCATTCCGCTGTCCGTCGTCCTGGATGCTGAGAGCACGGTGCATACGCCCGAATGGTTGTGGTTATCGACCGGGATTCGGGCGGTCGATCATGCGGTCGAGACGCTCTGTTCGATAGATGCCAATGAATACACCGAGGGCGCCGCGCGTCAGGCGTTGCGGCTGCTCGGACAGGGCCTGCCGGCCGTCAAGGCAGACCCGGGTAATCTCGAAGCGCGCCACCAGTGCCTGATGGGCGCCTGGATGTCGATGGTCGGCATCGTGACCGGCACCCGCCTGGGTGCCAGCCACGCGATCGGGCACATTCTTGGCGGTACGGCCAACGTGCCGCATGGGTATACGTCCTGCGTCATGCTCCCGTACGTGCTCGAATGGAATGCGAGCGTCAACGGTACGCAGCAGGCGGCCGTTTCCGAAAGCCTCGGCCAGCCCGGCCGGCCGGCGTGCGATGTACTCGACGAGTTCATCGGCGGGCTCGGTATGCCGCGAAGTCTGACCGCCGTGGATGTCACTCGCGAGCAGCTGCCGCAGCTCGCCGAGAACTGCATGCTGGACGACTGGACGTTTTCGAATCCGCGTAAGATCAGCGCGCCCGATGAGGTCATGCAGATTCTCGAACGGGCCCTTTGAAGGACACCCGATCGCGCTCGCTGCCCTGGTACGAATCTGCGCCAGGGCCCGATGACGGGCCGGTCGAACGTACGGCGAGGCCGTGCATGTGCCCGCACATGGCATTTTGACTTCTGGAGAGAGCACGATGGTGACAACGGCAACCGACGACTGGGTGCACATACCGGCAGGCGGCGCGGAGCGCCTCATTGCCGCGATGTTCGAACGCAAGGGTTGTCACGCGCCCGAGGCTGGCACGATCGCGCGCAGGCTGGTTGGTGCGAATCTGCGGGGACACGACAGTCATGGCGTGATCCGCTCGCCACGGTACGTGGACTGGATCGATGTAGGTCGGGTGCGTCCAAACGTCACAGCCGTCGTTGAACGCGAGAACGACGTCATGGCCGTCGTCGATGCGTGTCAGGGATTCGGGCAGACCGCGGGCGAAGTAGCCGTCGACGTCGGCACCGCCAAGGCGACGCAACAGGGCGTCGCGGTCGTGGCGCTCAAGAATGCCGGTCATCTCGGACGCATCGGCGATTGGGCCGAGCGCGCTGGAGAAGCGGGCTGCGCCTCCATTCACATGGTCAACGTGCGCGGCAGTCTGCTGGTTGCGCCGTTTGGCGGCATCGACCGCCGCGGCAGCACGTCGCCATTCTGTCTCGGTATGCCGACGCCGAACGGCACGATCGTGCACGACTTCGCGACCTCTCTCGTCGCTGAAGGCAAGGCGCTGGTGGCATTGCGCGGCGGCAAGCCGCTGCCGGACGGTGCCTTGATCGACGAACACGGCAACCTGACTTCCGACCCGCAGCCCCTCTACGGGCAGCTGCTCGCCAACAGCTATCCGGACCCGAGTAAAGGTCCGGGCGCGCTGACGGGCTTTGGATTACACAAAGGTGCTGGTCTCAACTTCTTCATGGAACTGTTCGCCGGTGCGCTGACGGGGTCCGGTGTTTCGCATACCGCTGGTGCCACCGAGCGCCGGCCGTTCGCGAACGGCATGCTGTCGATTTTCATGCACGTCGAGCAATTTCAGCCGGGCAGCTGGCTGGCTGATGAAGTGCAGGGCTACATCGAGTTCTACAAGAGCGCACGCCCTGCCGAAGAGGGCGGGGAAGTTCTGATCCCAGGCGAAAAGGAACAGCACACGATGACGGAGCGTCTGGCGCACGGTCTGCCGCTCGCCAGACAAACCTGGGACGACATTGTTGGCAAGGCGCGCATCGTCGGGTTGAGCGATGACGAGATCGAGGCGCTGCTGGCTGGTTGACCCGCGATGACGGTCTTGATCGCGGGCGCCGGCATCGGCGGCCTGACGCTGGCATTGAGCTTGCACCAAGCCGGCATAGCGTGCCGGGTGTTCGAGGCCGTCGAGAAACTGCAGCCGCTCGGTGTGGGTATCAACCTGCAGCCGCACGCCGTGCGTGAGCTCGAAGAGCTGGGCTTGCGCGAGGCGGTGGCGAACCTTGGCATTCCGATCGCCGGGCTGCGCTACGCGTCCACGCACGGGCAGACCATCTGGCACGAGCCGCGCGGCCTGGAAGCGGGTTACCGCTGGCCGCAATTCGCCGTTCACCGCGGTGGCCTGCAAATGTTGTTGTTCGAAACCGTGCGCGCGCGCCTGGGCGAGTCGGCGGTGGTGTGCGGCCGGACGGCGGTGGACTACGAGAGCGAGTCCGACGGTATTCAGCTCGTGCTGGAAGACCGGCGCAACGGCTCCCGGCAGCGTGTCCGCGGCGACCTTCTGATCGCAGCCGACGGCATTCATTCAACGCTCCGGGCCCGGCACTATCCGGACGAAGGTCCGCCTCGTTGGGGCGGCACGGTCATGTGGCGCGGCGTCACTCGGGGGCCGGAATTTCTCGGCGGTCAGACCATGGCGATGTCGGGCTGCAAGGCGCGCAAGTTCGTCTGCTATCCGATCGGCCGGCACGCCGGCGGGACGATCATCAACTGGATCGCCGATCTGAGCTTTCCGGCCGATTACCTGTGGAATCGTGAAGACTGGAACCGGCCGGGCAAGCTAGACGACTTTCTGCCGCAGTTCGACCAGTGGCGTTTCGACTGGCTGGACGTGCCGGCCGTTATCCGTACCGCCGCCCACGTGTTCGAGTATCCGATGGTCGACCGCGACCCGGTCGATCGCTGGACGTTTGGTCGCATGACGCTGCTGGGCGATGCCGCCCACGCGATGTATCCGATCGGCTCCAACGGCGCCTCGCAGGCGATTCTGGACGCGCGCGTGTTAACCGGCGAACTGCTGCGTTACGGCGTGTCACCCGATGCGCTCGAGGCCTATGCGGCGGAACGCCAGCCGGCGACGGCGCGGATCGTGATGGCAAACCGGGGCGACGGTCCCGACAAGGTGCTGGACATCGTCGAAGCCCGTGCGCCGGACGGGTTCGATGCGGTGGAGGATGTGCTCGGTGCCGAGGAACTTGCACGGACGGCCAGTGCCTACAAGGCTGTGGCGGGCATGGACATAGAGGCATTGAATGCGCGGCCTTCGATCGTTGCGTTGGCGCCGGTTCCGGAAAGTACCTGATGATCGGTAATCCACTCGTGTTCGTGTCCTATTCGAGCAAGGACCGCAACGTTGCAAACGCCGTTGTCGCCGGTCTCGAAGGACGCGGGGTGCGCTGCTGGGTCGCGCCTCGCGACATCGACCCCGGCGCCGAGTGGGCCGAGGCGATCATGGACGGCATCAAGCGCGCGACCGCGATGGTCGTCGTGTTCTCCGGCAGCGCCAACGAGTCCCGGCAGGTACTGCGCGAAGTCGAGCGCGCGATCAACCACGGCCTGACAGTCATCCCGTTTCGCATCGAGGACATCCAGCCCTCGGGGGCGATGGAGTATTTCCTGACCGTGCCGCACTGGCTGGATGCGATGACCGAGCCGATGGAAGCCAGCATCGCACGGCTGTACGACGCGCTGCCTGGCGTTGATGCCACGCCTCTGCCGCCCGACCCGTCAGTCCTCGAAGCGGTGGGTGTCGAGGCGAACCGCCGGCGCAATCGGGCGCTCACAGTCGTGATCGTCGTGGCACTCGGCCTGGCCGCTCTCGCGGGCGTATGGACGAGCGGCGTGCTCACGTCCTCGCCGGATACGGCAGCCGAACAGGCGCAACACGACGACGAGCCGGCGCGTGTGCCGATGGGCGTCGATCGGCTGAGCGCGCTGTTGGTCGAGCAGCCGGCAAACGTCGGGCAACAGGCGCTCGCTAACGTTACGGCCGTCCTCGCGCTTCGCGAGCAAATCCCGAATCAGGCTATCGCGCTGAAGCTCTGGCTGGACCCGGACCGCGAGCGGTACTCCGGTGGTGACCGGTTCACGATCAAGATGTCGGTCGACCGCGACAGCTACGTCGCCGTGTTCGTACATTCGTCCGACGGCTCGACGGTATTGTTGTATCCAAACCGTTTTGATGATGGAACCAAAGTGGTCGCCGATACGGTATTCGCCGTCGGCGACGGTAGCACTGCCTTCGAACTGGAAGTGATGCCCCCCTGGGGCATCGATGTCATCCACGCCGTGGCGTCGTCCGATCGCGCGGCCATGGTCAAACTGATCGAAAGCGCCGTGCCTGTCGACGGCACACCGTTTCAGGTGATCGACCGGACGACGTTGACTCGTGGCATCGGCGCGGTCGCGGCGGCGCCGGCCGCCGGCGGTGCCACGGCATCGGACGTGGGGGCCTGGGGTGACGCGCTGCACGCTGTGATAACCCAACCGTGAACGTTCGGACGTGAACACCCCGCCTGGGCCAATCGCAGCGCGTTCTGGATCGGCCACGCGCGGCCACCAGCCGTTTCGTTGAACCTCGGAGCACGCATGGCAGAGCTGCGGATCGGGTGTTCGGTCGAACGGATCCGCTCGGCCGCACGGCTCGCCTGGGTGCTGGTTTGGGGTTTTGCGGCGGCACCTGCAGTCGCCGCTGCCGAGAGCGTAACGTTCCGCTACGTGCCGCTTCCGGTCGGCAGTATCGTCGCTGAGTATTTCGACGATGCGCGCCGGTTTCGCCTGACCGATGCGAACGCGGATCCTGGCGCACCGTTTCACCGCCTCGAACAACGCTACGCGATGGTGCTCTATGAAGAGTTGACCAGTCGCGCCGATGGCGTTGAGCGGATAGACGGCACCATCGTGCTGGCCAACATGTGGAGCGGTTCGGGTGAGCCCCAACCCAAGCCGCTCGCGGTTCACGGCAAGCGCTACCGCTTCGAGAACCGAAATGGCGCGATCGCCCGGTTTCGCGCCGTCGACCGTGACGCTGGCAACTCTGAGCTGCTGATGGCGGAGCGCATGTTCAAGCGGCCCGCGTTTGCAGCCGAGCTGGGACACTTCCTCGATGGGCGTACCGCTGCCGCCGGTGCCGTGTTCGCGCTACCCGAAGAACTCTCACGACGCCTCGCCGGCGTTGCCGGTGCGTCACTCACATTCGTTGGCGTGGAAACACGATGGCAACGCAAGGTGGCGCGGTTCGCGCTGCGCGCCAGCCGCGCGGCCCTTGGCACGGGGCGGTTGCAGAGCCTCGCATCGGTCGCCGGTCAGGTGCTCGTGGACCTGGAGACCGCGCGCGCCTTGCACATCGTGAGCCGCGCGCCGCTCACCATGGCGCGTCCGATCGCCGCGGGTCGACGCCGTATCGACCACCACGGGCACGGCGCTCGCACGCGCGCCTTTGTCTACTCGGACGTGCCGCTCTTCGGGCAGGACGTTGAACTGGTGGTGCCGACGGGTCCGGCTGGAAATGTCGGGCAAATCACCGTGACCCACGACGACGACACCGTCGCGATCGTGTCGGATGACCCGGGCGCCGCGGGCGGTGCCAGCCTGATGCTCTGGGACCGCACGCTCCGCCGCCAGGCGACGCGCAGCAACGCGCTCGTCGGGCCGTATCTCGAAGCGCCCGAGCGCAGTGCCATGCTGCTGAACTACGACCGCGATGCCAACGGCGTCGCGCTGGCGCGCCAGGCGGCTGACATCGGTGTGTTCGGCCATATCCTGCGCACCGATGCGCCGGGTGTCACCGCGTTTGGATCGCTCGGCGCTTACGGCCTCGTCGGTAACGCGCACGGCGAGCTGCGCGTCTACAACTTCGGCCACAACCGCGAGTTGGTCAAAAAGACCTCGGAGCGCCCGCTCGAAGCCGTGCACGCATCCATCGATGCGGGTTTTGTCGCGAGCGTCGATGCGGATGCCAGGCTCAGGGTATTCGCGCTCGAGACCGACGCGCGAAGCTGCTCAGGCGCACCCTATGCGGGCTACTGCGCGGCGCTACCGTTTACGCTCGGCTCGACACCGCGGACAGACCGCCCGCTCGTGGATGCGAAGCCTGCGAGCGTGCGATTCGACGCGACCGGAACTTACCTCACCTATGCGCGCGTGCGCGGCGGTTCGCGCGTCGAACGAGTGGACGGAACGGAGGCTTTCGAGGTGGCGGGGTTGGCGCCGCGCTTCGCGGGCCGCAAGGTCGCGACCACGGCAGGTCTCTTCAACCTGCGAGGTGAACCATTATCCACCTTCGCGACTGACCCGACACGTGCGCCCGCACAGAACTTCGCGGTAACCCGGGACGCCTCCACGCTGCTGGTGCCCGACGGAGACGCGGTGCGCGTGGTCGATGTCGCAAGCGGTCTCGAGACCGAACGGATCGGCCGGCGTGTGGCGCAACCGCGGCGGGTCTACTGGTATCGCGGCGGTCTGCTCATGCTGCACGCCGAAGGCATCACCGCGGTCGATTTCGCGACGGGTGAGACGAGCCGTAATCGCATCGACGACCTGCTAGACGTGCAGTTCGCGACTGTTGACGACGACCTCGTCATGGCCTTGCAGACGCTGTCGGCCGGCGTCTTCGTCACGCGGATCAGTCCGAGCGGCGCGCGCCCGGTCATGCCGATCTACGCCGGTCTGGTAGAGCGTATGGAACTCGACCCTGGCGGGCAGTGGCTGACGCTGACCGGCGCAGACGGGATTCGGGCCTATACACTGCGAGACGGGCGTTTGCTCGCACACTTGCCAGACCAGCACGGCCGGGCGTGGGTGACACCCGACCTCGCGCGCCTGATCGTGCTCACCACGGACGCCCTGAGAGTCGTCGCACCGGACGGCAGCGTCGTCGCCGAACGGCCGCTCGCGTTGAAAGGCGGTGCACTGCTCGCCATGCCGGCGAACGGAACACGCATTGCCGTTGGACCGCTACGCGCGGATCCGGAGCGGGGCTGGCATGCGGCGATACCGCTCTACACCGTTCTCGATACCGCAACGCTCTCAACCGTGACCGACCTGTATCCCCGCTGGACGCAGGGCAGCGCGCTGGCGTTCACGCCGGATGGCGCGCAAATCGTGTTGGGCGGTACCGATGGTTCGTTGCTCACGTGGAGCGCTGAAACCGGTGTCTTGTTATCGCAATGGCAAGGCCATGACGCGGAAGTTCGCGATCTACGCTTTCGCGACGACGCGACCCTGCTGAGCGCGGGCCGCGATGGTCTGGCGCGTGTGTGGGATCTGCGCGCCATCACGCCGGCGATGCCGCCGCTTGGCTTCAGCGCGCGCACGCTCGAACAGGTACTGATGTTTGGCGGGCGGCGCCTGCATCTTCTGGCGAGCATTGCACTCGTCGATGGCGAGCATTACGCCATCGCTACGCCCGACGGCTATTACGCGGCATCCAAACAGGCGCTGACGAGTCTTGCGTTCCGGCGCAAGCTGGCCGGGCTCTACACGTTCAGTGAGTTCGACCTGTGGTTGAACCGGCCCGACATCGTGCTGAGTCGTCTGGGCGCTTTGACACCCGCGCGCCAGGTGGCGTTGAGGCGGGCGTTGGCAAGGCGCCTGCAACGCTACGGCAGTTCCGATCCGGTGGCCGAGTTCTGGACGCGTGAGCGGCCGACGCTCGAGTTGGTGTCCCGCCCGGGAGGCAGCATCGCCGACGAAGCGGCGATCGTTCAGCTCGAAACGACGAGTAGCGCGACGCTTGCGCTGTTGCAGGTGCTGGTCAATGGCGTGCCGGTCACGGCGCAGCCATTGGCGGGTAATGCCTATCGCGGCAACGTGTCGGTCCCGCTCCTGGCCGGTGCGAATCTCATCGAGGCGTATGTAGAGGACGTGAATGGTGGCCGCTCCGAGCGCCGATCGGTTGCCGTTAATCGCACCGCGGCCTCCTCGCGCCCGGCCTTGTGGATCGTGACGATCGGCGTCAGCGAATATGCCGATGAACGTATCCGACTTCGCTACGCGGCCAAGGATGCGCGCGACCTCGCGGCGTTCTTCGCCGCCGCTGGCGCGCAACGTTTCTCGGCCGTGCGTACCCTGACGCTGACCGATAGTGAAGTAACAGCGGCCTCGCCGCGCGCGATTCGCGCGTTCCTGAGCGATGCGAAGCCTGACGATCACGTGATGGTATTTGCATCAGGCCATGGCTTCCTGGATGCGCAGAGGGACTATTACTTCGGTACCTTCGATGTCGACCCGAACGCCCCCGCTACGCGGGGCTTGAGCTACGATGACCTGCTCTCGGTGTTCGACGGCGTCGCTGCGCACCGGCGCGTACTGATGCTCGACTCCTGCCACTCCGGTGAGGTCGACGCCGACGTTGGCACCGCTGCGCTGCCGGCGTTTGACGTCGCCGCCGGAAAGGTGACGGGGACGCGCGGCATCGGTGTCGTCAAGGCGAAACCGGTGCGCGACCTCGAAGGCAGCTTTCAGGTCTTACGAGACCAGTTCGTCAGTTTGCGCGAACAGGGCGGCGTCAACGTCGTCGCGGCCGCTGGCGGGCTCGAGTACGCACTCGAATCCGACCGCTTCTCCAATGGTGTATTTACGTTTGCACTGATGGAAGCGTTGCAAGGGCAACAGGCAGACGCGGACGGCAGCGGGACGACCAGCCTGAGCGAACTGCGCACGTGGGTCATAGCCCGGGTAAAGGCTTTGACGCGTGGCGGTCAGCGGCCCGCTTCCCGCGCCGAGAACATCTACCTCGACTTCGACATACTTTAGGACGCCGGCAGTTCGGTACACTCGGCCCGACGCGTCTTATACCCACGCGTTCGATGCGCGCGCATCTGCCTTGCCTGAACCTTTCCGACCTGGAGCCACGCCGCCATGAGCAAGACCGAAATCTATGAAGTTTACGCGCTACGCTACGCAACGCGTGGTGAACGCAAGCGGCACGAGAACTTTCTGGAGCCGGTGGATAATCACGACGGCTTCATGCCGATCGATTTCTATATCTGGGTATTGCGCAGTCCGCTGCGCACGATCGTCATCGACACCGGTTTCGATCATCGTGAAGCGGCGAAACGCGACCGAGAGATCAACTGTCTGCCGAGTGAAGCGCTGCAGAAGATCGGCGTTGACCCGGCGAGCGTCAAAGATTTGATCGTCACACATCTGCACTACGATCACGCCGGCACGCTGGGTGATTTTTCGAATGCGCGTTTCCATCTGCAGGAAGCGGAGATGCAGTTCGCGACCGGTCGATGGATGCTGGAGCACTCCGAGTCGCATGCGTACTCGGCCGATCATGTCGCCGAGATGGTGCACTGCCTGTTCCAGCAGCGCGTTGCGTTTCATTCCGAAGACGGTGAAGTTGCGCCGGGTGTCACGGTGCATCGCCTGCCCGGTCATACGATGGGCATCCAGTCGGTAAGGGTCCCGACGGCCCGGGGCATGTTATTGCTGGCATCCGACGCGTCCCATTACTACGAACACTGGTACAAACGGATGCCTTTTTCGATCTGCTGGTCGCAACCAGACCTGATGTCGAGCTACGAGCACTTCGAGAAACTGGCCGATAGCGAAGACCACGTCATTCCCGGCCACGACCCGCTGGTCCGGGAACTCTATCCGGCTTACTCGAGCGATACCGGCACAGAGATCGTGCGGCTCGACGTACCGCCAACGCGCACGTTGCGGGATATCTTCGGCAACTGACGCGAGCGATGTGCTCAGGCCGGGCCGGGACCCGCCTCGAGCGCTGCCAGTGGCGGAACGGGTCGCGCGGTTTGCTCGTTCTGCCCGAGAAGCCGCTCGACCGCGCGAGCCGCTTCCAGCAAGCGCGCATCGCCGAAGGCTGGTCCCACAATCTGTATGCCGAACGGCGTGCCTTGCTCGTCGAGGCCGCACGGTAGTGACACCACGGGATGGCCGACTACGGTGAGCGAAGATGTGAGGGCGAGCCAGCCCATGTAGTTCTCGACCGGCCGCCCATCGATAACGGTGGGGTAGAGCTGACTGTGCGGGAAAGGCGGCACACTCACGCCCGGTACGATCAGCAGATCGAAACTGTCGAACAGCGCGTTGGTGCGCTGATAAAGTTCCTTTTGCAGGCGCCGCGCGGCGGCGATATCGCGCATTGGCGTGGCAAGCGCCGAGTCGTAGGTTGCCGTGACGTTCGGGTTGAAGTCTTCGGGCCACGTGTCGGCCTGATCGATATATTGCGTCACGAAGACATCCTGTCTCAGGTGCCAGTCAACGTCGGGCGCGGCAGAGATGTCGAGGCTCGTCGCTTCGCACATCGCGAAAGCGCTGGCGATGGTTTTCAACTTGTCGCGAAACTGCTTTCGGTTGCCTTCGGATACCAGGACGCCGCCCAGGTCTTCGCTGACCGCGACGCGTAGCGTTGCCGGGTCGATGTCGTGCAGTGCGGCGAAACGCGCCGCGTCCAACGGGAAAGCCATCGGGTCGCGGCGCGTGCGGGCTGAGCGCTCGGCAATGACGGACAGCAATAACGCCGCGTCGGCGACGTTGCGGGCGATCGGGCCCTGCACGGAGTAGTTGGTTTGCGTGATCGCGCGTTCTTCGTTGGGCACCACGCCCGGCGTCGCGCGAAACCCCACGACTCCGCAGTAGCTCGCCGGAATCCGCAGGCTCCCGCCGTGGTCGGACCCGGTTGCCAGCGGCGCCATTTCGCAGGCGACCGCGACGGCGCTGCCGCCGGAACTGCCGCCACACGTCAGATCGGGTGCGAACGGGTTGCCGGTTGCCCCGAATAATGGATTGACCGTATTGGCGCCAATACTGAATTCGGGGATGTTGGTCTTGCCGAGCACGATGCCACCGGCAGCCCGAATCCGCGCAACGATGCCGGCGTCGGCGTCGGGCACGAAATCGCGGCGCGTCGGGCTGCCGAGCGTCGTGGTGATACCCGCGGTCAGCTGATTGTCTTTGATGAGTACCGGCAGCCCGTGCAGGGATCCGGTTGCCTCACCGCGCAGGCGAGCCCGGTCCGCCGCGTCCGCCTCCGTCCGGGCTCGCTGGAAGGCACGGGTGCACACCGCGTTGACGCTTGGGTCCCGGGTTTCAACCGCACAGATGTGTGCGTCGATCGCGTCTTTGGACGACAGCTCGCCTGTCGCCAGCGCGCGCCGCATTTCGCGCGCCGTCAGATGCGTGATGGCTCGCCAGTTCATCGTGAGGCCATATCGTCGGTAGTGGCCAGATAGTATGCTGCCGGCCATGACGAACGCTATCGTAGTGACCGGCGGAGCAAGCGGGATCGGGCGTGCCGTGTTGCAAGGTCTCGCGCCGTTGCCAGGGCAGCGCTACAACCTCGACATCAAAGCCTGCGGACTGGACGGCGTTACCGATCTCGATTGCGATCTCGCCGACCCCGAGAGTATCGAAGGCGCCCTGGCCAAATTGCCGGACGCGATAGACGCGGCGGTGCACGTGGCTGGCGTTGCGCCGGCCATGGTCTCGGATCTCGATGTCATGAAGGTCAACTTCCTCGGGATGCGCTACTTGAACGAAGCGCTGTTGCCGCGCATGCGGGAAGCCGGCCGTGTCGTTATCGTTGCATCCAGTATCGGTCGCGACTGGCATGAGAACGCTGATACCGTGAATGCGCTGCTAGATGAGACGACCTTCACCGCGGGCGAAGCCTGGCTCGACGCGCACCCCGAGCGCTGGTCTGACAATCCTTACAAGTTCTCGAAGCAATGCGCGGCCGCCTATACGTACAGAGCGGCCGGCATGGCCCGGCCATATCAGGTCACCGTCAACTGCGTGAATCCAGGGATCGTCGAGACGCAGCTCTCGCCCTGGTTCCGTGATCTGATCGGCTCGGACTACTACGACCGCGTCAATCAGCAGGTGGGCCGGCCCGGGCGGCCGGAAGACATCGCCGGCCTGATCCGCTTCCTGGTCTCACCCGAAGCTGGCTGGGTCAACGGGGTTGAGATACAGGCGGACGGTGGTTACCGCGCAGCCGTGGTCGGCGGGTGGCTGGCCGGATAACGCGCTGTCAGTTTGCGTACTGCAAAGACATTTTCGTTATCTTGCCCTTCGAATCCCACCAGTACGCATAGTGGACAACCCAGCTTAGCCATTTCACCTCGGTTTTTGCGTAGCCGTCGGTGCGCTCCAGAATCTTGCGGTGACGGAACGTGTCTCCGTGGTCGATCACTTCGCGTAGTGCCCATGCACGGATGTCATCCAGCCCCGAGATCGTGCGCGACACATCGAGCATGACCGGTGCGCTGCCGAAGCAGCGCATGTAGGCATTGATATCTTTCGCGTTCGTGGCGTTGCGATAGCACTCGATCGCCTTCGGCAGTGCCTCCGATGCGCCAACCGGGGCCGCTGACAGCAAGGCCAGCAGCGGTACCACGACTCTCATCATCGGTTCAGTCCTCCAACATCAACGCAGCGCCTTCGGCGGCACCGACGGGCGCAATTTCATTGATGCGGGCGAGGACGTCCGCAGAAAGAACTACATCGGCTGCCGCGCAGTTCTCATCGATCCGCGCAGTTTTTCGCGATCCGGGAATGGCGTAGATGTCATCACCCTGGTGCAACAGCCAGGCCAGTGCCAGTTGGGCAGGCGTGATACCAAGCTCGGCCGCAATGGCGTTCAGGGGCGCAAAGCGATCGCGGTTTGCGTCACCGCTCTCGCCATTGAAGCGGGGATTGTTCGTCCGGAAGTCGCCTTCCGTGAGTGACGTCGTGTCCCCCGCCAGAAAGCCTGCGCCGAGCGGCGACCAGGCGATCAGAGCAATATCGAGATCGCGCAGTGTCGGCAACAGCGCCGCTTCCGGTTCGCGGCGCCACAGGGAATATTCGTACTGTACGGCGGCGACCGGGTGAATCGCGTGAGCGCGCCGAATCTCGTCAGCTGAGACGTTGCTCAACCCGACGTATCGGACCTTGCCAGCCGACACCGCGTCGGCCATGGCTCCGACCGTATCTTCGATGGGCACGCCCGGATCTGGATAGTGCGCGTACAACAGATCGACGTAGTCGGTGCCGAGGCGCGAGAGGCTTGCGTTGAGCGACCTGTCTACATATTCGGCCGTGCCGTTGACCGTCAGCGAGAAACCCCAGCCGGTTTCCACTGCGTTGCCGGTTTCGTTCTCATCGAACACGATGCCGAACTTCGTTGCGATGAACGCGCGGTGCCGCTGGCCGCCGATCGCTTTTGCGATCAGCTGCTCGTTGTGCCCGCCGCCATAAGCGTCGGCGCTGTCGATCATCAGCTCTTTGTCGATAGCGTGGCGGAGCACGTCGACGCTCTGGTTTTCGTCGATGCCGCCATAGAAACCTTCCAGCACCATGGCTCCGTAGCCAAGGCGATCGACGGGCGTTTGACTGTTTGCGTGGGTCATCTTCGTCACGAGGATCTCTCCAGATTGATGCGCGCACTGGCAACGACGTTACCGCGCGGGCATGCCGACGAACTAGGTGACGAGAACCTAAAGGATTGTTAGTTTCCGACTAACAATTACCTACCATCTCTTTAACGCTTTCTCGCTCAGAAAATCGATTAGCGCGCGGACGCGGCGTGCCTTCTGGGTGTGTTGTGGGAAGTAGGCATAAAGGGCCGGATAGGGCATCCAGTGCTTCTTCAATACGGGTTTGATGCTGCCGGCTTTGAGCGCGGCCGCGACCACTGGCTCGACAATGCGCCCAATGCCGAGCCCCGCTACGGCGGCGTCGACCATGACTTCGGTGTCGTTAACCACGAGGGCAGTTGGCATTTCGACGTTGACCGTACGGCCGCCGTCTATCAGATCGAGCGGCGCCAGCCGGTTGGAGGCGATGAACCGGTACTGCACCAGGCGGTGTTTGCGCAGGTCTGCGAGCGTCTTGGGCGTGCCATGACGGCGGAGATAGTCGGGAGAGGCTACGAGCGCTTCGCGCATCGGCGGTGACAGGCGTTTCGCAACCATTCCCTCTTCAATGCGGTCGCCGAGCCGGATGCCGAGGTCGAAGCCTTCGCTGATGAGATTGACGACCGCGTCCGAGAGCGAGATCTCCAACTCGACGCCCGGATAGAGGGCGCAGAAGTCGGCGTATGCCGGTCGCAGAAACAGGTGATAGACAAAACGCGGTAGCGTGATGCGCACTTTGCCGGAGGGTACGTCGCCCAGGTCACGCACGCTTTCTATGGCGTATTCGAGTGACGACAGCGTCGCGCTGGTCCTGTCACGGAGCAGTTGCCCGGCTTCGGTCAGCTCGATGCGGCGCGTCGTGCGTGCGAACAGCGGCAAGCCGACCGTTGTCTCGAGGTTGCGTAACGACTGGCTGACCGAAGGTGGGCTCAGTTCGAGCTTTCTGGCTGCGCCTCGGATCGACCCTTCGGCGACGATCGCCTGGAAGGTCAGAAGCTGGTTGTAGGTTGCGCCGTTCATTCGCCAGTGACCAAGGAAATATTTTTGTTAGTAAGAGACTAACAAAAGCCGCCCAAGAGTAAGCTTATCTACTAACAAAAGGCGTAGCGGTCGCGGCAGTCCCGGGCGACCGGGCTCGAGACGTGGGTATCGCCGGCACCGACGAAGGCTATGAGAAACAGCCGCCTTTTCGGGCCGGTTGGAAGCTGCGCAGTCGCAAAGGTCTAAAAAGCATTACCAAACCCTATTGGGCAACCCGTTTACCGGCGGTTTAGGCTTCAGGGTGTTCCCCGTTCACTTCCAAGGTGTCGACCCGTGTCCGAACTAAAGCGCGTTCTCGTTGCGAACCGGGGCGAGATCGCCATTCGCATTGCCAAAGCTGCTCGCGATCTGGGCATGGAGGCGGTCGGTGTTTACGCCAAGGCGGACGAATGGTCGCTACACACGCGCTTCATGACATCGGCGTATCACCTGCCAGACAAGTCCGATGACGCCCGGGGTCCCGTGGCTGCCTATCTGGATGCGCAGGCCGTTGTCGCCATCGCGAGCGAAGCAGGATGCGACAGCATTCATCCGGGCTACGGCTTCCTGTCTGAGTCTGCGGAACTGGCGCGGCTTTGCGAACAATCCGGCCTCCGGTTCGTGGGCCCAGGCATCCGGGCGCTCGAGATATTCGGCGACAAGAGCCGGGCTCTGGAGCTTGCCCGGAGTTTGTCCGTGCCGACGATTCCCGGTAGCGACGGTCCCGTGGCGGACGTCGGCGAAGCTGTTTCCGTGGCAGCGTCACTCGGCTATCCGGTCATGCTGAAGGCGGTTGCCGGAGGTGGCGGACGCGGCATGCGCGAGGTGGCTTCGCCGGACGATATGGCAGACGCCTTTTCGCGCTGTGCGGGTGAGGCCATGGGTGCGTTCGGGAACGCCACATTGCTGGTAGAAAAACGGTTGGTGCGTCCGCGTCACATCGAAGTTCAGGTGCTCGCCGACGGGCGTGGTGGCGCCATCCATCTCTACGAGCGCGACTGCTCGATTCAGCAGCGTCATCAGAAGGTCATTGAAATCGCACCCGCGCCGGCGCTGGATATGGCACTGAGCGAGCGTCTGCACACCGACGCGTTGAAGCTTGTCGCAGCAACTGATTACGCGAACGCTGGAACGGTTGAATTCCTGGTTGTGCCCGAGACCGGCGAGCACTTCTTCATCGAATGCAATCCGCGCATACAGGTCGAGCATACCGTCACCGAAGAGGTCACCGGCGTCGACCTCGTGGCGGCGCAGCTGCGCATCGCCGGCGGCGCTACGCTCGCCGAACTCGAACTGGCTTCGACGCCGGCTTGTGTCGGCTTCGCAGTGCAGGCACGTCTGGTCGCAGCTGGTGTTGGGCGGCTGGATGCCTACAAGGAACCTGGCGGCGCCGGCGTACGCGTCGATGCCATGGGCTACCAGGGCTACGTGCCGCCGCCTGAGTTCGATCCGCTGATCGCGAAGGTAATCGGCTCGGCCGCGCGTAGCGGGACGGTCGGGGCGGCCTTGCGCAAGACCCGAAGCGCGCTGGATGAGTTCCACATCAAAGGCTTGCCGACCAACATCGGTCTGCTTCGCGCGGTGCTCGATCACCCGGCCGTGGTCGCCGGCGACGCGCGTGTTTCGCTGCTCGATGAAGACCAGGCACTTGCGCAGACCACGGCGCAGCCGGCGCACGACGCGCTCAGCTTCCTCGAAGAGCGTAATCGAATTCACGGCACCGGCGGATCGCCGCCACCGTTAGTGACGCATGACAGTGGCCCTCGACTCGAGGTAGGGGCCGGTGAAGTCGCCGTCCGGGCGCCGATGGCGGGCGCCGTGGTCGAGTGCGGCGTTGCGACAGGCGACGAAGTAAGCGCGCAGCAGACGGTCCTGGTGCTGAGCGCCATGAAAATGGAATGCGCCGTTCCCGCTCCGTGCAGTGGGGAAGTCATAGCTCTTCTGGACCTTACGCCCGGGCAGCCGTTGTCCGCCAACCAGGTTCTCGCCGTCATTCGGCCGACCGCGGATACCACCGCGACCACGGGTGCTCCTCCCGCAGAATCCTGGCAACCGGTCCTGGACGACGTCGCAACCTTGCGGGCCCTCGCTGACCAGCGTCTGGCCCCCGGGTCGGCTGAGCCCGGTGTCGTACGACAGCGCAACCGCGGAAAACTGACTTGCCGCGAACGCATCGCGCTGCTGCTCGATGCGGACAGCTTCAAGGAAGTGGGCAGTCTCGCCGGCTTCGCGTCGTACGACGAGACCGGCGAGATCGTGGACTTCACGCCCGCCAACCACGTTGGCGGCTGGGGCAGGATCGATGGCCGCACCGCGGTGGTATGCGCTGACGACTTCACCTCTCGCGGCGGCCACGCTGACGGCGCCATCGGCCAGAAGAGCCGCTACCTCGACAAGCTGTCGCTCGAGTTGCACGCACCGTCGGTGCGCCTTCTGGACGGCTCATCGGGTGGCGGGAGCGTTGCGACGATGGTGCCCAAGCAGGGTACCGAAGGTGAGAGCAACGCACGCGAAAGCTCGGGGGCGATCAAGGCCGGGCGTCCGCGCGTTGCCGGTGGCGGCGGCTCGTTTCTGCCTGGCCATCTCGGTAGTGGCATGTACACCGAGCAGCTGCATTCGGTGCCGGTCGTGAATATGCTGCTCGGCAGCGTCGTCGGTATCGGCGCGGCCAAAGCAGTGCTCGGTCACTTCTCGGTCATGGTGCGTGACATCGCACAGTTGTTTGTCGCGGGCCCGCCGGTGGTGAGCCATGCGATGGGTTACGACATCACCAAGGAAGACCTCGGTGGTTGGCACATCCATTGCCGCAATGGCAGCGTCGACAATCTGGCGGAGTCGGAAAGTGAGGCCGTCGCGATGACGCGCCGGTTCCTTTCATACCTGCCTTCGAGTGTGTACGAGACCCCGCCCGTCAGCGCGCCCGTTGCTGACGATCCGCCCGACCGGCGGGAAGACGAGCTGCTCACGATCATCCCGCGCAAGCGCACCAATACTTTCGATATTCGCCGGTGCATCGAGTTGCTTGCCGATCACGGGTCATTTTTTGAAGTCGGGCCGCTCTGGGGCACGGATCAGGTGGTCGGTTTCATTCGGATGAACGGTCATCCGATGGGTGTCATCGCGTCAGATTCCCAGCACACGAACGGTGGCGCGCTGACCGCCGATGGGTGCGACAAGCTGAAGCGTCATATCGATCTCTGCGATCTCTTTCATGTACCCATCCTGAATCTGGTCGACAATCCTGGCTTCGCGGTTGGGCTAGAGCATGAAATTGCCGGCACGATCCGCAAGGGTGGGGAATGGATGGTGGCATTCGCGCAGATCGAGGTGCCGATCTTCACCGTGCTGATGCGCCGCAGTTTTGGTGTGGCTGGCAATAACTACGCAACGCCACTCGCGCGCCCGTCTGTCCGGGTCATCTGGCCGGCCGCCGACGTCGGCGGCATCCCACCTGAAGGCGGCATCGAGGCGGCCTATAAGCGCCAGCTGGCCGAAGCGGAAGATCCGAAGGCCCTCCGTGAAGAACTGAACGCGCGAATCGAAAGTGTACGCGGCCCGATCGGACCCCTGTCCAGATTCGAGATGGAAGAGATGATCGATCCGCGCGATACGCGCGCTTACGTCTGCGAATGGATTGAGATGGCCTATCAGGTCATCGCCCAGCCAGCCAGATTGAAAGCGCGTGCGTTGCAGTTTCGTCCGTGAAGCAAACGTGATCCGACTGGCAGCTAAGCGTCGGGACTGAGCTCGGAGAACAATGCCGTCAGCCATGCGCGACTGCGATGGTCAATCGTTGCAAGCTCCGATGCGGTCACCATGTCCGATCCGAAGAGGCTGTCCATGACGTGTTCTCCGAGCGCTCTGTACGCTTCGAACTGATCCTCTTCAAACAGCTGATCCGCGGTCGTCTGGTGAGGGAACGACGGGTACCTTCGACGGTACTCCTTGATGTAGTCGGGCTCGTTACCGGTCAGGGACGACTTGATGTAAAGCAGGTAACCCGTTTCCGGGCGACCGTCATCACCATCGCCGTAGTGGATGGTTCCGAATGCGAAATGACTCTGACTGAGTCCGTCCGCATCGATGGCAAGTTCCGACAGCTCTATGTCTATATCGACGCCGAGGTCGATGTACCCAAGCCGGCTCGCTTTGATGAGCGCCCCGCACTCGCGATCGACGTCGCACTCGCCATCGACGGCGATGATGAACTTGCAGCGCCGGCGCAGTAGTTCATAGAGGCCCAGGTTCTCGATGTGGCCGCCGTCGGAAACATGTACCGCATCGTCAGTCTCCCGCATCAAACCGGTCAGTTCCTTGAGGCGGCTCCAGATTCCTGCGAACCCCGGCCGGGGCGCTGGCCCGGCGACCTTGCGTGGGTTTGTTATCCAATACCCGAGACTGAAGCCGGTGAGCGCTGTTGCACTCTTGACGAACCGATTGGTTTGCATGCCGCTGTGAGACGACAGCGCCGCGCCCGAAACCGCCATGGCACAGGCCAGTGTGACGTCAGGTTGTTGCCGCTCCATGTCTGTCGTCTCGCAGTAGCCAGTGATCGGGCTGCCACAGAAGTACGGTGTGAAACTGAAGAAGTCCGAATCCCGTCCGCGCAGTTCGGGGTCCCGACTTGCCGGAACATTGACCGCCGCGTTGACGATCAGAAGCGGCGCGGCTGAAGAGTCCTGTCCGAGCTTGCTCATGGGCACGGTTTCAAGACCACGCAGAAAAGCCCTCGCCAATCGCTTTCGATACCATTCGTGAAGCGTGTTGCCGATAGGGAAGGGCACCTGAATCAACTCGGTGACTGACTGGAATCGCTCCTTGAGCGATCGGCTCAAGAGATACTTGCTGTCGTTCCTGAGCGCCCTTATCCGCGCTGTATCGCTGGTCCCCGGTTCTGACTCGACGAGCAGCCGATCGGAGTTGATGTCAGCGCCAGGGGCGGGGCTGAGATGGGCCGACAGGAACGCACCCAGATACCCGCCCCCGGACACTGTCGAGAGGTAGTCGATGTCGGCGAATACCTTATGGCGCGCGAGCGACTGCACGACGCCGAGGCAAAACGTGGCGGAACGAATGCCGCCGCCGGACAAACTGAGTCCGATCGCACCGCAACTGGATGGCAGCGCGCGGCCGTTACCTCCAGCGTCATCGGCGGGTCCCAGACCGCCAAGCCGTCCCGCCGTCGAGTCGGCGCCGAAGGCGGCTATTCGTCTTTGGTTTACGTAGTTTTGCTCCGGCGCCATGTCGGGATTCAGACCGGCGGCGGCTCGTGGGCCCAGAAAGGACGCCGGCGTGAGGCCGTTCAAGTCAGGCCGCGCCTCTGTCGAGGCCGGCCGGTCGAAATAGACGACCTCGTACCCGCTCGCCATCAGTCCGAAGCTGTCAGCAAACGCCACCAACGTGCTCTGCAGTCTCCGCAAGTCCTGGCGAAAGCGCCTGCGTTGGTCCTGCCGATCGAGCGCGCCCGACGTCGACTGTCCGTGCCAGTACCCCGTGAATGGACGTACGTAGTGATTCAAAAGGAGTTCCGCGAGTGCCGTGAAATGCGCGAGGTAGGGGCCGTGCTCCACGATCGTGTCGCGGGTCAGTCTGAACAGATTGGCAACGCTGGTAAGGGCCGTTGCTTCATCGCCGTCGAGATATCTGAGCGGGGCCGTCGTTATGCGTGTGCGAAGATTCACGTGGACCACCCACGCGGCGTTCCGGTCAGCGTCGCAAAGCTCCGCGTTCAGCGTCGGAATGGAAATGGCGTCCTGTTCGAGAACGTCCGTGAGTGTTCTGGACAGTGTTAACTCGGGCATCTCTTCGCATCCCTGTGTCTTGCGATTGTGCTCGTTGAGCTGTCAACGCACCGTGGCGAGGCGAAACGGTGCTCTGACGGCGCTCCGGCCTGGCCAACAACTCCACCGACAGACCGACCGGGCAAAGCCTGTCAGCCCAGCGCAAGGGTCATTCCGCCAGAGGTCTGATACGTTCCAGGACCTTATCTGCGCGCGCGAGAAAGTTGGGTACTTCGGTAATGACTCCGCACACGCGGCTGACCTGCTCTCCGAGGTCCTGGGCAGAGTTGAGTTCTACGATCTCGGTCAGCTGAAATGAAATGTACGTTGTCAGTTCCGCGACATCGAGACCTAGAGCCGGCGGCAACTTTGCAGCAGCTCCGGTCAGGCGCTGCTCCAGATCCAGACCGGCCGTCGCCGGCACGTTAATGCGAAATCGTTGCTGCGAGTCTCTCTTGGAAAGTGCTGCCCGGGCGTCTAGTGAAATCGGGCAAGGGACTGCAACGACCGGATCCGCCAGGTTGTTCTCGTGGAGTGTCACCCTGATTTCTTCTTCGAGCTTTCGAACAAGACCGCCGCCCGCGAGCAGCCCGCGGATACTCCCGACATCGCGCAGCACCTGTTGTGCTGCCTCCCGCTCCGCTTGCCGACCTAGATACCATTGGTAGCCGGTGTATCCGGCACCGACGGTCGCGCCGAGCGTCGCGATCATCGCGAACGCGGTGATGACGACTTTCAACGGGGTCCACGCCTGCCGCGCCGGCGATGGGGCGTTCGCGGCAATACCGCCAGTTGCGGATACGGGCGAAGTATCACCCTCGGCCGGATGAGCGGTACTGTCGGGGGATCCCGCCGAAATGAATTCACGTTCCAGTATCGTCCCGAATTCCGGTAGCGTCCGGAACAGCTCGGTGGCCTGGACCACCTGTTCTGAGTTCAGCAACAGGTGCGTCGGACGCTCTTCGTCTCTCCAACGCGCGGCCTTGGCACGAAGGGTCGTGCGGTGGTGCAACTGTGTGCGGTGTTCTTCGACGACCCTCTTGAACCAGGGCCAGGCAGCGACAGCAGGCGAGAGATTCAGTCTGATGCAATCAGCATGCGCGGCGTTTTGCGTCAGATTGAGAATCTCTTGCCTCAGCAGGAATTCGCGCACTTTGTCGTAGTGCCGCGGAATGACGGCGATACGGAGTTTGGTTGATGTCGTCGTACCCGCCTCGGACAGTAGCAGCGTGGCTAGTACCAGATCCTCGGTCAACGACCGAAAGTCCTCCGGTGCCGAAGCAAATGCGGCCTCCAGGTATTTGCCGTCATCTTGTCCGCGATTATGCGCGACCCGCATGTGCCGCTCGAGCAGCGGATGCAGCCGAATCGCGTCCGGGCTTACATCGATGACGCCGAATCGCGCCAGCTCATAGAGAGACTGGGCGAGTCCGTCGTCTGCTTTCGTAATGCGCTGGCGGTCGACCCGGCCGCTGGCAGTTGCGCCGTTGTCGACTTCGCTCGTCAGTACCAGCAGAGCGTAGAGCTGCCGCGCCAGGTCCTCGCTCAGTGGCCGCGTCACAGCGTCGAAACTGGTCTCCAGCGTTCGTGCGAAAGCGACGGCGAGTCGCGACTTCGGCTCCGCGCCGTCACCGGAGAGAATCGACAACAGATCGGCCAGCGCGTCCGGTCTTTCCTCGGCGTTGCCCCGATCGCTGGTAAGTCTCGCAACCGACCGGGACAGGGTTTTCAGTACGCCGGCATGACCACCAACCATCTCGGAGACCGCCGCGAGGGTCGCCGCATGCTCTTCAGGTACGCCGTCGTGCCAGTCTTGCGACGCAAGTAAGGCCCCTTCGTCGCCGCTGAGATCGGGACGAACCGTCAGCCGGATACTCAGCGACTGGAGCTGGCTCGAATCAACCGTTGTGACGACGATGAGGCCGGTTGCGAAAATGTCGTCGAATCCAAGGCTGAGCTCATCCGCTGAGAAATCCTCGAGCACGAGAATGTAATGGCGCCCGCGGAGCAGCTCGCCGAGGGTCTCCAGGCCGTCCCGAAGTGATACGGGTGAGCGGTTCTCACCGGTAAGCGCACTGATCGCTTCTGCAATCTCGACTATCGGATCGCTGTCTTCGCCGAATTTGAGCCACAGCACGCCGCCGTCGGCCAGCCCCAGTTCATCACATTGATTACAGAGCCATGCCGCCAGGGCCGTGCGCCCGCTGCCTGAGATTCCCTCGATGCAAATTGCACCGCCGTGCGCCGTGTCGTCTTGCAGTGCGGCGAAGCAGTCGTTCAGCTTGCCAGACGCGTCTTGCGGAATGACGTACTGCGCGGTCACGGGCGGAGCCATCATCGGGACACGCGGCTGATCGGAAGGCGCCTCCATGCGTCTCACCAACGACTCCCGGTCTTTGTCCAGATCGAATATCAGGTCGGACGGGCGCGGCGGTGCAATGTCGGCGGCAGGGTCGAACAGCCACAGGACGGATCGTCCAAGCTGCCTGGCGGTTCTGACGAGGCGTTGTGCGTTGGCCGAAGCCAGATTGAATTCGGAGCGAACCAGAACGAGGTGCTCCGATTGCTTGAGTTGCGCGACGAACTGCTCACGCCAGATATCGCTATCGGCCGTCGTCAGAGGCGGTGGCCAGGTAGCCAGTCGGTGTTCAGCCAGCATCCCGATCAGTCGTTCCTCAAGGTGCAGGCTGTCGCGGTCGCCTGGAAGCACGACGATGCTCGGCAGCGCCCGGCCGAACACGGCTTCGACCTCGTCTGCCAGCCGCAGTCGCAGGGAGTTGGTTGGCGGCGCCAGCATCGCCAGATGCGCCGAGAGGCGTCGGTAGGCCGACTGCAGATCGCGGTCGCCCGCGGGGTCACCGATGGCTAGCCGTTCATTGAACGCGTAGTCCGCGATATACGGAATTCGAAGCGTCCAGAAATCTGCATCGAGCGTCTGCAGGATGGTCGGCATCAGCTCATCGAAGCGCTGTCTGAACTCGGCTTCGAACTGGTTCTTGCGCGCAGTGTTCGAATCTTCCAACCGGGTTGGCACCATAAGCACGTCGATCGAGCGCTGTCGCTTATCGGTCAGCTCCTTGCGGTTGAACGACGCGGTCATGCGCGCCGTACCCTCGAGGTTCTGGAGATTGGGGGCGCAGAATACGATCACGGCGTCTGAAAGATGCCGGGTACACACCCCGCCCATTTCCGTTACACCGGTTCGACTGTCGACCAGCACGACATCAGCCAGGTCACCAAGGAGTTGCTTGCGCAACCATTCGAAGTAGGCCTCGCCGTGATGCTGGGTGTAGAACTCCGCCCAGTCGAACGACTGCACGGTCTGTGCATAGTTTGCGAAAAGGTCGCCGGATCGCATTCCGGCGGATAGCAACGCCAGCGAGCCCCCGCCGGTGGCGTCCGGCTCACCGTGCAGGTAATACAGGTTGTGAACCAGCGGCGGGAGTTTTTCTTCCAGTATGGCGACGGTGTGGTTCAGCGTTTCGCCGGGCGCGTCGTCTTCCGCTGACACCGCCGTCTCCTGCTCGTCCAGGCCGAGTCGCGGAAGCGCTCGTTGGAAACTGCTGAGGAGATTGATGAGGCCCGGCTGCGAGCGGAAATCTTCGATCTGATCGGCGTCCTGGAAGAAATACGCCTCCAGACCCGGCGCCTCCAGATCCCAATCGATACACACGACCCGCAGCCCATGTTCGTACAGTGACTGCGCGACGTTGGCCATCGCCATCGAGCGACCAACTCCACCTTTGTACGAATAGAACGTGAAGATCATCGGGTTTGCGGTTCAGTGCGCGATGTAGATCGAAGTTGGCGTCGTTTCCGTCCTCCCGGTGGCATGACCCACACCGAAAAGGACGGCGCGTGCGATGTCGCTCGCATCGCGGGCGGGCAGCACGCAATGCCGCGGAAAACCTTCTTCTAGAGGCAGCTGCGGATTGAGAAGACTCTCCAGATCGGGAAAGGTCTTCTGTTCGATGAGCTCACGAAGCGCCTGGTCAGCATCGGTGAGTGGCACCGGCGGCAACACCAGCGTGACGGTCGAATCTCGGGCGATACACTCCGACAGCAGACCGAACCACTGTTTTATCTGAAGGTCGTCGAGCGCCAGGGGATCGACGGCGATGATCGCAACCGGGCTCGAGTCGATCCGAATCTTCAACTCGCGGGCGCTGTCCAGATCCGAGAAATCGATCGCCTCCGCGAATTCCAGCGCGTATTTCTGGTCGCCCTCGGACTGGTTGATCGTTTCCACGACGTCTGAGAGAAAGTCACCAACCGACGTGGTGCCGCCGAACGGGCACCAGTCTTGCCGCTCGCCGTGATAGCGAGACTGGACTTCCCCTCTGTCGACGCCGAAGCGTTGCTCGAGCAGCGACCAGGTCGTATCCCTGATGTTGGCAGTTTCAGCGGCGGTCATGGTGAGTACCGCCACCGGGATCTGAACGACGTTGCTCGCGGCGCGCACGCTGCCCAGCAGTTTCCTGACCATGCCGTCCCACAGGCGCTGGTCCACGCTGCCGGCACCCGCGGCGTAAGCGTTCGCTTCCCGGAGATCGCGTATCTCCTGGTAATGGTCGTAGGCGAAGTTGGTACCCTCCAGGCCCACCAGGACGAGGCGCCGCGCGGAGGGCTGTTCATCCATGTCGACATGCGTGTCAAATGTCGCGAGCTCTTTCTGAACCCAGGTGGAGCCATGCGCATGCGAAGACCAGAGTGCGACGAGACAGCGCGACTCCCGCACGGCCGTTGAGAGTTCCGTGCGCCATCTCGTGCCCGCTTCAATACGCGTGTGATCGAGAAACACCCGGAGATTGGCCGACTCCAGGTCGGTTTTCAGCCTGTCAGCCCAGGCGCGGTCCGTGGTGCTGTAAGAAATGAATACGTCGTATGAGAATTCCACGTCTCAAATCCTTGAATACGGGCGCCTGCGGCGGTTCTTGTCGCGCAAGGCAGGGTCGTTGCCCGACGGCGCGCGCATGGGACGAGGCCGCTATCAGGACCGGCGACGAAAACGATCGGCACGGTGCACGATGTTCCCGGCGGCATTGTCGCCCCTGGTTCCGGGTTGGGCAAATCGATTTGGGCCGATGTGAATTGACCGCGTGGTGCGCATTCAGGAGACCTGACCGGCAGATTCCTACTACCGGGTTTCGAACGCAAAGTCAGTCCCCTGAACCGGTGATGATGGCCTGGCAAAGCTTCGCCCAGGCTTCGGTGAGGACGTGTGTGATGGACGGCCCGAATCGAACAGGCATCTGCTGACATGTCTGAGAATCAGGATTCGACATTGATACAGCGTCTCGTAGAAACGCTCTACGGATTCGACGTGTTCATTTCCTACCGCTGGGCTGATGGCAAGGCCTACGCGGATGCGCTGTACGGCAGGCTGGTCGCGGCAGATCCGCCTATCCGCTGCTTTATCGACCGAAACGAATACCGGGCGGGCGACGACCTGGACGCGGAGACGGTGCGGCGCGTGCGTCTGTCGACTGCGCTCGTCGTCGTCGCAACCACCGGCGCGATCGAGTCTCCGTGGGTGCGCAAGGAAATCGAGGCGTTTGAAGCCAATCCCGGCAGGTCCGGGCCTCTGATTCCGATTGCCTTCAAGGCAGTTGCACTCGATATCGAGCCGGACCATCCGCTCGCGGCATTTCACGAGAAGTACAAATACGCGGAGCAACCGGGCGGGCCTGATGCGCCCGTTGACGAGCAGGTAGTTCGCGAGATCGTCGAAGGGTTTCAGTTCCGGCGGCGCGACAAGACACGGCTCACGGTGGCGTACTCGGTGGCCGTTTGCCTGATCGCGCTCGCGGTCGCGCTCGCCGGCGCCGCCGTCTGGTTGAATGCCTCTCTGGACGAGTCGCGTGCGAATCTCGCACTGTCCGAGTTGCGCTCGGCGCAGTCGCAGCTATCACTCGGGCGAGTCAACGCCGCGGCCAGACATGTAACCGCCTCGCTGGCGGCCCGAGATACGTTGGCAGCACGGCAACTCCTGCTCGAGAACCCGTTCTGGCGCGGCGCGACCTGGCAGCACCCGGGCGACTCGGAGTTGACCGCGATGGCGCTGCCGCGCGGTGGCAGTGTGCTCGCGACCGGCGCATCGGATCTCAGGCTCCGCGTGTTTGAGTCCCGCCCGTTTGCACTCGCGTGGACGTCGACACCGTTCGATCGTGAGATTCGCGAGATCGCCTGGGACGACGCGGCCGCGAGAGCCGTTGTCGCAACGGGCGACGGGGCTTTGCACGTGCTCGAAAAAGGCGCGACCTGGGCGACCCGGATGATTTCTCCGGCAACGGTCACCGATCCGGATGACTTCGAGATTCGTTACGTCGACTTCGTGTCCGAAGCGGCCATGGTGGTCGCAACAACCGATGACGGTCTGCAGAGCGTCGAGATCGAAACCGGGTTGAAAACGTCTGTGAAGGCGCCCGAGGAGGCGACCGGCGCGGCGACGGATCTCGTCAGCATTCCGGGTACGCGCAGCGTTGTCGTTACGTACCCGAACGGGTTTGCAATAACCCGTTTCGAGCCGCCGGAAACGAACACGTCGTGGTTCGTTTCTCCAGGTGAACGTCGATCCGACGCAACTTTGGCCCAGTTCATGGGGCAAGGCGATCCGGATGCCGCGAATCCGGCAGCCTCCGCCGCGTTTCTGCGTGAATCGGGCACCCATATCGCATCGGTTGCGACCGATCCGCTCGGCAATACGATCGCACTCGGCACGTCGAACGCGTCCATCTGGATTACCGGTAGGAGTGGAGAAGACTTCCGGGAACTGACGTTCGCACCGGTTGGACGCGGCACGCTGGCCGACCACGTCAGCGCGCTCGGCTTTACGGAAGACGGCCGCCTGTTGCTGGCTGCTCGGTCGAATGGCGACGTCGCGGCGTGGCGCACCTACGACTGGTCGCTCGCGGCCGTATTCACGGCTGGCGACTATCAGGAGGTTCGCTTTGCGTGTTGCTCGGGGGGTGTGGCGCCGGCGCTGATGGTCGCCAGCGGGCTCGCCCCGGGGCGCGTCAATCGATGGCAGTTGGACGGTGCACCGCAGGTCCGCCAACTTGCGATACCCGGCGCTCCGGGCGCGAATCCGGAATCGATTTCGATTCACGCGGATGGTAAGCGCATCGCGTTCGGCACCGACGACGGTGTCGTTGGCGTGTTTCATCTCGACACCGGCGAAACCGACATCCTGATGCGAGACGAGCGCGGTCATGCCGTACGCGCCGTGCAATGGTCGGCGCACGGCGAACTGGCGGCCGCGGGGCCCGGGCGGTTGCTGAACATCTGGGGCGGTGATGGCAAACGGCTCGTCGAGTACGAACTCGACGAGCGATTCGAAAGTGCGCTCTACAGTCTCGATTTCTCACCTGACGGTAGCGTACTCGTTGCCGCCGGGGCCTACAGTCCGCTCATGCGTTTCTCGCGCGCGGACAGATTTCAACGCGCGGAACTGTCTGCACCGTTTGACGGTGTGATCCGCCACGTGGTGGTTCCGTCAGGCGATCGGCCGGCCGCCTTCATCGCCGACCATGAGGATGCACTCTACGCATGGTCGCCCGGCATCGCGCAGATCGCCGGGACTGCGCTCGAAGCGCCTGCCGGTCTGGTGCAGTTGGACCGCCGCGGCCACGCTGTCGGCGTGATTTCGGAAGTTTTCGCAGCCTACATGCTCGCACGCGGTCAGGCACCGGTGCGCGCTGGCGTTCCCCTCGAGCGCCGCGCGGACGTCATCGCCCGACATCCGGCGCGCGGCATTACGATAACCGCGAGTTCGCGCATGATAAAACTCTGGTCTGACCGGTCGCGCGCAGCCGTAACAACGCTGCTGGGTCACCGGAGCGACGTGCTCGCACTGGCGATCGCGCCGTCCGGCAAGTTCTTTGCGAGTGCCGAGCGCAACGGAATCGTACGGGTTTGGGAACTGGCTGCTCTGCTCGAGTCGAAATCCGCTCTGCGCGATGGCGTCGCGCGGGCTCTGCCCCGAAGCCGCTAGTCGTTCGGGTCAGAGACAGCCTCCCGGCGCGCTGCCGGTCGACGCCGGGCCGGTCGAAACGGCGAACGAGGACAGGTCTTCCGAAATCCACCGGCTGCGCGTCGTCGCTCAGGATGTCGACGTGCCGCGCAGGCCCAGCATGACGAGGCCGAGCGCTTCTTCGATATCCGTGCAGCTGAAGAGACGGCGGTTCTGATCTGGTGTCAGCCCGTTGTTGGCGTGGAGCTTCCCGAGGTCGAACTCCCGAAGCGCGTCTTCCAGTCCGTCGAGTGGAATGCCGACCCTGTGTGCCAGCGACACCGGTACGGTGTCTGCATTCGGGTCGATTTCGTGCTTCGGTTTCAAACAGGCTGCCCGGCTCTGCCGTTCACCTGCCAGCACGCTGGCAACAACTCTGGCGGCGCCGCCAAACCCGCCCACCACATACAGAGGCTGACCGTGCCTGAGTGCGAAGAACGCTTCTTCTGCAATGCCGGCGTACAGGCCGCCATAGCCGCTTGTTTTGCCACCGATGCAAACCCGCCCCCCGCGTGGTGACAGCATCGACAGCGCATAGCGCAATATCCACAGTTCGCACACGCCCGTCAGCGCCGACGGGCAGGCGTTGAGGGAACCCAGCATCTGCGCGATGGCGGTGCCCGCGGCTGAATCGTACAAATTCTCGTGGTTGCCCGGATCGGCGAGGTCCTGAAGTGCGTGTACCCGCAACACCCCGGAGGCGGCGTTCGCCGTATCGATCGCTTCCTGGCTTAGCCCTGCCGTGGACCCTGGCACCAGGTTCAGCATCTGGGCGCCCGAGCCGGGCAGTTCGCTCAGACTACCGCCCGACGCCGCTGTTTCGGCAAGTTCCGACACTGCCCGCATGACCCCGTCCGGCCGCCAGTCGTGCCCGAACGCGACGTTACAGTCGTGGAACAGCAGGAACTCCGCCGTCCTCACGAGCATGCGATTGAACGAATGGTTGTCAAACCCCAGAGCGCGCGCTTCTTCGCTCGGTGTGACCGACAGATTGACCCAATGACGTTCCGGTTTCATCTTGCGTTCAACCCACGTCGTCCATCGAGCAAAGCCTGGCCGAAACGTCATCGTTACTGAGCATGGGTTGCACGGCCGCCACGAAAACGTCCGGCAGCCTGGGTGACGGATAGTAGATCCGGGCGTCGGTATTACCGGTGCTCCTGGCTTCCAGGCGCTTCATCGCACCGGCCAATGAAATCACGCTCGGATGTCGGGGCAGCACTTCGAACGCGCCCTGCTTCGCTTTGTTGGCCATGAACCTGTCGCGCATCAGCCGCACGTGTGAGGCTGATGCGTGCAGGATGGCGCGTAGCAGATTGCCGTCTCCTATGCGCACCGCCGTCGCAACGCCAAAGGGCAGCCGATCCGCAACCTGAAACTGTTCGGTGCGCAGGTCGACTACGAGAATGGGCAGCCCCATTTCCTCGGCCCAATGGTACTCCGAGCGGCACCAGAAGCGGTTCTGGTATTCCTCGGTTCTGAGTACGATGAGCACCGAAGAGCGCGCGTTCGATTCGAGTACCTGCTTCCAGTCGGAGCCGGCCGGTATGTCTTCCACGTCGTAGAAGTAGTCGAACGGGGTCGTGATGCCCATCGAACTGGCACTAAAACCGCGCAGCCTGCGCATCAACCCGATCAAGGATAGCGCTGCAGGCACACCGTCGATCTTTGCGTGGCTGACGAAGAACTTCAGGTAGCCGGTAGCGTCGGCGCCGTCAGCGTCTGCCGCCTCCAGCGTGCGTCGGGCGAGTTCGAGCGCGTGAAGCGCAGTTGCAACCGGCAACAGACTGGCTTCGAGCTCATCCGGCGCGGTGGATGCGCGCTGGACCGTGGCACCGACTTTCGACTCAGGAATGGTAACGACCAGTGTGCGGGCCGCATTGCCTGAGTCTGCCTGGTCGTGCGCATCGAAGAAGCGTTGTTGCGCGGGCGGGCGTACCGCTTCGGGCCCGGACCGGATTTCCACGACGATCGTGTATGCGGCTGCGCCCAGCAGCGCGCCGGCATCGAACGCGGCGTGATCCAGTGCAGGCGTCAGTACGTGAATCTGCAGGTCGACCGCGTCGGAAATGTACTGCGGCGCATCGTTGCTGTTGCGTGCGCGTCCCTCGAAGGCAAGCTCCAGGGCCCCGACATAAGCGTCGGTCGCCCGGTCGGCCGGGTCGCGAATGATCACGACCTGAATGGGGGTGCGTCGTTCCATGCGCGCGGCGTGCTCTTACGCTACCAGTCCAGATGTCGTCGCATTATAGTGGCCGCGCGGTTTTGGTTACGATGGTGGTGCGCGTATCCGCCGCCCATACGGGCATCCGTTGTGAGCGGAGCAACGGCTGACTCAAGGTAAGTCGCTGACGGCAACGGAGTGCGTCTCGTGATTCCTTTTACCGTTCACGGTTGCTCATGACAGGCGTCTTCATCAGCTACCCGCGCGACGGCGGCGTTGGCCAGAGTTGGGCCGGGCGCGTCGAACAGTGGTTGCGCGATCGGGGCGTCCGCTGTTTTCGCGACAGCTCCGATCTGAACTCGGCCGAACCGCTGGCGGCTGCGCTTCAGAGACACCTGCAAGACACGTCTCTGGTGCTCTGTATCGTCTGCAAGGCAACGCGCGGTCGGGACTGGGTGGCGCGCGAACTCGCGCTGGCCGATGAGTATCGCATTCCAATCCGGCAACTCGTCGTTGAGCATGGCTCCTCGATGATCGAAGGTGGCGAACGCCTTCGGATCGATTTTCGCGACAGTCACGAAACGGGCTGGCGCGATCTCGATGTGGCGCTTCGGGACCACGGCATCGAAGTGGCGCCCGCAAGCTCCGGCGAGACGCCAATACGCGCGGCCGAGGTGGCATATCTCGAAGCGCTCGTGCGCAGTCAGTTCCGGGTGACTGAACAGATCTTCGTGTCGATGCACGCGGAGCTGGCCGATTTCGACGGCCTGTGGCGCGACTATGAAGAGGCGCAGTTCGACGTGTCGGGCCGGCACAAGGTCGCGAACCGCGAGGTGTTGCGAGACGATATTCTTGCCGCGTTCGAAGATTCTCCGCGCCTCGCAGTGCTTGGGCCACCCGGTGCAGGCAAAACCTACGCATTACAACGCGTCGCGATGGCGCTCGCGCGCGCGGCGTTGGAAGACGCCGGCGCCCCATTACCCGTATTCATCAAACTGGGCGACTGGCTCGCGCCGCTGGAACCCCTGGCGGACGGGGAAACGGCCGGCGATCCGTCCGCGGATCGAAGCTTTCAGGCGCTGCTCGAAGCGGCGCTGGGTGAAGCGCTCGCAGGCGCGCTGGACGCGCTGCTCGCCAACCAGCGGATTGCATTGCTGCTGGACGGACTAAACGAACTGACCTCGGTTGAGCGGGAGCGGCGGCAGCAGGCAGTGGTCCGCTGGATTCGCGCTCACCGGGCCGTCGAAGGCGAAACCCCGCCCGTGTTATTGCTGAGTTGCCGGGTTGCCGACTTTCCTGAAGATCTCCGGCGCGATCTGGATACCCTGACGCTGCAGCCGCTCCACCCGGTGCAGATACGCGCCTATATCCAGCAGACCGTCACCCGGCACGGGAGGAACGTGCCGGGCGAGGCCGGTGAGACGGCTGAGGCGGCAGCGGAGCGGCTCTTCTGGTTCCTGCTGGGCGATCGGAATGCGGATGACGGGCCGATGCGGCGGCTCTGGCGCGTTTGGCAGAGCCGTGGCTTCGAGCCGGACCGGTTCTTTGATACAGATCCCGCGACGGCGGTTGATGACTGGAGATCAGAATCACTTCACTTTGTGCCGGATGGAAGCACGTGGTCGCGTTTCAAGGCCGTGACGTTGCGATGGTTCCGGCGGCTTTTCCGGTCGCCAGACCAGGCGACCTGGCACGGGCATGGCGAGCGACGCCGACTCGCCGCGTTGAGCGATTCCCGCAGTCTCCTGAAACTGGCTGAGCGCCCGTTTGTGCTGATGCAGCTCGTCGCGCAATACCAGGGTGACGGTTTTTCGGTGCGCCGTTTGTCTGGCAATCGCGTGCAGATTTGCGAGCGCTTTGTGGCCGGTTTGCTGGGCAGGGAAGCGAAGCGGATCGCTAGTGCGGCGGATGCTGATCCGGCCGTCGCGGCACTGGATCCGGCATCCGTAGCTCCGGCTCTCGCGACGCTGGCATGGGCCATGGCCACCGTGGAAGAAGCCGGCACGAACGACGTCGCTTCAGAAGACGAATGGTTCAGCGCGGCTGGCCTGCCGTACGCCAACGCGGTGGCGGCGCTCACCGGAGGGGAGGACGGTATGGCCGCGTCGAGCGCTGCGGCGATACTGACGTTCGCCCGTGGCGCGCAGCTTCTGGCCGTGGGCGAGGTCGTGCGCTTTTCGCACCAGCTACTGCAGGAGTTCTTCACGGCCGAAGGTCTTGACCAGGCCCTGTTGCACGATGCTGACGCCGCGCGGCGCCTGTGGCCGCGAGAGCAATGGTGGCGGCGGAGCGGATGGGAAGAGGCCATGCACTTCCTCGCGTTGAAGCACAGCGGAGACACGCCCTGGGTCGTCGATACGCTGCTGGGCGCGCAGCCGCGGCTGATGGCGGAAATCCTCACTGGCGAAGGTGAGTGGCCGGCACTGGCGGCAGACGAGCGCCGCCGCGTCTCAGAGTGTTTGCGCCCGGTGCTCGAACCCGGCGTTGAGTCGCGCATCGAGGCCCGTAGCGGCGCCGCGATTGCACTCGGGCGGTTGGGTCTGGACGACCGCCCCGGTGTCACGTTGAAGGACGGACTACCGGATATCGCCTGGTGCGAAGTGCCGGCCGGTGAGTTCATGTTTCAAGACGGCGAGACGCACACGTTGCCGGTGTTCTGGATAAGCCGCTATGCGGTTACGAACGCGCAGTTCCAGGGGTTTATAGACGATGACGGCTATGCGGAAGAGCAATGGTGGGAAGACCTTGCCGAGCGCATTCGGGAACCGCGAGGGTCGAGGTGGAGCGAGCCCAACCGCCCGCGCACCGACGTTTCCTGGATTGAAGCGGTCGCGTATTGCCGCTGGCTGTCCGCGAGAACCGGGTGGCCGGTCCGCCTGCCGGTGGAACTGGAGTGGGAGAAGGCCGCGCGTGGAACAGACGGACGCGTATACCCGTGGGGAGATGAATACCGGTCTGGCTTCGCGAACGTTGACGAAAAGCGTTTCAAAGACGGTAGTCATTACCTGGACGAAACTGCGCCGGTCGGGCTGTATCCGGTGCCCGAGGCGGTGTCCCCGTACGGCGTTGAGGAACTGTCTGGCCAGGTCTGGGAGTGGTGCCTGAACACCAACGCGCTGCCGCACATACGAGTCGAAACGGTGTTGTTGGCCGGGCGAGATCGGCGGGTGTTGCGCGGCGGCTCGTGGGTCAGCGGTCCTGAGATCGCGCGCGCGGGCTACCGCGACGGCGGCAGCGGCCCCGTCGACCGTAACAGCGGTGTCGGTTTTCGTGTGTTGAGTTCGTCCCCCATCGTGAACCACTGAACCCTGTCTCGCGCCGCGTGAGCGGCGCGATCAATTTTTTGTTCCACACCGGCCGGCGATGTTTGCCAGTTACCGAATGCGGTGTCGCTCAACACGTGGCCAGGTTCTGCGGTGACGGTGGGCGCGACGGCACGCGGCTTAGAAGCTGGGTAGCGCTGGCCGTGCTGGCAACAGCGTCATGACTCGCTGCGGGCGCTGCAACTCAATCCCGAAACGAAGCGTCGTCCCGCTCGACTCTCCGAAGAAAGGCCTGGAACTCGATTTCGCCAGGGCTACCCGACCCGTAAGCCGACACGAAGTCCCGCGTCGCGATGGCCGTGTTGTGCGCGGCCTGCTCGCTCGGCATGACGTAGCCGGAACCGGCGCCGTGTGTCAGCACCTGCACCTCGCACGCCCGGTTCAGTCTGAACATCCAGATGAACGCTTCGGCGACGGTGGCGCCGACGGTCAGCAGTCCGTGATTGCGCATGATCATCGCCGAGTTCGTGCTGCCAAGGCTTTCCGCCAGCCGTTCGCGCTCACTCAGGTTGTGGCGGCCGCTGCCGCCCTCGAAGTCGTGGTAGGAGAGCTTGCCGTGAAAGCCGAGCGCGAAGATGCCGATCGGCAGCAGGCCATCGGCCATCGCAGCCACGGCCATGCCGGCGTGCGTGTGCGTGTGGATGATGCAGATCGCGTCGTGGCGGTCGCGATGGATGGCACTGTGAATGACGAACCCGGCTTCGTTCACCGGGTGCTCCGTCTCGCCGATCACCTGACCGTCGAGATCCAGCGTGACCAGATCGGAGGCCTTCAACTCATCGAAACGCACGCCGTACGGATTCATCAGGAAGCGCGGCGGGTCGCTGTCCGGCACCCTGACCGTGTAGTGCGTATTGAACGAGTCTTCCCAGCCGAGGAAGGCACTGATGCGAAACAGGCCGGCCAGGTCTTCGCGTAGCTGCTGTTCTTTCACGTCTGCTCCCTTGTTCGCGCTCATGCCGTGCGATCGGCCGATGGACAGGAACTGGCGGAACGCGTCGGCCCTGGAACGTCGGCATGAACGATCTGGTCGACCGGCCGCCGGAAGTTCCTGCCGGCAGTGGCCGATGATCGCATTGGACTACGAAAGGTGTTGGTTGTCAGCCGGTGCCGGCCTGCCCGCGCCAGGACGGCGTGATCGAGCGGCGCGGCATGGTTGTTGCTCGATTCGCTAACATGGCGAGCCCTGAACCCGATTCGGAAACGGCGCCGCGAGGAAGTTACGGATGGAAAGCACTTTCGGGACCTCTGCGTACGGCGGCGATGGCTGGTCCCCACGCACACTGTCAGTCGCTCAAGAGCTCGGCACCGTGTGGGCGCGCTGCGGTATCGACAGCGAGTGGGGCGCGCTGAAGGCCGTGGTGGTGCACCGGCCCGGCCCCGAGCTGGCCGCTTCTGCCGATCCGGGTGCTGTACAAATGCTCGCACCGCTCGATGTGGCTCTGGCAGCTTCAGAGCACGACCGGCTCGCGAAGCGGTTTCGCGAGTTGGGAGTGACGGTGCATTACGCCGATCCGCCGGACATTCCAAACCCCAATCAGATGTTTTGTGCCGACCTGATGTTTGCGACGCCTGAAGGTGTAATTCTGGCGCGCCCGGCATCGACCGTGCGCGCTGGTGAAGAGCGGGTTATCGCGAGGCGGTTGGCCGACATCGGCGTGCCGATACTGCGGAGCGTGAGCGGGCGCGGCACCTTTGAAGGCGCTGACGCGATGTGGATCGATGCCAGCACCGTGGTCATCGGCATCGGCTTGCGAACCAACGCTTACGGTGCGGGCCAGGTCGCCGAGTCGTTGCAGGGCCTTGGCGTCGATGTGCTGCTCGTCGATCTGCCGTTTGGCACCATGCACCTGATGGGTATGTTCCGCACCGTCGCGCGCGATCTCAGCATCGCCTGGCCACGGCGCACACCGCATCGCCTGGTCGAGGCGTTGCGCGAACGTGACGTGCAGGTCGCCTTTCTGCCCGACGCTCAAGATACGGTGATGAATCAGGCACTCAACTTCGTAACGGTCGGCGAACGGCGCATCGTCATGAAGAGTTCAGTGCCGCCGTTCGCGTCTTTCTATGCGTCGCTCGGCGTCGAGTGCATCGAACTGGCCGCCGATGAGCTCGTAAAAGCCGCTGGCGGCTTTGGCTGCCTGACGGGCGTGCTGGAACGCGAGCGCGTTGGATGAAGAATACCGCGCCGGCAGCCGCGCGTTGGCGCAGGCTGCGATTCCTGCCAGGATCGGGACTGTCTTCTTCCCGGGTACGGGAGATCGGGCGGTCAGACGGCCAGACAGGAGGCTCTTCTCGTGATGAATCGTGAATTGACGTTCGGATGGTTCCTGCCGACCAGCGGCGATAATCATTGCCTGAGTGACCCGGCCGGGCGCATTCCTCAAAGCCGTGAGCTGTTCGATGAGATCGTCGAGGTGGTCGACAACGGCGGTTTCACCTACATGCTGATGCCGGTGAATGCGGCGTGCTGGGAAGCCACCGTCACCGGCTCGTACTACGTGGCCCGTACGCGCAATGTCGCTCCGCTGGTTGCGCTCCGGTCGGCCTACTGCAATCCGGTTCTGTCAGCGAAGATGTTCGCGACCCTGGATCAGCTCTCCGGCGGCCGGCTGTGCATCAACCTCATCGCCGGTATCAATGACGACGACACGCTGGCTGACGGTATCCCCGACACCAAGACAGTCCGTTACGAGAAGATGGACGAAGAAGTCGAAGTGATGAAGCGGCTATGGATGAGCGACGAGCCGATCGGCTTCGAAGGGAAACACTATCGCGTCGATGCATGTATTGAACCGAAGCCGCTACAGCGCCCGCACCCGCCTTTTTTTCTTGGCGGCGCGTCCGAGCAGGCGTTGGAGATCTCCGCCAAACACTCGTCAGTGCATCTGTTCTGGGGCGACCGGCCGGCATCCATTCGCGAGAAGATCGCAGATCTCCGCAACCGCGCGGCGCGCTACGGCCGTCGTGATGCGATCGAGTTTGGTATGCGCTTGCAGATAATCTGCGCCGACACCGAAGAGCAGGCCTGGGAAGACGCGGCCCGACTCGTCGGGAATGTCGAAGGATTGCAACTCGCCAATATGCGCCGCAGTCGCAGTGCCGCCGACGGCATACGACGTACCTCCGAGGCCAACCGGCAGGTGTGGCGTTTGCTCGAAGAGTCGGGCGACAGCATGAAGCTCGGACCCCATCTTTGGACCGGTATCTCCAAGGTCAGGGCAGGCGCCGGCATTGCGGTGGTCGGGAACCCGGAGCAGGTTGCCGGGACGCTCGAAGAGTTCGTTGACGCGGGTTGCTCCAGTTTCTGCCTGTCGGGGTATCCGCACGCGCAAGCGGCGAGGACCTTCTCCGAAAAGGTGCTGCCACACTTCGCCGGCAGAGTGGCGAGCCGTTTGCCGGAAGTGGCTTGAGCCTTCCGATCGGTGGCTTCGGAGCTTTTTGCCGGTGTGACTGAACCCGCGTTAGTGCGTTGACGGATATCGTGGTCATCGGCGGGTCGATCGTCGGCTCCTCCGTCGCCTACCACATGGCGATGGCCGGTCATGCGGCAGAGGTTTGTGTCATCGAACCCGACCCCAACTACGCATGGGCCGCCGCGCCGCGCTCTGCCGGCGGCGTGCGCCTGATGTACGGCTTGCCAGAGAACATCGAGATGTCGCGCTACGGGCGCGAGGTGTTTCTGGACTTTGCCCGACTGATGGACGTCGACGGGCAGCCGGGCATCTTCCCGTACAGACGGCACGGCTATCTCTACCTCGCCACCGGCCGCCCGAAAGTGCGCGGGCTTGAAACCAGCTTCGCCGTGCAGACCGGGCAGGGCGTCGCCAACGAATTGCTGGACCGGGACGCACTGGCTGAGCGTTTCCCTTTTCTGAGGACGGATGACGTGGATGCCGGATTGTTCGGTCCGGACGACGGCACCATCGATCCACACGCCGCGTTGACTGGCATACGTCGGAAGGCCGAGAGCCTTGGCGTCCGTTACGTCAAAGACAAAGTGACCGGTCTTGAAGTCTGCGGCAGCAGGGTCGCGCGGGTAGCGCTCGCGTCTGGTCGGTCGATGAAAGTCGACGCCGTCGTCAATGTCGCTGGCGCGTGGGCACCGGCCATCTGCGCAATGGTGGGCATGGATGTACCGGTGGAGCCGCTGAGTCGCCCCACTTTTCATTTCGACGCTGCGCGCCCGGTCGGTGAAGTACCGCTGACCAAAGATTCCAGCGGCGTCATGTTCCGAAACGAAGGTGCGGGCTACGCGACCGGTCTCACACCTGCGGATGCGAAAGGCGGGTTTCAGTGGGAGGTTCAGCAAAGCGACTACGACCAGTTCGAATCGGTCATCTGGCCGGCCCTGGCGCACCGCGTGCCCGCGTTCGAGCAAATCAAGCTGAGACGGGCATGGGCCGGTCATTATGCGATGAACTGGTTCGACGGCAACGCGATCATCGGCTCCTGGTCCGGGCGCGTTGATAACTTTTTCTTCGCACTGGGATTTTCAGGCGCCGGGCTGCAGAAGGCCCCGGCCATCGGGCGCGCGCTCACCGAGTTGATAACGGAAGGCGGTTACCAGACCATCGATTTAACCCGGCTCTCGTATCAACGGGTGCTGGACAACGAGCCATTGGTGGAAACTGGTTTCAAGGCCTGATGCGATGGCCGGACAGGCCGGTGCCGTAACAAGCGGCGCGCGACGCCTCAGCCCGAAGCCGGGCCGCGCATACCGACCGCGGGCGCACCGAGTCTGCCAGTTCTTCGTATGTCCCGGGATCGTGACCATCGTCTACAACTACATGCCAAACCGTTAGACTGCACCGTCGTGACGAAACCGGTAAGCATTACACATGCGTCAGATGCACCTCAACCTGTTCATCCATTCGCGTGGTCATCACGAGGCGTCATGGCGTTATCACGGCGCATCACCGCTCTCCGTGTTCGACATCAGCTACTACCAGGACGTCGCCCGGAAGGCCGAAGCCGGGTTGTTCGACTCGATATTCTTCGCGGACCAGCTGGCGCTCAGCGAAGATATCGTCAAGGGACCACGCACCGGGCTGGAACCGCTGACTACGCTCGGTGCGCTCGCGGTCAGCACCGAGCGCATCGGTCTCATCTCCACCGCTTCCACTACCTACACGGAACCCTTCAACCTGGCGCGTCAGTTCGCTTCGCTGGACCACATCAGTCGTGGTCGCATCGGGTGGAACATCGTCACTTCCTGGCTTGCGACCGCGGCGCGCAATTTTGGCGACAACGCGCTGGACCACTCCACGCGTTACGAGCGCGGTGAGGAGTTCATGGAGGTCGTCAAGGGCCTCTGGGACAGCTGGGGCGCGGACGCGATTCATGACGACCGGGGGAGCGGAAGATACGCCGACGGTGAGCAGATTCGCCCCATCGACCACGACGGTGCGTTCTACAAAGTGGCCGGCCCGCTCAATTTGCCGCGCTGCCCTCAGGGCCGTCCGGTGCTCGTTCAGGCCGGGTCGTCGGAAACCGGGCGAAACTTCGCGGCGCGCCATGCCGAAGCGGTATTCACCGCCCAGCTTGAAAAACGCACGGCTGTCGACTTCTACGGCGATCTCAAAGCCCGCGTGCGCGAATTCGGGCGCAATCCCGATCAGGTACTCATCTTGCCGGGTCTCAGCCCGGTGCTCGCGTCCACGGAAGCAGAGGCAACCGCGCTCGCGGACGAGCTTGGTCAGTTGGCCGACCCGGAAGTCGGGCGAAGCCGCATGTCGGCGCGCTTCGGTGGGTTCGACTTTTCCCATCTGCCGTTGGATAAACCTCTTTGCGTGGACGACTTCCCGGATCCGGAAACCGTTCAGGCGGCACGCAGCCGGACCGACGTCATCGTCAATCTGGTGCGGCGCGAACAGCCGACGCTACGGCAGCTGCTCGCCATGCTGGCGGGTGCCCGGGGCCACCACACCTTCGCCGGGACGCCCGAGCAAGTCGTCGATCTGATGGTGGAGTGGTTCGATTCGCGCGCGGCTGACGGATTCAATGTCATGCCGCCTGTACTGCCCGGCATGCTGGAGATTTTTGTCGACGAAGTCGTGCCGCTGCTTCAACAGCGCGGACTCTTCAGAACCGGGTACCGAGGGTCGACGCTTCGGGAACACTATGGTCTCGCTACACCCGACAGCCAGTTCGATCGATAGATGACGATGACTTGAGGTACGACCGTGTCGGATTAGAACGCGTCCGGTTCCGCGGCCCGATTGGTATGAGGCGGCAGGATCACCTCCGCGCAGCGAAGCCCGTGAGCTCCGCGTTCGGGTAGGGTGAGCACCAGAACCCCAGGAAAAGAGCAAAGTCGAAATGGCCGAAGAAGCTTCGAGCGGTTATCACCATCTGCCGGAAGGTGCGCAACAGGAGCGCTGGCAGCAGCAGAAGGAAGACTACGACGATACTGCCCTGGTGATCGAAGGTCACCCGGTAATGGAAGCCTGGGAAGCACCGTACATGCACGAGTTCGCGGCGCTCGTGACGCGCAACCGGGGGCGCGTACTGGAGTGTGGTTTCGGCATGGGTCTGTCCGCCACCGCGATTCAATCCTTTGGACCGGACGAGCACGTCATCATCGAAGCCAATGCTGACGTGTTCAAACGCCTGGAAGTTTTTCAAAGCCAGGCAGACCATAAAGTCACGCCTGTGCTGGGCCTGGCCGCAGACGCCGTTTCGTCGCTCGCGGCTGGCTCCTTCGACGGCATTTTCTACGACACCTATCCGCTCAACGCCGAGCAGCAGCACATCCATCAGTTCGCGTTTATCAGGAACGCTTATCCGCTGCTTAAAGCCGGCGGGATTCTGACCTATTGCAACCTGACCTCGACCGGCGTTTTGAAGAACGACTACGACAACTGGGAAGATCTGTTCAGGGAAACCCAACTACCTCATCTGCTCGACGCGGGGATCGCGGAAGATGAGATCAAGGGCTTGACCATCGTGAAGGTCGCTCCCCCTGCCACCTGCCAGTATTTTCAGCACTCGACGGCAATGGTGCCGATCATCGTCAAGGGATCGGGTTGACTGCGTAGGGCGCGCGACCGGGCGCCTCGGGGCAGTTTTGAGATTCGCGATCGATGTCCGCTGACCGCGCCTACAGGCGAATATCGAAGCGCCGTCGAATCTGGTCGTCTACCGCCGGCGCCAGGTACGCTGGCTGGTGTTCTGCCAGGATCTTTTTTGCAGCCGTGTGCGCACGCTGCCAGGCGTCTACCGAACCGGATTCGTGCCACGCACCCGGCTCCTGCCGGTCGCCGATGCGCGGGTAGAAATAGTCACGCTCCATCGCGGCCATGGTTTGCATCTCACCCATGAAATGCCCTTCGCCCGCGATGACGTTCTTCATCGCCTCGAAGGCAAGACTGTCGTCGGAAACTTCGACACCCCGGATCATCCGGTACACGTGCGAGAGCATCTCGTCGTCCAGGATGAACGCTTCGAACGACGCGCCGAGCAGGCTCGCCATCATGCCCGAAGACTCGTACACCATATTCGCGCCAGACAATCCGCAGGCGAGTGACGTCATGGCCTTCTCCATACCCATCTGAGCGTCGACGGCTTTGGCATCCGACATGCTGGAAGCGACGCCAGAGGGCAGGTCGAAGTGATTGGCGAGCTGCGCGGCGGCTGCGTTCAGTAGTCCGATCTCGCCGCCTCCGCCGCTGAATGCGCCAGTGCGCAGATCGATCACAAACGGCCAGTTCGAGAAGATGACTGGATGCCCCGGCGCAAACACGTTGACCATGACGAGTGCCGCGAGCGTTTCGGCGAAAGTAGCAGCCAGCATGCCGTCGATCGTCGCCGGGGAAGTGGCTCCCGTCATGCCGGCGGTGATGGTGTTGATCGGCATGCCGCGCCGGATACCCGCCATGCCGACTTCGAATGCGTCTTCGCCATAGCGCATTGGTGAGATGATCGGGCTGATGTGCAGTTTGGCGAACGGCCGCTTCGCGAACTCGCCCTCACCGCCAGCAGCCATATCGAACATATCGACGATCGGGTCTACGTTGTGCGCGAGGGTGATGCTGGTGCCGACCGGTTTCCGCGTGTTGGCGAGCAGTGCGTAAACGGTATTGATGTCGAGGTCGTCGATGTCCGCCATGTCGGTTGCGACACAGCATCGTGTGAACCAGGAGATGTTCGGCAACGCGTCGGCGAGGCGGGTGAAGTCGGCCAGATCGCGCAGTGTCGAGGGCCGGTACTGCTGGGTATCGAGATCGAGCGTGCGTACCGCCGCGCCGCCCGTACCGAAGTACACGCGGTCACCACCGACCTCGAAGGAATGCTGCTCATCGCGTCCGTGCAGCACGAATGATTTGCAGGCGACTTCGATGATGTCTTCGACCATCGCACATG
>JBCCEJ010000031.1:0-61011 GCA_039030335.1 Pseudomonadota bacterium | reverse complement strand
GTGAAGGTCTAACCAGGAATAAAGAAAGAGAATTACCATGAGTACAGCCTAGTAAACAACAATGATAATCTTGAAGACCAAGACTTGTCTAAGTCGATCAACCCGAGCAGATGAGAGATGACATTCAGTCGCGCGCGCTTCTTCACATCGCCATTGACCACCCACCACGGCGCTTGCGGAATATCCGTGTGCGCGAACATCTCGTCTTTGGCCCGCGAATACTCAACCCAGCGCGAGCGGGATTCCAGATCCATCGGACTCAGCTTCCATCGCTTGGTCGGATGGTGAATGCGTTCCTGAAAACGCCTTTCCTGCTCCTCGTCGGAAACCGAGAACCAGTATTTGATAAGCAGTATTCCCGAGCGCACCAACATGCGCTCGAACTCCGGGCACGAACGCAGGAATTCGCGGTATTCCTCGTTGGTGCAAAAGCCCATGACTCGTTCCACGCCGGCACGGTTGTACCAGCTGCGATCGAACAGGACCATCTCACCGGCCCCAGGCAGATGCTGAACGTAGCGCTGGAAGTACCACTGCCCCTGCTCCCGCTCCGTAGGAGCTGGCAATGCCACGACCTTGCACACCCGTGGACTCAGTTTCTCCGTGATGCGCTTGATCGCACCACCCTTGCCCGCGGCGTCGCGCCCTTCGAAAACAACCACGACCCGAAGTTTCTTGAACTGAATCCATTCCTTGAGCTTGACGAGTTCGATCTGCAACCTGGCGAGCTCGCGTTCGTAGACCGCGTTATCCAGTTTCTTGCCTCGCCCTCGTTTTTCGGACTTGCTCTTCTTACCCGACCTCCCGCTCATTGCCTGATCCTCCAACCACGTGGCCGCCACACGCGCATCCTGACCGAGAGCGTGCCAGAAACGAATCGGCTGATCACCCAGAGGCTCAGCGCCTCTTCAAGTAGAGGCGCTGTCGATTCATACTCCGGCCTTACCCGGATCCGCCGGCTCGAGAACCATGTTCGAAACCACGACCGATGAAGCCGACAACCGCCAGCGTATCGTCGACGTAGACGGCCAGTCCTATGTGCTCCGCGAGTACGTTGGCAATGCACCGAAACGCGGCATCTACGTGGAAGGCAACGAGGTCAACGATAACGATCTGCCGCAGGGCTTTCTCGTCACCCAGCCGCCCAGTTCGGTGACCCGGCCGCATTTCCACGAAGCCAATCAGTTTCAGGTTTTTGTCGACGGGGACGGCCACTTCGGCAAGAAGCCCGCTGCCCCGCTTACCGTGCAGTACGCAAACGCCCGTACGCCGTATGGTCCGATCGAGGCAGGCCCGCGGGGCATCCGTTACTTCACGCTCCGTCAACGCTGGGATCCGGGTGCGAAGTACATGCCGGAGATGCGCGACAAACTCGTGCGAGGGAATCAGCGCCAGCGCATGGCACCAGTCGACGGCGACTGGACCAGCGACCGCGATATCGGCATCGACGGCGTGCGGGAAACATCGATCCTGGCCGCCGAAGAAGACGGCCTGCATGCCGCTCTGTTCGAACTCGGCCCGGATTGCACGTTCGATATGCCCGATGCTGCAGACGGCGGCGGGCAGTATCACGTCGTCGTCTCGGGGGCGCTGCGAGGCCGCGGTGAAGAGACGCTGGACCGCTGGTCGTGCCAATACGCATTCCCCAACGACGGCACTGTGCGTATTCAGGCGACCAGCCGTGGGGCCGCGGTATTGCTGCTCCGTTTCCCCATCGTTGCCGAAGCCCTGATGCAAGCTTGAGCACGGGCCCTGCGGCGCCCCGCCCGGCATGCAGCGAGCGATCGTCGACTTCGAAGTGGATGACGCCGAAGACTGGGTCGCCGTGCTCAGCTGCGGTCATCCGCAGCACGTGCGTCACCAGCCACCGTTCATCAACCGGCCGTGGACCCAGTCCGAGGCCGGGCGTCTGCAGATGCTCGGCACAACTTTGGACTGCGTGCGCTGTGAGCGCCTCGAATTGCCGGAGGGTCTGGTCAGCTACCGGCGAACGCCCGAATTCAACGCCACCACGGTGCCGTTGGGGCTGCTTCGCGATCACGCGACCAAAACGGGCGTCTGGGGGCGCATCGTCGTCAGCTGCGGCATAATCCGCTACGTCGTGACCGCGCCGTTTGCGCATCAGCAGGACGTCGTGCCAGGGCAGCCCGGTATCATCGCGCCCGAGGCGCTCCACCGTGTAGCGTTGTCGGAAGATGCCGAGTTTCATGTCGAGTTCCTGCGTCCCGGTAAGTGACCGTGGCGGAGAGTCAGACCGAATCAGGAGGTCCCATGTCGGAAGCCGTAGCTGAGTTTCGCGTTGTCGGTAAGCGTCCATGGCGGCCGGATGGAGTCGAGAAAGTCACGGGTCGGGCCAACTACGGGGCCGATCAGGCGATGGCTGGCATGCTGTTTGGCGTGGTGGTCAGAAGTCCCCACGCTCACGCGCGCATCCGCCGTGTAGATACCTCGCGCGCCGTCGTGGCCGCCGGCGTTAAGGCCGTCATCACGTGCGAAGACTTCCCCGAGATCTCCGCCGCGGAGGCAACCAAAGGCACGGCTCCGACGAACTTTGAACACCTGTCCCGTAACTTGATGGCCCGCGGCAAGGTGCTATACGACGGCCATGCCGTCGCGGCCGTTGCCGCCACCTCGCTCGGCGCGGCGCGCCGGGCTGCCAGACTCATCGAAGTCGACTACGAGGTGTTGCCGCACGTGCTCGACGTCGACAGCGCGATGGCCGACGACGCGCCGCTTCTGCACGATGACCTGTTGACGGCCGATGGACGACCCGCTGCCACCGCGACTACCAATATCGCGAAACGCGTCGACTTCGCGATCGGCGACCAGGCATCGGGTTGGGCGGCGGCCGAGGTCATCGTCGAGCGCGAATACCACACGCAGCCGGTGCATCAGGGCTACATCGAGCCGCATGCCGTCGTCGCTGACGCCACCGAGGATGGTCAAACGCAGATCTGGAGCAGCAGCCAGGGTCATTTCATGGTGCGCCAGTACTGCGCCGGATTGCTGAATCTGAACGTCGCCGACGTGCGGGTCACACCAGCGGAGATCGGCGGCGGCTTTGGCGCCAAGACCACGGTGTGGCTCGAACCGCTCGCCGTGGTGTTGTCGCGCAAAGCGCAGCGCCCCGTGAAGATGACGATGACGCGGGCAGAAGTCTTCCGTGCCACCGGCCCGACGTCGGGCTCGGCGATGCGTATCAAGCTTGGCGCCACGCGTGACGGCCGCATCACTGCCGCTCAGGGCGAATTCAGATTTCAGGCAGGTGCATATCCAGGCGCGCCGGTACACCTCGCGTGCATGTGTGCGTTCACGCCCTACAACATCGAAAACGTCGAACTGTTGGGGTACGACGTCCTGACGAATCGCCCCAAGGCGGCCGCCTACCGCGCGCCCGGTGCGCCGATCGCCGCCTTCGCGGCCGAAAGTGCACTCGATGAACTGGCGCGCGAGCTCGATATCGAGCCGCTCGAGCTCCGTGCGCGTAACGCAGCCCGCCAGGGTACCAAGACGCCTTACGGCCCCGTGCTCGGGGTGGTTGGCTACCAGGAGACGCTGGACGCCGCGCGCCGCCATCCACATATGAGCGCCCCGCTCGGCCCGAACCAGGGACGCGGTGTCGCGTCGGGTTACTGGTTCAACGTCGGCGGCGAGACGACCTGCGCGGTGTCGCTTCTCGAAGACGGCACGATCATGGTCAACTCCGGCACGCCCGACGTCGGTGGCTCCCGCGCCTCCCTGAGCATGATGGCTGCGGAAGTGTTTGGAATTGATATCGAGAACGTTCGCGCCGCCATCCCCGACACCAGCTCGCTCGGATTCAACCGGCACACCGGCGGATCCCGCGTTACCTTTGCCGCCGGGATGATGGTCGTAGAAGCGGCGCGCGACTGCGTCGATCAACTGCGGGAACGCGCAGCGCTGCTGTGGGATATCGACTCGGACGCGGTCGAATGGCGTGAAGGGGCAGCACATCCGGCTGGTGATAATGCCGGCACATTCACACCGCTCACATTGAAGGACCTGGCGGCCAGGACGCCCGATACGGGCGGTCCGGTGAACGCCCGGAAGTCGTCCAACGTGCAGGCGCCGGGGGCCGCTTTCGCAACTCACATCGTCGATGTCGAAGTCGACCGCCAAACGGGAGCAGTCAAAGTCCTGCGCTACACGGCGCTCCAGGATGTCGGGCGCGCCATCCATCCCAGTTACGTCGAAGGCCAGATTCAGGGCGGCGTCGTGCAGGGTATCGGCTGGGCGCTGAACGAAGAGTATATCTACGACGATAAGGGCAGGCTCGAGAATGCGTCGTTTCTCGACTACAGGATGCCGGTGGCATCGGATTTGCCGATGATCGATACCGTGATCATCGAAGTGCCGAACCCGAGCCATCCGTTCGGCGTGCGCGGCGTTGGCGAGGTGCCGATCGTGCCGCCGATGGCGGCTATCGCCAACGCGATCGAACATGCCGTCGGCGCACGGTTGACGAGCCTCCCGATGTCGCCGCCGCGCGTGCTGGCCGCCCTCGACGGCAGCGCTTGACGCGGATCTTGCGACCTGCGGGGGTCTCAGATCTGTAAGACACCCCGCATCACGTCGACGCACCGCCCATAAAGGTGGATGGCGTCGACCTGGGCTTCAGCGATCGCCGCTTGCGCACTCAGCTGACTCGGGCGGCCCATCTCGATGCCCTGCTCTATCGCGAAGCGATGGATACCGTCCTCGCCGCGCTCCGCGGCCAGAACCGCCGCGAGCACACAGGCGGCACTGCCGGTAGCCGGGTCTTCTGCAATACCCTGGAGCGGCGCGAACATGCGCGCACGCACATCATGCCCGACGCTGGTGCCGTGTCGGGTAAAGGCATAGACCCCCGTGGTGCGCGCATCCGGCTGGTGCTGACCGAGCACTTCCGGAGCTGCGGCGCTCCTTGCCAGAACTTCCGCATCCGCTACTTCCACCAACATGAAGCCCACGCCGGATTCGGCATAGCATGGCTGGAGAGGACCGAGTTCAGATACGTCCAGGCCGAGCAGGGCCGCGCCGACGCCTCGGTCGCAAGGCGCGTGCCGGTCGAGCCCGCGCGGCGCGCGCACCTCGACGGTCGCAGCGGCGTCGGCGAACGTCACGGCGATGTCGACCAGCCCGGCTTTCTCTTCGAAACGCGCATTCAGAACCGGCGCGTCGGCCGCTCCGAGCCGCCCCTCATCGGCCAGCACGTGTGCGGTACCTACATTCGGATGACCGGCAAACGGCAACTCACCTGCCGGGGTAAAAATGCGCACCTCGCACGTATTCTCAGCCGCGGCCGGCGGCAACACGAAAGTAGTCTCCGAGTAGTTGAACTCGATCGCGATCTGCTGCATCTGCAGGTCCGTGAGACCGGTCGCGTCCGCGATGACGGCGAGCTGATTGCCGCCGAACCGTTGCTCGGTAAACACATCGACCGTTCTGAATGCGTACTCCATGCCTTACCTCTTCAATGCTAATGGCTCAAGCGCCGCCACCGCCGCCCCGTCAACTGGCGTTCACAGCGTGCCAGGACACCGCATACAGCGACGCCGAGCGGTGCGCCCGGATCGTAGCGTTTCCCGCGCCGGACCGCGGATAGAAAATGCTCAATAGTCCGCGTCAGTGGCAACGCCCGCCCGGGTAAAGCGATCGGCATCTCCGGTCCTCCTTCACGCCGGCGCGTAAGACGCTCGGCCGCGAGGTCGTCGTAGACGAAAGCGTCCTGCCCGGAGTCCACGCAAAGCCAGCGCCGTTTGCACGCAAAGGCGTTGCCAACGGTAACGTTGACTTCGACCGGACCCGCACGGGGATGTGATCGGGCAGCTATGGCTTCTCTCCGTTCGGCAGCTCGCGAGAATTTCAACGCGACGGAGAAGTTCTGTCCCGGTCGGGTGCCTTCCAACGCGTTCGCAGTGACGCCGACTGGCGGATTCCCGGCGAGAGCGATGAACATGGCCACATCGTGCGAACCGTAGTCCCATAGCGCAGTGCAGTCACGACGAAAGGGCCCGAGGTTACCCCCGGCGCTGGTGCCACGGTTGAAGCCACCTGCAGCGGCGACGTGCGCAATCAGGTGTTCGAACGCTTCGCTGTGGAGATGCGTATGAGCCACGCAGAGTAATGCACGTTGACTGCGGGCCGTCGCGTGCATCCGCCTCGCCGCAGCGACTGACAGAGCCATCGGTTTCTCCACCAGCACGGGCACGCCGCGGGCCAGAAGAGCGATCGTGGCGCTGGCGTGCGACCACGCGGCGCTCGCCACGATGGCTGCATCAACTGCGCCGCGTCGCAGTTCTCGTATGTCGCGCAACCAGACAGCACCACCGAATGCTTTGCCAGGGCGGCCGGCGGACACGACGGTGGTCACCCTGACACCGCGGAGCTGACGGAGCGCAGCGAGATATCGCGCGGCCCAGGGGCCGCGTCCAATCAACGCGATACGCAACATCTCAGGTCGCCACGGCCGGCTCTGGCGCCGTCACGCTGTGTACGCGTCTGCGGCCCAGGTCAGATAACGCGCCAGGCCGTCCTCCAGGGCCACTTGAGGCCGGTAGCCAAGTTCGCGGCGGGCTTTCTCCAATTCCGGGCAACGCCGCTGAGGTTCGTCAGCCGGATACGTGTCGGGGTAGTCGATGTAAGTGCGTTGCAGCGTAGATCCGTGTACGGATTCGAGCAGATCAGCCAACTGAATAACGGACACCTCGGGCCCCGAGGCGCCGATGTTGTAGGCTTCTCCCGCGCGCCCTCTGAGTAGCGCCAGCATGAAGCCGGTCATGGCATCGACACTGTAGCAATACGTTCGGGTCTGCTGTCCGGAAGCGTAGAGTGTCAATGGAGAGTTGGTGAGGATCGCCTTGGCGAAATTGGGCAACACCCGATAGTCGTTGTCGCGCATGCCGGGCCCGTAGACGTTGAACGGCCGAACGATGCTGACCTGCGTTTCGAAATACCGCGCATGGACGTAGCACATGGTCTCGCCCATCCGCTTGCTCTCGTCATAACACGCGCGCGGGCCGAGGCATGCAACGTTGCCCCGGTAAGACTCAGGCGTCGGAATGTTCGCCGCGTCCGGGTCGCCGTAGATCTCACTGGAGCTGAAGTAGAGCGCCCGCGCGCCGTTGCGCTGAGCCAGTTGTAAGACGTTGCGCGTACCGAGCGTTGCGACTTCGATGGTTTCGACCGGAAAACGGCGGTAGTAGACCGGACTTGCGACCCCGGCGGCATGTACCAGAAAGTGGATCTCTTCATCGGACTGGAACGGTTCGCGGATATCGTGCTCCAGGAACCGCAGGTGCGCCGAATCACTGTGCGCCACGGCGCCGGTAATCAGACTGTCCGCCGCGATGATTCGGCAAGGCTCGTCGAGCACGTCGCGACCGAGGGTCTCGAACAACTGTACGAACTGTTGGCCCAGAAATCCGGACGCGCCTACGATCATGATGGTCTTTCCGGAGAAAGCATCGGCGGCGTCACCGAGGCGACCCACGACGGCCATCAGGTCGTCGCGCAAGATCGAATTCGTCATCGAGTTACTCTCCGACCAGGTTTGGCGGCCTGCCCGAGCCGGCAGGACGCTCATTCAACGCACCAGTAGCTCTGGCAGCGGGATCACAAACCGGCCACCCTTTTTGCTGAACCAGGTGTTGTTCGCGACGATGGGCCCCGCGAAGTTCCAGGCGAGCACCAGCAGATAATCTACCGGGTGGGCGCGCGCATGATCGGATGCGACGACTGGAATGCCAAGCCCCGGAGTGTGGAGCCCCTGCTTCCACGGACTGTCGTCGACGATGTACTGAAGACGCTCGGCGCTCAGCCCGAACTGATGCATCAACGTTGTCGCCTTGGCGGGCGCGCCGTAGCCGGCGCCGCTCAGACCTGCGCTCTCGAGCTGGTCGAGTGCCGCGGTCAATGCCACGCCCGCGCGCTCGATCGAAGCCTGCAGCTGTTTCCAGGCTGTCAGGCGGTGTAATCCCATGGCACGCTCTTCGCCAATGAGAGACGCGACTCTGGCGCTCGGTTCGCGCACTCCCGCGCGCGCTACCCGCACGCGCACCGAACCGCCATGCGTCGTGATCGGCTCGGCATCCCACAGCACGAAGCCGGCGCGGGCAAAAAAGCCCGCGAGCGGTTCCAGTCGATGATAGTCGAGGTGCTCGTGATAGATGGTATCGAACAGCGTGTCGGACATGACCGCGCGCAGGTAGGAAACTTCGAACCAGAATTCGCCGTCGTCAGCCAGCAAGGCGGAAATTGCTTCGAGCACGCCCGACAGATCGTCGATGTGCGCACAGACATTGTTCGCGGCGATGAGCCGTGCAGGCCCGTGCTCGGCCCTGATGTCACGGGCGAGCGCGAGATCGAAGAATCCGTTGATCGTCGGTATGCCGTTGGCATTGGCGGACGCAGCGATGGCGCGGGCCGGATCCACTCCGACGATACGTTGCCCGGCGGCTTTGAAAAATCCGAGCAGCGTGCCGTCGTTCGAACCGATCTCGACGACCAGATCGCGCTCGTCGAGCGCGAGCATCGCGCTGGCGCTCAGCTGAAAGTTTTCGAGGTGTGCGATGTACGCCGCCGACGTGCCCGAAACATACACGTAGTCGCCGAACAGCACTTCCGGGTCGACCACGTGCGCCAGCTGCGCGTGCGAGCATCGCGCGCACTGGTTCACCCGCACCGGGTACCGGGCTAGTGCGGTGGCCGCTGCAGCGGTCGGCTGGAATGCATTGGCGGGCGGTGTCGCGGCCAGTTCCAGCGCCGTCGTCAGTTCGTTGCTGCCGCACAGGCGACAGCTCAATCTTTCCTGGCAGCGCGCTGATGGCGTCACCGCTTGGTGGGCCGGCATGCTGGTCCTGCCCTCAGGTCGCCACGGGAATCAGGTCGATGCGCACGAGGTCCTGCTCGTAAGAAGCCTGATCCCGCTGGCGGTTGGCAAAATTGATGAACACGGAGTCTTCGGTGAACTCCATCGCGTGTTCTTCCATCGCCGGCGTAAAGATCATCTGCCCGGCCTCAACGCGGATACAGTGAGGCTGTTCGCTCGAGCCGACCGGTCTGAACCAGTAGTTCATGCCGCCGGTTACCATGTAGCAGTAATGCCAGTCTTCTTTGTGGAAATGATTGGCCCGCACGCTGCCGGCCGTACTGCTGATCGCCTGTGCACTGGCAAAACCGCCTTCTACCAGCGGTTGAATTGCGCCGCGCGCATCGGAGTAAGGAGAACCGAGTTCAACCAGCGTCGAGCAGGTAGGTCTGGATGCATCATCGAACACGACAGGTTCCTGAAAAAGTACGTGGATAGAGGAACTCGACCGCGCGCACATGCAAGCTCTGTGGTTGTGCGCACGCGCGTTCACCGCGGACGGCGAAGCGACAGTTCATGGCGGTGGCGCGGCGCTCAGTCCGGGCGCGTCGCATTTTGCACGAGTTCCGCGAACAACGCGTCGAGGCGGGTCTTGACGATGGCCCGGCGCTCCACGCTTTGCCGTCCCAGCCGTTCGGTCTTGATCAGGTAGAACTTATCGACTTCAGTGTCCCGTTTCTTGCACTCAGCGTGACGCCGCATATCCCAGATACCGATCCGGGTGTTGACGCGAGCCAGTTCACAATAGAGATCCACAAACTCCGCCACACGCGCGTGAAAGTCGGCTGCGTCACTCACTCGAAAGTCCTGCCCTCGGCGATGTAGCGGTACTCGCCGGCACGTAACGCCTCGTGCATCAGCGCCGCAGTGTCTCGCTTCAGGATCTCGATCATGTCGCGCTGGCCGGCAGCTTTGGCTTCCAGCTCGGCGCGCCGGTCGGGCGTCGGGTCGTCGTGCTCGAGCGCATTCTCGAAATGGCTGAGCTTGATGTTCTCGATCGCAAGGCGATCCAACAACGACGACAGCGCGTTGTAGTTCGGGACTTTGTGCTCCATCTACCTCGTCCGGTAGCGACTGCCAGGCGGCGCCATTCTAGCTCGGATCGCGCGTGTCATAGTGGGTCGCGGTACTCACTTCAACCAGAGCGGCACCGACTATCAGACTCGCCCCGAGCCACTCCGCGAGCGACAGGACTTCGTCTGGAATGAGCCATGCCGCACTGAGGACGGCCACCACCACCTCGGACATCATCAGCAGTCCCACCCGCCCGGGCGGAAGCCGCTGCGCGCACCACAGGCAGAAGAATACCGACGGTGCAACCACCAGCAACGCGGCGCTCGAGATAACCGCGATGCCATGCGCCATGGCGTCGACGGATGGCAGGTCTGCACCCATCACGCCCGCTGCCACGAATGCAAACACAGTACTGAAACCGAACTGCAGGGTAACGGCGCCGTGCACCGGTAGTGAGGGCTCGCGAGCGAGACAGGCCGTCGCGAATGCCCATGCTACGCCGGAGGTGAGGGCGAACAGCTCACCCTGACCGAAGATGAGCGCCGTATCATCCGAGCCGCTCAGCAGCACGGCGAGGCCGGCGAAGCCGATCGCGATGGCGACCCATCGGCGCCGGTAGATGACCTCGCCCAGCCAGAGCCAGCCGATCAGCGTGCCCCACACCGGTGTCAGGTAGAACAGCATGGTCGCGCGAACGACACCGGTGTACATCAGCGACAAGCCGTACAGCAGCATCGCGAGACCCACGAGGGCACCGCTGATGCAGGCGATGCGCCAGCGACCGCGCAGGCTCGCACGCTGGACGAAGGTGTAGAGGGCGAATGCCGGGACCGGGATACCGTTCAGCAGGGCGATAGCCCAGATCGCGTGCATACCGGCGTCCTCGGCATAGCGCAGCGGCCACCAGTACAGGCCCCACAACGACGCGGCCAGTACCAGCAGCCCGCTGATGAGCGACTTTTGTTGCATAGCGCCAAGGTCTCGAAAGGGGTGACCGCGACGCCACGAGGGCCGGCGCACGCGCGACCGCGAAGCTTGCCCGTTTAAGAGAGGTTGAACCAGTGTTTCAGCCCGTTTGCGCGGCGGTGCCTGGCGTTGTGGTTGGTATGATTGCGGGAGCCCGCGGTCCGGGGGGCCTGCCGATCAGGCTGAACGTCCCGCCCGCTCATCAGTCAACGAGGATTGAATCTCTTGAGCCCGACCCTTCCAACCGAGGTCATGCGCGTATTGGCCGAACGTGTGAGCGTGCGCAAGTACGCATCCGAGCCGGTCACCGACGAACTGCTGGACGCGGTGCTCGCCGCCGCATTTCGTGCGCCGACCTCATCGAATATCCAGTCTTATAGCGTCATCGTCGTCCGCGACGACGAAACCAAGGCAGCCATCGCCAAGACTGTAGGCGGCCAGCAGCATGTGATCGACTGCCCTGTGTTTCTGGCCTTTTGCGCCGATCTGACGCGCATCGACTGGGCTTTTCAGCAGCGCGGCCATTCGCTGGACAACAACAATCTGGAGATGGGCCTGGTGTCGAGTCTGGACGCCGGGTTGGTCGGCATGGCCGCCTATCTGGCAGCCGATTCGGTCGGGCTGAAAGGCGTCATGATCGGGGGGGCGCGAAACGACCCGGAAGCGATGGCGGCACACTTGGGTCTGCCGTACCGGGTGTACTGCGTGTTCGGGATGTGTCTCGGCTTCACCGATGAGCCGCCGCCACAGAAACCGCGCATGCACCGCCCCGATGTCGTGCACTTCGAAACCTACGACCGGAGCCGCACTCCCGGCACGGTGACCGCGTACGATTCGGAACTGGCCACGCACTACCGCGCGCGTGGCATGCAGACGACCGACGACTCCTGGAGCCACGACGTCACGGCAAAGTTCAGCAAACGCCCGAGGGAGGGCCTGCGCGCGGCACTGAAACGCATGGGCTTCGATTTCGTGTAGCCGGCCCGGCGCGCCGCGGACCGGACGTCCGGCGCTCGTTTGCGCCGGCGGACCTGAGCGGCGCCCGGATGGCGAAGCAGAGGGGTTCGCTACGTCTGTGCACGAACCGCCAAAACCTCTTCGCGGCTGGCACAATGCGCGTTGTTCTCCCGCAGCCGAGCCGCCCAGGATACCGCCAGTGACCGACCGCCTGACCTTGCCCCGCCCAGACGACTGGCATCTGCACCTACGTGACAGCGAGGTGCTGGAAGCCGTGCTGACACACAGTAGCGCGCAGTTCGCGCGCGCGATCGTCATGCCGAATCTCGTGCCGCCAGTGACGCACACCGCCGACGCCGTTCGCTACCGCGATGCCATCATCGATGCTTTGCCAGCGCAGCACCGATTCACGCCCCTGATGACGCTGTATCTGACCGAAAGCACGGATGGGGCCGACCTCATCGCCGGCTTCGAAGCGGGCGTTGTCACCGCCGTCAAGCTGTATCCGGCCGGAGCGACCACGAACTCCCAGTCTGGTGTCCGGGACATCGACGCGGTAATGCCGGTGCTCGAGGCGATGGCAGGCGCTGGCATGCCCCTGCTGGTGCACGGTGAGGTGACCGATCCGACGGTCGATATCTTCGACCGCGAGGCCGTGTTTATCGAACGTGTGCTGGAACCGCTGGTAACAAAACTGCCGTCGCTCCGGGTCGTGCTCGAGCACATCACGACCAGTGACGGCGTCGAGTTCGTGCGGTCACGCGAGCGCAACGTCGCCGCTACCATCACCCCACACCATTTGGTGTGGAATCGGACGCACCTGTTTGAAGGTGGTATCCGGCCACATCGCTACTGTCTCCCCGTGGTCAAGCGCGAACGGCATCGAGAGGCCCTCGTCGACGCCGCGCAAAGTGGCGACGGCCGCTTTTTCCTGGGCACTGACTCGGCTCCACACGTCGACCCGACCAAGGAGACGGCCTGTGGCTGTGCCGGCGTGTTCAACGTCGTCACTACGCTGCCGTGCCTGGCACACGTATTCGAGGACGCCGGCCGGCTCGATCGCCTGCGCGGTTTCGTCGCTGAATTTGGCCCGGCCTTCTACGGCCTGCCGGTCAATTCCGAGCAAGTCACGCTCGTACGTCGGGCAGAGCCGTATCCGTTCCCATCACACATCGACAGTCTCTCCGGGCCCATCACGGTGTTCGACCCGGGCTTCCCACTGCACTGGACGCTCGAGGGGTATGCGCCATGAAACTTGCTGGCGTCCGCGTGATCGACCTGTCGCTGTTCCTGCCAGGACCGCACCTCACCCAGCTGATGGCAGACCATGGGGCAGACGTTATCAAGGTAGAACCCGCGAACGGCGGCGAACCGAACCGCGACATAGGTCTGAAGCGGGACGCGTTCTCGGTCTTTTTCTCGAACACCCACCGCGGTAAGCGCAGTATCCAGCTGAATCTCAAAAGTGACGCCGGCAGGGAGATTCTGATGCGCCTGGCCGAGAGCGCCGACGTCATGATCGAAGCGTTCAGGCCAGGGGTGGTGAAGCGGTTGAAAGTAGACTACGACGCTGTGCGACTGCGCGCGCCGCAGATCGTCTACTGCTCCATCTCGGCGTTCGGACAGGATGGCCCGTACGTGAACAAGCCAGCCCATGACCTCGCCACCCAGGCTTACGCTGGCATCCTGTCGGTCAACGCGGACCAGAATGACGCACCGGTTGTTCCCGGGATGGCCAATGCGGATATGCTGGCCGCCCTCTACGGGCTGTCGGGCATCCTGATGGCTTTGCTGCGGCGCCAGCAGACTGGCGTGGGTGATTATCTCGACATTGCGATGATGGATTCGCTGGTCGCATCGATGCCGAACAATCTTGGCCCGGTGTTCGCCGAGCACCGCCCGCCCGCCCCAAAAGACGAGCGCAGCTGGGGCGGCAACGCGATGTATCGGATCTACGCGACCAAGGACGGGCGGCACCTGGCGCTCGGGGGCGCTGAAATGCACTTTGCCGCGAACTTCCTGAACAAGCTGGGCCGACCCGACCTCATCCCCTACTGCGAGCCGCCACCGGGGCCTACCCAGGAGCCCGTTCGACAGTTCTTCATCGAGACGTTCAAGACCCGCACGCTCGAAGAGTGGATGGTCTGGTGCGCGGATGTCGATATGGCGGTAGCGCCTGTCAACAACCTGCGCGAGGCGATGGACGATCCCCAGCTGCGGGCGCGTGAGATGGTCGTGGTTGACGAGCGCGGCTGGGAACACCTCGGTACGCCGCTCAAATTTCGAAATGAGCCGGGCCGTCAGTCTTTTGCTCTACCCGGCCTCGGCGAGCACACCGACGAACTGCTGCGCGAGGTGGGCTACGACGATGGCGCCGTGTCGGCGGCGCGGTTGGAGCACGCGTTCGACCTGCCCGGTAAAACATCGTGAGTGAATTCAGGCTGGACGAGCCGGACATCTACCCGGTGTGGAGCGCGACGACGGTGCGCTACTCGGACCTCGACCCGAACAGTCACGTCAACAATGGCGCGATCGGCGCCTTTTTCGAAGACGGGCGCGTGCGGCTGCGCACAGAGCATCTGGAATCGGAAGGCGGCCCTGCCCTGTCTGGCTTCGCGATCGCCAAGACGACCATCGAATATCGTGCCGCGCTGTCGTTTCCAGCCACCGTGGATATCGGCTCGACCATCACCCGGATCGGACGCAGCTCGTACACGCTCGGTCAGGCCGTGTTCAGTGCCGGGCGATGCATCGCGACCGCCGAGATCGTGACCGTGCGAATCGATGTGGCGACCGGACAGTCACAGCCGTTGGAAGATCATGTGCGCGCCGCACTCGAGCGCGTGCGTCCGCTCGATCGACGCTGACGGTGCCCGCCAACGCGGCGTCCGTCGTACACGACAGCCCGGCGCCCGCGTGGATGCCCTCGGCTGCGGGATGAATTGAACGAAGCAGCCTGCTTCAGGGACCTCAACGAGGAGAAGCCAGTTGGACCTATACGAAGCCATGCGCACGACCTTTGCCTGTCGTGAATTTTCCGGCGAACCGGTATCCGATGAAGTGCTCGGTGTCATTCTGGAGAACGCACGCTTTGCGCCGAGCGGGGGTAATCGTCAGGGGGGCCACATCATCGTCGTGCGCGATCCCGCGACGAAGGCGGAACTCGCGCGTCTCGCCGAACCGGCCGCTAAGCGTTACGCCGCGCAGATCCGCGCTGGTGAAAGCCCCTGGAACGCCGTGAACCCGACTGCCGTCAGTGCCGAGACCATCGCCAGCACGCCGGCTCCGGCGGCGTTGACCCAGCCGTTCGTAGCCGCGGACCTCGTTCTGGTCGTGTGCGTCAACCTGGGGCTCGTCGCCTCGATGGACCAGGACCTGGACCGGATCGGCATGATCAGCGGCGCGTCCATCTATCCGATGGTCTGGAACATTCTTCTGGCCGCCCGGGCGGAGGGTTGCGGTGGCACCATCACGACACTCGCCATCGCGCGCGAACCGGAACTGAAGGCCTTGCTGGGGTTACCGGACGACCACGCGGTCGCGGCCGTCATGCCAATCGGGCGACCGCTCAAGCAGTTGACCAAATTGCGTCGTCGGCCAGTCGCGGAGTTCGTGAGCGTCGACCGCTTCGACGGACGTCCATTCGAGAGCTGAGACGATCCGGCCGGGCGGCGATGGCTGCCGCGCGAGATTTTCCATCAGGCTGTCGTGAACGCGGGTGCCATGCCCTCAAGGCGGATTGTGCCGTCGGCGGATTCAGAGCTAGGCTATCGGCGGCGGTCTGGCTCGCTACGGGTCCGTTGACCGTTTACGTACGAACAAGAAATTGGGGGAGGCGGCGCACACACAGCGTGTACTGCGCGGCTGTCCACACATTCGAGACAGGCTAAGAGGTGCAGTTCATGCGCAATAGAGCCCCACTACACCGGTGGTTGGTCACCGGTCTTGCCCTGACGTTCGCCGGCAGCGTATTTGCCGCGACGCCCAAGACGGGCGGAACCCTCACGATCGGCGGTGGTGCCGGCGTTCGACACCTGAACCCGGCGGTGCAGTCTGGGGGTGCCACTGGCGTACCGGGGACGCAGATTTTCGCGGGGCTGGTGCGCATTGACGACAAGTTCAAGCCCCACCCCTATCTCGCCAAGTCCTGGACCGTCGCAGACGACGGGTTGAGCTACACGTTCAACCTCGTCGAAGGCGCGACGTTCCATGATGGCAAGCCGATTACGTCCGAAGACGTGGCGTTCTCCCTCGCCACGGTGAAGGCGAACCATCCTTTCGGCATCGCCATGTTCGATGCGGTCGATACCGTGGAAACACCGGATCCGCTCACCGCGGTGTTCAAACTGAAGAAGCCGCATCCCGCGCTGATGCAAGCCCTCGCGCCGCTATTGATGCCAGTGATTCCCAAGCACGTGTACGGCGATGGCCAGAATCCGAAGACGCACCCGATGAATGGTAAACCGGTCGGCTCCGGCCCGTTCAAGTTCAAGGAGTGGGTCAAGGGTCAGTACGTCGTGCTTGAGAAGAATGAGAATTTCTTCATTCCGGGGCGTCCGTATCTCGACAAGATCGTGCTGAAATTCATCAAAGAAACTTCGGTGCGCATGCTTGCGCTGGAAAAAGGGGAAGTCGATTTTTATCCGTTCACAGGCGTGCGTTTTCGCGATGTGCCGCGGCTCGAGAAAAACCCGAAACTGACGGTAACCTCCGTCGGCTATGAGGCGCTCGGTCCGATCAACTACATCGAATTCAACATGCGCAAAGCGCCGTTCGACAACAAACTGGTGCGCAAAGCAGTCGCGTACGCAATCGACCAGGATTTCATGGTCGACAAGCTGTTCGGCAAAGTCCCCCACCGCGGCTACAGTCCGTTCTATCACGCAAGCCCGTACCACTCAGAAAAAGTGATCGGCACCTACGCAGTGGACCTCGACAAAGCCAAGGCGCTTCTCGATGAAGCCGGCTACAAGGCGGGCTCTGATGGCAAGCGCTTCAAGGTGACACTCGACTACCCGACTTTCCACGCCGACTCGCTCGGTACCGGCGCGAACTATGTCAAATCGCAGCTCAAGAAAGTTGGTATCGACGTCGAACTGCGCAAGCCGGCCGATTTCCCCAGTTGGGCGAAACAGATCGCGTCATGGGACTACCAGTTCACGATGAACGATCACTGGAACTACCCGGACCCGGTTATCGGTGTCCACCGCATCTACCTCTGCGGCAATATCAAGAACACGATCTGGTCGAACACGCAGGGTTACTGCAACGAGCGCGTTGATGCACTCTTGCAGGAAGCGGGCGCGACGCTGGATATGGAAAAGCGCAAAGCCCTCTACGGGGAATTCCAGGACATCGTCAACGACGAGTTGCCGCTCTACTTCATCAACGAAGAGCCGTATGTGACGGTTTATGACAAGGCCGTCAAGAATCCCCCGCTCACCGTGTGGGGTGCCATGCAGCCGATGGATGAGGTCTGGCTGGACCGCTGAGCGCGATGGCCGTCACCGCGGGTGACGGCCAGCTCTGGAACTGGCCGCCGCCCGTGCGGCGGTCAGTCCGCAACCTCCGGGGCCTGGCCGCGGAGCTTTCCCGCCATCCGAGGCACCTGCGACCATGAAGACGATCGGCACGGTCTTGAAGCGGTTGCTCTACGCCTTCAGCCTCGTGATGGCCGTCGTCGTTCTGAATTTCCTGTTGATTCGTCTGGCGCCTGGCGATCCCGCGCTGACGATCGCCGGCGAAATGGGCGGCGCGACGGAAGAGATCATCAACGACATCCGCCGCGAATACGGGCTCGACAAGAGTCTGCCCGAGCAGCTGCTGGTCTATATGCAGCGTATGCTGACCGGTGACCTCGGTGACTCGCTATTCTTCAATTCACCCGTCCTCGACCTGATCCTGGAGCGTCTCGGGCCGACGATACTGCTGGTCGTGACCGCCCTGGTTCTCTCGGTAATCATCGGAACGATACTCGGGGTACTCGCGTCACGGAACCCGGAAGGTCTCTTCAGCTCGCTCGTTACGGTCTTCTCTCTGGTCGGCTACTCAGCGCCGGTGTTCTGGACCGGCATCATGTTGCTCATCATCTTTTCGTCTGCCATGCCGCTCTTTCCGCTGTCCGGCATGATCGATATCAGTCAGAGTGCGACAGGGATCTTTCGGATGCTGGATATCGCACACCATCTGGTGCTGCCGGCGTTCACGCTCTCCATCATCTTTCTCGCGCAGTACAGCCGCATCTCGCGCGCAAGCATGCTCGATGTCATGGGTGCCGACTACATCCGGACCGCGCGCGCCAAGGGGCTGTCGGAACGGCTCGTGACGTACAAGCACGCGTTGCGTAACGCCGTTCTCCCGGTAGTCACACTGGCTGGACTGCAGTTCGGCGGGATGCTGTCCGGGGCGGTGCTGGTCGAGACGGTCTTCAACTGGCCCGGGCTCGGCCAACTCGCGTTCGAGTCCATTCTCCGCCGCGACCATCCAACCATTCTCGGCATACTCTTCTTTGCATCGCTGATGGTGGTCGTGGCCAACCTGCTGACGGATTTGACCTATCGGATCGTCGACCCACGCATCGGAACAGCATCGGGAGGTCACCGATGAGCGAGACTCGCGCCGGCGAATCGGGAGATGAATTTCTGGCGCCGAGCTACAGCCCGATGCGCGAAGCGTGGGGCATGTTCATCCGCAATCGCTCGGCGATCGTTGGCCTGTTGCTGATGAGCTGTGTACTGGTCATTACCCTCATCTGCCCGTTCTTCTATCCGGTTGATCCTTTCGATGTCGTATGGGGTCCGTTTGCCCCACCTGGCGACGGCCCGGAAGTACCGTTAGGGTCGGACTTCGTCGGACGCGACGTGCTGGCAGGCATAATTCATGGTGGCCACGCCACACTCGCCGTTGGCGCCAGCGCGGCGCTGCTGACCGTGGTCATCGGGATCAGTATCGGGGCGGCAGCAGGCTTTTACGGCGGTCTTGTCGACGAGCTGTTGATGCGCCTCACCGAGTTTTTCCAGGTGCTGCCAGCGCTGTTGTTCGCAATGGTTCTAGTAAGTTTGTTCTCACAGAGCCTGACGACCATCGCAGTGGCGATCGGCATCGTCAGCTGGCCGTCGGTCGCGCGGCTGACGCGGGGCGAGTTCCTCCGCCTCAAGGAACTGGAATACGTCAAGGCGGCGCGCGCCATCGGAGCCGGGAACGCGCGCATCATCTGGCGTGTGATCCTGCCGAATGCCCTGCCGCCGCTGGTCGTCTCGGCGACGCTGACGATCGGCGTTGCGATACTCTTCGAGGCTGGTCTCAGTTTCCTCGGGCTCGGCGACCCCAATGTCATGAGCTGGGGCCTGATGATCGGCTCGAACCGCGATTTCATTATCGACGCGTGGTGGTCCGTGACCTTCCCGGGCATCGCCATTTTCGTAACCGTACTGAGTGTAAGCCTGATCGGTGACGGTCTGACCGATGCGCTGAATCCGAAACTGAGGGAGCGGTAGTGCCTGATACCCCCCTCCTCGAACTGGAAGACGTGCAGGTCGAGTTCCGCACTCGCGCCGGCACGGCGCGAGTGCTCGACGGTATCGACCTGGCGCTGATGCCGGGCGAGTCGCTCGGCATCGTCGGTGAATCCGGTTGCGGCAAGAGCATGACGGCGCTGACCATCATGGGGTTGGTACCGACGCCGCCGGGGCGGATCGCCGGTGGCCGGGTACTGCTGGAAGGCGAGGATCTGCTGAACGCTTCTCACCAGCGGCTGCGCGAGGTACGCGGCAACGACATCTCCATGGTCTTCCAGGAACCGATGACGTCGCTGAATCCGGTCTACACCGTCGGTGAGCAGATCGCGGAGACGGTGCGGCGGCACGAGGGACTCGATCGCAAAGCGGCGATGGGGCGCGCGATCGAAATGCTGGCTGCAGTCGGCATCCCGGTGCCGGAGAGGCGTGTGTACGAGTATCCTCATCAACTGTCCGGCGGCATGCGCCAGCGCGTCATGATCGCCATCGGGCTCGCTTGTAATCCGCGCGTGCTGATCGCTGACGAACCGACGACGGCGCTGGACGTCACGGTGCAGGCGCAGATCTTCGACTTGCTGGTGGACCTTCGCGAGCGCACGGGCACCGCGATCGTGCTGATTACCCACGACATGGGCGCGATCGCCGAGATGACCGATCGGGTGGTGGTCATGTACGCCGGCCGTGTCGTCGAGCAGGGGCCGGTCGACGTCATCCTGGGAGATCCGCTGCACCCGTATACGCGCGGTCTGATCACGTGTGTACCCCATCTCGAAGCGGATCCATCACCCACGCGCCAGCCGCTCACCGAGATCCCGGGCGTGGTGCCTCCTCTTACCGCGCTCGGGTCGGGATGCGCGTTTGCGCCGCGGTGCGACCATGCGGATGACCGATGTCGGCAGCAGGCACCCCGGCTGACCGTTGCTGAGGCCGGTCACCAGGTGGCCTGCTGGCTACACGAAACGGACGCCGCAGCATGAACGCGGACGCACTGCTCGAAGTCGACGGACTGAAGGTTCATTTCAACCTCCCGCGGCCCCACCCGTTTGCCGAGCGCGCGGTGGTGCACGCCGTCGACGGGGTGAGCTTCAACATCCGGCGCGGCACGACCTTCGGAATCGTCGGGGAAAGTGGCTCCGGCAAGTCGACTACTGCCCTCGCCGTGATGCGCCTGGTCGATATCACCGGGGGACAGATTCGCCTCGGAGAGACCGAACTGAGCGATCTGAAGGGGCACCAGCTCCGCGAGGCCCGCCGCCGGGTGCAGATAATTTTCCAGGACCCCTACAGCTCGCTGAACCCCCGCACGCGCGCGGGTGACATCGTGCGTGAACCCATGGATTTGATGCACGTCGGGAAGCCGTCCGAGCGGGCGGCCCGCGTTGGCGAGTTGTTTGCACAAGTCGGGCTACGCCCGGAACAGCAGAACCTGTTCCCGCATCAGTTCTCCGGCGGGCAGCGCCAGCGTATCGGCGTTGCCAGGGCGCTCGCGACCACGCCCGAACTGGTCGTCTGTGATGAGCCGGTGTCCGCGCTGGACGTCGCGATTCAGGCACAGATCCTGAATCTTCTTCAAGACCTGCAAAATGAACTCGGCCTGACGTACCTGTTCATCTCCCATGACCTCGGCGTGGTGCAGTACATCTGCGATGAGGTCGCCGTCATGTATCTGGGTCTTATCGTCGAGCAGGCTGACCGTATTTCCCTGTTCAAGCAGCCGTTGCATCCCTATACCTGGGCTTTGCTCTCAGCAGTACCTTCGGCGCGCGCCCGCAGTGCCACGGAGCGCAGTCAGCGGATCCGGCTGAAGGGCGATCCGCCGAGTCCCATCAATCCCCCGTCCGGCTGCCGGTTCGCAGGCCGCTGTCCATTCGCCTCGCCTCGTTGCAATACCGATCCACCGCCGCTTCGGGAAATCCTGCCGGGGCACAGTGTTGCTTGCCACAAGGTCACGGACGACGGGCGCGGACCGCACCATCAGCTGTAACTCGGGCCGACCGCGAACGCCGCGCGTCCGACGGCAGCTTCACGGCTGCCGCAGTTCAGCTCTCGCCTTTGGCCGGCATTCCGAGAATTGAGCCACCGGTGGATCGCGGGTCACGCATTGGCCATCGGCCGGCATCAACCTGTGTGATAAATGTAGCGACGGCCAGGTTGAAGCGGTCCGGGTCTTCCAGATTGATGGTGTGTCCGGCGTTGGGCATGACTTCGAGGGCCGCGGAAGGGATCGTACGCTTCATGAACACGTTCGGGGCCAGGCACGGTTCGTCTTCATCGCCGGTCAACAACAGCGTCGGGACGTGCAGTTTGCGCATTTCCGCTTCCAGGTCGAACAACGAAGGGCGCTCCTTCTGAACGCCGCGAATCGTGCGCGCCGCACCCGCCAGGGAATGCTCTGCCAGCTGGTCTCTGAATTCACGCCAGCCGCGCGGGTCCTTGTTCTGAAACTGCACGCGTGTCGGCCCGCTACCATACTGATCTGCAAACGCGTCGCCAGAGCCGCTCTCGATGAGTTTCGCCGTCGCCTCGGTTTCTGTCCTGAACTTTTCCCGCTGATCACGCTCCGCTCCATAACCGCAGCCAGCCACGACCAGCGAGCGCGCGTGTGCGGGATGATGCAGGCCGAAGTGCAGCGCCGCGAAGCCCCCCATGGAGAGCCCGACGATGTGCACTGGTTCCGGCGATACGTGCTGCACCACAGCCAATAGATCGAGGCGTGCGCGGTCCTGCGAGTAGTTGCCGTCGTCAGGTACGTCAGATGGCGGATAGCCCCGCGCATTGTATGCGACGCACCTGTAGCGGCGGCTGAAATGACGCATCTGAGGTTCCCAGCTTCGGGCGTCACCGGCGAATTCGTGCACGAACACCAACGGCGTGCCCGATCCGGCTTCTTCGTAGTACAGACTGACTCCATCGTCGGTTACCAGCGTCGGCATGACGGACCTCATGTTGCGGATTGGAATTCGCTTATAGTGGCATGGCCAGGCCGCGCAATTACAGAGAGATTCGGTGGCCGCGGACCCGACAAGGAGTACCGGTGAGCGCTCATCACTACGATCTGGTCGTCATTGGCTCCGGGCCGGCGGCCGAGAAAGGCGCCGCACAGGCGGCCTACTTTGGCAAGCGTGTAGCCCTGATTGAGAAGGAAGACCGTTACGGCGGCGCAGCCGCCAACACGGGTACCCTGCCGAGCAAGACACTGCGGGAAACAGCGGTACAGCTGAGCGGGTTTCGCGCCCGCGGCCTGTACGGCGTAGATCTGTCGCTTCGGCGAGATGCCACGGTGCAGGATTTCCTCGTCCGCGAACGCCAGGTCAAGCAAGCCGAACAGCTGCGCATAAGGGACAATCTGGAGCGCCATCAGATCGATACCTACCGCGGGGTCGGTTCGTTCCTGTCGCCACACGAAATCGGGGTGACCAGCACGGACGGCCAGACGTTGCGTCTGCACGCGGACGTCGTATTGATTGCTACCGGGTCGTCACCGCGTCAGCCGTCCATGTTCCCTCTAGAAGACCCTCGGGTATGGGATTCGGATCAGATCCTCAATCTGGCATTCATGCCGCGCTCGCTGGCGGTCGTGGGTGGTGGGGTCATCGGCAGTGAGTACGCGTGTCTGTTTGCGACCCTCGGTGTCGAGGTGCATCTCATCGACGGCCGCGACCGGCTGCTCGGGTTTCTGGATGCCGACATCGCCAATGTGCTGAGCGCCAGCCTGGAACGGCTTGGCGTAGAACTGGTCATGCGAGAACGCGTCGCCGCGTGCACACCGTACGACGACACTGTGCTCGTGACGCTCGAGTCGGGACTCGAGAAGCACGTCGATGCGGTGCTCGTCGCGGCTGGCCGCGTCAGCAACGTAGAACTGCTGAACCTGGAGAACGCGGGCATCGTACCGGGCCACCGGGGCCTGATCGAGGTCAACGATCGTTATCAGACCAGGGTTGCGCACGTCTATGCCGCCGGTGACGTGATCGGCTTCCCAGCGCTGGCCTCGACCTCGATGGAGCAGGCCCGATTCGCGATGGTCGATGCCTTCGAGCTCGAGTACAAGAAGGAGGCGGCGCCAATTCTTCCCTACGGGATCTATACCATTCCGGAAGCCTCCATGGCGGGGGAATCGGAGCAGAGTCTGACGGCGCAAGGGATCGATTATGTGGTTGGCAAAGCGCGGTATGCGGACAATGCCAGAGGTCAGATAATCGGCGACGAAGATGGCTTCCTGAAGCTCGTCTTTCGCACCTCCGACATGCGGCTCATGGGCGTGCACGCAGTCGGCGAAACGGCCTCGGAGCTCGTCCATATCGGCCTGATGGCGATGATGGTCGAGGCCGGTAGTCAGCTCTTCATTCGCACCTGCTTCAACTACCCGACGCTTGGCGAACTCTATAAGTACGCCACCTACGATGCCATGGGGGCGCTGCAACGCCGCGCGACTTAGCCTGGCGGGTCGCTTCGACGGACAGCCGGCAGACACATCGGCGGTCCTGACGGTGGCTTCCGCGTCCGCGGCGCGTCAGGCAGCGGCCGCCGCGCCCAAGGGTGTGCGGTGCAAAGGATTGGTTGCAGCGCGCTGATGCGCCGGGTTGTCGACTACGGCTTCGATTTGTTGGGCTTTGAGAGCGAGGAACACGATTTCCCGCGGACCGCATGCGCGAATTGACCGGGTGGCGAACAAATAGTGGGTCACTAGCCGCAACCGACGCAACGCGCCACTTCAAGAGAGGCGTCTTCAGGAGATAGGAATCAATCCAGATAATCGACGAAACGAGCGACGTGACGCGCGAGATTCAGCGTATGGTCGCGCACGAGCTGTTCCGCCAGATCCGTGTCACGCCGACAGAGCGCGTCGACGATATGGGAGTGGTCGATAACCGAGCGTGACACTCGATCGCGTTCGCCGATCGTGCGTGCGCGAATTGAACGCATATGGATGAACAGTCCATCGGCGAGCCCGCTTATCAGCTCAGAGCCGGCGAGACCGATGATCGCCTGGTGAAACCGGATGTTCTTCTCCGAGTATTCGTCGATGTGGCCGCTGGCGGCATCCGGCGCCTGCGCAACATCAGCCAGTTCCCGGAGCGCTTCTAACTCCGTGTCGGTTGCCCGCTCGGTGGCGAGCCGGGCGGCCATGCTCTCCAGTGCCGCCCACACGTGGATCATTTCGAGAATTTCCGCTTTGGATTTTCGTACGACGAAAGCTCCGCGGCGCGGGATCAGCTGAACGAGCCCTTCCTGCTCCAGACGAGACAATGCTTCGCGCACAGGCGTGCGGCTGACACCGAGGTTGTCAGCCAGGCGCCGCTCGTCGAGCTTTGGCGGCTCCGCATCCGAGTAGATATCCATCTGTCGAATGGCGTCGCGAAGCGCCAGATAAACTTTGTCTTTCAGCACCAGCTCGGTCGTGACTGGCTGGAGCTTCATGCTGGTGGAGCTCAACAAAGAACCTCTTACTTTGCAGTCTGCTTACGGCGGTCCCAGAGGATCTTTACCAGCGGCCAGACGAACAACGCAACCGCGATGAACATCAGCGGGCCCGAAATTGGCCGTTGGAAGAGTACGAAGATGTCGCCGCTCGACTGGATCAAGGTCTGGCGCAGTGAGGTCTCGGCCAGTGGGCCCAGCACGATAGCCAGCACCGCCGGCGCCATCGGGTAGTCGAGCTTGCGCATCAGGTAACCGACAACGCCGAATATCAACATCAACCAGACATCGTGCATATCGAGTGTCGGCACGAAGCCGCCGACCAGGCAAAGCACGAATATGAGCGGTGCCAGCAGTGTAAACGGGAGCTTGAGCACCCAGACAAATGCCGGAATGAACGCGATGTTGATGATGAGGGCGAACAGGTTCGCGGCGTAGAGACTGGCGATCAGTCCCCAGACGAACCCCTGGTGGTCGATGAACAGCATCGGCCCGGGTTCCAGGCCCCAGATCACCATGCCGCCCAGCAAGATGGCCGTGGTCGGAGAGCCGGGAATTCCCAATGTCAGCATCGGCAACATCGAGCCAGTGCTGGCTGCGTTGTTAGCCGCCTCCGGCGCTGCCACACCTTCTGGATTGCCTTTGCCGAATGACGCCGGATCCTTGGCGAGCGACCTTGCCACGCCATAGGCCATCAAAGATCCCGGGGTCGCCCCTGCCGCAGGAAGGATGCCAACGAAGTAGCCGAGGAACGATCCCATGACCGTCGTCTTCAGGGTTGCCCCCATGGTCTTGAAGCCTTCGACGATTCGCTTGAGCGTGACGTTGGCCTGCGAAACCGTCACGCCCTTTTGACTGGTCTCGATGGTCCAGAGCATTTCACCGATGCCGTAGATGCCGATGGCGAGTACCAGGAAATTGATGCCGTGCAGGAAGCCGGTGATATCACCGAAGATCAGCCGCGGTTGGCCGCTGACGATATCCAGCCCGACAGCGCTCATCACGAGACCGATGAAGATGGAGAAGAAGGTCTTCGGAATGTCGTCACCGCCAAGCCCGATAAACGTGGCAAAGGCCAGGCACATCAGAGCGAACTCTTCTGCCGTTCCGAACGCCAGCGCGACGTCGGCGAGTGGGGGCGCAAACAGCGTGAACAACACAACGCTGATCGTGCCGCCTACGAACGAGGCGGTTGCGGCGGTAACCAACGCCTTATCAGCGTCGCCGCGCAGAGCCATCGGCCGGCCATCGAACGTCGTCGCGACCGCAGTGGAGGCGCCGGGAATCCCCAGCATGATCGAGCTGATGGCTCCACCGTACATCGCGCCGTAGTAGATCGCGCCGAGGAAGATGATGGCCCCGGTTGGCGGCACCAGGAACGTCACCGGCAGCAGTATCGCCACCCCGTTGACGGAACCGAGCCCGGGCATCGCCCCGATGAACAGTCCCACCGCGCAGCCCACCACGATCAGCATCAGGTTGGTTGGTTCCAGCGCGATGGCGAAGCCACCGAGCAGCAGTCCAAGGATATCGCCCACGTTCTGCTCCCCTACATGAAGATGTCGTAGAGCGGATAGAACCACTCTTCGGTGATGCCTTTGGGCAGCGTCTTGCGAAGCGCGATCTCAAAGAACAGGAACGTGACCACCGGCGCCAGCAGCGCCGTAGACAGCGTCTGCAGCCAGGAGTGCCGGCCGAGCACGCGCAGGTAAAACAACAGGAACAGGGGAATCGACAGGTACATGCCAATCCAGTGGGTCAGACCGACCATGGTCGTCAGCGCGATAACGACGACTGCGACCAGGCGAAATGCGCCGGCCTCCATGAACGGTTCGAGCGATCGGGAGACTTCGGTTTCGCGTCTCACCCAACGCACGATAATCCAGATGCAACAGAGCAACATGCCTGCCGACAGCCAGAATGGGAACGCGCCCCCACCAGGGCCTTCTTCGTCGATCCACCCGATTTCCAGCTCCGCGCTTTTCCACATCAGGTAGATGGAGAAGATGCCCATGGCAAGCGCCATGATCAGATCGGCCTTGCGCATGCTTTCCTCCGCTGCAACGCTCTCCGGTCATCTGGCAGCCGGTCGCGTGGTTGTACTTCTTGTTGAACACGTCCCCCCTCGACGTGTTCTGCAGCGCGGCAGACGCGCTGCTCTGGTATTTGGTATACCGTATACCGGCGGACTCTAGCGAGGCCCCAGGTGAATGTAAAGTACGCGCCCAGGCGCATAGCAAGGGACCCAGTTGATGTCACTGCCGACCACCATGAACGTCATCGAAGTAGCGGAGCCAGGCGGTCCGGAGCAGTTGCGCAGCGCCACGCGTGACGTCCCGGAACCCGCGCCTCATGAATTGCTCGTCGCGGTGAGCGCGGCCGGCGTCAACGGGCCCGATATCGTACAACGACGCGGACATTATCCTCCGCCGAAAGGCGCCTCGGATCTGCTCGGGTTGGAGATCGCGGGGACTGTTGCACGCGTCGGCGACGCCGTTGAAAGATGGCGAATCGGCGATCGCGTGTGTGCGCTAACCAATGGCGGCGGCTACGCCGAATTCTGCGCGGTGGATGCGCGGCATTGCCTGCCCGTGCCCGGTGACTTGAGCGACGTACAGGCAGCCAGCCTGCCAGAGACCTACTTCACGGTCTGGAGCAACGTCTTCCATCCGGGTCGACTGCGCTCAGGCGGTGTGTTTCTGGTGCACGGCGGGGCTGGCGGGATCGGTTCGACAGCGGTTCAACTCGGCGCCGCATTTGGAGCCCGTGTGTTTTGCACCGTGGCCGATGATGCGCAGGCCGAGTTCTGTCGATCGCTTGGCGCAGAACGCGCGGTACAGTTCTCGCGGGAGGATTTCGTCGAGATCGTGCGTGAGGACGCGGGCGGCGCTGATGTGATCCTCGATATCATCGGAGGCGATTACTTCGAGCGCAATATCAAGGCTTGCAGACACGATGCGCATATTGTGCAACTCGCCTTCAACGGCGGGTCCAAGGTGTCTGCCAACCTGATGCCGATCATGCTGAAGCGACTGACCTTTACCGGGTCGACGCTCCGCTCGCGGTCAGATGAGTTCAAAGCTGAGGTGGCGGCCGCTCTGTCAGAGCAGGTATGGCCGCGGCTGGCTGCCGGTCGGCCGAGGGCGGTGGTTCACACGGTATTGCCGATGCACGACGCCGGCGGCGCGCACGCACTGATGGAATCGGCTGCGCACAACGGCAAGATCGTCTTGACGACAACATCTGCCTGGCCGGGTTGAACACGCAGCGCCGGTACACTCGCGCGGAGCGCAGCAATTCGGGAAACTCGGTCAAATGCAAGCACAATTCCATCTGTCGATCCCGGTCCGTGACCTGGACACCGCCCGGGCCTTTTATGTCGACCTGCTCGGCTGCGAGTTGGGGCGGGTGGGCCCGACCCGACTCGATATCAACTTCTTTGGCAATCACGTGGTGGCCCACGCCAGTCCGGACGAAGCCAACCAGCACGTCGCGCGCTTCGAGTCCGATGGCGCCAGTGTGTCGGTACGTCATTTCGGAGCGATCGTGCCGCTCGAGGAATGGGAACGGCTCGCCTCGCAATTAGATGGGAACGTCGAGTTCACGATGGTCCCACAGACCATTCGGCCGGGGACCGTCGGGGAACAGCGCATCATGATGATGAAAGATGGCTGCGGAAACATCGTCGAGTTCAAGTCCATCACGCCGGAACGCGTCTTCGCCCGCGACCAGGCGGGTGCTTGAAGGGCGCCCCGGCGCAGTTGGTACGATGAACCCGATGGCCTGGTGCCGTTGCCTGAACGGCTAACACACGCGCGTATGGGTCAGGCGTCTCCGCGCGCGATCGCTGATTTCAGCGCGGTGACGATGTCATCGAGCGCAGCGTCGTTGGGAAACAGGGTGCCGATACGCCCGTCCCGGTCGACCAGGTAGCCGAACGCCGTGTGCCCCATCAGATATCCGCCCGGGACAGCATCGCCGCGCTCATAGAACGCCCCGAAGCTCCGCGCGGCCGCGGCAATTTCCTCGTCGGCACCGGTAAGACCGAGCAGCGTGGTGTCGAAATGCCCCACGTAGTCGCGCAGGCGAGCCTCAGTGTCCCGTGCGGGGTCGACCGTGATGAACACACCCTGGAAGTCACCGGCGGCGGTACCGAGCTGTTCCCTGGCGAGCTTCATCTGCACGAGTGTGGTCGGGCAAATATCCGGGCAATGGGTATAGCCAAAGAAGACGAGCAGCACCCGGCCGCGCAGCTGTTCGGCAGTGATCCGTTTGCCGTGCTGACTGGTCAACTCGAACGCGACGGTGCCGGTGCGATCACTCTCGCGACCGGCGTCGTTGCCGGATGCGTCAGGCACTGGTTCCGCCGCAGTCGGCGTCTCGCGCGAAGGACCCAGGTCGAGTAAGGCGCCTGCACCGCCGCCGAGGACTAGCGCGGCCGCGAGAAGCCCCGTGCGCACGAGACGCACGCCGTGTGGATTCATCGACGCAGTCCTCGAGGCTCGGACCTCCGGAGCTGTGGAGGCGCGGGCGCGGCGGGCAAGCAGCGTCCGCCGGATCGCACCAGCCTGCTGACCGGCGGTTTCAATGGCAAATCCAGAGGCCGCGGTTGCGCAGGACAGCTTTGGCGAAAGTCTGATCCCGCAGTAGTCGGGCCGCTCCGGAATCTTCCACCGGGGCTGCAACGATCTGCCATCCGGGCAGGCTTGCCGGCCGTGCCTGCCAACGATCGCGTGTCCCTACAAACCTGGACAGTGCAGCGTCTGCAGCCTCCCCGTTCGTGAGCACCGCATACTCGGCGAGACCGTCCGCGTTCACGTTCTGGGTTGCCAGATGCAACTCATACTGAGCCCGCGCGATGTGTTGAAAGAGTTCGAATCCAATCGCGCCGACGGTGCGGGCGAGCCCACTGCTGTAGGCGAAGCCGAGGAAGAACAGGGCTGCGGCCAGCCACATAATCCGCCCGCTCAGGAGTGCGGCGGCACCCGCGGAAGCACCGGTCGCGGAGTTCAGTTCAGCTTTTTCAGTGAGCTCACTCATCGTCAGTTTCTCCGCAGGACGTGGTCCCAGACCGTCTTACCGAGCCACGACTTACGCAGCGATCGTGACCACGCTGGTGCCTGGCCTATTGCTTCACGGTGTCGCTCAATCTTTTCGAGTACCGTTCGGCCAACTGTTGCCATCCTACCGAACCGGCCGCTATGCCGGGAAATGCGGCTCTCTCTCCAGGGGCACCGCGGTCTTCTTCCTGCGCTTCCATCGCCTGGAGTTGCTCACGCGCCGATCGTATTGCCTCGAGTGGCAGCGCGCTCGCATTGCCCGACTCGATCCCGATCAGGGTATCCACCAGCCGCTGGATATCCGCCGCAGTGTGACCGCTGTCGACCAGCCGTTGCCACATTCGATTGATGTCGCTACGGGTAGACCGTATGCCGCGAATGACATCTGGCGCGTATACGTTGCCGCCGTAGCCGATGCCACCGCCATATCGACGATTGCCGCCGCGTGTTGATTCCGCGCCGGCGCTCGCACCAGAGCGCGCCGCGCCGGACTGTTGGCCATCGCCGGATGGTTGCCCCGGCCTGCGAACCGGCGCGCCGCTCCTGCCCGCAGCTTCGGCGCTGCGATCTTCGCCGGCGCCTGTCCGGCCCGAACGCATCGAGCGTGCCTGCTCAGCAACCCGCTCGGCCTCGCTGAGACGCCTGACCGCATCCGCGAGCCGGGAGCGCAGCGAATCCGTACGACGACGGCTCGGTTCCAGCAGCTCAGCCGCCTGGTCGAGCTTCGATCGTGCTTCGCGCAGTGCGTTGGTGATGAGCGGCTCCATGCCTCGGACATTGGCCGCAGGGTCTTCACGGAGCTTGTCGCGCGTATAGCGGATCCGCTCCGAGGTGCGCGCCTCGCGCAGTGCCCGCAGAGCTTCGCGCACTCGCTTGATCGCGTTCGCCGCGCCGCCTGAGGACGGCGCGCGGGCCACCTCCTCGAGCGACCGGCGTCCCTGTTCGAGTTGCTGAAGCTGCCGCGATTTGCCAGCAACAATCCGCGCGATGTCACTCGCCGCTGCCGGCTTTTCGATGTCGCGCTGCGCGACATCAGCGGCGGCAATTTCCTCACGCCCCAGTTCGACCGCGTCAGCGACGCTCGCGCGGGCCGCGTTGCGCATGGCCTGCTCCGCATTACGCAATGCCGTCAAGGCTGCCCGTCTGGCAGCCTGGCGCCGCTCCGCGGGCGTCTCCGGTTCCTCTGGTTCCGTGCTGGCGTGGGTGTCGGGCCCCTCGTTGCGCGTGCCGTCGCGGGCTTCGCCGCGACGCTCGGCCTGGTTTGCATCACGGCCAGCTGGTGCAGACCGTGATTCTTCCGCCTGCCTGCTGCCCGAACCGTCTGCCACGGAGTTCTCCGTCCCCGTTGCCGCCGTATCGCGCTCTTCCGGACCGGATGAGGAGCCCGGCGTCGCGCCAGCTCGTCGTTCAGCGTCTTCAGCTGGCCCGGCGCCGCTTGCATTGCTCTTTGCCGCCTGTTCTTGGGCGGCTGGCTGGCCCGCCCGCTGCGTTCCGCCGCCAGACGACCCGCTGTCTTGCTGTGCGTCCGCCTGTTGGCCCCCCGAACTTTGACCTGACTGACTTTGGCCAGAGGAGCTTTGGCCAGAGGAGCTTTGGCCGGACGAACTTTGGCCGGACGAACTTTGGTTCCGTTGGTTCTGGCCCGGCTGCTGCGCGCTGGCGGTGCGCCGTGCGCTCTGGGGCGCCGTGCGGTTCTCGCTCAACTGTTCTGTCTGGCCGCCGGATTCGGCGTTCCGCATGGCCTTGGCGGCTTGCCTGAGTGCATCTGCGGCATCGGCGAGTCGTCGGTCTGGTCGTCGCGCACTCAATACCTCCAACTGCCGCAACAATGCCTCGACCGCTGCCAACAGTGCACGCTGGTTGTCGGAGCCGCCGTCAGCGTCGCCCGAGCGGCGCAACTCGCGCGTCTGCCGTTCGGCCAGACGCTTCAGCCGGTTCAGGATCTCGTCCACCTGACGCTGGCTGCCGGGCTGCTCACGCCCTCGTTGGACGTGCGCGTACTGGCTTCGGAACTTGTCCATTTCCAGCTTGAACAGATTGTTCAGGTCCTCAGCCGACTGTGCGCCCGCGCCCCCCTGTTGGTTGCGCATCGCAACCTGCACTTCCCGGAACGCCGCATCCGCGCGTTGCAGATGGGCAAGCGCGAGGCGTGCCGGCGGCAACGCCTTCGGGCTTTCGGCCGCGCGCAGCGACTGCTCTACCTGTTCCATCGCCGCGATGGCTTTCGGCAATTCTTCAGCCATCCGCTGGAAGCCGCGATGGCTGTTGATGACCGACCTGGCGGCCGTGCGCCGCACGATGGCTTCCGCCCGCACCTTGATGCGACCCTGAGCGGTCAGGATCGCCTCGCGCCGCTCGGCGCGCTCCTCTTCATCGAGGCGCCCACGGTCGCGTGAAAGGTTGAACAGCGCGATGACCAGGGCACGTTGCTGCGCGGCCAATATTTCCTGACGTTGACCGCCGCCGCCGCCGCCGCCGCCGCCGCCACCCGACGCGCGACGGAAGCGCTGTTCGTACGGGCGCACCTCCATGAAGAAAATGTCACTTTGCACGGTACGTTCATCGGCACCTGGCGCTCGCGCGCTCCGGTCGCTGGCGCGCACGTAGTAGGCGATCAGATCGCCTGGTTCCAGCTCCCTGACCTCCAACTCCAGAAGGTGGGATGCCGTGACATCGCTTTCGACCTGCTCCTGGCGCAGATCGACGACCTGCTCGTCCTGGCCATTGACCGACAGCACGAGTTCGAGGCGTTTCAGCGCGGCGTCGTCGGCAGCCTCAGTGCGGATCTCGATCTCTTCTACACTCGTCACCTTGGTATCCCGGCCGGGCGCCAGGAGCGCGACGGTCGGCCGTGCGTCTTCCAGCGCGAATATCGGCAGATCCGGGCTACCCGCGATCTCGCGCCCATCTGGCAAGCGCAGTTGAACGCGGTAACGCCCATCGCCGGTGACTTCCAGCTGACCTGTCCACAGTCCCGTGTCGTTGCCTTCGAGCTCGCTCGTTGCGTCACCTTCCAACAGCAGCGAGCCGCCGGCCGCGGGCCCTTCAGTGTGGATGTCGAGCGACACTCTGGTCCCCTTCAGCGCGCGGATCTCGCCGCCGTCGGTGATCGTCTTGCGGGGAAGCCCGGTGTAGCTCGGAAAGTCGTAGTGCAAGTCGATCCTGGCGACACGCGGAAGCGGCGTGACGGCGATCTTGAAGCGATTCGAGCGCACCCCGTCCGACATGACGTAGTACTCGCCACTGTCGCGCAGGTGCGCGAGCAGGCCCGACCATTCCTCTGCTCCGGCATCGCCTGGCTGGTCCGCAGCCGTGCCCGATGACTTCACCATGTTGACGCGCTGCCAGGAGGTGGCGCCTTCGGGCCGGTGTAGGAGCGCGGCGACAGTGCTGTCGAAACCGACCAGACGCGCTGCGACCCGACGCGTCTCGCCGGCCAGTGCAACGATATCGCCGGGCTCCACGTCGATTCGGTAGGGCGCGTGTGCGTGCACGTCATCGACGCCGAGCGTCAGCAATTTGAGCGCGTAGCGATGCCCCGGCGAGGACGCGTGAAAGGCGAGCGCGCACACGCCGGTGATGACAGCAATGGCCACCCAGGACCGCGTCCGGCGCCGCCGGGCGTCGGGTTCGCCGTGCGCGCCAGCTTCGATCGCCCTGGCGGCTTTGGCGTACAGGCGGTCACGCAGAGCCGGTGAGGTCTGCGCGCGGAGCGCCGCGCGACTCGCGTCTGCTGCGCCGTTCACACTGAGCTCCGCCGCACTGGTCAACAGCGCAGCGCCGCCGCTTGCGTCAGACAGCGCTTCGAGATGGCGCGCTACGGCGATGTCATCCAGCCGGCGCCACCAGGGCCGGGTCAGAGCCAGGACCGCAGTCACGCCGGCAAGCGTTAGCGCGGCCGGTTTGAGCCACGCGAGCACGGGCAGCGCGAAGCGTACCGCTTCGAGGTACCAGGCGGCACCCGCCATGGCCGCGGCAACGATCGCGAGTCCCCAGGCGACAGCCGCCAACAGGCGGCTCAACTGCCACCGGCGCCGCTCGCGGGCAAGTGTGTGCGCGAGTGCGCGCTCCGACTGGCTCATGCTGGCTGCGGTCGGGATCTCGTCATTACGCATCAACCTGGACCTCGTTTCGCATCTCGGTCGCCGCGCTGGGGCATCGCAGTGCGCTCAGCAGCTCGGCCAGTGCAGCGACGGTAGCCAAAAACACGAGCCACCACGCCCACGGGTACCTGTCGCGTGGTGCCGCTGCTCCACCGTTGGCCGGGCGCGAACTCTCGGCCGCAGCGTCGACCAACTTTTCGAACGCAGGGCGCGTCAGCGGTTCCAGCTGCGATTCTCTAATATCCGGCCGTACCGCGAACTGCCACGGTTCAACCTGTTCCGCTCCGGTGACCGTGTACACCCCCGGCACAGCAGGTGCAACCAGATCACGCCCGGCTCGCACGACGCGCTGCACGCCGCCCGGAGTCAGGAGCACCAGGTCGGCGTCTGTCGGATTCGACGACGGGCGTTCAACGATTTCGCCGGCCGTGTAGTTCGGTCGCCCGGCCTCTTCGTCAAGTGCCACCCGCAACAGAGCCTGCAGTATCGGTGCCAGTTCTGGCCGCCGGGCCAGGACCCCACGGACGCTGGAGAGACCCAGCACGACGATCCGCCCCTGGCCCTGTGAGCGGACGAAGGCAGCCGCACGACCATCGTTCCAGTAGAGCAGAGCTGGCCGCTCGGCGTCGGTGGTGAAGCCCAGCCCGTGCGACGCCCCGAGAGAGCCGAGGATCCGTGCCGCCTCATGGAGTTGCGGCAATGCTGAATCGGGATCGATGCGCAGCGCGTCGACGGCCGTGGCCGGTGGCCATGCCCCGGTTTCACCATCGGAGTCGAGCGTGCGTCGCAGCCGGGCAAAATCCGCGGCGGAGTCGACCAGCGCGATGACCACGCCTCCGGAATCTACAAATTCTCCGAGCGCGAGGTCGGTGCGAGCATCCTGCAGGTCTTCGATGTAGATGAGGTCCAGCTGTCTGTTGCGAACACGATCCGGGGTTGCCTCTCCCGCCACGCTCAACGGCGGCTTCTGAATACTTCCGAAAGCACTCTGGTGCACCGATCCCAGCGCGCCGGCGCCGAGCAGGCCCAGCTGACGCGTACGCGCCGGAGCCAACACGAGCGCGTTCGTATCGTCGTAGCTGAAATCGTCGGGCGCCAGGGCGGCTCGCAGGACAACCGCACGGTCGGGCGCCCGCGTGACCGGCACTGTTACAACGCGGCTCGCGCCCGCGCTCACGCTCAAAGACTGCTGCGCGAGCGGATGGTCGCCGGCCTGGATGAACAATTCGCGGTCGCTCGCGTCGCGGCTATCGGTATTGCGCACGGTGACTTCCAACGTTGTGCTGTCACCTCGCATTCGCATCGACTCGATGCCGAGGTTCGGCTGCCGGGTACCCGACCGAACCGGTCCGCCGACCACTTCGACGTCGATTTGGATGTGCCCCGGCAGCGCGCGCAACGAAGCCTGCGAGAGCGCGCTCGCCTGAAGGTCGGTAACGACCGTAACCTGACCCGGCATATTGGCCGGCAGCTGTTGTTCGCGGGCATGGCGCGCAAGCCACGCGGCAGCGTGCTGGATGGCAGCCCCGAGATCGCTTCGCTCCATCCGCGGTTCCGCAGACGCCAGGGCCGCCAGGCGTTCTGAACGCGACGCACCAAACGGGGTGAGCTCTACGGTCTGATGCGCGGCCCCCAGCAGCGCCACTTGCCGATCGGTGGCGCGCAATAGCGAACGCGCACTGGCGACCGCCTCGGACCACCGGTCCCCGACGGTCATACTGGCCGACTGGTCGATAATCACGACCGCAGGCGCGCGGGCCGCGCTGTCACTGCCCGACAGCTCGACAAAAGGGCCTGCGAACGCGGCCACCAGCAACAGCAGTAACAACACCCGCCATATGAGCAGCGCACGATCACGCAGCTGGCGATTGCGACGTACCTTGAGTTCCACCGCCTTCAGGAACATCAGCGAAGGCAGTATACGGCCCGCTGCGTGTGGTCTGAACGCGAGGTGAACCCACACCGGCACGGCCACCGCGAGCGCGGCCAGCAACAGTGCCGGAAACGCAAGGCCCATCAGACGTTCACCCGGCGCGATGTTCGCGAAAGTCTCTTCACCGCGGCGCCTGCTTGACCTGTGCGCGCCGGCGGCGGGCCACGTAGTGACGCAGCCGTTCAGCCAGGGGTACGGCCGTATCGCCGAAGCTGTAGTCGACGCGCCGCGCCGTGAGTGCCTGTTCCAACCCGCGAATGTGCTGCTCGACGCGGGTCCGCAGCATGCGGTTGGCGGCGACCGGGTCGAGCGGAATCCGCACGCCCGTTTCGCTGTCCTCGACGATCCCGGCTTCGGCGAAATCAAGCTCCTGCTCACCGGGGTCCAGAATGTGAAAGATACTCAGTTCGTGCCCACGTTCGAGCAGCGGCGCGATCGCGCTCACGGCATCTTGCGGTGGCATGTAGAGATCGCTCACCAGCACGATCAGGGCACGGCGTTTCAGCTGGTCGGTGAGCGCTTCCAGGGCGAGCCCGAGATTAGTGCTCCCGTTCGCCTGCGCAGACTCCAGCATGCGCATCAGTCCCTCGTCCTGCACCGCACGGGGGCGCCGGAGACTGACCACCTGCTCGTTCACCAGCGCGGCGCCGAATCGATCGCGTTGCGCATCCGCGAGATGCCCGAAGCAGGCCGCCAGCATCAGCGCGTAGCGAAGCTTCGTGACGCCTCCGGTCTCGAACCCCATCGATGCCGAGCAGTCGACGATCGCCATGACGTCCATGTTGGTCTCGGCCTGGAAGGTCTTGACGAACAATCGGTCGGTACGCCCGTATACGCGCCAGTCGATCCGCCGGATATCATCACCAGGGGTGTACATACGGTGTTCGGCGAACTCGGTGGAGGCACCTACGGTGCTCGAGCGGTGCATCCCGCTCATCATTCCGGCCACGACCTGACGTGCCACCAGCTCAAGCCGATCGACCTGCGCCAACACGGCGGGTTCGACCAGCCCGGCCGCGGCGTTGCGTCGCTGGGTTCCGCTCACCGGGCACCATCCCACCCGCTCCGGGCGTCTGAGGGCTTGTCGGAATGAGCGTTGGGCCGTGGGCCGGACCTGCTCTCGTCCCAGCGGATTCGGGCATGGCGGCGCGCCAGGCTCATGCGCTTTGCGCCGGGATCGACTCCAGTAACTGAGCGACGATGTCGGCTGCGCTGACACCATCGGCTTCGGCCTGGAAATTTGTGATCAGTCGGTGTCGCAGCACGGGCTCCGCGACGGCGCGGATGTCGGCGTAGTCGACATGTGTGCGGCCGGCCGCAACTGCGCGGGCCTTACCGCCGAGCACGAGATACTGGGCAGCACGTACGCTGGCACCATAGGTCAACCATTTGTGCACGAAATCGGGTGCGGTCGGGTCTGACGGCCGGGTAGCGCGTACAAGTGCCAGCGCATAGCGGCCGACCGACTCGGCGAGCGGCACGCGACGCACCAGCTGCTGGTACGCCAGCAGCCGTGCCGCGTCGATGACGGGTTCGAGTTCGACATCGTCTGCACCCGTCGTGCTGTTCACGACGGCAAACTCCTCATCCGGGCTCAGGTAACCCATGACGATTTCGAACATGAAGCGGTCGAGTTGTGCTTCCGGCAGCGGATATGTGCCTTCCAGCTCGATGGGGTTTTGTGTCGCAAACACCAGAAACGGGGGTTCGAGGGTGTAGCTCGTCCCCTGCACCGTCACGCGCTTCTCCTGCATGGCTTCCAACAATGCGGCCTGCGTCTTCGGTGGCGTACGGTTGATCTCATCGGCGAGCAGAATGTTGGTGAACACGGGGCCCGGCTGAAACACGAGCGATCGGCGGCCGGTGTCGGCGTCCTCCTGAACCAGATCGGTGCCGGTGATATCGGAGGGCATCAGGTCAGGCGTAAACTGAATCCGCGAGAAATTCAGATCCAACACTCGCGCCACGGTGTTGACCAGCATCGTCTTCGCAAGCCCCGGCACACCCATCAATAGGCTGTTTCCGCCTACCAGCAAGGTCAGCACGACCAGTTCGACGACGTCTTGCTGCCCGATTATCTGGCGACCGATCTGCTCGCGGGCCCGAGCGAAGTCGTGTGCGAGTTCATCGGCGAGAACACCGTCGTCGCGGCTCGGATGTTGTTCGTTCATGGTCAAACCTCTGCTTGCTGTCCGCCCGTGCTGATCGCGCTGGCGTCGTATTCGGTCAGCTGAAAACGGGTCGGGATCGCGGCCCGGCACGGGTGCACACTCATTGGCTACCCCGCAGTTCGAGTAACAGTTCGAGGGCCTCGTCGTAAAGCGGCGCCCGCTCCAGGGCGCGCAGTACGGCCATGCGGGCCGCCTCGTCTTCACCCGTGTGTGCGAGCGCCCGCGCATATCTGAACTGGGCTTCCGCCTGATCGGAAGGCGCCAGGGTCAATGCGGCACGGTAGCTCGCCGCCGCCTGCTCCCACCGCGCTTCCTGCTCGTAGGTGGCCGCGAGCCGCTGATGCACCTTGACATCGAACGGCTCGATGAACAGCAGGCGTTCAAGGGTGTCGCGCTCCCGCTTGACCCGACCCAGACGTTCGTAGACTTCGCTCAGCAGGCGGTGGCCGGCGAGGCTGTCAGCGTTGACCGCCAGCATCGCCTCCAGGGTCGCGGCGGCGGCCTGGTCGTCACCCATCTGCGTTTCGACGTTCGCAAGCTGCCAATAAGCGCTGTCATCATCGGCATAGTCCGGCATCGTGCGCATCGCTTCGGCAAAACCCTTGCGCGCGGCTGCCAGCCGATCGCTGTTCAGATGTTCACCCGCCTTTCGCAACAAGGCGCCGTAAGAACGGTCGTCCTGTTCCTCCATGGCCGCGACGGCATCCGCGAGACGTGTTTTCAAGAACGCCTCGAACCGCCGGTCGAGTTCGTCCGGCGGGAGGTTCAAAGCCTCGCGCACCAGTGCGTTGAAGTCGGTGCCTTCGGCAAAGCCATCCAGCAACTTCAACACCGCGTCGAATCCATCTTCGGCCGTCAGGAATTCGATGAACAGCGACGCCTGAAAATAGCCGTGCACAAGCTGCTGCTGCGATTTTGGGCGTAGGAACGTCTCGTTCATGCGCGTCGCCTGCGGCAATTCCCCGGCTGCCCACGCCTTGACGAAATCCGGTGACAGATCGGCTCCCCAGCCCGTTCGTGCCCGGCGTTCCTCGTAGACCGCGAGCCCTTCGGAGAACCAGCGTGGCATGCGATGCCGGGTCATCGACAGATGGAAGCTGTGCGCGATCTCGTGCCACAGCACGGATCCCCAGTTCAATGGACCGAAGGCCCGCGCCGAGGGCGAGTCCAGTGCGATCACGCGGCCGAATGAGACGCCGAGGATGCCGATACCGGTAACGCCAGAGGTGCGCACGGAGAAGTCTTCGTGCTGCGGGTATATCTCGATGTGGATCGGTGTCTTCGGGGTGTGTTGATAACGCTCGCGATAGTAGCGGAACGCCTGTTCCGCCAACGGCAGTGCCAGGGGCGCCAGCGCCCCCATCTCGCGAGCGTGTCCGAGCAGCACGAAATTCTCCGAAACTTCACGTTCGAATTCGCGGTCGATCTTGTCGAACAGGTCCAGCGTGTTCTTGACGCGGACGTTGAACGGGTCGCCGCGGAAGGCAACCTCGAGGTTGCGCCGGCCGATTCGCTGCTGGCCGATGCGGCTGCGATTGATTCCGAGCGTCGCGTGTGAGCGCCACGCCTGGCTGTCGATGTTGAGCGCGATCAGTGCAAGCTCCGCGGCCTCCGCGTAACGCCGGTTACGTTCAGCCAGTTCGGCGAGTGTCTGGTACACCTCGATGTAACCTTCGGCGCCTGCGCGCAGATCGTCGACCACTGCCTCCGCGCGTGCTTGCTCACCGCGCAGGAAGTAGAGCCCCGCCAACAGGGTCATCGCCTGGCGAGAGCGCGGATTGCGCACGAGCGCGTCGCGCACGCTCGCAAGCGCGCCGGCATAGTCCTCTGCGTCGAGCCTGAGCTTCGCCTGCAGGTTGAGTGCGTGCACAAAGTCGGGATGAGCCTCGAGGATACGGGCGACCAGTGCGGGTGTCTGGGCGGCGTGGTCGAAGGCGAGCGAATGCGCCATCTGCAACATGGCGTGCGGATTGGCCCCATCCACAGCCAGAGCCCCGCGCGCCTGTTCGGACGCCTCCGTGTTGTTGTACTTCGATAGCAGCAGACGGGCGAGTTCTACGCGCGACGCGACGTCGTTGCCGTCGTTTTCAATCGCCTGATTCAGATAGTCGACGGCCTCTCTCAATCGGCCGGTGTCGCGGCGCCCGAGGATCGTGGCGGCACTGGCAGCGGCGCGCAGATCGGGGCCGGTGAGGCTCGTCAGGTCTGCCGGCATGGTCGCGAGCACGGCGTTGGCGTGCGCGGCCGCAGCATCCGTCTCGACCTGCAGCAAGGCTATTTCTGCGAGCGATGCGTGGGCCTCCATCGACGTGTCGGGCGACAGCTCGATAGCCCGCTCAAACGCGAGTTGGCTGTTCGCGAGGTCGGTGCTTTCGAGCAGGACCTTGCCCAACAGCAACCACGCGCCGGCGTCGGTGTCGTCGGTGTCGAGATGCTGACGCAGCGTCGTCTCGAGACCCCGGACATCGCCGAGTGCCAGCTGGGCGTAGCTCCGTTCCACGTCGAGCGCGGCATCAGCCGGTGCGCCATGCCCCAACAGCAATACGGCGCATAAAGCGACGGCGGCAGCGCAGCGCGGTAGTGCTGCCGAGGCCCTGGCGAGATCGCGTCGCACGCTCATGAACGCTCCCCCCCCGCGCCGTCAACGGGCTCATCTGGCCTGCTGTTTCGAACGGGTGTAGTCACGCCGTCCTGCCCGGGGTCCAGGTCCTTACGATAGGCCCGGCGATTCAGCGCCAGCTGCACCAGCAAGTCCTCCAGCCGTGCGAGGTAGTCGCCCTCGAAGTACTTTGTCTTCTCGCGTTTGAGCTCCTCGATCCGGTCCACCAGATCGCGCGCTTCCAGCCGCAGGCGCAGCCGTTCGGGCGCATCACCATCTGCAGCCGATTCGCGTGAGACATCGAGGAAGAAGCGGCGCGCCACGTCGCCGTCTGCACCGGGGAGGATTTCGTCGCCGATGGCGAGGCGGGTGCCCTTGCCATCGCCGTTATCGTCCAGCAGAGCGTGTTCGACGACGATCAGCCCGTCACGTTCGTAGCCTCGTCGTACTTCCGTGCTGGCACGCAGGAATGCCTCCAGCACGGATATTCGTTTGTCTTTGTCGAGGTCCGTGCCGTTCTGGGCGAAGGTCCGCGCGAACGGCCCGGCGAACTGCGGCTGCTGGTTTTCAGCGGCATTCGAAGTCGCCGTGATAACCACGCGACGCGTGGCCGACAGTGCCCTGACGAAGGCACCGCTGGCCGGCGCAGCCAATACGAGCAGAACCGGCCGGGCGTCGAGACTGCGAAGCGCCTCGTCGAGTTCTTCCGCGCGCAGGTCCGGACCCGGCAGGTTCAGTTTGAGCTGCTGCCGCCGGGCACTTGCATGTCCGATATAGATGAGCGCGAACTGGTCCGAAGGGGCGGCCGTGTTTGCCACCGCCGCGATGGCCGTGAGCACATTGTCACGGGTCGCCCGCGATGAACCCTCACCATCCCCACGGAGCCACACCAGATGGCTGTCCGAGACGCCCTGCCCCGTGGCGAGCGCATCGCGGAGCGCTTCGGCGCGACTGTTGAAACGCTTCGCATAGAACGCCTCGCCTGCGATCCCCGTAACGACGAGCACGTGTTGCGTCGCAGCTTGTAACGAGCCCGGCAAGCCGCCTGAGAACACGGCGCCCCAGAGCGCGATCAGACACAGCCTGCCAAGCAGGACCTGCCGCGTGCGCACCCGGACTTTGCTCATGGAAGCCTCCAGCGGCGACGTGCCAGCCATTCGACACTAGCGAGCGCGAGCAGCCATGCCAGCAGCGCTGGCAATTCGAGCAGACTGACGACGTCGAATTGCGTGACGGTCGCGACGTTCGACTCGATCGTGTCAAACAGAGATTCCGCGTCCGCCATGGATACGAACTGTCCGCCCGACAGACGCGCCACATTGCGCATGACCGTGTCGTTGCGAACGGCCGAATACATCTCGCGCCCGAGTGCCTGCACGTCGAAGAAGGCCACCGCGGTGCCGTCTGCCTCCCCGCTGTCGGGGTGGGTCAGCTCGACTTCGTGCGCCCCGGGCTCGCGCGCGACGTAGCGGGCCGTTTGCACGCCGGGCGCGGTGCCTGGTTCCAGCGCGAGTCCGACCCGCTCGCCGCTCGGGGTGATCACGACCAGCGACTGCCCGGCATCGGCCACTGGCACATGGCTCGCGTCGACGGCATGCGCGCGGAGCGTAACCGCCTGGCCCGGGGCAACCTGTCGCGCATCAACTGTAACGTAGCGTTGCGGCCGGGCTCCCCGTGTCAGCCAGCGCAGCCATTGCCGCCAGAATGTCTCGTGCGTCTGGTCTTCGAGGTCGAGGGCACGATGCATCTGCCAACGCCAGGTGTCGCGAACCGCGAAAGCGGCCACCATGCCCTTGCCATAGCGCTGTTCGGCGAGCCCGATCCGCCGCTCGGTGCGGTTTTCGACCGTCCCCGACCACAGCGCCGCAGCGCCTGGCTTCAGTGTCTCGAGACCGCCGACGCTCGCGTTGACACTGGTGAGCGGTGGCAAGTCCGCGAGCGCTGTCACCCCACGAGCGCCCGCGCCAATGCGTGCAACCGCGTGCTGGCGCCCGGCGCCGGTCATCTCGAGCTTCAGCATGACGCTACGTTCCGGCACCCCGCGCTGCAATGCAAATGGCAGCATCTGCGTTACCGGACCGCGCTCGTAGCCGCCTTCTGCGAACGCGTGGCGGCCGCCCAGAAATACGACACCGCCGCCTCGACGTGCGGCGAAATCCGCGATCAGCTGCTGCTGCGCCGGCGTCAACATGTCCTGCGGCGCACTGCCGAGAACGAGCCCGTCGTACTTGAACAGGTCCTCGGCGGTGCGCGGGAATCCGTCCTTCAGCTCTTCGGCTGACGAGATACCCAGCCGGTAGAACTTGTTCTCAGCCGTGCGCACCAGCGACAGGATCCGGAGGTTGTCGTCGTCCTGGACTGCGCGTCGGATGAATTTCACCTCGAAACGTGGCTCGCCTTCCACGTGCAGGATCGACAGCTCGCGGTCTTCGGCGTAGAGCAGCGCGGCGGCGCGGTTGTTGGCGGTATTCGGTTCTCCGGAGTCGGGTGAAACGATCACTTCGATTCGCCGCAGCCCGCCTTCATCCACGGGCAGCTGGAACGAGACTCCCTGCTCCGCCGTATCATCGAAGCGCACACTTGCCCGGTCGCGTTCGATGCCATCCACTTCCAGACGCACGATCGCCTCGCCGGGCATCTGGCCGCTCTTCCGGATACGCGCATCCACCGCTGCCACAGCGCCGACCAGCAGGCGGTCGGGCGCGTTCAGCGCGGCCACCTCGAAATCGTTGCCGACGGAATCCGGCCCTACCGAGACCGTATGCACCGGTATTCCGGAGGCGCGCATCTGGCGAAGCGTCTGGCGATCTGCCGGGCGCAGTCGGAAATCTCCGTCACTCAGGAGGACGACGGCGGATACCGGGGCTCCGCCGCTGCGCCTCAGCGCGTCGAGCCGTGGGCCGAGAGATGTGTGCCCGCTTCCGAAGGCCAGCTCCGCGGAGTTCGGTAAGTCGTCGGCGCCTTCGGCGAGCCCGTGGAGGCTGACCGAGAGCGGGCTGGCGCGGTTTCTGAGGAAGGTCGCGAGCGGGCCATTTTCGGGTGCGACGAGATCGAGCACCGGCGCGTGTCGGGGTGTGCCAGCGGCGTCGACAAGCCCCATGCTCGCACTGGTGTCGACCAGCATCGCCACCCGCCCCGGTCGCGCCGTTTCGAACTCCGCCTTGAGAGCAGGCTCGGAGAGCAACCACGCGAGCGATGCAAGCAACATGCCTCGCACGACAAACAGGATGACCGCCCGGCGCGGCGCGAGGCGGCGCTGTTCTCGCCACGCGTAGATGGCGGCGGCGAGCACGCCCGCCGCCAGTGCAAACCCTACCGCTGTCAGGCTCCAGGCGTGCGTGAGTTCCGCGGCAACGAGTACGCGGTCGCTCGCGTCTGGCAACAGTAGCCCTGTCAGCGCTTCCAGCATGCCGCGCGGATTCAGTAAGTCATCGCGTAGATGACAAAGTTGATCCCCATCTCATAGGCGTAGGTCGAGAAGCGCAGCGGATACTGCGGATGGTCGGCCCACTCCCATCCGTCCCCGAGGTCGGTATTCCAGTTGACCAGCACCATCAGGCGACCGTCATCATCAAAGATACCCCGCGCCCGCGGCACATAGCCGTCGTACTCGTGGGTGACCCCACCCGTGGTGCCCTGGTAGACATTCGGCACCTGCACGATCTCGCCGATGTCGTAGAACGCGTGAAAAACGGGGTGGTCGAGCGGCACCTCGACCAGCGGCCGGTCGGGGAACAGCTCCCGCATCTCGTTTTCAAAGTTGTCCCATTCCCAGCTGCCCCAAAAGTCGTCCACCACCAGGAAGCCGCCGGAGAGCAGGTAGTGCCGCAACGTGTCTCGCTCTTCCTCCTTCAGCGACAGCGAACCGACCTCCAGCACATACAGGAACGGAAACTCGTGCAGTCGCTCGAGGTTGAGCCGGAGCGCGTGCTCCGATGCGAAGGCGTCGACGCCGGAAAGCCGTTTCAACGCGACCAGGAACTGCTGGTCGGCCTTGGGGTAGTCGACCGCCCAGCGCGGGCCAAAGTCTTCTTCGGAGGGTGCCCCGTAGATCACTCGCGAGAAGTAGAACTCGTGGTCGAGCGGTTGCGGCTGCGGTTCACCTTCGTCGGCACCGGACGGCGCCCAGACGCCAGCCAGCGCCGCCGTCAGCCATGTCACAATGGTCGCCAGCTTCTTATTCAGCCGAACCCGACTCATGCTGATTCCCCGCGTTATGGTCGCCGCGCTGACATGTGCGCTTGTCGCGATGTCTGCCGCGCGTGCCGATCACGTCAGCGACGGGGACTACCCGTACGTCGCCGAGATCACGATCGAGCTGCTTGCACAAGAGAAACTCTACGGCGCCGACCCCGGTCGAGCTCTGACTTGGCGTGAGAAAACTACGACACGCATCGTACTGTACAAGTTCTGGGGGTCCAGTTTGTTGAGTTCGTTCAACGACCCCGAGGAAGGCGGCCCGCACGGACCGTTGCGCGACGTCGGGCTGCTCGTGCACGAGGCTGGTGTCAACCGCGTTGGGACGTCGACACTCAGGCTCAGCAGCAAGGCTGGCGAGCCGGTCCTGGAGATTGAGCAGGACACCGAACTGAAACAGAGCAACGGCGACACGCGGCCCGATGTGAAGCTGAGCGCCGCGTTGGAGGCCCGTCTCTGGAAAGGTGCGTTGGCCGACTTTGCCGATCGTGAGCGCGTGACCATGGATCTGACCGACCGCGGCAAAGCTGCCCTGCTCGCGGCGCTGCAGACCATGCTGAGCGATCTGTACGCGCGCGAGCGCGAGCGACTCACCGACGAGCTCAAGACCAACGGACTCGCCATGGAGCCCGATTCCTTGCAGATGCGCGCTGAGTTCATCGGCACCAGGGAGTTCAAAGCCGTGTTCGACAACAACGCCGGGCTGGCGCGCGTGCGCCTGCCGGACATGCGTATCCGGATCCGCGCACTCGTCGAACAGACCTACGAGTAGATTCCGTCCGTTCGCTTCCCGTTCCGCATGGCCGGATGGGGTCAATTCAAGCGTTGCGACTGGCTCCCGTAGTCGACGATCCACGCGCGGATGGCAGCGCCGTCGGAGGCGCCCGGCGCCATCTTCAGATACCTGCTGTAGTCGGCGAGTGCGGCTTCGCGATGACCGACCTGCGCGTAGAGGTAACCGCGGTCGCGATAATGACCCGCGGTTCCCGGTTCGACGTGAAGCAGCTGATCGCACACCCGCAGACACCGCGGTACGTCTTTACTCTTGGCATAAATCTGCTTCAGATTGCGCAGCATGCGCGCCACCACTTCGCGTTGTCCGCACGGCGCGAACATCCGGTCGAGGTCGAGCCCGTCGGGCAGCTTTCCGCCCGTCATCCGCACCAGCCGCTCATGCAGAACATCCCGGGTCTGCCGGAGACCGCCGTTGAAGACATCGACGAACATCTCACCTTCCAGACCCGAGTGGCGGACGAGGAGGTGACCGGGAAACGACACCGGGGCGAGGTCGAGCCCTGCGCGGCGGCCCACTTCGATATAGAGCAGCGATAGTGAGATCGGAATGCCCGTGCGCCGCTCTATTACATCGCAGAGGTAACTGTTGCGAGGATCGTAGTAGTGCTCGGCGTTGCCGATGAACCGCCGCGTCTCGAACATCCATCCATCCAGCGCGGCCAGGGACGGGGCAGCGACTTCCGCGGCGAACTGGTCGAGTTCAGCCGTGGCCACATCAACGTCGAGGTCGGGATACTCCCCTTGAGCGATCAGAAAAGCGATGCGACCGAGTTCCAACTCGTTGTCGGGGCGCCTGAGGGCCACTTCCCACACGTTCATCCAGGGTGGCTCCCCAGCGACTGGCGACTGCAAACATGCTGCGCGAGCATAAACAAAACTCTGGGGTAAGGCCGACCAGGCGTTGGTCGGCAGAACCTCCAGCATAGCCGACCCCGCTGCGGCATCGCACCAGGGATTGGTGCGGGCTCAGGCCCTGGCTGCCTGGCCAGCGCGGTGCGGCCGATTCAGGCCGGTCGAGCCGGTCGGTCGGACCCGGTAGACTTCGCCTTTACTCCAGTCTCGCCTCGGAGGCGGTGCGGCCACGCCGGTGGCATCGCGCGAAAGGCGCGGCACCGGAGCACGTTGCTGAAAATCGCCATCGTCAGGAGTGGGACATGAACCAGGGTAGCGAACCGCCGAATTCTGCCGATTTGGAGTCCGTCAGGGCCTGGTTCGGGGCGTGGGGGGCGACGGTGGCGGCCGTCGATTTCGTGACCGCGAGGACGCTGTTCGCGGACGACGTCAGCGGATTCGGCACGTACAAGGACTTCGTGCGTGGATTGGACGCGCTCGAGGGCGGTCAATGGCGCGCCATCTGGCCGACCATTTCGGACTTCGCGTTCACGCTCCCGAGCGTGGAGGCGCGTGTATCCCCCGACCGGCTGATGGCCGTCGGGGCAACGCTCTGGACTTCGACTGGTTACGATGCCGACGGGCAGCCGTACGACCGCCCGGGCCGCGCCACGGCGGTGTTGTCACGCACCGATGTCGACGCGCCGTGGTTGGGATGCCATACGCATTTTTCGGTCTTTCCCGCCGAGCGCCAGATGAGCTTTGGCCAGTCGGGCGAGGGCTAGTCGTACAAGGTAGACGAGCACCGCGCGGCCGGCCGGGCCCGACCTCGTTCACACGTAGGCAAGCACCAGCCACTGCGCCGCCAGCGCTGGCTTGTCGGAATCTTCGATCTCGACGGTGCACCCGTAGCGCAACTGGAATTCGCCCGGCTTGCGCTCGTCCAGCGCGTCGAGGTTGAAACGCCCCCGCACTCGCGAACCCGATGGAACGGGCGACAGAAAGCGCATTTTCTCAAAGCCGTAGTTGATGCCCATCTTGCGCCCGCTGATGCCCGGTAACGCCTCGTCAGCCATGCCGGCCAGCAGGGACATCGTGAGGAAGCCGTGCGCGATGGTGCCGCCAAACGGGGTTTCGGCTTTGGCGCGCTCCACGTCGACGTGGATGAACTGGTGGTCGCCGGTCACGTCCGCGAACTGATCGATTCGGTCCTGCGTCATGTCGACCCACGCAGAGATCCCAATTTCAGTTCCGACGCTGCGTTTCAGCTCGTCGATGCTCATTTCCGTTGCGCTCATCATCTTTCCTCACTACTGGCTGTATAACGCGTTGGTCGCGGTTGATTCTGGATTGGATTTCCGTTCGATGGCGACGGGCTCGCAACTGGTCCGTTCGGCCAGAAACCGTACTGCCTGCGCGTCTTTTCGCCGCTCCGGCGGCGGCAGATGCGCTGATCGACCGGGGGTATTGAACCACGTCATCCGGACTTCGGCATGCGGGCCCGTGCCGGGCGTCTCATGCTGGGGCCTTTGTTACACTGGTGTCGTCCTCCATGGCATCTTCCGGCTCTTTACGCCCGAACCCCTGTGAGGACGCCCGGGTGCCCACCGGCGGCGGCCGACGCCGGTGGGGCCCGCCTTATCAATGGTCGAAACCCGTGCGCCGCAGTTGCCTGCCCGGCCTTAGCCGGAAGGCGAGTCGCCCGATCAGGATCCTCAACGCCAGCTGAACGCCATGACCGACAGACCTGCTGATTTTTTCGCCGCCCGCATGAGCCGCTTCAAGCCGTCACCCAGCCAGATCGCGAGCGCCCGGGTGCGCGAACTGGTCGCGGCCGGCCACGACATCGTCAAACTCACCGCCGGCGAGCCGGACTTCCCCACGCCCGATATCGCCAAGGCCGGGGCGAACGCCGTAATGGTCGCCAACGAGATCCGTTATACCCCGATCAACGGCCTCGAGAGCACGCGACGCGCGGCTCAGACCAAGTTCAAGCGCGACAATAATCTGGACTACGGGCTCGACCAGATCACGGTCGGGGCCGGCACGAAGCAGGTCCTGTTCAACGCCCTGATGTGCTCGGTCGGCCCTGGGGACGAATGTATTGTGCCGGCGCCCTACTGGACTTCGTATCCAGACATGATCCAACTCGCTGGCGGCACGCCGGTTATCGTCGATTGCGCTCAGTCGGCTGGCTTCAAGATGGACGCCGGACAGTTGGAAGCGGCTATCTCGCCGCGCACGAAGTGGCTCATGTTCAGTTCGCCGAGCAATCCGACTGGAGCCACCTATTCGAGGCAACATCTGGCTGAACTCGCCGAAGTGTTGAAACGCAATCCGCACGTTCATGTCCTGAGCGACGACGTTTATGAGCATCTGATCTACGACGGCCGCGAATTCGGCACACTGGCGGAGGTGGAACCTGCCCTGTACGACCGCACGGTGACCTGTAACGGCGTATCGAAAGCGTACTCCATGACCGGCTGGCGGCTGGGGTTCGCTGGTGGGCCAAAGGACATTATCGCCAACATGTCGAAAATGCAGTCGCAGAGTACGGCCGGAGTGAGCGCGGTGAGTCAGGGTGCCGCGGTCGCGGCACTCGAAGGCCCTCTCGACGAGGTGCATGCCCGGACGGCCGACCTGCAGCGCCGCCGCGACCTGCTGTTCGACGCGCTGAGTCAGATTCCGGAACTGCAATGCGACCGTCCCGAGGGCGCGATGTACATCTTCTGTTCCTGTGCGGGCGCCATCGGCAAGCGCACCCCGGACGGCAAACGGATCGAGACCGACACTGATTTCGTCATGTATTTGCTGGATAGCGTCGGTGTGGCGGTGGTGCAGGGTTCTGCTTACGGACTTTCACCCTATTTTCGAGCGAGCTTCGTAGCGAGCGAAGCGGACATCGCGCGAGGCGGCCAGCTCATCCGCGAGGCTTGCGCCGCGCTCTCTTGAGCTGCCACAACAGGACCTTAGATGTTTACGTACCTGGATCCGACCATCCGCGAGCGCCTGGTTCGCGACGGGCATCTGAAGCGGATTACCTCCGAAGGCGTCGAGGTGGACAGTGCGCCCCCGATGAGCGAATCATCCGGGTCACTGGACCTGCTCGGTCCTATCCCGCTGCCGGTGCTCCTCGATGGCCGGCAGCATGAGTTTCGGTGGTATGCGGTGGTCCGTTCGCGCGAACTGGCGCGCCTGAACGAGTTGGCGTCGGCGCTGAACGAACAGGGCGGCAGCCACCTGTTCGCGTCGCTGGCCTCCTCCATGGCCGTCAACAGCGTGCTGATCTTCGGTGATCCGCAAGCCGATCCGCAGCCACTCGTGCGGGTGCATTCGAGTTGCATGACCGGCGATGTGTTCGGATCGCAGCGCTGCGAGTGCGGGCCGCAGTTTCTCGGCGCTATCGATCGCATCGCCTCGGAACCGCACGGCGGCATGATCATCTACATGGCCGGGCACGAAGGGCGCGGCATCGGTCTCTGGGCGAAAGCCGCAACCTATCTGCTTCAGGACGCCGGTGAGAACACCTACGAAGCCAACCGTTCTCTCGGCCTGCCCGACGACTGCCGTGACTTCGGTGATGCCGCCGCGCTGCTCCGGTACTTCTGCGAGGACCGCGAAGTGCGGCTACTGACGAACAACCCAAAGAAGCTGAATGACCTGACCGCTCTCGGTATAGAGCGTTTGAAACAGGAGCCGCACATCATCGGCGTATCCGAACACAACCGCCGTTACCTGGCCGCCAAACGCGATTGGGGGCACATCATCCCTGGTATCTGAGGGGCCCGGTGTCGTGGCCTGGCGCGTCATGGACTCCACACTCACAAGCCGTGCGAGCAGCGGACCGTTGCGCGCGAAACCCGGTCGGCTATCGACAAAATCCCGCCTCGCGTCGTGGCAGTACGGCGGCGTATCCGGACGTGATCAGTTGGCATGGTGCTAGCTTGCAGATTACAATGGCGGGCTCGGCGCCGGTGTAGCTCAGTTGGCAGAGCAACTGATTCGTAATCAGTAGGTCGGTGGTTCAAGTCCACTCACCGGCACCATTCTCCCCGCACCCGGGCGACGTTCTGAACTCTTGCAGATACGTAAGCCCACCTGCTCCCGGTTCTCGGCCGCCGCGTATCTCGACGGCTTGGTATGCAGCCGCGCGGCGGCCCCACCGAATTAGTAGGCCAGCAGATTGTCGCGCAGCTGACGGTGCTCGTAAGCCGTTCGCACCAGGCCGCGTTTTTGCAACGCCGGTACAAGACCGTCTTCGATCTCGGCGAGCGTACGGCGTGTGACGTTGGGCATGGACAACAAAAAACCGTCGCCGCCGACGTGTTGCATGATTTCAGCCATCTCCGCGGCAACTGCGTCAGGCGTGCCCACCAGATCCGGCAGTCCATTGTTGAAGGTTGCCATGGTCTCTCGAATCGAACGCCCGGCGGCAAATTTTCGGTAGTCCGCAAGAATCTGCTGATGACCGTTCGTGGTGACGTCATCCGGCAATGGTGCATCGAGGTCAAATCGGGTGAAGTCGATGTTGATGACCTTGGCGAAATTGGCGAGACGTTCTTCGATATTTGCGCGCACGTAGTCGAGGCGCCGGGCCTGGCGATTATGTGCCTCCTCCCGATCTTCGCCAAGGACCGGATTTACCGTGAACATGACCTTGCAATCGTCGGGATTGCGTCCCGCCTCCTTCATGTAGCGCCGCACATCGTCCCGATAGGCTTTCATGGCGTCGGGAGTCTTGACCTGGGCGACGATCGTCTCGGAGTGTTTGGCGGCGAAACGGCGCCCTCGTGACGAGCCTCCAGCCTGCGCGATCACGGGTTGGCCCTGGGGCATCGGGCCGGCATTGAGCGGACCTCGTGTGCGGTAGTATTTTCCGTTGAATTCAAACGCGTGCACTTTGGCCGGATCGATAAGCACGCCTGATTCGCGGTCGGCGATCACGGCGTCGGGTTCCCAGGTGTTCCAGAGGCCGCGGCAGGCTTCCAGATACTCATCGGCCATGTCGTAGCGCAGATCGTGCTCTGGCAAGCCGTCCATACCGAAGTTCCTGCCCGCCAGATCCGAGCTGCCGGTAACCACGTTCCAGCCGATACGCCCACCCGACGCCTGGTCCAGAGTCGCGATCTGGCGTGCGAGCAGATACGGGTGATACGCATAGGTGCCGAACGTGGGAATGATGCCAATGCGCGAGGTCACGCCAGCCATCAGCGCCGCGACTATCGCCTTGTCCTGACGCGGGACCGCGATGCCGCGTTTCAATACGACGTCGCTCGACCCGTCAAGATTCTCGCTTACCGCCGTACTGTCTTCGAGCAGGATGTAGTCAAAGCACGCACGCTCCAGTGCGCGCGCCATATCCAGAAACAGTTCGGGGTACATCCACGACGTGCCGATATGCCCGGTCCAGGGCTGACCCCACGACTGGGCGCTCGAACCGTGCAGAAACCAGGCGAGATGAAAAGGTTTTCCGGACACGATTCGGTCTCCGTTTCAGCGAACCGTTGTCAATTCACAGCTCCGGCGCGAGCAATGCAGCCGCGCGGCACCCGAGCAGGCCATCGGCAGCTTCTCTAAGCCATCTTGATCGCGGCGGCGTCTTCCAGGCCGAGATCGGTAACGGCCTGTTCGCGCAGTTTGAACTTCTGCACCTTGCCGGTGACGGTCATCGGATACTCGTCGACAAAACTGACATACCGCGGAACCTTGTAGTGGGCGATGCTGCCGCGGCAGAAACTCTTGATGTCCTCCTCGCTGGTAGCCGCGCCGTCGCGGAGTTTGACGACCGCGAGCAGTTCTTCGCCGAACTTCGCGTCCGGCACTCCGACAACCTGTGCATCGACGACGTCAGGATGGGTATACAGATATTCCTCGATCTCGCGCGGGTAGATGTTCTCGCCGCCGCGGATCACCATGTCCTTGATACGCCCGACGATGTTGGCGTAGCCGTTCTCGTCCATGACCGCCAGGTCGCCCGAGTGCATCCACCCGTCGGCATCGATGGATGCCGCAGTTTTCTCGGCGTCGTTCCAGTAACCGGACATGACCGAGTAACCCCGCGTGCAAAACTCCCCGGTCGTCCCGCGAGGTACCGTCTCACCGGTTTCGGGATCGGTGATGCGAACCTCCACATGCGGATGTACCTGTCCAACCGTGCCCGTGCGCTGTTCGATAGTGTCGGTCGGAAGCGTTTGCGTGGAGACTGGCGAGGTCTCCGTCATGCCGTAGCAGATCGTCACCTCGTGCATGTTCATCTGTTCGATGCACTGCTTCATGACTTCTACCGGACACGGCGAACCCGCCATGACACCGGTGCGCAGTGCAGACAGGTCAAACCGCGCGAACTCGGGGTGCCCGAGCTCGGCGATAAACATCGTCGGAACACCATAGAGGGCAGTGCATTTCTCATCCTGTACCGCTTGCAGCACCGAGTCTGGATCAAAGGCATCGTTCGGAATGACCATCGTCGCGCCGTGACTCGTACACCCGAGATTGCCCATGACCATGCCAAAGCAGTGGTAGAACGGCACCGGGATACACAATCTGTCCTCATGTGAGAAGCCCTGGAGCGCCGTCACAAAATAGCCGTTATTCAGGATATTGCGATGACTGAGCGTGGCGCCTTTGGGAAAACCGGTAGTACCGGAGGTGTACTGGATGTTGATGGGGTCGTCAGCACTCAGACTTGCCCGCAACGCTGCCAGGGCATCATCCGATGCGGCTGCGGCATCTGCGCGAAGCGCGTCCCAGGCGTCTGTCCAGAAGAAAATGACGTGCTCTAATGCCGGACACTCAGGCCGCACGGTGTCGACCATGGCGACATAGTCCGAGGTCTTGAAGTTCGGCGCGGCCACCAGCGCGCGGCAACCAGACTGATTGAGGGCGTACGCGAGTTCGTGCGTGCGGTAGGCCGGGTTGATGTTGACGAGAACCACGCCGATCTCGGCCGTCGCGTACTGCACCAGAGTCCACTCGGCGTAGTTCGGACTCCAAAGCCCCAGGCGGTCGCCTTTCCGCAGTCCGAGACCCAGCAGTCCTTTTGCAAGTTGCCGCACGTGCTGGTGAAACTCGCGCCAGCTCCAGCGAATGTCCTGATGACAAGACACCAGCGCCTCCCGTTCGGAGTACGTGGCAACCGTGCGCGCCAGATTCGCGGGAATGGTCTCGTTCAACAGTGGACGGTCGGTTGGGCCCGCGGAGACGCTAAGTGGCGTTTCAGACATCGATAGATTTACCTGTTGCGATACGTTGCCACGCGATCGGGCCACGTTATTGCGCAGCTGCACGCGCCGGCACAGCTGCCCCTGTTCGACGGCGTCCTCAAGCGATGACGACCTCGACGTTTCGAATCCAGTTGCGCTCGCGGCGCCCGAGCCGTCCATCAACGTCCTCGCCATCAAAGTTCGTCGGCATCGTCTCGAGGTCGCGTGCGCCATCGCCTTCGAAAGTGTTGACGTTGATGACGGCGTACTTGCGCTCTTCGATTTCGCTTACGACAAACGGTACCGCGCCGCAGTCGCTACAAACGTAGAAGTCGGCGGTCTTCGTACCGAACGAGTACCGTCGGAGCGCATCTCCGTCGGCGATGCGTGCCGACAGCCGCCCTTCGGGACTGGATGTCCAGATGCCGCCGTGTTTCTGGCAAAAGGAGCAGCCGCAGGCCCTACCCATCAAAGGGCCGGCGGCGTCGGGCCAGGTGAAGTCAAACGAAATGTTGCCGCAGTGGCAGGCCGCGCTAACTTGCATGGTTGTTGGCTCCTTCGTTCGTCTGGACGTTACTGCATCTGTGGTCCAGCGCCAATGCCGGCGTCGCGACGCCCGTGTCGGGGCAGGCGCCTCATAGTCGGCGTGTCAGGCTTTCGCAGGCGGCGTACCGGAGTCCGGGTAGAATACCGCCGACGCTTCGAAGTCGAGTTCCCGATCGGCCATTCTTCAGGCTTACCCGGATACTATGCAGGCCAAAACCGGATTTAGCGGATCACTCAACGGATGGCAAAGGCTCGCGATCTGTCTGCTCGCCCTGCTGGCTGGCTGGTCGGCAATGCCCTTTCTGAGCCTGGCATCCGAGGCCGCACTGCGATGGTTCGATCATCTTGCCCCGATGCCTGGTCTTAGTGGGCTTGTGCTGCTCGCGCTTGCCCCGATCGGTTTCCTCGTGTTCGTAGCGGCTTTGCGGTGGGTGCTGACCGGTTTCCGCGCGCCTGCCCCCGTCGCCGTAACTCCGGCGGTCGAGCCGGGCGTAAACCGGAGTCCGGAAGACTGATGCGCACGGCCTGGCGGTGGGTCGGCGCACCCGTAGCTCCATGTCACCCGGCGATTGCCCTCCTCCCCTGACTGGCAGCCCGCACCTGAATGCCACTGACCAGACCCGGTCGACGCAATCGGCTCGTTGGTTCGCCGCCACTCCTGCCTGCACCTCCGGAGGCCGTGGTATGGTCTCGACCGTTGCGGTGACACCGGATCCGCCACTGTTATCCTCACGGAGAGACCATTGGGCGTTTACCAGGAAGCGATCGGCGCCATCGGCGATGCCTTGGATCGCGCGCGTGCAACCGGGCGCCGGAATATGAACGCCATGAGCCTCGCGACGATCGCGGCAGATGGGACACCGTCTGTACGAACCGTACTGGTCAAACAGATCGATCAGGCGGGACTTGTGTTCTTCACTGACGCGCGCAGTCGCAAGGGCCGCGATCTCAGCGTCGATCCGCGTGCGTCGGTCTGCTTCTACTGGGAGCCGCTCGAAGAACAGGCGCGCATAGATGGCGTGATCGAGCCGGTAGACCCGCAGGACGTTGAACGCGACTTCGACGCTCGCCCGCGTGCGGGCCAGGTCATGATCTGGGCTTCGGAGCAATCCGCTGCCCTGAAATCTGAGACGGTGTTGAAAGAACAGATCGCCAGCGTGGAAGCCCGGTATCCAGAGACCTTGCCGGTTCCGGACTTCTGGGTCGGGTACCGCCTGGTGCCGCACTACATCGAACTTTGGCGCGGGCGGCGCGACCGCCTGCACGAACGCGTCGCGTACACCTTGGATGACGGCGAGTGGGCACGTCACGCGCTGCAGCCTTGAGCGACGTGGCATGAGCCAGCGCGCGCGCACGCTACATGCCAATCCTTGGCGCGGCGTGTTTTACATAACCGGCGGCGGTACCGAACTCATCGCCGAGATGCTGACAACGCCTGGCGCGAGCCGCACGGTTTTGGAAGTGTCTGTCCCGTATGCCTTCGCCGCCCTTTCGGATCTGCTAGGCAGGGCCCCGGAGCAGGCCTGTGCGGCGCCGACCGCGCGCGCGATGGAGATGGCGGCGTTCGAGCGGGCCAGGCAACTTCATGAAGCGGACGATGCGGGAGAACACGACACGCCTCTGTTCGGCTTTGGAGCAACCGCGAGCCTCGCGACGGACCGAGAGAAGCGCGGGCGCCACCGTGCCCACGTGGCGGTGCAAACCCAGTGGCATACGCATTTCGCCGAGATAGAGCTGAAGGGCGACCGGAGCGCAGAAGAGGCGCAGCTCCTCGAAGCGCTCTGGCGCGTGCTGAACGAGACGCTGGAGGAGGACACCGCGAGCCATCCAACCATCGTGCAATCGGCCGCGGCGCTGGCCAACTGGAGAACCGTGCTGATGGGCGCGGCGCCGGCCGTGGTCACTCACGAGCATGACGGTCAACTGCTCCTGTCTGGCTCCTTCAATCCAGTTCACCACGGCCACGAGACGATGCTCAGCATCGCCGAACAGCTGACGGGGCGTACCGGCGCTTTCGAACTCTCTATAACCAACGCCGACAAGCCTGCGCTCGACTATCACGAGATCGGGACCCGACTGGCACAGTTCGAGCGACCCGTTTGGCTGACGCGGCTGCCAACCTTCGTTGAGAAAGCCCGGCACTTTCCCAACTGCGTGTTCGCGGTGGGTGTCGACACGATTACCCGAATCGACGCCATTCGCTACTACCAGGGTGAAGCCGGTCGCGATGCCGCGGTGGCGTTTCTCCGAAGCCAGGGATGCCGGTTTCTGGTGTTCGGTCGGGTCGGTGCCGGCGCGTTCCTCGAACTCGGCGACGTAGAAGTGAGCGGCGCGCTGGCGTCGCTTTGCGACCCGGTGCCCGGCGCCCGGTTCCGCGCGGACGTTTCGTCGACGGAACTACGTTCAAGAGACGCGCGTCCTTAGCGAACGCCAGTCAGCCTGCGGGTGCCACGCCAAACTGTCTGACCGCGCACATTGACGGGGCTGATGCGTCACCCCAGATCCCACCGCAACGATCAACGTGTACCCGCATAGACCTCGCGATGCGCGCCCAGGACGCATCCAGGCTCCACCAACGGATACACCGCAGCCGAGGTGGCCTTAGCATGCCCGCTCAAACCGCATTCGACCCGTTCCTGCGCGAACAACAGTTGCGCGCTGAATCCGTCTCTTGGGATACCGCCTATGTCCGTGCGGCCAGGCCTGGCGATATACCGTTGCTGGATCTCACCGACTGGCTGCAACACGGACGTACGCAGGACCTGCAGGCACTGTCGCGCCAACTTCGCATCGCTTGTGAAGAAGTCGGCTTCTTCTCGATCGTTGGTCACGGCGTGGATCGCAGTGTGATCGAGGCGCAGTTCGAACAGGTCCGACAGTTCCACGCACAACCCGAAGAGGCCAAGCAAAGCGTAAGGATGGACCGGGCGGGCTGGCCGCACGGCGGCATGGGTTACCTGCCGATGCGCAATACGAAGCTTCCGGCCCGCGACGTGGTGAACGTCAACGAAGCGTTTCTCGTGAAGGCTGACCACCGCATCACGCTAGCGGACAACCAGTGGCCGAATCCGTCCAGGCTGCCGCACTTTCGCGCCGCGACGGAGCTGTATGCGAGATCTCTGCTGGCACTCGGCAAACGTCTGCTGCCGGTCTTCGCCGACGCACTTGAGATGCCGAGCGACTTCTTCGATGCGGCTTTTGCAGAGCCGTCTTATCGGCTGCGCATGACTCACTACCCGCCGGTCGACGGCCACGAGTTCGGTATCAACCCGCATGTCGACACCACTTTCATGACCATCCTTGCGCAAGACAGCCCCGGGCTCGCGATCTACAGTGAGCGGCTTTCGCAATGGATCGCGGCTCCAGCGCTCGACAACGCATTTGTAGTCAACACCGGCGAACTGCTGCGGCAGTGGACAAACGATCGGTTCGTCAGCACCAAACACTTCGCTACCAACAACACCGGGCAGCGCTCGCGTTATTCGATTCCGTTTTTCTTCAACGCGAACGCAGACTACGTCATGCAGTGCATTTCGAGCTGCACCGATGCCGACAACCCGCCGCGCTATGCGCCGGTTTCATACGCGGGCAGCCAGGCGGTCGCGCAGGGCGAATAGCTGAGGGCGGCTGACGCCGCGAACCGGCACATGGGACTCTCTGTCAGGGACTCGCCAGTGCCGCCGATACGATGGCGTCGACGTGCACCGCGGCGCTGTCGACAACCGGCACGTCGAGCTCATCGCCTGAATAAACGAGATTGAGGTCGGTACCGCCGAGCAGCACGACCTCGGCGCCCTGCTCGTCCACCAGAGCCTTGCCGGCTGCGACCAGGCGTTCACGTTCGGCGTCTTCGGCCTTGCCTGCAATGGCTATCGCGACGTAGTCATCGTTGACCTGCATGAGACTACCGCCGAGCGGCGCAAGCGGTTCCAGATCGGCCAGCGCGCCATACAGCCCCGTCTGCATGACGATCCGGGTACCGAGTACGCCGATCCGCCGTGCGCCGTTCGCGCGCAGGAAGTCACCGACGGCTGTCGGCCCGTGCAGCAGAGGCAGCGGTGCTAACGGCGCAAAGGCATCGGCGCAAAAATGCCCGCCCATCGATGTGATGACGAGGCGCTCAGCGCCGGCGGCGGCGAGCTGTCGGCTGACGCGCAGAAATTCATCCACCTGCCCCGCCACGTTATCCGTCGCAGCATTGCCAGAGAGTGTCTGTGCGCTGGTGTGCGCGATGGTGAGTTCCAGGTGCTGGCCAGCCTTATCGAACGCCCTCACCAGTCTCTGGTAATAGAACACCGTGGCAGCAGGTCCGATACCGCCGATGAGTCCCAGATGCATTACATATCCTCCAGCCGTGCGGTCGCGCCGCGGGGGTCTTTGCCGGCACGGCGAGCAGACCCGACTCGGCCTTGCGCGCATCAATCCCGATACGGAAACTCCGAGAACAGCTCGGGACGAAATTGCATACCGTGTCCCGGGCGGTCCGGTGGTGTCATGAAGCCATCGACTACGGCGACCGGCTCCACCCACAGATGGTCGTACCACCCCATGTACTCAAGCCACGCGGCATTCGGAATCGCGGCCAGCACGTGCGTCGTCATCTCCGGAAACAGATGCGGCGCGATCGTGACGTCGCGCGCTGCGGCCCGACTGGCCGTCGCCAGCATATCGGTATAGCCGCCGCGCATGATGTCTGGTTGCAGTACCGGCACCTTCCCGCTGTCGATCAACGGCAACATATCGCGCCAGGTAAAGTGGTTTTCCCCGCCGACGACCGGCGTATCGATCGCCGCAGCGATGGCCAGGTAGCCCGCGTTATCGTCAGCCAGAACCGGCTCTTCCAGCCACGCGGGATGATACGCATCGAGGCGCTTACCGACAGCGATCGACTCCTCTACCGTCCAGCCCTGGTTCACGTCGACCATGATGTCGATGTCGTCGCCGAGCGCGGCCCGCATGTCGCGCACATTGGCAACGTCTTCTTCGTGCGTAAAGACGTGTGCCACCTGCATCTTGATCGCGTTGAATCCCGCTGCCACGAACGCCTGCGCCTTGTCGATCATGCCGTCATGCCCGAGCCCGCGAAAACACCCGGACCCGTAAGCCTTCAGCGGGTCGCCCCGCCCACCCCAAAGAGCCCAGAGCGGTTGGCCGGCGGCGATGCCAACGGCATCCCACAACGCGATATCGATCGCTGACATCGCCATCATCGTGATCCCCATCCGGCCCTGGATGAGCGTCGCCAGCCAGAGCCGCTGCCAGACCTCGGCCGGGTCTTCGAAGTGCTGTCCCACGAGGTGCGGTTTCAGCATCTCGTGGATGCACATCTCGAGCGTGCGCATGCCGCCCGCGATCGGATGGAGATGCCCTACCCCGACCAAACCGTCGGCCATCTCGATTTCCACGATGAGAAGATCCAGCGACTCCAGGGTCAGAAATCCCGTTTGTGGCGGGTCGACATACGGGACAGATAGAAGGTGCGTGCGGATGTCCTTTATGACCATGCTCGTTCTCCTGATGCGCATCGGGCGATACGCAGACCGTCTCCAGCTCGTGACGTGAGGCCGACCTCCACGAACGCCTGCATGCGCATCAAAGCGCCGCGCCGTAACGTGAAATCACCTCTTCGCCTTCTCCGAGTACCTCACCCCAGGTCAGTGCGCCGCTCGCTATCTCGACCACGGTGTCCCAGAGTCTGCCGGCCACCTCCTCGCGTGCCGCGGCACCCGTCAGGGCTTCGCTCGCGTCGAAGTCGAGCTGCTCGGCAAGTCGCGCCACGGTGTGAGGATTGGCGCTCAGCTTGACCGTCGGTGCCAGCAGGTTCACGAAACTGTTACCCACGCCGGTGGTGAACAGTTGCAACTGTGCACCGGCGATCGTGAAGCCGGTAAGCGACTCCGGCGCATAAGCAGCCGCGTCCATCAGGTAGACACCAGAGCTCGCCGGACTCTCGCCATAGGACAGCACGCCCTGAATCGTGCGTGTGCCGCTCTTTGCGATATTGCCGAGCGACTTCTCTTCGATGGTGCTGAGCCCGGCCGCAATATTCGTAGGGCCGGGATTGTTACCGAGCAGGTCGATTCCGGCTTCACGAGCGAACTGTTCGCGCCTCGCCGTCGCCTGCTCGATCTCGTCGGCTACCGTGCTCGAGCGGGCCCGCGCGGCCAACAGATGTTCGGCTCCCATCCACTCCGTGGTTTCACCGATGCTGACCGCGCCGCCTGCGTCGACCAGCCGGTCAGCCAGATCGCCCACCAGCGGATTTGCGCCCAGACCAGAGCTCGGGTCCGAGCGTCCGCACTCCAGACCAAGAAACAGCTCCGACACCGTCACCGGTTCCCGCTGCGCGCGCGACAACACCCGAACGAAGCCCGCGGCGGCACGTACGCCTCGATCGGTCAGCGCCAGGGCGTCATGGCCGCAGCTGTCCAGAGAGATACCCAGCGCCAGGCGTCCACACTGCTCGGCGTGGCTCTGAAGTGCCTGCACCTTGGGCGCGTTGCCACCAACGATCAAAACGGCGCCGACGTTCGGATGCGCCACGAAACCACGCAGCGCCCGTTCCGTCACTTCGCGGTCGTAGCCGAGTGGTCCGGTATCGGTCGGCGTGCAAACGCAAACCGTGCCGCGTACCTGTGCGGCGATCCGGCGTGCGGTTGGGCCGGTCAGGCCGGTGGCGGAAAGCACGAGTGTCAGATTACGTACGCCCGCGCGTCCGCTCGCGCGACGAAAGCCCATGAAGACTTGAGATTCGACAGACATATTCAGGACGTTCAGATCAAAGCAGGGTGCATTGCATGCGTTCGAAGCCGCGTGAGAACCAGCCGGGC
>JBCCEJ010000030.1:0-61738 GCA_039030335.1 Pseudomonadota bacterium | reverse complement strand
GTACGACCACGAGATGCAGCACAACGGCAATGAATACCGCCACGGTCATGTGGTCGGAGCTGGGTGGAGCCTGTTTCAGAGACAGAGCGTGCACTGCGTTATGCCGGGATCTCCGCGAGCGTGTCGCCGAGTTTAACGCGGTTTGCAGGCAATGCAAAGAAACGATATTAAATTAATCACGTAACTTTATGAAAATGATGGAAATAGCGTGACGATTTAGGCGTTGAGCCGGGCTTCTACGGCATCGAACAGCCACCCTGCGATGTTGCAGCCGAACTGGCTGTCGAGTTCGCGTATGCAAGTTGGGCTCGTGACGTTGATTTCGGTCAGATACTCGCCGATGACGTCGAGTCCGACAAAAATGAGCCCTCGCTCACGCAGCGACGGTCCGACCTGCTCGGCAATCCAGCGGTCGCGCGCGGTCAACTCGCGTCCGACGGCCTGGGCCCCCGCCGCCAGGTTCCCGCGCAGCTCGCCCTGCGCCGGAACCCTCGCCAGCGCGTACGGAATCGGCTTGCCGTCTATGACGAGCACCCGTTTGTCACCATCCACGATCTCAGGCACATAAACCTGGGCCATCGCGAAACGTTCGCCATGGGCAGTAAGGGTTTCGATGATGGTTGAGGTATTGGAGTCTCCGCGGCTGACGCGGAAGATCGAAGCGCCGCCCATCCCGTCCAGCGGCTTGACGATGATATCTCCATGCGCATCCAGGAACGTGCGGATTTCGGCATCGGAGCGGGTGATCAGTGTCTCCGGCGTGCATTCCGGGAACCACGCGGTGAAGAACTTTTCGTTGGCATCGCGAAGCGACTGCGGTTTGTTGACGATGAGCGCCCCCGCGGCCTCGGCGCGTTCGAGCGCGTACGTCGCATAGATGAATTCCATATCGAACGGCGGATCTTTGCGCATCAGGATGACATCGAGCGTGCCGAGCTCGATATCGGCCTCCCGCCCGAACTCGAACCAGCCGGACGGATCCTCGACCACGCGCAGGCCGCGTGTGCGCGCACGTGCCACGCCGGCGTGTACCCGAATGTCGCCGAGTTCCATGTAGTGGATCTCGTAGCCGCGGGCCTGCGCCTCGAGCAGCATCGCAAAACTCGAGTCCTTCTTGATGTTGATGGCCCCGATGGGGTCCATGACAATGCCCAGCCGGATGCTCATGCAGCGTCCTTCCTCTGATTCGGTTGCGCTAAATGGTTAGCGGATGCGCGCGGAGCATAACGCGCGGCGGGTGCGCTAGGCACGTCGGATCGTGCTGGTTTACCGCGGCAACTTCCGGCATCGCGGCTGCCTGGCGGATTGCTGGCTCAGCCGCCGGTCCGTAGCATGCGGGGACGGAGCGCGTACACGTGACGCCGCGGAAGTCGAGTTCGAAGAGCCATACGTGACAAAGCCTCTGGTCCGCATCGCAACCCGTAAGAGCCCGCTGGCTCTCTGGCAAGCTGAACACGTCAGTGCCCGGCTCGAAGCTCACCACCCGGGCCTGCGATGCGAACTGTGCCCTATCGTGACCTCTGGCGACCGCTTCTTGAGTGCGAAGCTCACGGAGATAGGCGGCAAGAGCATGTTCGTCAAAGAGTTGGAGAGAGCGCTGCTCGATGGCTCCGCGGACATTGCCGTCCATTCGATGAAAGACGTGACGGCACAGGTGCCTGAAGGCCTGCATCTGGCCGCCTACACCGCGCGCGAGGATCCGCACGATGCCCTGGTATCCGCCGCTGCGGCGAGGCTCATCGACCTGCCGGCGGGCGCCCGGGTCGGAACCGCCAGTTCCCGGCGGCAGTGTCAACTGCTGGCCGTGCGCCCGGATCTCGAAGTCGGGCTGGTGCGGGGCAACGTCAACACCCGACTCGCGAAGCTCGATGCAGGTGAATTCGATGCACTCATCCTGGCGGCCTCAGGTTTGATGCGGCTCGAGTTTGACGCGCGCATTGCCGAACGGATTGATGTCACCACGATGCTGCCCGCGGTCGGGCAGGGCATCATGGGCGTGGAGAGCCGGGCGGATGATGCGGCGATGAGCGAATTGCTGGCGCCGTTGAACGACCGCGACGCGCAAACGTGCATCCTCGCAGAGCGCTCCATGAACGCCGTGCTCGCTGGAGGCTGCACGGCGCCCATGGCTGGTTACGCGACTCTGTCGGCCGACGCGGTCTGGCTTCGCGGCCTCGTTGGCAGTCTGGATGGCCGTCAGGTGTTGCGGGCCGAGGCGCGCGGCCCGGCTACGTCACCGGAACTGCTCGGGCGACAGGTGGCCGAACAGCTTCTCGCGCAGGGTGCGGACCGTCTGTTGGATCCATGAGCCCGGTCCGGCATGCATCTGCGCCTGACCTCGCGGGACTGAGGGTGTTGGTGACACGCCCGGCGCATCAGGCTGGCCCGCTGGCGCTGGCGTTACGTACGGCCGGCGCGGAGGTCGTCGCAATGCCTTGCGTTCAGATCGTGCCCGAACTGCCGCCGGCCCTGCCGCAGAGCGCTGAGGTTGTCGTCTTCGTCAGCAGCAATGCGGTCGACAACGGGCTGGCGGCCGGGCTGAAGCCACTGGTCGAGAGCGCAAAGGAGGTGCTCGCGGTCGGACCGGCGACGGCCGCGGCGTTGGGCCCGACGCGTGCCGATGTGATCACGCCGTCATGCCACAACTCAGAGGGGCTGCTCGCATTGCCGCTCTGGGCGAGCCTCCCACGCGGCGCACGGGTGCTGATCGTCAAGGGACGCAACGGTCGGACTGCGCTCGGTGACGGTCTGCGCCAACGCGGACTTGAACCGATGGAGCTCGACACTTACGCGCGTAAACTGCCCGCCCCCGACCCTGCGGCCATGGCTCAGTTTCGGGCCGCGGGCGCCGCCGCATACGTTGTGTTGCTGTCGAGTACCGAGATATTCACGAACCTCCGTGCGCTGCTGCGCGCGGCAGATCGCGATTGGATGGACTCGCACGTTCACTACGTCTGCGTCAGCCAGCGGATCGCATCGTTCGTCGAGGCGAGCCTGTCGCGGGCCGCGGCTGGCAGGCGATGGTTGCTCGACGGGGCGGGCGTGGACGACATTGTTGCCGGCCTGGACCGCCACTGGCGTAATGTCCGCCAGACGCATGGGAAAAAACTCCAATGAGCCGACGCGAAGCCAAAATCGCCATCGTGAACAAGCTCGGCCTGCACGCGCGCGCGGCCGCGAAGCTCGTCAACCTCGCGGGCCAGTTCGAGGCGTCCGTGGAACTCGAGCGCGATGGCAAGGGCGCCAATGCCAAGAGCATCATGTCCGTCATGATGCTGGCCGCGACGAAGGGCACGGAACTCGGACTGGTCACGGACGGAGCCGATGCGGATGCGGCCATGGACGCCATCGTCGCGCTGGTCGCCGACCGCTTCGGAGAGCCCGAGTGACGTTTTCGCTGCACGGCGTCAGTGCTTCCAAAGGTATTGCCATCGGACGGGTGCGGGTGCTCGAGCGCGCGCACTTCGAATTGCGCGAGTACCACATCGCGGCCCATCAGGTCGATGACGAGATCGCGCGCTACGCCGCGGCGGTGGAATCGGTGCGCCAGCATCTGGTGTCCGTACACGAGCAGTTGCCGACGGAGCTTGGCACGCAGGTAGCTGCATTCATCGAAGTGCATTTGCTGATGCTCTCCGACGACACGCTGGCGGATGAACCGAAGAAGTACATTCGCGATAGTCTCTGCAACGCGGAATGGGCCCTGAAGCAGCAGCGCGACCGTCTGGTTTCCGCTTTCGATGCGATCGACGACCCATATCTGCGTACGCGGCGCGACGATGTCGAGCAGGTGGTGAACCGCATTCTGCGAGCTCTCCACTCCGAGCAGCGGGAGGCGGGGCACGACCCGAGCCGATTCAGCGGCCGCGTGGTGTTCGCAGACGACCTGACGCCGGCCGACACGGTGCAGATGCAGCACGACGGCATCCTCGCGTTTCTGACCGAGTTTGGTGGTCCGAATTCGCATACCGCCATTCTGGCGCGCAGCCTGCGCATCCCGGCGGTGGTCGGTCTGCATCGCGGGCCGCAGTATTTGCGCGACGACGACCTCGTGATCGTCGACGGCCTTCACGGGGTCGTGATCGTTGCGCCTGACGACCGGGCACTTCGCTACTACCGCTCGCGGCAGCGTGAAATAGCGCGGCGTCACACCGAGCGGCGCAAGCTTCTGAAGGCTCCCGCCGTCACCCGCGATGGCGAACGCGTCAGCCTGATGGCGAATGTGGAACTCGACCAGGACGTCCACGCTGCGTCGCGCGTAGGGGCCGACGGCATCGGTCTGTATCGCACCGAGTTCCTGTTCATGAATCGTCCGCAGCCGCCAGACGAGCAGGAGCAGTTCGAGAACTACCGTGATGTCGTGACGGCGATGGGCGGCAAGCCGGTCACGATCCGGACGCTCGACCTCGGTGCGGACAAGACCGTCGACGGCGTGCGTCCAGGTGCGCCCGCCGCCGCAAACCCTGCCCTCGGTCTGCGCGCCGTGCGCCTGTGTCTGCGTGAAGTAGAACTCTTCAAGCCGCAGCTCCGCGCCATCCTGAGGGCGGCGGCCCACGGGCCGGTCCGTGTGATGGTGCCAATGGTGGCCGCGCTGGATGAGATGGCGCAGGTTCGGTCCATGCTGGACGACTGCCGCGTCGAGCTGGCCGCGGAGGGGCAAACTGTCGGGGAAGTACTGGCGCTCGGGGCGATGATCGAGGTACCGGCCGCGGCGGTTTGCGCCGATCTGTTCGCCCGTCACCTCGACTTCATGTCCATTGGCACGAATGACCTCATTCAATACGCGCTCGCGATCGACCGGATCGACGATGAGGTCAACTATCTCTACGACCCGTTGCACCCGGCCGTCCTGCGTCTGATCCAGACGGTTATCCGGTCTGGTCAACACGCCGACGTTCCGGTTGCGATGTGTGGGGAGATGGCTGGCGATGCCCGATATACGCGGTTACTGCTCGGGCTTGGTCTGCGCGAATTCAGTGTGCATCCGGCCGCGCTTCTCGAGGTGAAACAGGTCATCGTCAACAGCAACCTGACGGAACTCAAACGGCAGGTGCAACGCGTCATGCGGGCGAGCCGATCAGCGAATCGTCTCAAGCTGTTGGAAGCACTGGGCTGACGCCGATGCCCGAGACCATGATGCTCGAAAGCGATGGCCCGACGCTCGAGCAGTTGAATGAAGCGCTCGATAGCGAATCGTCCGAAGCGATTATCGATCTGTTGGCGGAGCTGCACCCGGCGGAAGTCGCACACCTGCTGGAATCGTTACCGCCGGCCCGGCGTGAACTGGTCTGGAAGCACCTGGACCCGGATGACTTCAGTGAAATTCTGGCCGAGGCTGACGATGCCGTGCGGATGGATCGCCTGCGCACGATGGCGGCCCCGGAAGTCGCGCAGCTTGCCGCGAGCGTGGATCCCGACGATGCCGTAGACATCCTGCAGGACCTGCCGCCCGACCTGGTCGTGGAAGTGCTGGAGTCAATGGACGCTCAGGACCGTGAGCGGTTGTCCCAGGTCCTGGTGTATCCGGAGGACACCGCGGGTGGTCTCATGAACATCGACGCGATCGCGGTGCGCGCCGATGTAACACTGGAAGTCGTCGCCAGGTACCTCAGGCTGCGCGGCGAGATCCCGGAGCGCACCAACCGCTTGATGGTGGTCGACCGACAGAACGTCTACGTCGGCATGCTGCGGCTCGCCGATCTGCTTACGCTCGAACCGGAGGTAATGGTCAGCGACTGCATGGATCGCGAAACAGGGGCCATTGCCGCTGACACGCCAGCGGGCCAGGTCGCTCAAATATTCGAGCAGCTCAACCTGCTCTCGGCCGCGGTGGTGGATGACGCGGGCCGCCTGCTCGGCCGTATCACGATCGACGATGTTGTGGACGTCATCCGCGAGCAGGGTGAAGAGTCTCTAATGCACATGGCCGGCCTCGACCATCACGAGGATATGTTTGCCCCCGTGCTGGCCGTTGCGCGCAACCGGTCGTTATGGCTTGGAGTGAATCTGGCCACGGCACTGCTGGCGAGCTGGGTGATCGGGCTCTTCGAGGCGACCATTCAGGAAGTTGTCGCGCTCGCCGTGCTGATGCCAGTCGTTGCCAGCATGGGTGGCATCGCGGGGAGTCAGGCTTTGACGGTGGTCATCCGCGGTATGGCGCTCGGTCAGGTGGGCAGGCACAACGCCTGGGCGCTGATTCGCCACGAACTGGCCGTCGGGGCATTGAACAGTTTGCTCTGGGCGGTGGTGGTGGGACTCGTTGCGCTCTACTGGTTTGGCAATGCGCGGCTTGGACTGATCGTTGGAATCGCTCTGATCGCCAATCTGGTGGTTGCTGCGATCGCTGGTGCGCTGGTTCCGTTAACGCTTCGCAGGCTGCGGATCGATGCGGCGTTGGCCGGCGGTGTGGTGCTGACGACGGTGACGGATGTCGTCGGCTTCGTCACGTTCCTGGGACTTGGCGCGCTGTTCCTGACGTGAACACGCCAGCTTTTCGCCAGCGTCTTCGGCACTGTCCCTACCAGCTGAACAAAACCCAGGAGTTGACCCAGAAGCCCGGGCCGTAGATGTGGGTGCTCGATTCGAGTCGACCGTCGCCATCCGAATCCACCAGATAGTAGGCCGGCCCGTTATCGGGTTTCACCCGAATCGCCCGCAGTTCGCCGCCTACCCGGTATTCGTGGATCGTGCGGTCGGGGCCCCGGCGAATGGTCACGTCGGGTTCGAACTGCTCACCGCTCACCACCGGCGGTGGCGGCTCGACCTGATCGATGGGCGTCAGCTCCTGCGCGCCCGAAACCGGCGCGTGAGAGAGCACCATGGCGAGGCCTGCTGTCGCGATCGCGCGATACATTGCGTGTCTTCCGATTTCGTAGCCAGGGCCGGTACGGATGGGGCCGTTGCCGGCGTAGCGAGCAGATGGCCTGAGTATAGTCCGTCCGAACGCGCAACGGCGAATGATGGCACGGCTTTATCGCGTGGCGGTGGCGCCAAAAAAGCGGTTCGACGTTGCGCGCTCAATGCCTGTGCATCGGACTTCACGGACCGCCCTTGGTGGATTTCGCGGCGACGGTCTCCCGGTCCGCCGTCTGAGCCATTATGATCCGGCACGTCGCATCTTGTGAGGAAGCTGTCCGATGAGCGCGTCTGAACGTCTGGTGCTGGTTGACGGATCCTCGTACCTCTATCGCGCATTCCACGCGATGCCGTCACTGACGAATTCGAAGGGGCGTCCGACCGGTGCGGCTTACGGCATCGTCAACATGCTTCGTCGCTTGTTGCAGGACTACGACCCCGCCTACCTGGGCGTGGTGTTCGACGCGCCGGGCAAGACGTTTCGCGACGACATGTTCCCCGAGTACAAGGCCAACCGGCCGTCCATGCCTGACGAGCTGCGCGAGCAGATCGAGCCGATTTACGAAATTGTGCGCGCGATGGGCATGCCGCTCCTGCTGGTTCCTGGTGTTGAAGCGGATGACGTGATCGGGACGCTTTCGGAGCGGGCCGAGGCGGCCGGTCTCGATGTGATCATATCGACGGGCGACAAGGACATGACTCAGCTGGTCACCGATCGCGTGACCGTCGTCAACACCATGGACGGTGCAGTGCTCGACCGCGACGGTGTCAGAGACAAGTTTGGGGTGACGCCCGAGCGGATCATCGACTACCTCGCGCTGATCGGGGACTCGGTTGACAACGTGCCAGGTATCCCGAAGGTCGGTCCGAAGACGGCGGTCAAGTGGTTGGATGCGTTTGACGACGTCGCCGGCGTCATCGCCAATGCCGAGAGCATCAAGGGCAAGGTCGGCGAGAACCTTCGCGCGAACATCGACCAGCTCCGGCTGTCGCGTGAGCTTGTCACGATCAAGTGTGACGTGGCACTCGAACAGGGACCTGACGAGATGGGGATCGCGCCGGTGGACAATGCGCGGCTGCGCGAGCTCTACACGGATCTCGAGTTCAAGACCTGGCTGTCCGAACTGACCGGCCGGGAAGACGCGCCCGCGCCCGCTTCCGTCGAGGAGATCGAGACCAGCTACGAAACAGTCCTCGACTGGGACGCCTTCGAACAGTGGGTCGAACGCCTGCGCTCGGCTGCGCTGGTCGCGTTCGATACAGAGACGACCAGTCTCGATTACATGCAGGCGGAGCTGGTCGGCGTGTCGTTTTGTGTCGAGCCCGGACATGCCGCTTACGTGCCGTTGACGCACGACTATCCTGGCGCGCCGGACCAGCTCGACCGCGAGCGCGTCCTCGACACGCTTCGCCCGCTGCTGGAGGATGACGGCCTCGCGAAAGTCGGCCAGCACCTCAAGTACGACATGAGTGTTCTGGCGCGCTACGGCATCGCACTGCAAGGGATCCAGCACGACACCATGCTGCAGTCGTACGTGCTCGACAGTGCCGGCAATCGCCACGACATGGACTCGCTCGCACTGAAGTATCTCGGTGTCTCCACCGTGCACTTCGAAGACATCGCTGGGAAGGGTGCCAGGCAGCTGACCTTCAATCAGATCCCGCTGGAGCAGGCCGGCCCCTACGCGGCTGAAGACGCTGACATTACTTTGCGACTGCACCGCGCGCTCTGGCCGAAAATTGCGGCCGAGGCGTCGTTGAAGCACCTCTATGAGACTATCGAGATACCGCTGACACCGGTGTTGTCCCGCATCGAGCGTACCGGCGTGCACGTCGATACCCGAATGCTGGCGCAGCAGAGCGCGGAACTCGCCGAGCGTATGCTCGAGATCGAGCAAGCGGCTTACGCCGAGGCCGGGCATCCGTTCAATCTTGGTTCCCCCAAACAGATTCAGGCCGTGCTGTTCGATGAGCTCGAACTGCCGGTGCTTGCGAAGACGCCGAAGAAACAGCCCTCGACGGCGGAATCGGTTCTGCAGGAGCTGGCGCACGATTACGCATTGCCAAAGCTGATTCTCGACCACCGCTCGGTAAGCAAGCTCAAGTCCACGTACACCGACGCGCTGCCGGCCTGTGTGGACCCGGACACCGGACGCGTTCACACGAGCTACCGGCAGGCGGTGGCTGCGACGGGTCGCCTGTCTTCGTCGGATCCAAACCTGCAGAACATCCCGGTTCGTACGCATGAGGGTCGGCGCATCCGGCAGGCCTTTGTGGCGCCGCCGGAGCACGTGTTGCTGGCCGCCGACTACTCACAGATCGAACTTCGCATCATGGCGCACCTGTCGTCCGATCAGGGGTTGCTCAATGCGTTTGAGCACGGCGCGGACATCCATAGCGCAACGGCAGCGGAGGTATTCGGACTGACGCCGGAGACGGTTGGGGCCGACGAGCGCCGGCGGGCCAAAGCAATAAATTTCGGCTTGATCTACGGCATGTCGGCATTCGGGCTGGGACGTCAACTCGGCATCGACCGGGCCGAGGCGCAGGGCTATGTCGACCTCTACTTTGCCCGCTATCCAGGCGTGAAGGCGTATATGGACGGAATCCGCGAGCGCGCGCACGAGCAGGGCTACGTCGAAACCGTGTTCGGCCGCCGACTTTATCTGCCGGAGATCAACTCGCGAAACTTTCAACGGCGCCAGTATGCCGAGCGCACCGCGATCAATGCGCCGATGCAGGGGAGTGCCGCCGACATCATCAAGCGGGCCATGCTCGGCATCGACCGGTGGCTAGACGACACCCGGCTCGGCATCAAAGTCATCATGCAGGTACACGACGAGCTGGTGTTCGAAGTACCCGAGAGCCTGGTCGATGAGGTTGGCCCGGAGATTGCGCGTCTGATGACCGGAGCCGCGGACCTGAGTGTGCCGCTGGTCGTTGACGTCGGGACCGGGCGGAACTGGGACGAAGCGCACTGATGGCACGGTGCGCTGACGGCCTGGTCGCGGCGTCCACCTGCCGACGGCGATCCCGGGAGTTGGGAAAATTGCGAAAGCGGCATTTCGATGCCCTTTCCGTATCGGCCCGGCACCGCGCCTTTGAGCGATTGGCACACACCACGCCGCCTGACGCGCGACCCAGGGCGTGTGACAACCGATACAGTTTCCTATACTGATCGGGAGGCGGCTTCGAGACCGTCACGGTTTGGCCGGACGGTCGTTGCGAACCTGAGCCTCGCGCGGCAACGCGCGGGCGCACGGATCGCTCGTTATCCGGCAGGCAAGATACGTTTGGCGCAGACCCATGTTGTTGATCCCCGCAATAGATTTGAAGGATGGCCGGTGCGTACGGTTACGCCAGGGCCGAATGGACGATGAGACCGTCTTCTCGGACGACCCCGTCGCGGTCGCACGCCAATGGGTGGAACACGGCGCGCGGAGATTGCACGTCGTCGACCTGAATGGCGCCGTCGATGGCCAGCCAGTGCACCATCAGCTGATCTCGGAGATGGTCGAAGCCGTTGGCGATGTGCCACTACAGGTTGGTGGCGGTATCCGTGACGAAGACACCGTCCAGGCTTACATGGAAGCAGGAGTACGGTGGGTCATCATCGGTACCAAAGCGGTCAACACACCGCATTTGATCGCTGATCTGGCGGTCGAATTCCCCAGCCACATAATCGTCGGACTGGATACAAAAGACGGCAAAGTCGCCGTGGACGGCTGGTCCAAGCTGTCCCATCACGACGTGATCGATTTGGCACAGCAGTTCGAAGCGGACGGCGTTGAGGCGATCGTGCACACCGACATCGGCCGTGATGGCATGTTGACCGGCGTCAACGTCGCTTCAACCGTCGAGTTGGCGCAGGCGGTGCACATTCCCGTAATCGCGTCCGGTGGCATCCGGTCGTTGGACGACATCCGTGCGCTTTGCCAGGTGGCCGACGAAGGCATCGTCGGCGCCATCACTGGACGTGCCATCTACGAGGGTACCCTCGATTTCGCTGCTGGCCAGAAGCTGGCCGATGAGATGTCCGCCGGCTGAATTGCATAGATGAGCCTCGCGAAACGCATCATTCCATGCCTCGACGTCGATGCCGGCCGGGTTGTAAAGGGCGTGCGCTTCGTCGAAATCCGCGACGCGGGCGACCCCGTCGAAGTGGCGCGGCGCTACGACCTGGAGGGCGCCGATGAGATCACGTTCCTCGACATCACCGCGTCGTCCGACCAGCGCGAGACGATGGTCAAGGTGGTCGAGCAGGTAGCTGCGGAAGTATTCATCCCTCTGACTGTTGGCGGCGGCATTCGCAGCGTTGCCGACATTCGCAAGATGCTCGTGGCGGGCGCTGACAAGGTCTCTATCAACACGGCCGCCGTAGCGCGCCCGGAACTCGTCTCGGAAGCCGCAGACAGGGTCGGTTCGCAGTGCATCGTCGTTGCGGTGGACGCGAAACAAACGGGTGACGCGCACTGGGAAGTATTTACGCACGGCGGGCGCCGCGAAACCGGAATCGATGCGGTCGAGTGGGCTGCTCGCATGGAGTCGATGGGGGCTGGTGAGATCCTGCTGACCAGCATGGACCGCGACGGGACGCGAGACGGCTTCGACCTCGCTTTGACGCGCGCAGTCAGCAACGCCGTCGGCGTACCAGTGATCGCCTCAGGTGGCGTTGGCAGTTTGCCGCATCTGGTCGACGGCGTCCGGGAAGGCGGCGCAGACGCGGTTCTGGCCGCCAGCATCTTCCACTTCGGCGAATACACTATCGGCGCCGCGAAGGCGCATATGGCTTCAGCGGGAGTGGAGGTTCGGCAGGTTTGAACAGCGGTGGGAGTCGATGCGATCCGCGGTAAGCACGAATGGTTTCACTAGACTGTGATGTAATTGGCAGTTATTTTGCGTCGATCTATGGGTTTGGGGCCGCCCATTCGGTAAGATACTGGGCGCGCTGCGTTAACACGGCCATTCAGCGGGCGGCGAAGCTGCCGAACTTTAAAGAACTAGCGCTATCCCGAGGCGGCTAGGGAGGTCCACCCGAAACAGAGTGTTCGCGGTGGGATGGATAACGACCAAATCGAGCGCAACTGGGACGCTTTCAGGACCGTGGCACACGCGCGACACCAACGCTGTAACAGTATGTCGTCGACTGACCGGTCGTCGATGGGCGTCGCTGTATGGGTGCGCCGGGCCTCAGCGGTGACAGGTGCGCTATTCTCAGGTGATGCGGCTGCGGCAGCGCCCCCGGTGAAGATCGACTCTTGAGAATTTCCTTCGAAATTGCCGGCAACCAGATCGATGGCGCGCGCGACTATCAGGAAGATGCGTTCCTCAGCTCGTTCCTGGACTCTGCCGGCGACGACGCCAAGAGTTCGGCGCTGGTCATCATGGCCGACGGCATGGGCGGTCACGCAGCCGGCAACATCGCCAGCAATCTGGTCGTCTCCACATTCAACAAGAGTTTCACGGGCTCATTCTCTGAGGACCTGGACGTATCGAATGCGCTGCGCGTGTCGCTCGCCAAGGCCAACGGTGCGCTGTCCGAGTCGATCCGGGAGACCCCGGCGCTCGACGGTATGGGCTGCACGATGGTGGCGGGCGTGTTCCACGCCGGCAAAACCTGGTGGATAAGCGTCGGAGACAGTCACCTCTACCTCGTTCGCGACCGGGAACTGGATAAGAAAAACGAAGACCACAGCTACGGCGGCTATCTGGACCGGATGGCGTCGCAGGGTATGGATGTAGAGCCTGAGCCGGGGCTTTCGCGCAACATGTTGATGAGCGCGATGACCGGTGACGACATCGCCGAGATCGATTGCCCCAACTCGCCCGTGCAGTTGTTGCCAGGCGACCGCGTCATCATCGCGAGTGACGGGCTGGATACGCTCGGCGAAGGCACCATCATCCAGATGTGCGCCTGGTCGAGCAGCGCCAAAGAGTGCGTCGAGGCGCTGCTGAAAGCGGTGGAAGACGCTGCCAAACCGCGCCAGGACAACACCACCGTCATCGTCATCGACGTACACGACAAAGATGAGGGTGAAGCGCCGCCGCCGCCGCCTGCCAAGCCTGCCGAACCCGCGGCTCCGGAACCGTCGTTGAGCGATACACAACCGCTCAACCTGCAGGACATCGAACAGGCGCTGGAACAGGCTGCACCAGCGCCCGGTGGCGCCCGCGATCAAGACTACGACGAAGACGACGACGACGAGGAAAGGGGTTCAGCCCTTCGCGCGGTCATCATTATCCTGCTGTTGTTGCTGGTGCTCGGCGGCATTGGCGGCGCGGTCTACTGGTTCTTCCTGAAAGGCGGCACTGCCGGCCCGATCGCGCCGGCGCCAGCCCCGGTTGCGCCCGCACCAGCCCCGGTGGCGCCCGCGCCGGTAGCACCCGCGCCAGCTCCGGTGGTGCCCGCTCCCGCGCCGGCCCCGGTTGTGCCCGCCCCAGCGCCGCAACCGGCACCGGCGCCGGCCCCGGCCCCGGTTGCTGCCCCAGCACCGGCACCAGCCGTACCCGAAGGTCCGCCGCAGTTGCGCGATCCGCTGGCCGACGGTGGCGAGGGGCCGCAAATGATCGTCGTGTCGCCCGGCAGCTTCAAAATGGGCTCAAAGCTGTTCGATAAACCGGACGAATCGCCGCAGCACAGCGTCAGCGTCGAGGGCTTTGCGGTCAGCAAGTTTGAAGTCACCCAGGCTGAATACACGGTATTCGCCAAGGCTACGGGACGGCGTGTGCCTGCTACCGATGGCGGCGACCCGGTCGAGACACCCGTCGTCAACGTCAGCTGGGACGATGCGCTGGCGTACACCCAATGGTTGTCCGAGCAGACGGACGAAACCTATCGGCTCCTCAGCGAGGCTGAATGGGAGTACATGGCGTCGGGCGGCAACAGCGCGCCATTCTGGTGGGGTTTCAAGTTCGAAGCGGGCCGGGCACACTGCTTCAACTGCTCAACGTCGTACTCGACGAAGCGTCCGGCGCCGGTCGGCAGTTTCCCTGCCAACCCGTTTGGCGTCTTCGATACGTCCGGCAACGTGCTGGAGTGGGTACAAGACTGCTATCACAACAACTATTCCGGTGCGCCCGACGATGGCTCTGTGTGGCAAGGCGGTGACTGCGGCAAGCGCATTGCGCGTGGTGGTGCCTACAACACGCCGTCGGATTCCCTGCGGTCGCAAAAGCGTGCCGCGTTCAAGTCGACGCGCGGACGCAAGAACATCGGCTTCCGCATCGCGCGCGAACTCTGATCGCCACAGTGTGGCGTGCGCGCTGGTGCACGTAGTGCGCATCGACCGCGCCTGCGGTCGGACGCCCGAGAATTCTCCTCTGCATGCGCGCTCGTCTGGTTGAAGCCGACGATCTGCGTGCGTGGATGGCGCTACGCGAGCAGCTCGCGGCGGACGGCACCGGCGGGTTCGGCGTAGCCCCGGCCACTGCGCAACTGACATCACCCGAACAGGCGATGACCGCCGCCGCCTACGCGGCGTGGTTGTTGTGGGTTGATACGCCGCGCACGGCCGTCGGACTCGCCGAGGCGCGTGTCGTGCCCGGCGGGCCCGGGCACCCTCCGGAAGTCTGGCTGGAAGTGCTTTACGTGTCGGACGACCCGACGCGTCCGGCCGGCGCAACTATCCTGCTTGCCGCCGTCGACCGTTGGGCCCGCGTGCGCGGCGCCCGAACCATGGTCGCGACGTCCATGGCCGTGGACGCGGCCGGCCGTACCCGGTTGGAGTCGCTCGGATTTGCTGAGCCCAAGGTGCGTATCTTGTTCTCGCGCCCGCTCACTTCAGGCCCCACTGGTTTGGGGGTCAATCCTGGCGGAGTTGGCGGGGGCGCGGTTGTGCCCCATCGCGACGCCGGGCCCGAGTTGGAACCCTTGACTACGACCTCGCCGGTCGAATTTACGCCGCAACCGCGTGGGGGACGACCGGGTCGTGTCTTGCATTGGATGCTCATGACACTTGGCGCGGTGAGCTTGTTCCAGACCGACATCTGGAGTAACGACCCGTTCCGCGGCGGCCTGTTGGTGCTCGTTGACGTCGCCTTTTTTCTCTACGTCATCGTCTACTACGGTGTGGGTCGCTACCGACGCAACACGCGTCGTCCGCCGTCGCTGAGTCCGCTGCTCCCGCCCGGAACCGATGCAGACGAACGCAATCCCCCGGACTGATGCTCCCGGCTCTGAGTGTACTGCTGCCGGTCCGTGATCAGGCGCGTTACCTGCCCGACTGTCTGGCGTCTATCCGTGACCAGCGCTTCGGTAATTTCGAAGTTGTCACAGTGAACGATGGGTCGACCGATGCGACCGGTCAGCTGTTGGCCTCGGCGGCGGCTGGCGACGCGCGCGTGCGCGTGCTGGCCGGCGGAGGTAATGGCATCGTGAGCGCGCTCAATATGGGTCTTGGGGCATGCCGTGCCCCGCTCGTCGCGCGTATGGACGGTGACGATCGGATGCATCCGGAGCGCCTTGCTCGGCTGGTCGCCGGGTTTGCCCGATGGCCTGATACGGCGCTGCTGGCGTCCCGTGCGCAGCTCTTTCCCGCCGGCCTGGTCGGCGAGGGTATGCGCCGCTACATGCGCTGGCAGGATGGCCTGATGGCGCCTGAGGCGATCGCGGCTGACATGTTCTGGGAAGCACCTTTCGTACACCCCTGCGTTGCGTTTCGCCGTGACATTGTCATGACCGCCGGGAGCTATCGTGATGGCGCCTTTCCCGAGGACTACGAACTCTGGCTCCGTTTGCATGCCGACGGACACGTGATGCGCAAGCTGGGCTCGCGACTCTTGCAGTGGCGCCAGCATGGTGCATCGCTGACGCGCACCGACCAGCGCTACTCGCGTGCCGCATTCGATTCCGTACGTTTCTCTTATCTCGGTCGGTTTCTCGCGAGGCGAGGGCGCTGCCGCGTTGTTGTGTGGGGAGCTGGCCGGCGGACCAGGCAACGCGCGCGGCGGCTGCTCGACGCGGGCATTCGGGTCGAGGCCTGGGTCGATATCGACCCGCGAAAGATCGGTAAGTACTACGACGGCGCCCCGGTAAAGCCGCCTAGCTGGCTACGCCAGGCCCGGCCCGAAACCGTGCTTGCGTGTGTGACGAAGCACGGTGCGCTCGAACGCATCGGGAGCGCATTGGATTTCATGGGCTTCGAGCGGGGGCGTGACTGGTGGCCGGTCGGCTGAAGCTCGCCCCCCAATCGCCCCGCGCCGGAAAATCAGCGGAAATTCGCGTTCAGAGCATGCGGGCATTGCCGCGGTAGAGCATGCAACCGGCAATCCGCCAGCTTCCGTCGTCCTGGCGCTCCATCGGGTAGACCGCAAGCACTGGCGACCCATTCCTGTCCATCAGCAGGACGCGCTGGGCCGGCACGCCATCCATCATCGTGATGTCCTGAAAAAATACTGCGCGGGGCCGGTACACCGGATCGTAGGAGTGGCGCACCATCTGGAGGAACGCGGCCGGTGTGCCGGTCATCTTCTGGATGTGCGGAGCGGCATAGTGGTAGGCCGTTTCAGCATCGTCGACCTTGATTGCGTCCAGCTGCGCCTGAACGGTGTCGCGTATAGACATCTTGTCGGCATCGCTCAACTCGCCACCGACTGCGACCGGCGCCAAGCACCAGAAGATCGCTGCCACGAGCGCCGTCATGAGATGCCGCCAGCGGCTCGTGGCGAGCGTTGGAAGTCGTCGGCCATGTGCGCAAAGGGGTGACGTCATGGGTGCAGCGTTCGGGCTTGTCAGTATCGTGTCTGCTGCAATAGACCGACCGATCGGTCAATTGATTCCATCCCGTGGCGAAGAATTGCGACGCGGGCGTACGCGGGCTCAAGCCTGCATGACGTCCGGTGCTTCCGTTTGGGTGGATTCCGAAATCCGCAAATTGGCGGCTGACAGGCGTTCGACCAGCGTGTTCAGGAAGACTTTGTGAAAGCGCAGCTGGCAGCTCAAGGAGGTTCGCTCGATGAGTGACGCGCGCACTTTCATGACCGATACATCGGTGCGCGCAATAATGCTCGCGGTGCGTTTCTGGGTGGAGATGAAGCCCATCTCTCCGAAGCAGTCGCCGGGTTTCAACCCGTCCATGACCGAGGCTCCCCGACGGACTTCAACCTCACCGTTGACGATGATGTAGAACGAGTTGTCCATCTCCCCTTCGGTGATGATGGCCTGATCGACCGTGAAGTCCATCCAGATATTGGCGTTGATGACTTCCCAGATCTCCGACACCGTGAAGTCTCGAAAGAACGCGAGACCTTTGATCCGGTTGAACTTCTCACGGCCGGACAGTTCTTCTTCGGACAGATTGAGCTGATCGAATACGAGGCTCAGGTCGCCCGCGACGTCGAGACAGGTCTTGTAGCGTCGGTCCGGTTGTTTCATCAGCATGCGATCAACCACATGCTGCAGAATCTTCGGCAAGCCTGCCCGGCGCTCGTTGATCGGAACGTAGGGCTGCGTGGTGATCTGGTGGATGATGCTCGGCAGACTGTTCGCCGCAAACGGGTGATGTCCGGTCAGCAATTCGTACATGACCACGCCAAGAGACCAGATGTCCGCCTGATTCGTGACGTTGCCCATGCCGATCTGTTCGGGTGACATATAGAGCGGCGAACCGAGGTAGCCGTCCACCTGCGTGTCGGTCGCTTCCAGTTTGGTGATAAGCGCAATGCCAAAGTCACCGATCTTGATGTCACCGTCAGGAGTCAACAGGATATTGCGCGGCTTGATGTCCCGGTGCACGACACCGGAGCGGTGAGCCTGGTCGAGGGCCTTGGCGCATTTGAAGATGGCTCTGACGACGTCTTCGATCGGGAGCAGGGAATCGGGCTTCGTGTGATCGCGCAGCGTCCGGTCGCCAGGGATGTACTCCATGACGATGAACCAGGTGTCGTCCTCCACACCCGCATCGCGGACTTCTACGATGTTGGGATGCTTCAGCATCCCCGCCACTTTGGCCTCGTTGAAGAACAGTTTCCGCGAGCGTCCGCGCTCCGGACCGTCCCGCATGGCCTCTGAATGGGCCACCTTGATCGCAACGTTTTCGTCCGCGAATGGGTCATAGCCCAGATATACGGTACCCATACTGCCACGCCCTACTTCTCGGCGAAGCTCGTATTTACCCAGGCGTACCGGTCCGGAACTGGTTGAGGCCGCGTCTTGCATCTGCGCGCTAATGAAAAAAATGGTCAGCTACAAAACCCTAGCACAGCATCAACGGTCTGACCTGCAAACCAATACGCAATTTCTGACAGTCGAGGTCGCTAAACTGGAGAAATGCGCGGCCCCGGCCGCCCGTCGACACGACGGACAGGAACATCCACCTCGCCGAAGGGAACCATGAGCCTATTCAATCTCAAATCGGCCGCCGCGACGGTGACCGGAACGAACACCGAAGCGGCCGCCCCGTTTGTGGCCGCGCTAGATCAGCTGTCCACGGTCATCGTCGGCAAACGCTCCCAGCTGTCACTGGCTCTTACCTGCCTGCTGGCGCGAGGGCATTTGCTCATAGAAGATCTCCCCGGCGTCGGCAAGACCACGTTGGCGCAAGCCCTCGCGCGGACGCTAGGACTGGACCAGGCGCGCGTCCAGTTCACCAGCGACCTGCTGCCCGCTGACATTCTCGGCGTCTCGATCTACCGGCGCGAGCACGGTGACTTCGAGTTTCATGCAGGACCTGTGTTCACCCAGCTGCTGCTGGCCGATGAGATCAACCGGGCGACGCCGAAGTCGCAGAGCGCACTTCTCGAAGCGATGGAAGAGCGGCAGGTCACCGTCGAGGGCAATACGCGCGAACTGCCTGATCCGTTCTTCGTGATCGCAACTCAGAACCCGGCCCGACAGATCGGCACCTACGATCTGCCGGAATCGCAGCTCGATCGCTTCCTGATGCGTCTCGAACTCGGCTATCCGGATGCCGCGGCCGAGCGTGAACTTCTGCTCGGGACCGATCGGCGTTACCTCCTGAAAGAGCTGGCGCCGGTGATGTCACTCGACGAACTCCGCGCCGCGCAGGCCCAGGTGCCCAAGGTACATGTGGCCGAGGCGCTGGTGGATTACCTTCAGGATCTGCTCGCGTACACGCGCCGCTCCGCCGCCTTCGAGGTAGGTCTGTCACCGCGTGGCGGCATCGCCTTGCTGCGGGCCGCGCAAAGCTGGGCAGTCCTCGCCGGGCGCAATCATGTTATCCCGGAGGACATCCAGTCCGTGTTCGGCGCTGTCGTCGGGCATCGCGTAGTGCCCGCTGGCGACGGTGAGCGAAGCAGTGCGGGAGAGCTCGGCGAGTACCTTTTGCAGCAGGTGCCCGTGCCTTGACCACCGCCGCGCCAGCGATGGATCTGGCGGAACCGGATTCGCCCGCCGAAGGGTACGTATTGACGCGAAAACGCGTGTATATCCTGCCGACCCGGGTGGGATGGTTGTTGTTCGGCTGCCTGTTCGCGATGCTGATCGGCGCGGTGAACTACAACAACAGCCTCGCCTATCTGCTCACCTTTCTGCTGAGCTCGATGGCACTCATCTCCATCTTGCATACCTACCGGAACCAGGCCGGCCTGGTCGTGAAGGCGGCGCGGGCGTCACCGGTGCATGCTGGAGAACTCGCATCGCTCCGGCTGCAGCTCAGCAATCCAAGCTCTGTGGCGCGCGCCGGTCTGATGGTGCGCTACCGCTACGCCGACCAGGCATCAGGTGAGGATCGCGATGCGCTGCTGCGCACCGGCGTTGCAGCGTTTAACACCGTCGAGCTGAAACTGCCGGCACCCAGCCACCGGCGCGGCTGGATGCAGCTGCCGCCGGTCGTCATCTCAAACCGTTATCCGTTGGGGCTGTTTCGCGCCTGGTCGGTCGTCGAAGCAGGGCTGCGGGTGCTCGTGTATCCGGCGCTGCTTGGCGATCGGCTACTGCCGAGCTTCGGCGGCGACGGTATGGGTGAAGGTGGCCAGGGGCCCCACGGCACGGATGACTTTGCCGGGCTGCGCGTCTATCAACCGGGCGACTCGCCGCGCATGGTGCACTGGAAGGCGGCGGCCCGATCGGAGGAGCTTCCCGTAAAGGAAATGCTCGGCGGCAGCAGCGCGGAACTGGTGCTCGACTGGCGCGCGACCAGCGGCAGTGCCGAGGCGCGTATCTCGCAGCTGGCGGTCTGGGCCGTGCAGGCCGACCGACTGGGACACAGTTACGGACTATCGCTGCCAGGGATCGAATTCGAGCCAGCCGCCGGACCGCAACATCTGAGTGCCTGCCTCGGCGCGCTCGCGTTGTATGGCCGCTGATGATGAGACCAGTTCTACAGGTGCTCCACAGACCGAAGCGGCGGTGGTCGCGTAGACGCGGCCGAACGTGCCCCGCGGCGACGGGCTCACATGTGACGGGCAGGTACGCGGGGGCGCCGCACCGGCGTTTCGTGACGCGAGAGCGAGGCCTTGGCCAGGCGACCTGATCTCGAAATCGACAGCTGGCGGGCCAACAGCGAGAACACGTTGTGGCTGCTGCTGTCGGTGCTCGCGGTCATGGTGCCCCATATGGTGCGCATGCCGCTTTGGTGTTCTGGCGCTTTCCTCGGTCTGCTGACGTGGCGCTGGCTGATCATCAGCCGTGGGCAGTGGAGCCCGGGGCGTTCCGTCACGATCGTGCTGGCGGTGGCGAGCTTCGTGGCGGTGTCGATTCAATATCGCTCGCTGGCGGGCCGCGACCCCGGAGTGGCTCTGTTGGCGCTGCTCGCCGGCATGAAGTTGCTGGAGACGCGGACCGCGCGCGATGCGTACGTAGCTCTGTTCCTCGTCTACTTCCTCATCATCACCAACTTCTTGTATTCGCAGTCGATCCTAATGGGGCTCTACATGGTGTGCGTGGCGGTGCTGACGACGTCAGCACTGATCTCGCTTCAGCACAGTAACTCCGAGCTGCCGCCGCGCCAGCGCCTGCGCGTTGCTGGCAGCCTGCTGACGCAGGCCGTTCCGCTGATGCTGGTCGCGTTCGTGCTGTTTCCGAGGCTGCCAGGTCCGCTGTGGGGTTTGCCCAAGGACGCCCATGCCGGCGTAACCGGTTTGTCGGAGTCGATGAGCCCCGGTCAGATCTCGAACCTGTCCCGCTCGAACGCCGTGGCATTCCGTGTGACTTTTCAGGGGCCGGCGCCGAGCGCCGCCGACATGTACTGGCGTGGCCCTGTCCTCGACAACTTCGACGGTCTGGAATGGACCCGTGCAAACCGGCAAGGGTCAGCGGCGGTACCGCAATTCCTGACCGAACGCGTCGGCGACCCGGTCGACTACGTGGTTACCCTCGAGCCGACCCAGCACCGGTGGCTGTTTGCCCTGGAGATGAACGCGACACTGCCGGACCGCGCGTATTTCAATACGGCCGGGGAGATCCGCGTGCAGGAACCGATCCGCGAATTGCGCCAGTACGGCGTGCGCTCGTATCTGAACTACATCTATCGCCAGACCACGCCCCGGGAACTCCGGCATGCGCTCGCGCTCCGACAACCGTTTCATCCGCGCGCCCGGGCGCTGGCGCGTAAGTGGCGCGCGGAGGCGGCGTCGCCACAGGAGATCGTCGACCGGGCACTCGCGTTCTTCCGCGAGCAGCCCTTCGAATACACGTTGACGCCCGATCGCATCGACGGGGATTCGGTCGATGAATTCCTGTTCCTGACCCGCTCCGGGTTTTGCGAGCACTACGCGGGTGCGTTCGTAGTGTTGATGCGCGCCGCTGGTATTCCAGCCAGGGTGGTCACCGGTTACCAGGGCGCGGAGCGCAATGCGATCGGTGACTATTGGGTTGTTCGTCAACGCGACGCGCATGCGTGGGCGGAGGTGTGGTTGGAGGACCGGGGTTGGGCGCGCGTCGACCCAACCGCGGCCGTCGCGCCAGCGCGCATCGACCGCGGTGTCGATGCGGCGCTGCCGGACAGCAGCACGGACGCGGTATTCGGCATGGCGCGCCGCGATGACGTCGGGCGTTGGTGGTGGCAGGTGCAGCAGGCTTGGGACACCGTGGACAACACCTGGAACCAGTGGATTCTGGGTTATGGACCGGAACGTCAGCGCGAGTTTCTTCGTGAGCTCGGTTTCGACGTCAAGTCGTGGCGCGATATAGGGCTCATTTTTATCGCCGCGGCGTTTCTCGCTCTGCTTTTGGTGACGCTCTGGATGTGGCGGCGACGGGAGCCGGTCGACCCGGTGGCGCGGCTGTACCGGCGGTTTTCCCGGCGACTCGCCCGCCATGGAGTGGAGCGTTTCAGCCATGAGGGACCACGTGATTTTGGTGCCAGGGCCGCGCTCGCGCTACCAGCAGCGGCTGATGATATCGGTGCCGTAATCGATGCCTACGAACGAATTCGCTACGGCCCGCCCGGCAGCGGAAACCTTAATGAGCTGAAACACCGTGTCCGGGCGCTCCGACTGTAGTTCGGGGGCATGGGTGACCGAGCCGCCGCGCGTGTCACGTATCCATAAAGGGATAGATGCTGCTGCGAGCCACACCTATCGTTCCGCGACGTCCGGCAGCCTACGGGGCCGCTGCTATACTGGAAGCGCGCTGCGAAAGCAATGGAGTTCCGCATGCGGTCCGTTCTCGTCCTCAATCCGAAAGGCGGAAGTGGCAAGACGACGCTGGCCACCAATCTAGCCGTCTATTACGCCCTCAAGGGGCATCGCACGACATTGCTGGATCTGGATCCGCAAGGGTCGGCCACGGACTGGCTGGCCGAGCGCGGAGACACGCGCGCGCCGATCGACGGCGTCTATGCGGCCGACGGCAGTACGCGCATCCCGCGGAATACCGAAGTTCTGATCATGGACGCCCCGGCCGGAGCCCAGGGCCGCGACCTGTCTGAGCTGCTTCGGCGCGCGCAGTCGGCACTGGTTCCGGTCGTCCCTTCTGCCATCGATCTACGTGCGCTGGCCCGGTTCTACGATGAGCTGATGAGCTTATCGCGCGTGAACAATGCCCAGATCCGCATCGCCACGGTTGCGAACCGCGTACGCGAGCTGTCCCCGAACCGTGTACTGCTCGAAGAGTACCTGCGCAGCCTGAAACTCCCGAATGGGCGCCGCCTGCCGTTTACCACCGTGCTGCGTCAGAGCCAGGCATACGTCAAGGCCGCCGAGCGTGGCCTGGGGATCTTTGAGTTGGCGCCGTCGCTGGTCGCGCACGAACTCGAATTGTGGCAGCCGCTGCTCCGTTGGCTGAACAGCAAGCGCAGCCTGCCGGAAAGCTGAATTCGACGTCGTTTCCAGCGCCTTGTCCGACTGGCGCGCCGTCCGCTTCCCTGAGAGAATTTCGGGTTTAGGCGCGGCTTCCTGGCGTCAATGAATTTCTCCGTTCACCTCCAGCGCAGCGGTCGTCAATTCGACGCATCACCGGCCGAGTCGGTACTCGATGCGGCGATGCGCCACGGTATCCTGATCCCGTACGGATGCCGCAACGGCGCGTGCGGCTCCTGCAGGGGCAAGATCCTCGAAGGTCAAATCGACTATCCGGCGGGTGAGCCGGGCGGCCTGGATGGTCGGCAGCGCGCGCGGGGGGAGGCGTTGCTCTGTCAGGCGCATGCTGCCAGCGACCTCAAGCTCGATGTCGAGGAACTGGACGCCGGGCAGGTGGCTGAGGTACGCACGCTGCCGGTACGGGTGATGGAGCTGGAGAAGCTCGCGCACGATGTCATGCGCATGGGGCTTAAGTTGCCGGCCACCGAGCGCTTACGGTACCTGCCGGGTCAGTACATAGAGATCATCTTGCGCGACGGTCGCCGGCGCGCGTTTTCGCTCGCGAACCCTCCGCAGGCGGACGAACTGCTCGAACTGCACATACGCCATGTGCCCGGCGGCGCATTCTCGGGACATGTCTTCGACGGACTGAAGGTACGCGCGCTCATGCGCATCCATGGTCCGCTCGGGAGCTTCTTCCTACGCGACGAACCGCGTCCGGCCATACTGGTCGCCGGCGGCACGGGGTTTGCGCCGATGCAGGCTTTGATCGAAGGTGCGATAGCGGCTGCGGACAAACGCGAACTGCATCTGTACTGGGGCGTGCGCAGTGCGCGAGACCTCTATCGCGACGAGCGCGCGAGGCGTTGGGCCGCGCAGCACTCGCAGGTTCGCTACGTGCCAGTACTGTCGGATCCGGACGGCGAAGACTGGAACGGGCGCACCGGTTTCGTACACGAGGCGGTGCTGGAAGATTTTGAGGATCTGTCGGGCCATGACGTCTATGCGAGCGGCCCACCCGTCATGATCAACGCCGTGCGCGGTCATTTCGTAGACGTCGGACTCGATCTCGATCATCTTTATTACGACTCGTTCGACTACGCGTACGAGACTGGCTACGACGCTTGAGGCCCGGCTCGGAGCGTCGACACCACAACTGGACACGGCCCGGTAGAAGAAAGACAGACACTGATGGACGAACAATACGACCCCCAGCGCGTTGAGCGCGAGGCACAGGAGTTCTGGAACGCAACCGATGCGTTCAAGGTTACTGAAGATCCATCGCGTGAGAAGTTCTACTGTCTGTCGATGTTTCCGTATCCGAGCGGACGGCTGCACATGGGGCACGTGCGCAACTACACGATCGGTGACGTGATCTCCCGCTACCAGCGCATGCTCGGCAAGAACGTGCTGCAGCCGATGGGCTGGGACGCCTTTGGCCTGCCGGCGGAGAATGCGGCGATCCAGAACAACGTCCCGGCTGCGAAGTGGACCTACGAGAACATCGACTACATGAAGGGCCAGCTCCAGCGTATGGGCTTCGCCTACGACTGGGATCGAGAACTCGCGACGTGCAAGCCCGACTACTACAAGGGTGAACAGTGGCTGCTGACCCGGATGGCCGAAAAGGGCCTGATGTACAAGCGCCTCGCGGAAGTGAACTGGGACCCCGTCGAGCAGACCGTGCTCGCGAATGAGCAGGTCGACAGTGAAGGGCGTGGCTGGCGTTCCGGCGCGCTCGTGGAGCGCCGCGAAATCCCACACTGGTTCTTGAAGATCACCGACTACGCGCAGGAACTGCACGACGCTCTCGACGAGATGCCCGGTTGGCCCGCCGAAGTACTGAAGATGCAGCGCGACTGGATCGGGCGCTCGGAGGGCGCTGAGATCACGTTTGAACTCGCCGATGGCAGCGGTCCGCTCAACGTTTACACGACGCGTGCAGATACGCTGCTCGGCGTGACCTACATGGCGGTGGCCGCCACGCATCCAATCGCTTTGGCCGCTGGCGAGAGCAGTCCGGAAATTGCCGCGTTCATCGACGAATGCCGTCGCGGTGGAACCTCGCTCGCTGCCATCGAAACGATGGAAAAGCGCGGCATGCCGCTCGGGATCCACGTCGTGCACCCCGTAACAGGCGAGAAGGTGCCCGTGTGGGTCGCGAATTTTGTGCTGATGGGGTATGGCACCGGCGCTGTCATGGCGGTGCCGGGACACGACTCGCGCGACCATGCTTTCGCGACTGCCTACGGCTTGCCGATCGTGCAGGTGATCGCACCGGCTGATGGCGCGGACGTCGATATTCAGGCCGAGGCCTACGTCGATTACGGTGTAGTCGTCAACTCGGGCGAGTTCGACGGCCTGGACTCGGCCGCGGCCAAACAGCGGATCGCGGCGTGGCTGGCTGAACGCGACCTCGGGGAAGAACAGGTCAACTTTCGCCTGCGCGACTGGGGCGTCTCGCGGCAGCGCTACTGGGGTTGTCCGGTGCCGATGATCACGCTGGACAACGGCGATTCGGTGCCGGTACCCGAATCTGATCTGCCGGTGGTCTTGCCAGAGGATGTCGCACACGTAGGTCACGGGTCACCGCTGAACGGCATGCCGGAGTTCATCGAGACGGTCTCGCCCCTCGACGGTAAACCGGCCCGGCGCGAGACCGATACGCTCGATACGTTTGCCGAATCGTCTTGGTACTACGCGCGGTTCGCCTGCCCCGATTCCGAGGATATGCTCGATGAGCGGGCCAAGTACTGGCTCCCGGTCGACCAGTATGTGGGCGGCATCGAACACGCCGTTCTGCATCTCCTCTATTCGCGATTCTGGTACCGCGTGATGCGCGATGAAGGGCTTGTCGAGAACGACGAACCCTTCACGAACCTGCTGACTCAGGGGATGGTCGTATCGGAAACCTACTATCGTGACGACGGCAAGGTACGTACCTGGTATGCACCGCGCGACGTCGAGATCGCACGCGACGATCGCGGCAAGGTCGTCGGTGCCCGTCTCAAAGATGACGGTGAACCCGTCACGGTCGGCCGCGTAGAGAAGATGTCCAAATCGAAGAATAACGGCGTCGACCCTCAGGACATGGTCGACCGTTACGGCGCGGATACCGTGCGTCTCTACATGATGTTTACATCACCGCCAGATCAGAAGCTCGAATGGTCCGACTCTGCGGTCGAAGGATCGTCGCGGTACCTGAAGAGACTCTGGCGGATGGTCCACGACCACGTTGCCGCAGGCGCGGCGCCTGCCGTCGAGACCGCGAACCTGTCCGAACCGGATACTGCGCTGCGGCGCCTGGTGCATCAGACGATCGCGAAGGTGAGCGACGATGTGGGACGGCGATACACATTCAATACGGCCATCGCTGCGGTCATGGAGCTGACCAACGCGGTCGCGCGGCACGATGACAGTTCCGATGCTGGCCGCGGTGTGCGCGGCGAGGCGCTGGAGGCGATCGTGGCGATGCTGGCGCCGATCGTCCCGCACGCGGCGCACGTACTCTGGCAAGCCCTCGGCCGTGACGAGCCGGTGATCGACGCGCGTTGGCCGGTCGCTGACGAGAGCGCCATGCAAAGTGCGTCGATGCAGCTGGTCTTGCAGGTCAACGGGAAGCTCCGCGGGCGGGTGGACGTTCCGGCTGACGCGTCGCGCGAAGCGGTCGAGGCGGCGGCGCTCGCAAACGATGACGTGCAGCGCTTCGTCGCCGGACAGGCGGTGAAACGAGTCATCGTCGTTCCCGGTAAGCTCGTCAATGTAGTGGTGTAGCATTAGGGTCCGCTGAGCCTTCATGCGGCGGCCCTGCAGCGGCCCGCCTCACGGGAACAGCAGTCCCTGACAACTGCGCGGTGCGCTTGGAGAATTCGGATGCGCTGGTCAACGCTCAAGACTCTCGTGGTGGTCGGCCTGTCTGCGAGCTTGCTCGCTGGCTGTGGCTTTCAGCTGCGCGGCGGAGCCAAGCTGGAAGGGGTCGATGCGGTTCGCGTCGAGGCCGCGAACACCACGACCCGGGACATCTTGGGCGTGTTCCTGACCGACGGCGGCGTTCAGGTAGTCAAGGACCCCAAGGCACCGGCCGACGCGGTTCTGACGGTAGCGAACGAGCGTTACGACCGCCGCGTTCTGACGATCGATCCGAACACCGGTAAAGCGCGGGAGTACGAACTCGCTTACAGCGCCCAGTTCGGGCTCGTCGATTCCGAGGGCAAGCCGATGGTGCGTCGACAGACCCTGCAGCTGAAGCGTGATTTCGTTTTCGACGCAGACGCCGTCATTGGCAAGAGCCGGGAAGAAGGTGTGCTGCGCGAAGAGATGCGTCGCGATGGTATCCAACAGATCATCCGCCGGCTGCGCGCTCTGTTGAAGCAGTGATACGGGGGTCGGCGCGGCGAACTGTCGCAGGCGCCGCTGGCGGGGCGCGGCCCGATGCAGCTACGCGCAGCTGAGCTCTCGCGGGCGCTCGAGCGGGAGCTCGCGCCTTGCTATCTGCTGGCCGGAGACGAGCTGTTTCAGCGAGGCGAGGCGGCCGACGCGGTGCGCGCGCGCGCCCTGTCGAGCGGTTGCCAGGAACGTCTGGTATTCGCCGCTGACCGCGATCTCGATTGGACGATGATCCTCGCCGACGCGGCGTCGCCTTCCTTGTTCGCCGAGCAGCGCCTCATCGAGATTCGCCTGAATTCCGCGCGGCCCGGCAAAGACGGCGGCGCGGCGCTCGCGCAGCTCGCCGGGCTCTCTGGCCCCGATGTCATCCTGGTTACCTCGCCGCGTCTCGATGGATCGGCCAAACGCAGTGCCTGGTACAAGTCGATGTCCGCGCAGGCGGTGTGTGTTGAATTCTGGCCGGTTGGCCCTGGCGAGTTACCGGGCTGGATACAGACGCGCTTTGCCGGACATGGTGTCACCGCGACGGCCGAGGCGGCGACCTTGCTGGCCGAGCGTACGGAAGGCAATCTGGTCGCTGCGGCGCAGAGCACGGCGTTGCTGGCGCTGTTGGCAGCGCAAGGCACGGTGGATGTGGACGCCGTAATGCACGCCTCCGGTGAGGGGGCCCGCTACGATGGGTTTGCTCTGGTCGATGCGATGTTGGAAGGCCACACCGGACGAACCGTCCGGATCGTTCGGGCGCTGGCGCGCGAGAAGGCCCCGTTACCACCATTGGTAGGCACGCTGGCCTGGATGCTGCGGGCCGTGGCCGGCATCGCGACTCGGCTGCACGCCGGCGAAGCTGCCGCGTCGGTGTTCGGCGACCGCTCGTTAGGCGTCTGGCGGCAGCGCCGGGCGATAGTGCAGGCGGCCGTTCGCCGGCATCCGCAAACGGCCTGGTATGGTTTTCTGCGGCAGGCCCATCACATCGATCGCGCCGGAAAAGGCATGAGTCCCGACGACCCGTGGGCATTGATTGAACTGCTGTGTCTGCGGGTCGCTGGCGCCGCCGTGTTGGTCGATGGCGTGCGTCGCTAGGGGAGTTGCCGGGTGCGCGTGGCCTGCCCGGGAGACGCCTCGCATGCACCAGTGTGCGAGAATAGTGGCAGTTGTACGGCCGGCGCGACGCCTTGGCGCCATGGTGCGGTAGACGATGGACAAAGCATTCGACCTCAACGCCTACATGATGCAGCTCGGGGAGCGCGCGCGGTCGGCCTCGCGACGCCTGGCACGTTGTTCGTCAGCCGAGCGGGTGGCGGCATTACATGCGATCGCGGACGCGATCATGGCACGCGAAGGCGCACTTCTGGAGGCTAACGACCGCGATGTCGACGCCGGTACGGCCAGTGGCCTGGACGCGGCGCTGGCCGACCGGTTGCGTCTCACCCCCGCCCGGATTGCGACGATGGCTGCAGGACTTCGCGAAGTGGCTGGTTTGCCCGACCCGCTCGGCGAGATCACGGACCTGCGGTATCGCCCGACGGGCATTCAAGTCGGACGCATGCGGGTCCCGCTCGGTGTCGTCGGCATCATTTACGAATCACGTCCGAACGTGACCGCTGATGCGGCTGCGCTCTGCCTCAAATCCGGCAACGCCACAATTCTCAGGGGCGGTTCGGAGGCGGTGCATTCGAATCAGGCGATCGCGGCCTGTATCCGAGCCGGGCTGGATGCGTCGGGCTTGCCTCCAGACGCTGTGCAGGTCATCGAGACGACGGACCGCGCCGCCGTCAGCGCGCTGGTCGCGATGGATGCGTACGTCGATGTGATCGTGCCGCGCGGTGGCAAGGGCCTTATCGAACGGATCAGTAACGACGCGCGCGTGCCTGTGATCAAGCATCTGCACGGCGTGTGTCACGTCTACGTCGATGACGACGCGGATGCTGCCAAAGCGTTGGCCGTCGCGGTAAACGCCAAGACGCAGCGTTACGGTACCTGCAACACGGCCGAGACCCTGCTGGTGTCCGCGGTCGTCGCGAGCGATATGCTGCCGCCTATCGCCGCCGCTTATCGGGAGGCCGGTGTGGAAATGCGCGGCTGCGCCCGGACGCAGATGCTGCTCGAAGACGTTCGCCCCGCCACCGACGCAGACTGGCATGAGGAATACCTCGCGCCGATCATCGCGATTCGGGTTGTGGATGGCTACGAAGAGGCCGTTGAACACATCGCGAATTACGGTTCGCAGCATACCGACGCGATCGTGACCGAGAACTTTGCACGCGCACGGCAGTTCCTGACCGACGTCGATTCCAGCTCCGTGATGGTCAACGCCTCGACGCGGTTCGCTGATGGCTTCGAGTACGGGCTCGGGGCCGAAATCGGCATCAGCACGGACAAGATCCACGCGCGCGGTCCGGTTGGCATCGAGGGGCTGACGTCGCAGAAGTACGTGGTGTTCGGCGACGGGCATGTGCGCACGTGACAGGAGCGTCGTGAATCCTTCACGCCGGCTCTGCGGATGCATGTGATCGGCCTGTTGGGCGGCACTTTCGACCCCGTGCACAACGGCCATCTTCGCGTTGCCCTGGAACTCGCAGACCTCGTCGGCATGACATCGGTGCGCCTGGTGCCGGTAGGCGTGCCGTCGCATCGCGAAGCGCCCGAAGCGAGCAACACTCAGCGCCTGAGGATGCTGACGGCCGCCAGTGCGGGCATTGCGCTGCTCGAGGTCGATACGCGGGAACTCGAACGCGACGGGCCTTCCTATACGATAGACACCCTCGAGGCACTCCGCGCGGAGCTACCGAATGCATCGCTCTGCCTGATCATTGGAATGGACCAGTTCCTGATGCTCCACCACTGGCACAGGTGGCGGGAAATTCTCGACTTTGCACACCTTTGCGTCGTGCAGCGGCCGGGCGCGACGGCCGACTACGGGCCCGAGGTCGCCCGCTTGCTGCGTGGCCACGAGGTCCTGGGCCCGGAACGGCTGCGGACCACAACCCATGGCGCGGTTCTCCTTGGGCAAGTGCCGGTTCTCGACATTTCGAGCACTCGCATACGCACGTTGGTGAGCCGACGCCGTTCGCCTGACTTTCTGGTTCCCGATGCCGTCATCGACATCATCAAAAACGAGCAACTCTATGCATCCAGCTAGCTCCGACAGCCCGACTCCTGACGCCATTTTGCAACTCGCCGTCGACGCGCTCGACGAATTGAAGGCCGTCGACATCAAGGTGCTCGACGTGCGCGAGCTGACGACGGTGACCGACTACATGGTAGTCGCGAGCGGCACTTCGGGACGGCAGGTTCGGGCTTTGTCAGAGAATCTGCAAAAACGCTCGAAGGAAGGCGGTGTCACGCTGCTCGGCATCGAAGGTGAGCGCGACGCCGAGTGGGTACTGGTCGACCTCTGTGATGTTGTAGTGCACGTCATGAATCCGACCAGCCGTGAGACCTATCAGATCGAGAAGTTGTGGACCCAACCCCCCGGTGGCAGCGTCGAGGATGCCGCCACCGCTCCTTAGCGGGCGCGTGCTCTGCGGTGACCACTGATGCGCGTGCACATCGTTGCCGTGGGAACACGGATGCCCGAGTGGGTCAGCGCTGGCTACAACGAATACGCGCGGCGCATGCCGCGCGAATGCCAGCTTGAACTTGCCGAGGTACAGCTCTCCGCCCGCGACCGTGCACGTGCTCCGGCTGAGCGCAAAGTGGCCGAAGCCGACGCCCTGCGGGGCCGGCTGCCGCGCGGTGGGCTGCTGGTTGCGCTCGATGAGCGTGGTACCGCGTGGAGTACCGAACAACTGAAAAACAAGCTGAACGGCTGGATGGGGTCCGGGCAGGACGTGGCTTTGGTGATCGGTGGGGCGGACGGGCTGGACAGCAGTCTCAAGAAGTCGGCGGACATGATGTGGAGCCTTTCCCCGCTAACGTTGCCACACGGGATGGTGCGCATAGTACTCGCCGAGCAGCTCTACCGTGCGTGGTCGATGCTGAACAACCATCCATATCACCGCGCTTAGGCAGCCACACGATGTCCTCGCGCCGACCCGATCTGGAACCGCAGCTGATCCTCGCGTCCCGCTCTCCGCGTCGCCGCGAACTTCTCGCTCAGGTTGGACTTCGCTTCGAAGTTGTGGACGTCGATATCGATGAGCGGCCCCATCCGGAGGAAATGCCGCTCGACTACGTGCTGCGCATGGCGGCGGAAAAGGCCCGCGCCGGTTCGGCAAAAGTCACGCGCCCCCGACTCCCGGTGCTCGGCGCCGACACCGCGGTCGTGGTCGATGACCGGATCCTCGGCAAACCGCGCGACCGCGACGACGCGTTGGCCCAGCTCGCGATCTTGTCGGACCGCTCCCACGAGGTGCTGTCGGCCATCGCGATCGCTGAACCGGCTGAAAGCCTGTGCGTCGCCTCGACGGTGACGTTTCGTATGCTGTCGAGCGCGGAAGCCAGCGCCTACTGCGATACCGGTGAGCCGTTCGACAAGGCCGGGAGTTACGCCATCCAGGGTCGGGCCGCGATGTTCGTCAGCCACCTCGACGGCAGCTACAGCGCCGTCATGGGGCTGCCCGTTCACGAGACCTGCTCAATGCTGGCACGTCATGGTGTGCGGCTCTGGTCTTGAAGCCGAGGGGGTCAAATCCTCCGTGGGAATGCCGCACTGACGCACGGTCACGCGCCGAAGGCGTCCCAGAGGATCAACAGCCAGACGACTCCGCCGTTGAGCAGGGCTAGCAGTACCGCTGCGCTGCCCACGTCTTTGGCCCGCTTTGCCAGGGGATGCTTTTCGAGCGAGATTCGGTCGATGGCGGCCTCGATCGCCGAGTTCACCAGCTCCGCTATCAGTACCACCATGATACTCATGACGAGGATCGCTGACTGGGTCAGCGAAACCGGGAGTGCGAACGCGACCGGTATCAGTATGGCGGCCAGCAGCAGTTCCTGCCTGAACGCCTGTTCGACGGCAATTGCCGACTTGAGCCCGTCTACCGAATACAGGAACGCCTTGACGATACGCTGAAAGCCGGAAGCGTTCTTGTGCGGGCTGTTGTCGGTCATCGGTCCCGGGTCATCGGTCGGCTACGATCGGCGGGTTCGCACGCGCTTACGCACTGTTGCCGATCTCACGAAATTCGTATCGCAGGGAGTGCAGATCGACCAGCGCGTAAGTCGCTGATGCCGCCACGCCGCCGAGCGTTCCCGGGTTCAGAACGAGAGTGCTGCCACCGTGGAGGTTGTCCTGCTGATAGGCCTCTTCAGCGTGGGTATGGCCACAGCACACCAGGTCGTAGTCGCCCGTTGCCGCCATCGCACGTGCGTAATGCGGGAAGTGGACGACGAAGATCCGGCGCCCCCCCAATTCGATATCGGCATCCTGGCCGTAGTAGGTCACCCGATGATCCCGGCGGCTCACCAATCGCGTAAAACCGTATGCATCGCCTTGATTATTGCCGTGGATCGCATGCACTGGAACGTCGTAGGCGATCAGCTTTTCCAGGGTGCTGGGCGCCACGATGTCGCCGCAATGCAGGATCGCGTCAGCGCCCTGTTCGACTGCATCTGCGGCGCCGCGGCGCAAGAGGGGGATGTGGTCATGGGTGTCTGAAATGACCGCAATTTTCACGTTTGAGTATTGCCCTGGCTGCCGAGCCGCGGGGCTGGCATGGTTGGTGCGCTGCAGCAGATTGCGTTTGTACCAGCAAATCGCTATAAATGCGCGGTTAAGTTCGCGTGCCCTGTCGAGGCTGCCATCCTCCCGCGTGCCATCTGCGCAAGCGTCCGAGCGCGCCACACCTTATACCTTTCAGTATCAACTTCTCTATCAAAAGGGGGATAACCGATGGAATCGAGCGGCCTGATTCCAACGCTGTTCGGCGTTGTGGGCCTGATCGTGGCCTACATCATCTACGGCAAGGTCAAGGAATACCCGGCCGGTGAATCCAAGGTGGCGCAGATCGCCGACCAGATTCACCTCGGTGCGATGGTGTTCATGCGGCGCGAGTACAAATTCCTGCTGATGTTCTGCATCGTGCTGGTCGTCGTGTTGTGGGGCTTCCTCGGTTGGAAAACCGCGTTCGCCTTCATCGTAGGTGCACTGTGCTCCGGCGCGGCAGGCTACATCGGTATGAGCACCGCGACGCGCGCCAACGTGCGTACCACGACGGCCGCGCACACGAGCGGCCCGGAAGCAGCTCTGACGGTCGCTTTCTTCGGCGGTTCGATCATGGGGCTCGCGGTTGCGTCGATGGGTTTGCTCGGTCTGGGCGTGCTCTACCTGCTGTTCGGCGCAGACCCCCACTCCGCTGAAGCTATTCACGGTTTCGGTATGGGCGCTTCGTCCGTCGCACTGTTCTCGCGCGTCGGCGGCGGCATCTTCACGAAGAGTGCTGACGTTGGCGCCGATCTGGTCGGCAAGATCGAAGCCGGTATCCCGGAAGATGACCCCCGCAATCCCGGTGTGATCGCGGACAACGTGGGTGACAACGTCGGTGATGTCGCCGGCATGGGCTCCGACATCTTCGAATCGTACTGCGGCGCCATGATCGCCTGCCTCGCGATGGCTGCGACCATGAGCGCTGCCGTGATCGCGGATCTGGGTGCGCGCGAAGCATTGATGTTCCTGCCTCTGGCGCTGGCTTCGACCGGCCTGATTTGCTCGATTATCGGCATCCAGCTGGTTCGTGTTTTCGCTGCCAAGTCGCCTGAAGTCGCGCTGCGCATCGGCACTATTTCGACCACTGTCATCTTCATCGTCGCTTCGTTCCTCGTGATCGAGTGGATCGATGTCAGCGCGAAGATCTGGGTGGCCGTGTTCATCGGCGCAGTCGGCGGTATCGTGATCGGGCTCGTGACGGAGTACTTCACGGCGGCCGGGCCGGTGCGCCACATCGCGCGGGCTGGCCAGACCGGTCCGGCGACGGTGATCATTTCTGGCCTTGCGATCGGCATGCAGTCCGTCGTGATCCCGGTGTTGACCATCTGCGTCATCATCGCGGTGTCGAGTCAACTCGTTGGTCTGTACGGCGTCGGCATCGCGGCTGTTGGCATGCTCGCAACGGTGGGCATCACGATGGCCATCGACGCTTATGGCCCGGTGGCTGATAACGCTGGCGGTATCGCCGAGATGGGCGGTCTCGGCGAAGACACCCGCAAGATTACCGACTCGCTGGACGAACTCGGCAACACCACCGCGGCGATCGGCAAAGGCTTCGCGATCGGTGCGGCGGCACTTGCGGCGCTTGCCATCATCACTGCGTACGTCGAAACGGTCAGCCGCGGGAATCCGGACTTCGCCCTCGACCTCGGTACACCCGAAGTGCTGATCGGCCTGTTCATCGGCGGCCTGCTGCCGTTTCTGATCGCAGCCATGACGATGACCGCGGTCGGTGACGCCGCATTCGAGATGATCGAGGAAATCCGGCGGCAGTTTCGGGAGATCTCAGGTCTTCTGGAAGGCGAGGCAGAGCCCGACACAGCGCGCTGCGTCGAGATTGCCACCGATGCCGCCTTGAAGAAGATGGTCATGCCGGGCGTGCTGGCAGTTGCCGCACCCTGGGTCGTCGGATTCGGTATCGGTGCCGAGGCGCTCGGCGGCATGCTGGGCGGTGCGCTTCTCGGCTGTGTGCTGCTCGCCTTGACGATGGCGAATGCCGGCGGCGCCTGGGACAACGCCAAGAAGTACGTTGAAAAAGGCAACCTTGGCGGCAAAGGCACGGATACCCACGCCGCAGCGGTTGTCGGCGACACCGTGGGCGATCCCTTCAAGGACACGTCGGGCCCGTCGATGAACATTCTCATCAACGTCATGGCCATCGTCAGTCTGGTGATCGCGCCGCTGCTGGTGTAGCAATCCCGGAGGTCACGGCGAGTCGTCCCGACCGCCGTGTGCACGTATGCTGAACGGGCCGCAGCGACGGCCCGTTCGTTTGTGCGAGTTGCGCGGCTGCACGGTCTGACCGCATTTTCGTGACCGCTCTCGCGCCCTTACGTCGAGCGTTCCGGCAGGCGCTTCGGTACCTGATGGTTCTCCAACGTCACGTAATCGGGTAGCCCGTCCCGGTATGGCGGTGTGGCCTCCCCCATGATGAGAGGCGCCAGATAGCGTCGGCATGCTTCGGTAATGCCGAAACCGTCGGCACTGATGAAAGCACGCGGCAAGACCCGTTCCGTGTTGGCGACCGACGCGAGCGGTGCGTGACCCACCGTCCAGCGGTAGGGCGAGTCCGACAGGCGCTCGATGGTGGTCATGACGTCGTTCGCCCCCTGCAGTGCAAGCTCGACGGCGTGTTGCCCGACCGCGTACGCCTGCTCCACGTCTGTGGCTGAGGCGAGGTGTGCCGCGGAGCGCTGCAGATAGTCGGCGACCGCCCAGTGATTCTTGATACCGAGATCCGCGTTGATCATCGCGCTGATGGCCGGCGCGATGCCGCCAAGCTGCGTATGGCCAAAGCGGTCGACCTGGCCAGCGTCAGCAACGAACTTGCCATCCGCGTAACGCGCGCCCTCGGAGACCACCATGGCGCAGTACCCGTGCTCTTCGACACTGCGCGCGACGCGTTCCATGAATCGGGCACGTTCGAACGGCACCTCCGGCATGACGACGAGATGGGGTGCGTCGCCAGGACCGCGCTGCGCAAGGGCGCCCGCCGCGGCTACCCATCCCGCATGACGGCCCATGACTTCGAGAATGAAGATTCGGGTTGACGTGGCTGCCATCGATGCAACGTCGAAAGCCGCTTCGCGAATCGAGGTCGCTACGTACTTGGCGATCGAACCGAAACCGGGGCAGCAGTCGGTGCGGGGTAAGTCGTTGTCGACGGTCTTCGGTATGCCTATCGCCTGGATCGGATAGCCAAATTCCCGGCTGAACTGAGCGACCTTGTGCGTCGCATCCTGCGAGTCGCCACCGCCGTTGTAGAAAAAGTACCCGACATCGTGCGCGGCGAACACTTCCAGCAGGCGAAGATACTCGTCGCGCTGACCTTGCAGGTCTCCCAACTTGTATCGGCAGGAGCCGAACGCACCGCCCGGTGTGTGGCGAAGCGCCTCGACGCGAGCGGCGCTCTCCATCCCCGTGTCGATCAGGTTCTCGGCCAAAGCGCCGACGATTCCGTCGCGTCCGGCGAGGACTGTGCTGAATGTCTCCGGGTGCTGGCGCGCGGTTTCGATGACGCCGCAGGCGCTGGCATTGATGACCGCGGTGACGCCTCCCGACTGTGCATAGAAGGCTGCTCGTGCCAAACCGTTTCCTCCATCAGTTGCTGTCAGGCCGCGCCAGCGAGGCGTGCCCGCAGACCAGTCGCCGTCGGCAAAGCCCGCCAGATGGCGTCAATATGGAGACTCCGGGGCGAACATTCGACCCGTTCAGCGTGGACTCGTGAGTTGCATCAGGTAGCGTTGCCTGGGCTACCTCGCGCGCGAAGTTTGCGATACTGGCGCGGCGGTCGGGAATCGATCGGTGGTCCTGTCTGGCCGGGTGGCTGGCCGATCCCGGAACCTCGGTGCGCACGTTGGTTCCAAGCATCTCATGAGGGCGCTGCAACGCAAGCCGGAACTGTTATGACACACCCCTTGGTCCGTCGGCTTCGCGTGGCAGTCTCGGTCGTGGCGGTGCTCTGCTGTGGGCTGCCTGGCACGGGGCACGGCCAGACGAGCATCAAGCTGCCAGACTTCGGCGACGCGTCTGGCAGTGTCTTCACCAGCAACGATGAACAGCGTCTGGGCGATGCGTTTCTCCGCGAGATTCGCGCTTCTACTGAAATCCTTGAAGACCCTGAGGTCGACGCGTACGTGAACGCACTCGGCTTCCGGCTCGCGGCGGCGAGCGACGCGCCGGCGCGCCCGTTTACCTTCGTCGTCGTTTCGGACCCTGTGATCAATGCCTTCGCCGGTCCGAACGGCGTGATCGGCCTGAACACCGGGTTACTGGTGGCCGTGGAAAGCGAAAGTGAACTGGCCGCGGTGGTAGCTCACGAAATCGCGCACGTGACGCAGCAGCACATCGCCCGCTCTTTCGAACTACAGAGTCGCTACAGCATTCCGGTGCTGGCTGGTTTGCTGGCCGCGATCGTCATCGGGTCGCAGGATGCACAGGCTGGCGGTGCGGCGACGGCGGCCGTGATCGGCGCACAGGCTCAAGGTCAGCTCGATGCAATTCGTGCAAACGAATACGAGGCGGACCGGGTTGGTATCCGCACGCTCAGCAAAGCGGGCTTCGATCCGGGCGCCATGGCCACGTTCTTTGCGAGGCTGCAGGAGGCCAGCCGCTACTACCGGCAACCTCCGGAGTTCCTGTCGACTCATCCGGTGACCAGTGCCCGTATCGCCGAGAGCCGCGCCCGCGCCGCGCGGCACAGCTACAAACAGTACCCCGACTCGGCCGGATTCCTCCGCGTTCGGGCCAAGCTCGAAGTCCTGATCAATGGCCCGGCGAAGGCGCTCGATGGATTTCAGCGTCGGATCGCAGACGGTTCCGGGGCTCGACCCGAAGTGAACCAGTATGGTCTGGCGCTCGCGCTTCTCGCCCAGGAACGTTACGCCAGGGCACGCCCTATTCTGGCGCGCCTGGCCAAAGAGCACCCGCGGGTGCTGGCCTATCAGGATGCGCACGCGCGCGCGCTGCGCCAGACCGGGGAGACGCGGGCTGCCCTTGAAATCTACCGCGAGGCTTTGCGCGTGTACCTGAACGACCGGCTGATGACGTTTGGACTTGCCGACCTGTGGATGGATGCAAACCGGCCTGCCCGGGCCTCAGAGGTGCTGGAGGCCTACGTACGCGCACAGGGCAGTGATGCCAGGGCGTTTCACCTGTTGGCCAAAGCGCATGAGCGCGAAGGACGCCAGACGGCGGCCCGGGCCGCGCTCGCCGAGCATCACTATCTGAATGGAAGACTGGGCCAGGCGGTTTTTCACCTCGAGCGTGCGCAGCGCAGTCCGAGCGATGACTACTACCTGAATGCACGCGTCGCAGCCCGGTTGAAAGAACTGCGGCGCGAGCAGAGTCTGCGTGACGATGGCTAGCGCTTCAGCGGGCGCCGTACGCTTTCAGGAGTTGCATGACCGCGCTCGCGCGCGCGCGCACTGCGCGTGCACTGATGTCTTCGCCCGTCGCGGCGGACATCTCCGCGATCGCCTCGTCGGTGGTGGTCCAACGTGCGATATCCATCGCTGAACGCCCGCGTTCATCCGGTCGATTGACATCGGCGCCGTTCGCCAAGAGGAAGCGGGTAGCTTCGCTGTGACCGGTCAATGCCGCGATATGCAGGGCCGTTTGTCCCACCGAGTCTTGCAGGTTGACGTCCGCGCCCGCCTTCAGCAGAGCCTCGGCTACAGCGAGATGGCCCGTTGCACCCCACTGGCCGGCGAAGTAGATCTTGCCCTTCTTCATACGCCTGCCGGCCGTACCCATATCAGCGCTGACCGTCACCAGGTGGTGCAGTGCGGTGGCTCCGTCGATATGGCGTGCATTCGGGTCGGTGCCGCCGGCGAGCGAGCGCTCTATCTCGGGCAGGTCGGCATCGACCAGATGAGCAGGATGAATGCCGGCGTCGTTGGATAGCGCGAGGCGCGCGGTGATGCCGAGTGCGAGCGCGGCGGCCACCGTCACCAGCCATCTGGACCGGCGAGCCCGGGTCAAACCCTTAGCCGCCGGGGGGGTGACTGCGCGCGCGGCACTATCTGATGAGTCCATCGGCAACTCCCGCCTGCGGCGTGTCCGCACCTTCAGCAAGGCTAATGCTTACGAATGTGGTAGCGGTTTCGGTATTCATCGTGCGCTCGAACTTGTACCATGCTGATAGTCCCGCCGTTGTGATCTAATGCACATCGGTTCATGTCCGATACAAGGAATAATCGGACTATCAGATATTACAAATATGGGGCAGGTCGGTGAGCAAGTACACATGGATCGTCACGAAAGACGAACTGGATGGTAATGTCAGCGAAGCCGTCGGCAAGATCGGCCCTCCCGGTGAGCAGCACCGCTTCCGGTTCGACCGGGTCATCACTGGCGGCAAGGAGTTCCGGCTTCTGACCGACGACGGCCAGGTCAAATATTCTGGCTTTATTCTCGGCGAATTCTCCGGTCAGGAACCGCTCGACGAATACGGCCGGCACTTCGGGTGCACTTCAATTCAGTACCGCGAACGCGGGCGTTGGGTCAAGGTTGGCCCGAACGACGATGCGGCCGGTATGCAACCGCTCTCGAATACTGGCTGACTGATTCTCAGGGCGTCTTTGACCGAAGTGGTTCCACGCCTGCAGGGCCGGGTCAAGGCGCCGGTCTTCACTACCACCTCCGATTCCTCGTGTGCTTCGCAGCGCACTGGTGACCTGCGCGACCACCGGGCCAGGACGCCGAAGCCGTGTCGACGGATTTGCGTGACTCGCTCGCCGGGTGGCCACGTGTAGCGCCTGGTCGGCCTCCTGTAATCCTCGTCCGGCTTGAAATGTTCATCTACGCCCGCATATTGGCGCGAGCCGGCCGCGGCAGCTGACGCACCTGTGCGGTAGTGACCAACAGGGGCACCGCCAGCGCTGCTTCTGAACAATCCCGCCGGAAACTCCAATTACGAAGCTGCGGAGTCGAATCCTGATGGAAGCGATGGTCGAAATCGACGCGCTAGTGAAACGTTTCGGGCCAATAACGGCCGTAGACGGCGTGTCATTCGCCGTACAGCGAGGCGAGGTGCTCGGCTTTCTGGGGCCCAACGGCGCCGGTAAATCTACGACCATGAAGATGGTCACTGGATTTCTGACACCGGATTCGGGACGTGTCACGGTCGTCGGCGACGACATTGGGAAACGGCCCGTGGCGGCGAAATCGCGCATTGGCTACCTGCCGGAGGGCGCGCCGCTCTACGGCGATATGACCCCAGCCGGTTTCCTGGACTTCATCGCCGCGATTCGCGGATTCAAAGGTGCGGAGAGGAAACGCCGCATCGACAGTGTGATCGACCGGGTGAACATCGGCGGCGTCCTGAATCAGCCAACTGAGACCCTGTCGAAGGGCTTCAAGCGGCGAGTGGGTCTCGCTCAGGCGATACTGCACGATCCGGAAGTCTTGATCCTTGACGAACCGAACGACGGCCTTGATCCCAACCAAAAGCATGAGGTGCGGCTGCTGATTCAGGAGATGGCGGCCGAGAAAGCCATCGTATTGTCGACGCACATCCTCGAAGAGGTAGACGCTGTCTGCACGCGCGCCGTGATCATCAGTCAAGGCAAAGTGCTGGCCGATGGCACGCCCGCAGAACTGCAAGCGCAGGCAGATGGGCACAACCAGGTGCATGTTGGCCTGCGCGGCGTGGCGTTAGAGGCAGCTCGAGGCGCGCTCGGGGCGCTGCAAGGCGTGGACCGCGTGGAGAGCACCGAATCAGAAGATGAAATCCTGTTGACGGTAAGTGCGGGCGATCGGGGCGACCTCAGCGGTGCGATCGGTGGTCTCGCGCAGTCTGAGGGGTGGCTCGTTACGCGACTCGAGGTCGAAACCGGACGGCTGGATTCGGTATTTCGCGACATCACGCGCACGGAGGGCTGAGCTATGGACAAGATCGCAATCATCTTCAGGCGCGAGTTGTCGGCGTACTTCATGACACCGATCGCGTACGTGTTTCTGGTGATCTTCGTCTTCCTGGCCGGCATTTTCGCGTTCGATCTGGGTGACTTCTTCGCGCGGGGTCAGGCAGATCTCGTCTCATTCTTCAGCTTCCACCCATGGCTGTACCTGGTTCTGATTCCGGCTTTGTCGATGCGGCTTTGGGCGGAGGAACGTCGTGGCGGCACGATCGAGCTGCTGTTTACGCTACCCGTGACGATGACGCAGGCCGTGCTCGGCAAATTCCTGGCGGCCTGGGCATTCACGGCGATCGCACTCGCGCTGACGTTTCCAATGTGGATAACGGTCAATTACCTGGGCGATCCGGACAACGGCGTGATCCTCGCAGGCTACGTTGGCAGCCTGTTGATGGCAGGTGCGTTCCTCGCGATCGGTACGTGCCTGTCTGCCCTGACGCGCAATCAGGTCATCGCGTTCGTCCTCAGCGCCGTCGTGTGCCTTGCATTTGTCATGAGCGGATTTCCGATGGTGCTGCAGTTCTTTGGGGACTGGGCGCCAGCGCCGCTGGTCGCCGCCATCAGCTCCTTCAGCTTTCTCAGTCACTTCAACTCGATCACCAAAGGCGTCATCGACCTGCGGGACCTTATCTTCTTCGTCTCACTGATCGCGTTCTGGCTGTTCGCCAACGCCGTGTTGATCGAATGGAAGAAGGGCCGCTGAGCCGCGCGCAGGGGAATTGCGGATGAACAACAAACTGCTGACCGGTGCCGGTCTGGTCTTTGCCCTGGTACTTGTGGTGGCGGTCAACATGCTGGGTTCCGTGACGTTCACGTCCGCGCGCCTGGATCTGACTGAACGCAAGGCCTACACGTTGGCTGACGGCACGCTGCAGATACTCGAAAAGCTGGATGAACCGGTTACGATCCGGCTGTTTTTGTCCGAGGAGATCGCCGCACGCACGGCCAGCGTGACGACCTTCGCGAACCGGGTCCGCGACATGCTGGATGAGTTCCAGCGTCATTCGGATGGCATGCTGCGGGTGATCATCATCGACCCAGAGCCGTTCTCCGAGGAGGAGGACCGGGCGGTGGGCTACGGATTACACGGCATCCCGCTCGACGCCGAAGGCGCCAACTTCTACTTCGGCCTCGTCGGCACCAACTCGACGGACGATGAGGTCATCGTGCCGTTCTTGTCGATGGAGCGGGAAGCGTTCCTGGAATACGACCTCGCAAAAGTGCTGTGGCAACTGTCGGACATCGATACGAAGGTCGTAGGCATCATGAGTTCGCTTCCGATCAACGGCATCGATCCCCAACGGGCCATGATGATGGGGAATCAAGCACCTCCCGCCTGGGTCGTAGCCGACCAGATCGCGCAACTGTTCGAATTGCGCAATGTCGGTGTGGCGTCGACAGCAATCCCGGACGATATCGACGTGCTGATGGTCGTGCATCCGAAGACCTTGACGGATGCAACGCTGTACGCCATCGATCAGTACGTTATGCGTGGCGGACGCCTCGTGCTGATGGTCGATCCTCTATCTGAAGCCGAGCAGCCCGATCCTCGCAATCCGATGGCAGTGTCGCGCGAATCCCGTTTTCCGACGCTTCCTGAAGCGTGGGGCTTCGCCATCGATACCACTAAATTTGTTGGCGACCTGCAACACGCCATGCGGATCAGGTTCGAACATCAGGGCCAGATCGTCGCGATGGACTTTCCGGCCTGGATGGATCTGCCGCAAGGCAGGCTGGCAGACAACGATACGGTGACTTCGGAACTCGGCAAGCTCGTGTTCGCGACTCCCGGTTCCATCCGCAGCCTCGGTGTGAAAGGCATTACCGTGACGCCACTCGTCGAGACCAGCGATCAAGCGATGCTGGTCGACACCACCGCGCTCGGGCCGGGTAAAGATCCGCAGGACGTCGCGCGCAACTACGTACCCGGCGGCGAGGTGCTGACAGTCGCGGCGCGTGTCAGTGGTCGGTTCAAGTCGGCCTTTCCAGACGGTCCTCCCGCGCAGGAAGGGCAAGAGCGCAAGGCGGCAGAAGAGGCCAGGGCCGCTCACCTCAGCGAAGCGAAAGAGACCGCGAATATGGTGGTCGTCGCAGACGTCGATTTCATGGAGGACCGTTTCTGGGTCCAGACTCAGAACCTGCTTGGTTCGCGGCTCTCGGTTCCGACGGCGGGGAACGGCAGTTTTGTTATCAACGCCCTCGACAGCATGACCGGTTCCAATGACTTGATCAGCGTGCGCAGCCGGGGGCGTTACGCACGCCCGTTCACGCGCGTCGACGACATCCGCCGCGAGGCGGAGCTCAAGTTTCGTGAAAAAGAGCAGCAGCTGACCGAGGAGTTGAATGCGACCGAAGCGAAGTTAGCCGAACTGTCGCAAGGTACGCCCGGCGGCAGCGACGCGTTGGTTTTGAGCGATGCCGGGCAAGCTGAGATCGAACGGTTTCGAGAGCAGAAGCTCAAGATTCGAAAGGAGCTTCGCGATGTGCTGCACAAGCGCCGTAAGAACCTTGAGGACCTCGAATTCGACCTTCGGCTGTTCAACATCGGGCTGATGCCGGTGCTCATCGTACTGGCCGGCATTGCCGTCGCGGCGTGGCAAGTGCAGCGACGGCGGCGTTCGATGCCGGCCTGAGGACGGCGCGCATTGAGAATCTGGCCGGAGTGCGTGCTGCGCACTACCGGTTTTAGTTACGGACTGAGAACAGGAGCTGCCAATGCCGAGGGGAGCTGGCTACGTCATTCTTGCGCTGGTCACCGTACTGGCTGTGGTCGGCGTATACCGCGAGTTCACGTCGCGTCAAGCGGCGTTGGCCGAAGATGCCGGAAAACTGATGTTTCCGGAGTTTCGCGATGTCATAAACAACACCGCCTCGATCGCGGTCCAAAACGCGGAAGGTGACTTCACGCTGGTACGCAAGGCGGGCACCTGGGTGCTGAAGGAACGCGCCAGCTACCCGGCTCATCACGCGCGCGTTAACGAGATGCTGGTCGGTCTGACCCAGATCAAACTGATCGAAAAGAAGACGAAAAAACCCGAGCGCTACGCCAAGCTGGGATTGGCCGACCCCGGGAGCGAGGACTCCGATGCGCAGCGCTACACGGTGCTCGATGCGGCTGGCAAGGTTCTGGCCGATCTGATTCTGGGTGAGCGCAAAGCCGCGCGAGGCGAGCCGAACATGAATGAGATCTACGTTCGACGCCCCGGTGATCCGCAAACCTGGAATGCGCTCGCTGGGCTGCCGAACATCGTCGATACGGTCGACTGGCTGCGTGAGGAGCTGACCCGTTTCGACGACCTGCGGGTGCGCGAAGTTGCGGTCACCCACGGTGACGACCCGGTCGTCACAGTCTTCAGAGCAGCGGGTGTGGGGCAAGGTTATGACCTTGCAAACGTGCCGGAAGGGCGTGAGGTCGACAACTACTTCATCGTGCGCAACGTCGCCTCGACTCTCGTGAATCTGGACCTTGACGATGTTCGCGCGGATGAAGGCAGCGCGCTGGAAGGGGCGCAGCCGCATACGTTCACGCTGCGGACCTTCGACGGGCTGGAACTCACGATGGAAACAGTCAAGGTCGATGACGACCGGTTGGTGCGCCTTTCGGCCAAAGCGATCGAACCCGTGGCGGCACCCGCGGCATTCGATGAGAGCGATCGCAAAGAAGACAAGGTGGTCATCAAGACCGCAGATGAGGTTGCAGCTGAGATCGAGCGCCTCAACCGGCAGTGGCAAGGTTATCTGTTCTCGCTCGCTGACTGGAGAATCGCTCCTTCCTACAAACCGCTCGCGGAGTTGCTGAAAGCACCGGAGGAAGAGGGAACGACTCCATCCGGAGCCGAGGCCGGCGGTAACATTTCCGGCGGTTGATGTCTTCCAGTTCGCCGGCCGTTGGTGATGGATCGCACAAACAGCGAAGATGCGTCTCTGCGCCTGTCCAATCTTGGACAGTCAAACGTGGCGCGACCCGCCACACTCATTCCACCTGCTCGAATGTGCGCGCCCAAAAGGCGCGCATTCAGCGCCCGGGTCCGATCGATCCGGTGCCATCAACCAGGAGAGTGATATGACCAGCCTGCCAGTTGAAGACTACCGGCCCAGCCATTTTGAGTTTGCCGAGGTTCTCGCCGCATGGGGCATTGCCGCGTTGGCGGTCCCGCTCGTGTTGCTGACAATGGCCCGGATGCTCTGAAGGAGAGGCCGCGCGCGAACGCCATCTGCAAAGGCTCACCCGTGCGATGGTTGTTCGCACGCGGCTGGCCGGAAGCGGCGGGCGGGATCACTCGAAGCTTACGGGTCAGCCCCGCCGCCCGAAGCGCGGTCGTCGGCGCCCGGTTCGCGCTTGCCGGAATCATCGCTCTTCGGAGGCACCCCGAACCAACGCCGGCCGATATCGCTGCTGATGTATCCCCGCGCACCGACGACGTACAGGATCACGAGCGCCAGACCGAGCATCGCGAGCGAGGATTGCAATTCTCCAATTTGCGGCAGCAGTGCGAGCACCTGCACGCCGAAGGCGAGCGCGAGCGTATACAGCGCAATCCGGCTCAGCTGATGCCACATGCGCCCGCGCACCAGCAGCCCGAACAGGACGACCAGCAGCCCGGTCAGCGCAATCCAGCTGGCCACGAAGGTCAGCGTACGGGTAACCCCCTCGACGTAGAACACCACCAGATTGCCGCCAAAGATGGCGAGCAGCACGGTGTTCACCATGCCGACTATCCAGACGCCGCGCGGTATGTTCATCGGACTCATGGTGTGTGGATGCTCTGTGAGGTGCGTGCGGCCCCGGTGAGGCCGGATCGGGTGCGGCAGGTTGTGTCTGCCTGAACGGGTGACGACGCCGGACACACCGGGATTTGCACTGGCGCCCACCGGTTCACCGCAAACGCGACAGGATTGTTATTGTACGAATCGGCGACGCCGGATACCTCGCATTCCGCGCGGCCGGAAGCGCGCCCGGCCAGCAGGGATGAAATAAGCGGAAACAATGATCGCAGCGGTCCGGTCATGTCTGGAAATGGTCTGTCTCGCCTCGCTGACCCCGAGGTGCAATTCAGTGCGAACGCGGTCTGTCCGCGCTCTCCAACGGCTCACTATTTGAGGTTTACATGACGCGCAAACAACTGCTCGCCCTCGCGATCGTTGCAGCTGGTGTGGCCGCCTGGTTCGCCTTCGACCTCGGCGACCTGCTGACCTTCGCCAACGCGGTCGCAGCGCGGGCCGAAATCGTAGCGTTGTACCAGGCCAACCCGGTGACCGTGGCGCTCAGCTATTTTGGTGTCTACGTCATGCTGACCGCGCTGTCTTTCCCAGGCGCCGCGGTGATGACGGTACTGGCGGGCGCGGTGTTCGGGCTGGCTACAGGCACGATACTCGTGTCATTCGCCTCGACGCTGGGCTCGGTGCTCGCAATGCTGCTGGCCCGCTACCTGTTCCGCGACGCCGTACGCAAGCGGTTTACCAACGTGATCGCTCGCGTCGACGATGGCGTCAGCCGCGAAGGTGCATTCTATCTTTTTGCACTGCGTCTCGTCCCGGTGTTCCCGTTCTTTGCCGTCAATCTCGCGATGGCGCTCACCTCTATTCGGACGTGGACCTATGCGTGGGTCAGTCAACTCGGCATGTTTCCGGCTACCGTTGTATTCGTAAACGCTGGAACGGAACTGGCAGCGCTCTCCAGCCTTGAAGGGATTCTGGCACCTGGCTTCATCCTTTCATTCACTGCGTTGGGATTGTTGCCCCTGGTGTCGCGCAAGATTCTCGGGCGTGTCCGTGCCGCGCGCATTCAGCGCGGCTTTGACAAGCCGAAAGTTTTCGATCGCAACCTGGTTGTCATCGGGGCTGGCGCGGCAGGTCTGGTCAGTGCCTACATCGCCGCAGCGGTGAAGGCTCGGGTGACATTGATCGAAAAGCAGGCCATGGGCGGTGATTGTCTGAACACGGGCTGCGTTCCTTCAAAGGCGTTGCTACGCGCCGCCGATATCGTGCACACCGTCAAAGACGCCGGGCGCTATGGCATTCGCACCACTGCCCCTGAAGTCGACTTCCCGGCGGTCATGGCCCGAGTGAAAGAAGTTATCCGGGCGATCGAACCGCATGACTCAGTGGAGCGCTACGTCGGCCTCGGGGTCGAGTGCATCTCTGGGGAGGCGAGGATCGTGTCGCCGTGGAAGGTGACCGTCAACGGGCAGGAATTGACGACGCGGTCGATCATTGTCGCCACCGGCGCGCGCCCGGCGGTCCCACCGATCCCAGGGTTGTCAGAGGCAGAGTTTCTGACGTCCGATACCGTTTGGAATCTCGACTCGCTGCCCGGGCGTCTGGTGGTGCTCGGTGGTGGTCCCATCGGTTGCGAGTTGGCCCAGGCCTTCGCCCGCCTCGGCTCAGACGTTGCGGTGATCGAGATGGCACCGCGGGTGCTGGCCCGGGAAGAGCCGGATGCCGCTGAACTGGTCGCGACCGCGCTCAGGCGTGACGGCGTGACGCTGCACCTGGGCGCGCGTGCGAGCGCCGTGGAGGGTGGTGCCGCTGGCGGGGTGGTCCATATCGAGACGGCGGATGGTGCAACGCAAGTCCCGTACGACCGATTGTTGGTGGCGGTCGGTCGACAGCCGCGGCTGACCGGGTTTGGCCTCGAAGAACTCGGCATCGCGACCGATACCGGCACCGTCGAGACCGACGCCTACCTGCAGACCTTGCATCCGAACATCTATGCCTGTGGTGACGTCGCCGGCCCCTTTCAGTTCACGCATACGGCCGCTCATCAAGCGTGGTATGCCTCGGTCAATGCGCTGTTCGGACGTTTCAAGCGTTTTCGTGCCGACTATTCGGTGATACCGAGAGTGACCTACACACATCCGGAAGTCGCGAGCGTCGGGTATTCGCAAGCCAGTGCCAGCGAGGGTGGCGTCGACTACGAAGTGACCGACTACGGACTCGACGACCTCGACCGAGCGATCGTGGAAGGGCAGACGGAGGGATTTGTACGGGTGCTGACCGTACCTGGTAAAGACCGCATTCTCGGTGCGACGGTGGTCGGGGAGCACGCCGGCGAGTTGCTGGCCGAACTGACCTTCGCAATGCGCCAGGGTGTGGGTCTGAAGAAGATCCTCGGCACCGTGCACGCTTACCCGACACGCATGGAGGCGAACAAGTTCGCAGCCGGAAACTGGAGCCGCGCTCACGTGCCGGCTTGGGCGCTGAATCTGTTGGAGCGCTACCACAGCTGGGAGCGCGGCGCGGGCTGATCGAGCGGTGCCGTCAACACAGCGCACATGGGGCAACCACCCTTTGCGTCCGCGCGACAGAGGCGCCCGGTACGACGGGCTATTCCATCGGAGCGCGTACTTTGCTCAGGCGTGTCCCAGCACGTGTCGACGAAAGCGCAAGCGGCACGATTCGGCGTTCATGTCTCGCTTGAACTTCGCCGGGTCGGTCGGCGCAACGCGTAGCAGCACGAAGCTCGCGCCGTTGGTCTCTCGCAAAATCCGCTGACCGTCGGCCAGCTCTGATTCTTGCTGTACCGTGCGGGTCGTGACGATGCCGGCACCGGACGCCATTTCGGCCAGGTCGACGCCCAGGCTGGTATGGCTCTTCTGGTAGCCGGTTTCTCCGTAATGGCCGTTATCGACACAAAGAATGGACAGGTTGGGCGGGTTCATGACCGCAACGGTCGCGAGCGCACCGACGTTCATCAACAACTCGCCATCGCCGGTGACGACGAGCACGCGTCGCTCTGGCTGCGCCAGCGCAAGCCCCAGCCCTACCGATACGGCCGCGCCCATGACACCGGCCATCGTGAACAGGTGATCGGCATCGTGCGTCAGCGCGGCGAGATCCTTTGAAGTGCCTGCGAGCCCTGTAACGATCAGAAGTTCTTCGTGTGCGCCCACCAGCGCCGGAACTGCCGTCAGGCGGTCCAGCACATAAACCGGACTCATGGTCCGGGCCGGCGATCCACCGGTGGTTTGCTGCCCGTTCCCCTGGTTTTCCACCATTTGCGGATACCTCAAAATGCCTTGGCGCCGAGCAGGCGTTGTGTCAACAACACGGCAACCGATTCGCCGGTCTTGAAGCACATCGTCAATGCAGCATCAACCGTTGCTTCGAGTTCGTCCGCGCGATCCACGCGCATGCAGATAATGCCCATCGCTTCCATCACCGGCTGTGCCGCCTGCCCCATCGGCATTTGCCACGGATTACCTTCGCCGTAGTCGCCACGCATGCTGATGATCGAGAACAGCGGGAAGCGTCCGCCCCGCACCAGTGAAAAGAAGTTGATGCAGTTGCCGACGCCGCTGCTTTGCATCAGCACGACCGCGCGTTTGCCCCCGAGATGAGCGCCCGCCGCAACACCAACGCCTTCCTCTTCGGTCGTGAGCGGCACGGAATGTACCTCCGCGTCTGCGAGCGAGCGGTCGATGAGAACCCTGTGACCTGCATCGGGTACATACGAGAAGATCTCAATTTCGTTTGCCCGGAGCTGCTGATAGAGCTGCTCGGGCCAGGTGTCGGTGGTCATCGGGGGGCCGCTCGGCTCGGGATGATGGCCGCTAAAGTATCACTGACGGGCCGGTCGCGCCTTCTGCACCGGCATCACGCCCAGACTGAAGCGACCCGCGGTCGGTAGCGCTCAGGCAGTATGGTTGGGCGCCATATCGGCGGCCGCGCGCGCGCCTGGCGGAGGTGGCACCGGTGTCCCGCGCAGCTCGGCGACCTTTTGCTCAATCCACTCCTCGGCGTCAGCCGTCACTTCCGCGGTCGTGCGCCCGGCCGTCGCGATCGGTGGGCCGACCACGACGCGGATCAACCCGGGTTTCTTGATGAATTGCCGGCGCGGCCAGTAGTCGCCCGCGTTGTGTGCGATCGGGACGAGCGGTTTCCCGTGGGCGACGGCGAGGTGCGCTCCGCCCGTCTTGTAGCGCCGGCGCGTGCCCGCGGGCGTGCGCGTTCCTTCCGGGAAGACCACAACCCAGCTGCCGGTCGCGAGCCGTTCCAGCCCTTGTTCGATCACCTGGTCGACGGCGCTTCGCCCTGCGCTCCGGTTGATCGCGATCGGCCGCAGCAAGGCGAGCCCCCAACCGAAGCAGGGTACGAACAAAAGTTCGCGTTTCAACACCCACACCTGCGGTCGAAACCACATCGTCAGAGCGAATGTCTCCCACGTCGACTGATGCTTTGAGAAGATCACAGATGGGGAATCCGGAATGTTCTCGGTACCTTCCAAGCGGTAGTGCAGCCCGCAAGTAACCTTCAGCCACCAGATGTTCATCGCCGGGTAACCCGATATGAACCAGTAGCGGAAGCGGTGTGGGAACGGAAAGGTCATCAACGCGAGTGGTGCGTAGATGATGACCGAGACGATCATGCCGAGCGAGAACAACAGCGAACGAAGAAACAGCATCGGACCCTACCCGGTTTCAGTCTGCGGGCACGCCTGGAGCGTCTTGTGCAGCGGGTAGGGCATCAGGTTTTGCGGGCGCGTTCGACCAGGTGGGCCGCGGCCGACTGGAGGTCGTCGAATATCGGAATCGCCCATTCTCCGGGAAGCTGAACCTCCGTATCGGCCCCGTTGCCGGTGCGCACCAGCCACGCCTCGGCGCCGACCTCAAGCGCCGCTTCGAGGTCGCGCCGGCTGTCCCCGATCAGGCACAGCTGGGCCGTTGGAACACGATGGCGTTGTGCGATCTCGCGCAGCATTCCCGCCTTCGGTTTGCGACACTCACATTGTTCGTCCGGCTTGCACGTACAGAAGAAGATGGCGTCCACATGCGCGCCGTGCTGTGCCAGTTGGCGCACCATGTGCTCGTGGATCCGGGCCATTGCGTCATAGGAGTAGAGGCCGCGCCCGACCCCCGACTGATTGGTCGCGACCACGACGTGATAGCCGCTTTGGTTCAGCCTCGCAACTGCGTCCAGACTGCCGGGAATAGGCTGCCACTCAGCCACGGTCTTGATGTAGTCGGCGCTTTCGTGGTTCAACACGCCGTCCCGGTCGAGCACGACGACCGGTAGCTGGCGATGACTGCTACTGTTCAAGTCGTTGGCCGCCGGGCCCGCGGACCAGCGCCGTTCGTCGGCTCTTCCATGCGGTGTCAGTCCTGCAGCAGCGAGATGTCGGCGGTTTGCATGAAGAGCTCATCGATGCTGGACAGCAACGCTATTCGGTTGTTCCTTACCGCGTCGTCGTCGTCCATGACCCGCACGGTATCGAAGAATTCATCGACCTCGCCGCGCAGTCCCGACAGAACCGTCATCGCGGCGTCGTAATCGTGTTGCCCCAGCAGGTCTCGTACCCGCGGGGTCAGCCCGACGAGTTTGGCGGCCAGGTTCCACTCGGCATCGTCTCGAAACAGGGTGTCCACGATCGCCCCCTGCGTGTTGCCGCCGGCCTGCTTCAGGATGTTTTTGATACGTTTGTTGGCGTCCGCCAGGCTGATCCCTTCCTGGCGCTGTCGAAATGCCTGCACGGCCCGTACCCGGTGGGCGAAATCGAGGGGCCTCGTCGGCTGCCGGGCTTGCACCGCCGCGAACACATCCGCGCCTATGCCCTGATCGGCAAAGTACGCGCGCAGCCGTTCGTTCATGAACTCGAACACCGTTGGTGCCAGCTCGTCCGGATCGAACAGGCCTCCGTAATGCTCGGCAGCAGCGCGGAGTACGCGGGCCAGGTCGAGATCGAGTTCCTGCTCGATGATGATCCGCAGTACACCGAGTGCGGCGCGCCGCAATGCAAACGGATCCTTGTCTCCGGTTGGAGGCTGACCGATTCCGAAGATGCCGGTCAGCGTATCCAGCTTGTCCGCGATCGCGACTGCCTGGCCAACGGCGTTCGCCGGCAGCTCGTCGCCGGCAAAACGCGGCTTGTAGACATCGCCAACCGCATCGGCCACCGCTGGTGATTCGTCGCTGGCCGCTGCGTAGCGGGCGCCCATGTAGCCTTGCAGCTCCGGGAACTCGCCGACCATCTCCGTTACGAGGTCGCATTTGCATAGCAGTCCGGCACGCCGCGCATCCCTGACCGCGTCCGGCTCACAGCCGAGCGCGATCGCGACGTGCGCGGCGCCTTCGGCGATACGCTGGGATTTGTCGAGCAAAGTGCCGAGCCTGCGCTGGAAGACGACGTTGCCGAGAGTTTCGAGGCGTGCCTCCAGCGGCATCTTCAGATCGGTCCGGTAGAAAAACTGCGCGTCGGCGAGACGGGGGCGAACCACCCGTTCGTTGCCGTGGCGCACCGATTCAGGGTTGCTGGACACGAGGTTCGCTATGGCGATGAAACGCGGCAGCAAGCTGCCTTCGGCGTCGACCAGATGGAAGTACTTCTGGTTCAACTTCATCGTCGCGATAAGTGCTTCTTCCGGTACCTCAAGAAATTCCGCGTCGAAAGACCCGGCGATGGCGACCGGCCACTCCGTCAGCGCTGCTACTTCGTCAAGCAACGCCGGATCGATCACGACCTGCGCATCCAGTTCGGCGGCAACGGCCAATACGTCAGCCTCGATCGTGGCTCGCCGGGTCGCGATATCGGCGACGACGTGCCCATTGTCGTGCAGCAATTTGGCGTAGTCGCGCGGCTCCGAGATCGTAATCGGATGAGGAGCGTGAAAACGGTGGCCGAAGGTAACGTTACCGGCCTCGACCCCGAGCACGGAACACTCGAGCGTATTGTTGCCGAAGATGACGGTCAGCCAGCGCAGCGGGCGCACGAACTCGTGGTCGGATGAGCCCCAACGCATGCGCTTGGGAATGGGCAGGCGTGCAACTGCATCGTTGATGATGTCGGGGATTAGCGAAGCGCTGAACTGAGCGACTTCCGTGGTGCGAAACACGAGCCACGTGCCTTCTTCCGTCTCGAGTCGCTCGAGATGGTCCACGTCCACGCCGCACGAGCGTGCGAAGCCAAGCGCTGCTTTGGTCGGCTCGCCGTTCTCCCCGAAGGCCACTTTCAGCGACGGCCCGCGGCGCTCGACCTGGCGCTCGGGCTGAACGGTAGCCAGATTTCTTACCAGCATTGCGAGCCGCCGCGGGGTGGCGTAGCTCGTGACCTCGCCATGTGCCAGCTGCTCTTTCGCCAGGCCCTGTTCCACGCCGCGGCGCAATGCCGTCGAGAGCGTGCTGAGTGCTTTTGGCGGCAGTTCTTCGGTGCCGAGCTCGATCAGCAGGTCGCGTACGTCGGTCATGTCAGTCGATATCCAACACCGGTTCGGAGGGGCGCGGCGTCAACAGTGGGAATCCGAGCGCCTCGCGCGCGTCGTGGTAAGCCTGCGCACTGTCTCTCGCGAGGCCGCGCACGCGGAGAATGTACCGTTGCCTCTCGGTCACCGAGATCGCGTGACGGGCGTCGAGCAGATTGAACGTGTGTGAAGCCTTGAGCGCCTGTTCGTAGGCGGGCAGCGCCAACTTCAGTTCCACCAGCCGCTCGCACTCCGAGACGCAGGTCTCGAACGTCTCGAACAGCACCGCCGTATTGGCGTGCTCGAAGTTGTAGGCGGACTGCTCGACTTCGTTCTGGTGATACACGTCGCCGTAGGTGATCCGCCCGCCCGGCCCGTACGACCAGGTGAGATCGTAAATGCTCTCGACCCCCTGCAGATACATCGCGATGCGTTCGAGACCGTAGGTGATTTCACCCATGACCGGTTTACAGTCGAGGCCTCCGGCCTGCTGAAAGTAAGTGAACTGGGTCACTTCCATGCCGTTCAGCCAGACTTCCCAACCGAGACCCCACGCCCCGAGTGTCGGCGACTCCCAATTGTCTTCGACGAAACGGATATCGTGCTCGAGCGGGTCGACGCCGAGAACCAGCAGTGAGTCGATGAAGCGCTCCTGGAAATCCTCGGGCGATGGCTTCATGACCACCTGGAACTGGTAGTAGTGCTGGAGCCGGTTCGGATTGTCGCCATAGCGGCCGTCGGTTGGTCGGCGCGATGGCTGCACGTAGGCGGCATACCACGGTTCCGGCCCGATGGCGCGCAAAAAGGTCGACGGATGGAAGGTGCCCGCGCCCACTTCCATGTCGAGCGGCTGCTGGACGACGCAACCCTGCGCTGCCCAATGCGCCTGCAAGGCCAGGATCATGCCCTGGAACGTCGATACGTCGAAGCGGACCACGCCACTTTCGGCCGTTTTCAGGGAATCTGACACGGGTGTACTTTCCGCCGGTACTGGTTCGTCAGAACCGGACATTATATGCTAAGCGGCTTTCCCTGCCACAGTCCGGCGGCACCCGCCAGGCCGCCTTCTGCCATGCCTTCACCGACTTCCAATGCGTCTCGTCAATTCGACGTCATCGTCGTCGGCGGCGGACATGCCGGTACCGAGGCGGCGGCTGCGTCGGCGCGTATGGGGGCCCGCACGCTGCTGCTCACGCAGAGCATCGAGACACTCGGTCAGATGAGCTGCAACCCGGCGATCGGCGGAATTGGCAAGGGACACCTGGTTCGCGAGGTGGATGCGCTCGGCGGGATCATGGCTGCCGCTGCGGACCGATGCGGGATTCACTGGCGGACGCTCAACGAGCGCAAAGGGCCTGCGGTGCGCGCGACCCGCGCCCAGATCGACCGTGCGCTCTATCGCGTTGCGGTGCGTGCGGCACTCGAGCGCACGCCTCACCTGACGCTGTTCCAACAGTCCGTGGACGACCTGTTGGTGCGCGCGGGACGAGTCGTCGGCGTCGTCACGCAGATGGGCATCGAGTTCCACGCGCCGGCGGTCGTGCTGACGGTGGGCACGTTCCTGGGCGGCACGATCCACATCGGGTTGAGCAACTACCAGGGCGGGCGGGCCGGAGACGCGCCGGCCAACGCACTCGCGAGACGGCTACGGGAGATGCCGTTCGCGGTCGACCGGCTGAAGACCGGCACCCCGCCGCGAATAGATGGCAATACCATCGATTACACGGGTTTGCAGACGCAGCCTGGCGACGAACCTGCACCGGTGTTCTCGTTTATCGGCGACGCTGAGTCTCGCCCGCGCCAGGTGGTCTGCCATATCACGCATACCAATGCCAAGACGCACGAGATCATCCGGGCTGGTCTCGATGAATCGCCGATGTACTCGGGCGTCATCGAGGGGGTTGGTCCACGCTACTGTCCGTCGGTCGAAGACAAGGTCATGCGCTTCGCCGACAAGGATGCGCACCAGATCTTCATCGAACCGGAAGGTCTGGATACGGCAGAGGTCTATCCGAACGGAATTTCTACCAGTCTCGGCTTTGACACGCAGCAGGCGCTGGTGCGATCGATCCGGGGGTTCGAGAGCGCGCACATCACGCGGCCAGGCTACGCGATCGAGTACGATTTTTTCGACCCGCGCGGCCTCGATGGCACGCTGGAGACCCGGCCGCTGCCCGGGCTCTATTTCGCGGGCCAGATCAACGGCACTACCGGCTACGAGGAAGCGGCCGCCCAGGGTCTGGTCGCCGGCATGAACGCGGCCGCGGCGGTGCAGGGTAAGGAGCCCTGGGTCGCGCGGCGCGATCAGGCCTACATCGGCGTCATGATCGATGACCTGGTGACTCGCGGAACGCGGGAGCCCTACCGCATGTTCACGTCGCGCGCCGAGTACCGTCTCGCCTTGCGTGAAGACAATGCGGATCTGCGTCTGACGGCACTCGGGCGTGAGCTCGGGCTGGTCGACGATGCCCGCTGGGGCGCATTTTCGCGCCGGCGCGACGCCATCGAACGCGAGCAGGCGAGGCTGAATGCGCACGTCGTTCAACCGTCCGACGTGCCGCATGCATTGCAGGTTAGCGTGTTCGGCAAACCGCTCGCCCGGGAGGCGAATGCCGCCGATCTGCTGCGCCGCCCGGACGTCTCCTATCGTGACCTGATGCAATTGCCGGGTCTTGGGCCGGGTGTCGCGATGGAGGACGTTGCCCTGCAGGTTGAAGTGCAGGCGCGGTACAGCGGCTACATCGAACGTCAGAGTCGCGAGGTAGAACGTCAACGGGCACAGGAGCGCGTGCCCATCCCCGCGGACCTGGATTATGCATCGGTACGCGGGCTGTCGGCGGAAGTCTCGCAGAAACTCGCCGAGCACCGGCCTGCTACGGTGGGTCAGGCGGGGCGTATCGACGGCATTACGCCGGCCGCCATCTCGTTGTTGCTCGTCCACCTGCGGCGTTATCGGGATGCGGTTGACACGGAGCGTCTGAGCGCGTGAAGGGCCCTGAATTCGACAGTGGTCCGCTGGACACGCCATTGAAAGACGGCCTCGCCGCGCTGCATCTGGACGCCGGGGATGCGGAGCGTGCGCAGTTGCTCAGCTATCTGCGCACGCTTTCTCAGTGGAGTCGCAAACACAATCTCACGGCGCATCGCGAACCGATGGCGATGTTGGTTCATCACCTGCTCGACAGCGCGACCGCGATTGCATTCGTACGCGGCCGGTACTGCGTAGACGTAGGCAGCGGCGCCGGCTTTCCAGGCATCGTCATCGCGTGTCTGCGTCCCGCCCTGGAGGTGACGCTGCTGGACTCCGTCGAACGGAAAATGAGTTTCTGCCGCCACGCAAGCGCAACCGCCGGGATCCGCAACGTGCGATGTGTTCACGGTCGGGTCGAGCACTTCGAACCAGAGCGCAGGGCCGACACCATTGTCGCGCGTGCCTTCACATCGCTCGCCCGTCTGTTCGAACTGAGCCGCGGTTTCCTGTCGGACAACGGCCGAATCGTGGCGATGAAAGGTCGCCGCGACGACGGCGAACTGGCGGCTGCCGAAGCGGCAGGTGCTGATGTAGAGGTCGTGCGCGTGCAGACGCCCGGGTTGGACGCTGAACGTCACGTCGTTCTGATGCGTCGCCGCGACGCCCGCGAGTGCGCCGCATGACCCGTATCATCGCCGTCGCAAATCAGAAAGGTGGTGTTGGCAAGACGACCACGAGTATCAATCTGGCCGCGTCGCTCGCCGCCCGAGGCCAGCGCGTGCTGGTCGTGGATCTGGACCCGCAGGGCAATGCGACGATGGGGAGCGGGGTCAACAAGCGGACGCTGCAACGCTCGAGCTACGATGCGTTGATGGGCGAGGCACCGCTGTCGTCGACCATTCTCAAGATCGAGCACTGTCGCTACGACCTCATGCCCGGCAATGACGACCTGACCGGCGCCGAGGTAGCGCTGCTGGACGAGATCGGCCGGGAGCTGCGCCTGCGCAACGTGCTGCAGGATGCCGCGGACGACTACGCGTATGTGATCATCGATTGTCCGCCTGCGTTGTCTATGCTCACGGTCAATGCGCTGACCGCGGCTGATTCAGTCATGATTCCGATGCAGTGCGAGTACTACGCGCTGGAAGGTCTTTCGGCACTGCTCGACACGATCGAGAAAATCCGCAAGCTGTTGAACCCGAATCTGCGGGTAGAAGGGTTGTTGCGCACGATGTTCGATGCGCGTAACAACCTGAGTACCCAGGTATCGGCACAGCTGGTCAAGCACTTCGGCGACAAGGTGTACTCCACCATCATCCCCCGCAATGTCCGGCTCGCCGAAGCGCCGAGCCATGGTTTGCCCGCGCTGTTGTACGACCGCAGTTCGAGTGGCGCGGTGGCGTACCTTCAACTGGCCGGCGAAGTGATGCGGAACGCGCATTAGCAGCACTTCCGGACGAGCGACCGATCGGCGGCCGTGCCGCGCGTGCACCATGAGCTGTCTTCGAGTGTAGGAATTCCGCAATCGTCGGCCTCGGCAGTCGAGGCCGCGTAAAGAGGTAGCCGGATAGTGGCTAGAAAACGTGGACTGGGGCGCGGACTGGACGCGCTGCTGTCAGACGCCGGGCTCGCCGGGGCACAGCCACCCGCACCCGAAGCTGAAGAAGCAGGTCTCAGGCGCTTGCCGATCGATTTACTGGAGCGCGGGCGCTATCAACCGCGTACGCGTTTCGACCAGGCGTCGCTGGAGACTCTGGCCGACTCGATTCGGGCGCAGGGCGTCGTGCAGCCGATCGTGGTCCGGCCGCTCAAGTCAGGCGATCGGTATGAGATTATCGCTGGTGAACGTCGCTGGCGGGCAGCCCAGCTTGCCGGCCTGGAGTCGGTGCCGGCGGTGGTGCGCGAGATGGGCGATGATGCTGCCCTGGCGGTCGCGCTTATTGAGAACATACAGCGCGAAGACCTGAACCCGTTGGAAGAAGCGCGCGCGCTGCGTCGCTTGATCGACGAGTTCGAGATGACCCACCAGGTGGCTGCTGACGCGGTTGGCCGTTCGCGTGCGTCGGTGAGCAACGCGCTGCGTCTGCTCGACCTCGAACCTTCGGTGGCAACGATGCTCGAAGCCGGCGACCTCGACATGGGACACGCACGTGCGCTGTTGGCATTGCCGAGCGCTGAGCAGCGGCAGGTCGCCGGTCAGATCGCGGCGCGCGGAATGACCGCCCGAGAGACAGAGTCGCTGGTTCGCACCCTCCTTCACCCGGCTGCCGTTTCGGCGCCCGCCGCGGGCCGGGATGCCGATGTCGAACGGCTTCGCGAAAGACTTTCGACGCATCTGGGCGCGGCCGTTACGTTGCAGCACCGCAAGAGCGGCAAAGGCAAGCTCACCATCGCTTATGCGGATCTCGAGCAGTTGGATGGCATTCTCGACCGACTGGGGCTGAGCTCGGAAGACGCTTGAGAGGAGCCTGGAGAACCCGATTCTGTTCGCTGCAAGCTGCAAGCTGCAAGCTGCGGGCCAGCCGGGGCTCGAGGGCTTGCCCATTCGGCGACGGGCGGCTCGGTCGCCCGGCCGCGCGCTACTCGAGCGGCCCCGGACACCTGCGGCGCAGGCTGGGCAGACCGCATCCGAATGGAGCGCGGCAGCCGCATAGCGAACAAGCTTTTGTTGCTACGCAACAAATCAGCTATCGTCAACCTGCCACCATGGTCATTGATCGCGATGCAAGCAGGACTTACAATTCCGGGCTTCTCGGACCCGGGGTCCGCGCTTTTTCTCTGCGTGATCGCAATCTGACAAAGTGCTCTTGGGACCGGTTTCCAGGCGTTGGCGTCACTCACACAGGTATCCCTGCCGAAATGTTCGGAGTCACTGGCGATGCGCGGCGTTTGCTGCGGCTCCAGTGCTGGCTGACGCTCGCGGCAGCCGGAATGGCATGGATTCTCGGTGGGAGCGATGCCGCTGGCGCGGCGCTCTACGGCGGCGCGACGGCAATGGTCAATGCATGGATGAGCGGAAGGCGCCTGGCGCAGGCATTGGAAGTGGCGCGCGTCCAACCCGGCCGCGAGACTTCGGTGCTCTACATTGGAGCGATTCAGCGCTTCGTGATGCTGGCAGCGCTGTTCATGCTGGGCATGGGGGCGTTGGAACTCTTGCCGCTGCCCATGTTGGCTGCGTTCGCGGTCGCCTACAGCGCGATCGTGTGGATACGACCGGCAGGTCCGCCGCAGGTTCCGGCTTCGACGGACGATTAATGGCCGCCAACCGGGCGGTGTGGGTAGATAGATAGAGGTTTTTCGGGTGAGCACAGGCACCGAACAGGCAACTGACAACCCAGTCATGTACATCCAGCACCATTTGACCAACTGGTGCCTTGGTTGCGACCCCGCTACTCATCGGCCCGACGCCCTCATCGATTTCACGGTCTTCTTCTTGGATGTCTGGCTTGTCGGCGCCGCGCTGGCCGGCTTGATCATGTGGGGCGCCTACAAGGTCGGCTCCAATCTCGATCCCGACAATCCCAAGGGCTGGCAGAACATGCTCGAAATGCTCGTTGACTTCGTCAACGGCAACGTGCGCGACATCTTCCCGGTAAAGCCGCCGGCCATCATCGGTCCGATCGGCCTGACCATCTTCATGTGGGTGTTCCTGATGAACACCATGGATCTCGTGCCAGTCGACCTGCTGCCATGGATCGCATCCTTGATCGGCGCGAACATCTTTGGCGCCGACCCACATCACGTCTATCTGAAAGTCGTCCCTACGACGAACCTCGATGCCACTTTCGGACTATCGCTGAGCGTTCTGGCGCTCATCATCTACTTCAACATCAAGGTTCGCGGCCTTGGCGGTTACATCAAGATGTACCTGACCCAGCCGTTCGGCCCGCTGCTGATGCCGTTCAACATCATTCTGACGCTGGTTGAGGAAGTGGCGAAGCCGCTCAGCCTCGCGCTGCGACTGTTCGGCAACATGTACGCCGGCGAGCTCGTCTTCATGCTGATCGCGCTGATGCCCTGGTGGATCCAGTTCCTGCCCGGTGGCGGTTGGGCCATCTTCCACATTCTGGTCGTCACACTGCAGGCATTCATCTTCATGATGCTGACCATCGTTTACCTGGCGTTGGTGCACGCTGACCACCACTAGGACTGCAACAGACATCGGCCCGGAGGCATCTGCCGTTCGGGTACTGCTAACGAGCTACAAACAACCGAAACAACAGCTACCAGCTGGCAACCTTCACCTTGTCTTGAGGAGAAAACCATGAGCCCCGACAACATCACGCTTCTGTACTCAGCCACCGCGATCTGCGTCGGTCTGATTCTCTCCCTGGCCGCCATCGGTTCGGCGCTGGGCTGGGGCCTCATCTGCGGTAAGTACATCGACGGCATCGCCCGCCAGCCTGAGCTGCGCCCGCAGCTGCTCGGCCAGATGCTGTTCACCGGGGGTCTGATGGAAGCGTTCCCGTTCATCGTGCTCGGTATCTCGATGTGGTTCACGCTGGCCAACCCGTTCCTGGGTGCTGCACAGGCTGCTGTTGGCGGTTGAGTGTTGCGTGGCGCAAGAGGCGGCGCCGCCTCTGCGTTTCAGCGCCTGCGCACGCGAGGTCACGGCTTCCTGATGTGGGCGCACCCGGTGTTTGAACGAGGTAACGTAACGTGAACGTCACCCTTACCCTGATCGGCCAGATGGGCACCTTCGCGGTCCTGGTCTGGTTCGTCATGAAGTTCCTCTGGAACCCGATGCTCAAGGTCATGGAAGAACGTCAGACGCGAATTGCTGACGGACTTGCGGCGGCCGAGCGTGGTCAAGCGGCCAAAGAGGAAGCGGAACAGGCTGCGGCTGAAGAGCTTCGGGCTGCCAGAGAACAGGCCAAAGAGATCATTGCTCAGGCCAACAAACGGCACGATGAAATCGTCGAGTCGGCCAAGAATGACGGCCGCGAAGAAGGCGAGCGCATGAAGGCCGCGGCCGAGGCTGAGATCGAACAGCAGATGAACCAGGCGCGTGAGCAGCTTCGCGGCGAAGTCGTGCGGCTGGCGCTGGTCGGTGCCGAGCGGGTCCTGTCCGCTGAGGTCGACGCCAGCGCGCACAACGCTTCTCTGGAGAAGCTGGCGGCAGAGCTGTAACGGAGTGCGACGATGGAAGATCTGAGCACCGTCGCGCGTCCGTACGCCCAGGCTGCAGTGAGTCACGCGCAGGCCGAAGGCTCGCTGTCCGAGTGGTCGGATATGCTGGGTTTCATGGCCAATGTCGTGCGCGACCCAACCGTGGCCGGCGTCATTGCCAACCCGCGTGTCGATTCGGCGCGCCTCACCGAAATTCTGCTGGCGCTTGGTGGCGAGCAGCTGAACGACGGCGGGCGTAACTTCGTCAAGCTGCTGGTCACGAACGACCGGGTGGCTGCGCTACCGCAGATTCACGAGCAGTTCGAGCGGCGCCGCGACGAATTGGAAGGCCGACGCCAGGTCGACATCATCTCCGCATTCGAAATGGACGACGCGCAGCGTGACGCGTTGGCCAGCGCTATCTCCCAGCGCCTCGGACGCGAAGTGGATGTCACCGTGTCGGTCGACAGCGCGCTGATCGGCG
>JBCCEJ010000029.1:0-62561 GCA_039030335.1 Pseudomonadota bacterium | reverse complement strand
TCGATGGTAAATCCCCATTTCTGAAGCAACCACCGCAACTCCCGTTGAATCCGGACCGCGCCGCAATCGCTCGCGCGCGAGACGGGGTCGTGCGCCCAAACCACGTCCGGCGAACTCTGAGCCCACATCCTCGATGAACCTCACCGAACTCAAGAAGATGCCCGCGCCCGCGTTGATGGAAATCGCGCAGGAGATGGGCGTGGAGGGTATCGCGCGCTCGCGCAAGCAGGACATCATCTTCGCGATTCTCAAGGCCCACGCGAAGAAGGGTGAGGACATCTATGGCGACGGCGTTCTGGAGATTCTCCAGGACGGCTTCGGCTTCCTGCGCTCGTCCGACAGCTCTTATCTGGCCGGGCCAGACGACATTTACGTGTCGCCCAGTCAGATTCGGCGATTCTCGCTCCGCACGGGCGACACCGTGGCCGGCAAGATTCGCCCACCCAAAGAAGGAGAGCGCTACTTCGCACTGCTCAAGGTCGATGAGATCAATCTCGACGCGCCGGAGAACTCGAAGAACAAGGTGCTCTTCGAGAACCTGACGCCCCTGTTTGCACAGGAACGTTTCAGGCTGGAACTCGGCAACGGCAGCACGGAGGATTTGACGCCGCGCGTGATCGACCTGGTCGCGCCCATCGGCAAAGGCCAGCGCGGTCTGATCGTGTCTCCGCCCAAGGCCGGCAAGACGATGTTGCTGCAGGGCATCGCCCATTCCATCGCGGCAAACCACCCCGAGTGCTATCTGATCGTCTTGCTGATCGACGAACGCCCGGAAGAGGTCACAGAGATGGCCCGGTCCGTGCGCGGCGAAGTCATTTCGAGCACCTTCGATGAACCAGCCAGCCGACACGTGCAGGTCGCCGAAATGGTGATCGAGAAGGCCAAGCGGCTGGTTGAGCACAAGAAAGACGTCGTCATTCTGCTGGATTCCATCACCCGGCTCGCGCGGGCCTACAACACGGTGGTGCCGTCGTCAGGCAAGGTGCTGACAGGCGGCGTGGACGCCAACGCGCTGCAGCGTCCAAAGCGATTCTTCGGCGCCGCTCGAAACATTGAGGAAGGCGGCAGTCTCACGATCATGGCGACTGCGCTCATCGATACCGGATCTCGTATGGACGATGTGATCTACGAGGAATTCAAAGGCACCGGCAATAACGAGATTCACCTCGAACGAAAGATCGCGGAGCGACGCATCTACCCGGCGATCAACATCAATCGCTCCGGCACGCGCCGCGAAGAATTGTTAACGAAGCCGGACGAGCTGCAAAAAGTCTGGATCCTGCGGCGTCTGTTGCAACCGATGGAAGACATCCAGGGAATGGAGTTCTTGATGGATCGCCTGAAAGCAACCAAGGTGAATCAAGAGTTCTTCGATTCCATGAAGCGCACCTGACGACGCGGATCTCGGACACACCCTGACAAAGAACCCGGCGACAGGCCGGGTTTTTTGTGGCGCGACCCTACGGTGAACGGACGTCGCGTTCCGGATGCCTCGAACGGGCCCCGACCAGGCGCGCTATCCATGCACCTGAGCGCCACAGCCAGATAACAGGCGTCGACAGGATGACGAACAGCGCCAACAACAACAACCAGGCTGCTGCCAGACCGCCGGCGAGCATCAGAAACACGGAGTAGAAGATGAGGCGGCGCAAAGGCGCCAGCAACAGCCACTGTGCGCGACTCGGATGTTCCCGAAATGGCGCCAGCGGCCACAGGCCCGACATCCAACCCCACGCGGTGCCATGCGCCAGAATGCCGAGGATCCAGTTAGCGGCCAGCAAATACATGATCGAAGACGGCAGCCACACGAACACCCGTTGGTCGTAGTCCTCCTCGACCGCCTGGGTGCGGTGGACGAGATGTACCACATGGCCGAAATGTAAGGCCGTTTCCAGTCCGTCGCCGGTCTCCGGCGACGACGAAGGACGGCGCTCAGCCGGTACCGCCGCTGCATCTGCCGGCGCCGCGCGCGGGTACCGCTCACCGGTCATCGCCACGTGCGTATCGCCTCGCGTCCCCGGGCTCAAACGCAGCACCCCGGTCGACGTCAGCTCCGACAGAAATCCCGCAAGGTCCGGCGCTGCGTAGGCGCGCTCGAGGTCCACAAACCGCTTCGCCCGACCGAACACTCCGCGTGCGCCGGGCTGAAGCGGACTGTTGAGCCCTGCGACGATCAGATTGACATCCGCGTCTTCCGCCGCTCTCGCTATGTCGGCCAGCGGCACGCGCACCGGCGGCGACCCCGCCTCCAGGACGCCGTTCTTCACGCGCCCGGTCAACACCGCAGTCTGACCGCGGATCCTTCGGAGCGCAGTGGCCAGATTGCCCGGGTCGACCGGATCCGCATCGGGCAACCTGGCGCGCTGGTGCCGCGGCGCCAGCGGCAGCGGCTGTCGGGCGCCAGGCTCCAGTCGAATCAGGCGGATCGACGCCCGCTGCAGCGGGCGCGTCAGTCTGAACACCACGCTGTCAAAACGTCCCGGAGCCATGTACGGCACCTCGACGCGATTGCCGACGGCAATGGCCCAGTCACCGGCGCCAGCGCGGCGGTTGATACGATAGGGAGACTGACCGCGGTGTACGACGTGGAGCGTCGCGTCTGCGGGTAACGCAGCAAAGCGGTTTCGATGGGTCCAGAGCACGTCATCTGCGACGTAGATCTCCAGCGACCGGGCAGACCCCGCCGCGTCTTTGAACAACCCGGGAATATCCTCGGGTGCGCGCACCAACAGGGCGGAACCGTCATCCATCGTGACGCGAACGCCTCCGGTGGCGTCGACGTCTGCGGCTACGCGGCGAACACTGGGGTCGGGCGCAAGGCGCCGCAGGAAGCCGCCCGCGTCAGTCAGCAGACTGACGCCAGCAGCCGCACCCGTCGCGGCTACGCCTGCCTTGCCGGCCTTGCCCGCGCTGGATGCAGCTTTGCCGGCTTTGCCGAGCCCGCTCAAGATCGACACGATGCCGGCCTCAGCCGGTCGGGCCTCCACGAGCACCACGCCGGCCGCGAGCATCCAGACGATGAGCAGCCGGACCGCGCGACGGGTTGAATCCATCAGAATACGGGTGCTGTCTCTGCGACCGCGGAGCGCTGCATCAAAGTCTCGTAGCACTTTGCCAACGTCGGCCGACCGTCTTGCCAACGGTCCTCCGGATGCCGCCAGTTCGCATAGCCGAGCGCGACCACCACGGTGAACACACCGCAGTCGACCCGGCCGCCAAGACTCGCGCCGTTGGCCTCCAGTAGATCCAGGCAGCGGGCCGCCCTCGTGGCTTCGAGACTGATCACTCCGGGAGAGCGCTCGTTCGCTGGCCGGCGCTTCTCCCGCGAACGCACAAACAGCGAGTCGAGCAATACCGACGCGGTGGCCTCTATCGAGTAGGTCAGTGCACGGTCCTGGGCATTCGCCGGGTACAGTCTGCCGCCGCCGGACAGATCGTCGAGGTAGCGGTTGATTATCAAGGATTCGCAAAGACTGAGGCCATCATCCGTCACCAACACCGGCACCTTGCCGCCCGGACCGTGCTCGAGCAGCGTGGCTTCGTGCTCTTCGCGCGGCGTCAGATCCAACTCTTCGGTTTGCGCCAACAGACCCGCTTCGCGTACCGAGATGCGGGCGCGCCGGGCATACGGGGAATTGCCTGTGTACAACAGCTTCATGTGGTCTTGGCTCTCCAGTGCGGGGAATTGGCGATACACGCCTCACAATACCGTAAACCGGACGGCGCGCCGTGCAATCCGTGCCGCGAGTTCACGGGCCATTCGGCCGCCGACACCAAGGTATTGCGCCGAGTCGTCGATCGGTAGGCCGCCGCCCGCACATGACGGATCGTAACGATCGGGAAACTCCGCAGGGGTTACATCCTTCCGGTCACAAGAATCTGATCGTGGCTCGGCGCTAACGGTGCGCAGGCCCCTCGGTGGAAGTCGACAAGGCCGCGGAGGCAACGGCTCAGCCGGTAGTTGCGGGCCTTCGGACCAGCGCGCGGCCGGCAAAGCAATGCCGGCGCAGTATTGTCAGACGAACTCCCCAGACGCGGGCCTCGCACGACCATTGCCCATAACGGCAATTGCAGAACACAATCACCGCCAAGAGAACACGCTATGGCGTTGCGCTCAGGAGGATTCCGCCGCAGTCGCCGCACCCGCCATCGCCCCACCGGGCTGGCACGCACGCGCTTGCTTCAGGAGGCTACGCGACATGCTTGTATTTCGTCAGCAGATGGACCCGGAGTCGTCTACCTACACGTACCTGCTGGCCGACGCCGATACGCGCGAAGCCATACTGATCGACCCGGTTGTCAGTCAGGTAACGCGCGACCGCGCCCTGCTCCGGGAACTCGGGCTGAAACTCGTCGCCACGCTCGAAACGCACGTACATGCAGATCACATCACCGGCGGTGCGGCGCTGCGTGACGCCTGCGGCTCGGAGGTCATGCTGGCCGCCACCAGCGGGGCGGCCGGCGCCGATCGCTATCTGGACCACGGGGAGCGCATTTCCTTCGGCGGCCGCAGCCTGGAGGTGCGCGCCACGCCCGGTCACACGGGCGGTTGCGTCTCTTTCGTGCTCGACGACCAGTCCAAAGTGTTTACCGGCGACGCGCTGCTCATTCGCGGCTGCGGAAGAACCGACTTCCAGGAAGGCAGTGCCGCCAGGCTCTACCACTCGGTGCGCGAGCAAATCTTCACCCTTCCGGACGACTGTCTCATCTATCCGGGCCATGATTACCGTGGACTTACCGTCAGCAGTGTTGCCGAAGAGAAGCACCACAACCCCCGACTGGGCGGGCAAATTCAGGTCGATGATTTCGTCGGCTTCATGGCCAATCTGGGGCTGGCCCACCCGAAGCAGATGGATGTCGCCGTGCCCGCCAACCTGCGCTGCGGGGCGCCGTCCAACACAGATGATGAGGAGCCCATCGACCCATCCCGGGATTGGGCTCCGCTCATCTGCACCTTCGCCGGTATCTGGGAAATCCAGCCGCAGTGGGTCAGGGAAAATGGCGATGCGGTTCAACTCGTCGACGTGCGCGGACCCGACGAATTCAATGGCGAACTCAGCCATATCGTCGGTGCCTCGCTCATCCCTCTGGAGCAACTCGTGGACCGCAGCGCGGAACTCCAGCCCGATCGCCCCATCGTCACGGTATGCCGTACCGGCGCCCGCTCGGCCCAGGCCACGGTGCTGCTGAGAAAGGCTGGCTTTACCAAGCTCGCCAACCTGTCCGGCGGCATGCGGGCGTGGCACGACATGGGATTCGCCGTCGCCTGAGCCGGCTCTGCGCGGCGCCGCTACGGCGTCACGACAAACGCCCGGTGCGCCACGACGCTCGCGGCGCCGTCGCCTCGCGCCCGGATCTCGAGCCGGTGTTGCCCGCGCTCGAGTCCCGAGGACACATGGCAGCGCCCATCGAGATCCGGTTGCGCAGACTGCACACTGACCATCTCGAGCGCCACGCCATCGAGCCGGACTTCGACTTCCGTGCGGCCCTGTGGCAACTGAATGCAGGTCCACTCGACACCGGTGCCGTTAAACGTGAATGTGATCGAGGCGGCCGGGTCGCTGGACAACATCGCGCCGCTGTGGGCGCCGGCGAGTTGGTGTTCAGACCACCATCTTCCCGCGTAGCGCACTTGCTTCGAATCGCGGTGCACATGCAGCGGAACAGGAAGCTGGCGCCATTGCCGCCCCCGGTCCGCGGACATGAAAACGCGCCGGTCGCTCGCCGCGAATATCGTGTCGTCGGGCCTAAACTGAGGCGAGAAGGTGATGAGCGTCGACCGGTCACGCCCCGATGAGTGAACCTGCGCAAAGGCCGCGTGAGGCGGCAGTTCGGGACGCCAGACCGGCCCGGGCTCCCGGGTTCCGACAACGGCTGCATCCGTGGGCAGCCGCAGCTGCAGCAATCGCCCACCCGCAGGCTGCACCAGCAGAAGTTCACCTGTGTTGGCAAGTGCATGGTTGGCGAAGCCGGCACGCGCCAGCGGTCCGGGAAGCAGAGCCGGCAGAAACCGACGCCAGCTGACTCCGGCATCCTCGCTGACGAGCATCCGCCGATCCGTCACCCAGACCCGGCGCGTGGTCCTGAACCGGCTCGAGATGAAAACGTCCGGCCGCCGATGTTTGACCTCGCGCACCAGCGCGAACGTGCGCGCGCCATCCGTCGAGCGATGGAGCGCTCGATGGGTGGTCGCGAACAGCGTGTTGTCAGTTGCAAACGATGGTGACACGGCGACGCTCCAGACACTTTGGCCGGCGCCATCCCAGACACGTTCGAACCCATCGCCGTTGTCGTTCGAGCGCAGCAGCCCGAGAGGCCTGTGACCGGCGAACAACGTGCGGCCGTCGGGCGCAGGCCAGATGCCGGTGACCGCGTCCGGGTACTTGCGGTGGCCCGGCATACGCGCCGGCATCCGGCTTGCCGTCCACGTCGTCCCCAGGTCGTCAGAGTAGTGCAGCGTGGAACTTGCGCTCGCTACGATAATCCGTGGTTGGTCACCGTCGCCGTTACGCAGGAACAACGCAATACCGCCGCGGCGTTTAGCCGGCCGCAAAAGCCGGCTCTGCCACGCTCCGTCGGTGTCCTTCATCAGCAGGGCCGTGCCGGCCAGATATGTGCTCACCAGCAACATCGTTCGCCCCGAAGCTGCGACGTCGGCGTCGATGGCGACGACCGTGTGATCGTCCAGGGTCGCCAACGACTGCCAGAGCTGGAGGGACTGGTCGCTGCGGAACAAACCGCCGAACGATGCGAGGAATGCCTGGCCATCAGCAGCCTGCGCCACGCTCGAGAAATGTGGCACGCCGTACGCGTCAGCCTGACGGTACTTGCGCATCCCGAAACCGATGCGGCGCCACGTGCGGCCATCATCCGTCGAGCGCAGCACCGCGTGCTGCCGGGACGTAGCCAGCCAGTGGCGCGGATCGCTGGAAGCTGGCGCGATAGAGGTGACTGCCAACTCGCCAGTGAGTGGCGCAAGGCGCCAGGCGCCATCTGCATGCAGCCGGTAAATCCCGGCGCCGGTGCCGATGAGCAGTGCGCCATCCGCAGCACGTGCAAACGCCATGATGTCCGCATTGCCAGGACGTTCGCCGACGTGGCGCCATCGTCCAGGCGATCCCACTTCATCGCGCACGAACAGCGTGCTGGCAGCGGTCACGATCAGAGTCACCCCACCAGCACTGAAAACGCGCTCTACCGGAAGTCCAGCATTCGTAGCGTCGGCCGTCCAACGCCCGCCGCGGTCGTCCGACCGATGTAGCCGACCCTTACGATCGAGCCGGTACAGCCGATCGTCGCGGCCGGCCGCCGCTACGGCAAACGGCGCCGGTGACGCGTGTTTTACGTCGCGCGAAAGCGTTGCGAAGCGCTCGCCACGATCGTCTGACCGAAGCACGCCTTGCCCGGCGACCACAGCGTAAACGCGTCCCGTCGAGGCATAGTCACCTGCCAGCGCAATCTGCCGGACCCTGCCCCAAACGCCGTTGGTAAGCGGCGTCCAGGAATCCCCACCATCGGCGGAGCGGAGGAGGCTGTTGCGGACGCTGGCGAAAAGAGTCGCATCGTTTGCGAAATCCGGCGACAGCACCAGTGCCGCAATGGTGTCATGCGGCTGATGAGCGTTCGACAAGCCCAAGCCGGAGGCCAACCAGAAGAGGCACACTCGCCACCACATCCAGCGCAAATTCTCCCTTCGCAACGGTCCAGTCGGGCTCACCAGACCACGAACCCAATGGCCGGCTCATGCAGGCAAGTCTCGTGCCGCCAGACTTACGAATGGCCGACGCGAACCTGACGACGGTCCGCATCGGCAGTACCCGGGCAACCCGCGATCTGGTGACGCCGCCGGCTTGAACTCTATCTGGCCGAGTGGCCTTTCAGCTCCACTTTAACGTTGTCTTCATCCGACAGTGACCCGTAATAATCGCGCAGGACGGTCAGCACCTCCGGGCGACTGAATTCCTCGGGCACTTCCTCACCCTCCGACAGCATCTTGCGGAGCTTCGTACCGGACAGGAGCAGACGATCGTCTGCTCCGTGGGGACAGGTCTTCATCGATGCCATTCCGCCACATCGATAACACCAGAAGGTCCAGTCGAGACAGAGCGCCCTCGTTTCGAGTGCATCGGTGGGGATTTCGTCAAAAATGGCGTGCGCATCGAACGGACCGTAGTAGTCACCCACGCCTGCATGATCGCGGCCGACAATCAGGTGCGAGCAGCCGTAGTTCTGGCGAAACAGCGCGTGCAACAGCGCTTCCCGGGGGCCCGCATACCGCATATCCAGCGGGTAGCCTGCCTGCACGATCGACCCATCGACGAAGTAGTTGCGGGACAGGACATCGATCGCCTCGGCACGCACTTCCGCCGGGATGTCGCCGGGCTTCAGATTGCCGAGCAGGGAATGGATCAGAACACCGTCGGTCACCTCGATCGCGACCTTGGCGAGGTACTCGTGCGAACGGTGCATGGGGTTGCGGGTTTGAAACGCGGCCACCCGCGTCCAGCCGTTTTCCTCGAACCGTGCACGGGTTTCAGCCGGCGTTGCGAACAGCTCGCCGTAGCGTTCAGGAAACTCACCTTCCGACAGTACCCTGACCGGCCCGGCGAGGTTGACTTCGCCTTGCTCCATCACCATTTTCACGCCTGGATGGGCCGCATCGGTGGTCTGGAACACGGTTTCGCACTCGTGGGCCTTGTCGATGGTGTAGAGCTCGGTGAGCTCCATGGTAGCCAGCACCTCGCCACCGTGGGTCAGCGCGATTGCGTCTCCCGGGGTAAACGCCGCAGACTCTTCGCTACTGGCAGACAGGGTGATCGGGATTGGCCAGAAAAGGCCGTTGGCCATCGTCATGTGGTCACACACGCCCCGCCAGTCGGCTTCATCCATGAAACCGTCGAGCGGCGTGAAGCCACCGATGCCGAGCATGATGAGATCGCCGGCTTCGCGTGAAGAAACTTCGAGACTCGGCAACGAACGCGAGCGTTCCCGCTCCGCGTCGAGCGCCGCGCCGGTCAGCAGCAACGGCTTTAGCGGATCGCCGCCGTGTGGATTGACAAGTTGGCTCATGAACCTCTTCCAGGGGGTTGGGTGGCAGAACGCGAGCTAGGTTAGCGACTGGCGCCCGGCAAGCCAAACCAGCACTGGTGCGCGGCTGCCGCGCGCCAGCTGGTCCGGGTGCCACGTTGGCTGACAGACCGAAGCTCGAAGTATCTGAGGAGGTGCGGGGAGCGGATGAACATTTTGAAACGCCTTCTTCGGATTCTGCTGCCGGTACTGATCCTCGCCGGCGCGGCCGCCGGCGCGGCCGCCCTCTACAAGTCGCGTCCACAAGCGGAACCGCTGGAGATAAAGGAAAAGGTCTGGGCCGTTGAAGTAACTCAGGTGCGGCGCGCTGCCCAGAATCCGGAACTCACGCTCTACGGTCGGGTTGAATCACCGCGATCGGCGCGGCTGAGCGCCGCCCTGACGGCGGATGTCGCTGACGTCCATGTGCGCGAGGGACAACTGGTAGACGCTGGTGACGTGCTGGTGACGCTGGACGAACGCGAAAGTGCGCTGAATCTTCGTCAACGCGAGGCGGAACGCGCCGAGATCGACGCGCAGGTCGAGATCGAGAATCAGCGCAACCGCAACGACCAGGAAGCGCTGCAACGCGAACTTCGGGTTCTCGAACTGGCGCGCCGGGCAGTCAAGCGGGCACAGGATCTGGCACGCACCAACGTCGGCTCGCGGTCGCAGCTCGACAGTGCACGCCAGGAAGAAGAACAGCGCTCGATGGCGGTAGATGCGCGGCGCACGGCTTTGGACGGACATCGCAGCCGGCTCGCGCAACTGACCGCGCGCCACGCCCGAGCAAAGGCGCTGGAAGACCGGGCTCGCCTCGATCTGTCCCGCACCAAAGTCACAGCACCGTTCACTGGTCCCGTGTACAACGTCGAAGTCTCGACGGGCGACCGCGTGCAGCCAGGTACATTGATGGTCGGCATGTACGACATCACGGCACTCGAACTGCGCGCACAAATCCCCGGGGCCTATCTTCCCGGTGTGCAGGCGGCCATCGCCGCCGACAAGCCGGTTACCGCTCTCGCTCAAGTCGACACCCGCAGGATCAGCGCTACCCTGACGCGCCTGGGCGCGCGCGTGGTGCGCGGCAGTGGCGGCGTCGATGGCCTGTTCACGGTAACCGAAGGCGGCGAATGGCTGCAGATTGGACGCACCGTGGAGTTCAGGATGGAACTGCCGCCCGCGCGCGGAGCGATCGCGCTGCCGAGTAGCGCCGTCTACAGCAACCGCTACGTATACCGGGTCGAGAACGGGCGTCTGCAACGCGTCGACATCACCCGGATCGGAGAGTTCAACGGACGTGACGGCCGTCAGGTTCTGGTCAGAAGCGCGCGGCTGAAAATCGGCGACAGCGTGATCACGACGCAGCTGCCAAATGCGAGTGACGGTCTGAAAGTGGCCGTAAGAGGCTAGGCGGCGGCGCCGGAGAGGCGGTCAGCCGGCGCGGTGTTCGAAATATGGCAGCAGCGCCTCCCACTGACTCATGACCTCGCTCACCGAGAATCGCTCGACCACAGAACGGGCTGCGCCGCCAAGCCGCGTCCGCATGCCGGCATCGGCGAACAGCGAGTCGAGCGCATCTGCGAGCGCGTCGACATCCTCCGACTCGACGAGTAAGCCATCGATACCGTCGCGAACGATCTCGGCTGGTCCGCTCGGGCAATCCGTAGCGATGACAGGCAAACCTGCGGACATCGCTTCACAGAGCGCATTGGGGAACCCTTCATAGCGCGACGGCATGATGAACAGGTCAGCCGCCGCCAGCTCCTCGAAGGCCCGGTCCGTAGCGCCCGGGAAACACACCGCCGCGGCCAGACCCAGACGCGTGGTCTGCGCTTCCAGAGCGGTTCGCTCGGGCCCCTCACCCCAAACCACCAGTTCCCAGTCCGGATGCTGCGGATGAATGCGGGCGAACGCATCGAGCAGCAGATCGAAGCCTTTCTGATATGCAAGCCGCCCCATCGCGACGACCCTCGGCCTGGCGCGCGGACGTGCCGCGGGTGCAGGCGCATCGAGCGCCGGTACCGGGTTGGGGATAGTGACTGAACGCGCCTGCCACCCGGCCGGCGAACGGGCCCGCATGGCCTCGGTCTGTAAGACGATATGCGTCGCCCACCGGTAGGTCAGCCCCCGCGCAGCGTTCCAGAATCTGCCGATCGGCTCGGCGACGGGATCAACGCGCTCAGAGACCAGCACAGAGCAGTTCAAACCGCGTGTCGCGAGCAGGCCGAGAACGTTCGTAGTGGCGCCGAACGCCATGACGGCATCCGGCTTTTCGGCCTGCAGGGCTGCGCGTATACGCTGGATCCGCACAACATTGCTAACCACCGCACGCAGCTTCCCGGTGCTATCGGACAGCAAATCCAGGCGCTCTACGCGTACGTCATGATTCAGTGGATAGAGCGGACGGACGCCGCGCCCATCGAATGTCAGGATAGAGATCTCCCGGTCGCGCTCATCCCAATAGTTGGCCATCGTCGAGACGACCCGGGCGATTCCTCCGCCATCCAGCGAGCCCACCAGGAAGCACAGGCGCACGGCGTCTACCCGCCAGAACCCAGGCTGCAGGGCACAACCCGCTCTGCGGCCGTCATGCCCAGTTGCGGAGTGCGCCGCTTCACTCCTCGAGCGCGTCCACGACCGCCTTGAAGCCCGCGCGAATTCCAGCCACGTCATCATCCGTGCGCCATAACAGTCGCTGCGCAGGACCCGAGAACGGCAGCTGAGCGTCGATCTCAAAGCCGATCTGATGCATGTTGTGTCCGACTTCTTCCGGTGTCTCGGCACCCAGAATCTTCAGCATCGCACACCGGGTTCCAGCGTTCAGAAACGTGGTGATGAACGGCCCCGAATTCGTTGACAGGTTAACCCACGCCTGTTCGTAGAGCGCCATGCGCAGGCGCACATTGAACGCGGCGGCCGCCATTACCGGTACGCCCCCGTAGTCGGTATTCGTTTCCGAGAGCGCCGCGTCGGTTTCCGGGATCACGACGGGGAAGTAACGGTCTGAATCCAAGCCTTGGGCAAACTCCGTCCATGCGGGTACGTTGCTGTTGCGATAGCTCTGGTAACCGTACTGGCGCATCGTCATCGTGACCAGTCTGCGTTGCCCGACACACTGCTCGATCCATGCCCGGATGTATCGGGTCGCCTGGGTGCCGGCACGCAAATGCCGGACTTCCACACCGGTACTGGCATAGCGGAACACATCGCGGACAGCCGAAATCGTCTCGGGCGCCAGCGGCGAGTAGTTTTGCGGGTAGCTCGACGCGCCCGTCAAAGCCTTGCCGGTGGATACCGCGCGGCGGCTGCTCGCGAGTTCATAGCCGGACACGGACGGCAGTAGAGAACAAAGCGGTATCAGTACATTCGAAAAGCGCCACTCGCGGGCGTCGTGGTCCACGATGCACGCGTACTCGGCCGACTCGCGGCCTTCGGACCAGTCTGCGCCGGGTACGAAGACCACATGAATGTGCCGAAGCCCCAGCTCGATACGACGGCACTCGGCCGCACAGAGCACCCACGCGAAGTCGAACGTGATTGGACAGGTTTCGAGGTCGTAATAGAGATACAGGGTATGCGCTGCACCTTGCCCGGTACGCAGCACGGCGCGGGCCGTCAGCGCCTGTAGCCCCTCCAGCGCGTCGACGGTACCGCGAACCAGGGGACGAATTCTGAGCCCCAGCGGTGAAGACGGAGTACGTAGCTCCTCGCGTGTTCGCCGCCAGACCCAACCAGGCCCCCGGGTCCTGGCCTTACGGATGATCTCAGACAGCGCCACGTTCGCAGGTTGGCCTAGGTCGGTGCGATCGCGTAGACCGCCGTTTCCACCACGCCGTAGCCGTGCTGACGGAGATAGAGGTCGTAGTCCGGAAGAATCGACTTGATTTTGCGCGGGATCTCCCAGAGGTCAGCGGGCCGGTGGTAGACAGCAACAGCCAGGGTTGGCCGGTACTGCTCAATGGTCCGTCGTGCCCCATCTAGAGCCGGGAGTTCGGCGCCTTCGATATTGAGCTTGATATACGTTACCGGATCGCCCGCAGCCACTTCGTCAATGCTCGTGACGTCGATGCGGATGCCGTCATCAGCACTTTCAACGATCACCGATCCGCGCGTACCGGCGTTGTCGAAATAGAGCTCGGTGGATCGGTCGAACAGTCCTTTAGGGATCGCTGTTACGCGGTCGTCCGCCGCGAATCTCGCGGCCAGGCGGGCATGCGTAGCCTTGTCGGGTTCGAATGCATAGACGCCGGCGAAACGATTGTCGGTCAGCCGTGCGAACGTTTCGATAGTGTCCCCGTCGAAGGCCCCGCCATCTACGAACACTTCGTCGTCGCCGAAGACGATCAGGTCTTCCGGAAAGTAGTACTGGGGTTCGATCACGTCAGCGATCGCCTCGGGATTGAACGTGACCCGAAAATCGAGCACGCGATCGAGCACTTGCCGCGACCGCTCGTCAGCAAACAAATCGTACAGCGCGAGGATCTCGCTACGATGTTGTTCGAGCTCTTCACACCAGTTCGTATAGAACATGTGCGGAGGAAACCTCTCTGGCGCAACGGTCTCCAACGCCGCGAACGGAATGACCCGCTCCAGACCTTGCTCCAATACCCTGCGCATCGGCGACAGCAGCTGATGGGTGGCGAGCACGAGCGGCGGCGCCCCCGCACTGACGTTCAGTTCCTCCACCGGCACCACCGTTGTGCCCTCGACGATCGTTCCCCGGCGATCGGGGTGATCATCGACGATCTGCGTCACTTCGATACCGGCCGCGCGGCAAATACCGGCGAGCCGCTGCCCCTCTTCGGCCGCACCCAGAATCGCGAGGCGGTCGAGCCGGCCATCAGCAGCGATGCCCCACGCCTTGCCAACGTGATCTCTATAGCTGGCAGCATTTTGTGCCTGCTCCAGCATTTGCCGGCCGTTGCCGCGTACATTGACGAGGTTCATTCAGCTTTCTCTCGTTTAGGTCGTGAATCTGGCGCCCGTGGTCCTGGCAAGGCGCCGCGCAGTCGTGCCAGTTTCCTGTGCACGATCGACTGCGCGTAGGGCTTGCCGCGAAAGAAGTCACACAAAACGACCAGCCGGTCGACCTGCTTCTGAGTCTCAGCCAGCGCCAGCAGCACAACTCGGTCTTTCCGATCCGGACTCCGCACGATTCTGGCGGCACGTTCCTCGACCCGGAGCCAGTGCTCATCGATATCGGAAACATGCCACCTAACGGGTGCCAGAACGCACTGGCGTTTCAAATCGTCGAATTCCGGCGCTTGTACGTTCATTCTGACGCGCGCCGCGTTGTAGAGACGCCGGGTACCCGGGAGCTTACGTAGCAGATCGGCGTAAGGATTACGCACAAATGTGTGACTCGGTCCCCACGACATGATCATCATCTCATCAGAGTCACGGCAAACTTCGAGGTGTTGCGGAATACCGAAGTTCTTGAAGATGTAGTCGCCGTCCATCGTCCAGTTCTGCAGCGTCGAAATATCGTGATCACCAATTGCGGCGTAATCGATGAGCAACGGGGCCCAGCTGAGCGAGTGCACGACGACACCACCGTCTTGTGGAACTCGCCAGAGCGTCGCCGGCAGCACTGAATGGTGCATCAGCAGTTCGGCATCGAAGTCGAGCGCTGCGGTTTCCGGGTGCATCGCAGCCATCCCGAGCGAGACCAGCTGGCGCCCGGTCAGCGATACGGTCAACGGACTCGCGTCAGTCCAGATGCCCATCTCGGAGAGCTGCTCCAGCAGTGGTTCCTCAGCGAATCTGAGGGCCGCGACCAGCACAATCTCCTTGCCGCTGCTGGCCGACCTGACCAAGGCTTCCACGGTGCCATCGGAGAGCACCAGATCCGGTGTCAATGCCACGCCGTAAGCGCCGTCCGCCGAACAACGTTCCGTCGCCAGAATATGGCCTTTGCCCATGTGCAGGGTAGCGATGTCCTGCGCCGTAGGGGCAGGGATCTCCAGGTGCACGGGCTCGCAATACTGGCGGAGCTCCGCCAGCACCGGGTGCGCCGCGATGTACTCCCAATCCTCGGGCGGACACGCGATCAGGAACTTGTGAGCGCCATCCGGGAGTGCGGGGATATTCCGGCCAGCGAGCAGAGACGGAATACAGAGTCTCAGGAGGAAATCGCAATAAGCCCGGCCCCACACCGAGAGCATGAAATAGAACGGCTGCATCAGCGGATCGGCATGTAGCTACGCGACAGGGGCGCGGCCGGCCACAGCCCCCGTAGAAACAACAGATGAACGGGCTCTCAGGACTCGACCAGTTCTTCAGGCGGCGCCTTGTGCCCGCCCAGGATGCGGCCTTGCCAGTTCGTCAGTCGCGCGATCTTGTTGTAGTAGACGTACTGTGGGGACTTGCGAATCAGAAGACCGTCACGGATCTCTTCTTCGTACTCGTACTCGGCCCAACCGTTGCACGATTCACAGAATGGGATCTTGTCCCATTGCTCGGTCTCGTGATAGTAGCGGGCCTTGGCGAACTCCTCGCCTTCCCACACACCGTTTACGCCGTCCTCAAAGACGTTGCCCATGTCGGTCTTGCGGAAACCGTCCAGGCAGCAAAGGCGCACGGTGCCGTCGTTGTGCACCGGCATCGTCGTGTACAAAGCGGGGCACGGTTTGCGCGTCAGCCCGGTAGTCAATTCAGGGAAGTTGCCTTCGTTATCATCGAACACGAGCCCCATGCGCACGACGTCTACAATCCCGACCCAGCGTTCTACGAAGGCATCATATTCGTGCCGATTCTCTTCCTGCAGCGTGAAGGACACGCCGATTCGGGGGTGGATGTTGTCGCCACGCAGTTCCATCAAACGAAATACGTTGCGCTCGATCTTCTCCAGGCGATTTACGCCGCGAACTGCCTTGAGCGTCTCGGGTGTGACCGAATCGATGCTGAACATCACCGAGTCGACCTTGTGCTCGATGAACATCAGGCTGATCTTGTCTCGGAGCGTCAGGCCATTCGTGTTCATCGCGACCGGGATATCGCGCGACTTCAGGTCCGCAATCACCGTTGCGAGTTCCGGGATGAGCAGCGGCTCGCCCCAGAGGTTTGGCTGAATCATCGGCTGCGCGTTCATGACCTCGTCGAGGACCCGACGCGATCCGTCCAGATCCATGATGCCCTTGACGTCATCGATCAGGCGATCTTCTTCCGAACCCCACACGATACACATCGGGCATCGCAGGTTGCAGCGCGTCGCGTAGTCGAGCAGCAGCCGTTCCGGCTGCTCCGGTACGTCTCTGGGGTCTGTCCACGGATGCTCCGGGTCGACCCAGTCGGCTTTTGTCCAGTCCTTCATCTCGGTGCGCCTCCTACGAGGGGCCGCGTTCAACGCAGCACTGCCCTATTATGATGTAAATACAGTGCGAAACTGTCATACGGAGTCAGTTTCAGCTCACGAAACATGTAATCGGGCGAAAACGCGGCTACGGCGGTGCCTTCCCCCAGCACCAGCGAATCCAACACGTCAGCGTGGATCTTAACCTCATAGTATCGCCGGAAATACTGGCGCTTGCCCAGATCGGCCAGGTCGAAATCCAGACTGCAGGCCGGCACCGCATCGGTAGCGACAAGGTCGAGCTCTTCGCGAAGCTCCCGCTCGAGTGCCTCCGCCGGCGTTTCTCCGGCGTCCACTCCGCCACCGAAGCAGCCCCAGTGCCCCGGATACCAGATACCTTCGATGTCGTCGCGTTGCTGCAGCAGGTACCGCCCGTCGTGCACGCATATGATGGCAGCGACAGCGTCGCCCAACCCCAGTTTCGCCGGTATTGCTGTTGTCATCGTTCGCGACCCACCCCTACATCATCCGGTAGCGCGCGCCCGGGCGCGCCAGAACCGCACCCGGATCCACCGCGAGTGACTCTTCGACGACCGCGACCAGATCCCGGGCTCTGAAACCCATGGCAAGGGCGTTGTCGCATCGGAAAACACCAAGCTGACCCCGGTGCGCCAGCGCATCCTGGTACTGCCAGAAGTCACGGGCGAGAAACTGATGCCGGCGCAGCTCGATGCAGTATTCATCCCCACGCTCGTCGACGCACCGGTAGATGACATCGTCGGGTGCGGCGTTCACATAGAGGTCTGGAGCCTGCATCTCCTCGACGTGGTGGATGAGCGTGCAGCAGTCCATGCCGATGCCCAACATAACAACCCACGCGTCGACGTCAGCCAGGCGTCCGGTCGGGCTGCTCCGGTCGCATGGCGTGCCCGAGAGGTGATGTTCACCCAGCAGATAATTGGTGTTGGTACCGCACGCGGCCATCGAATGAGTCGGATGAACACTGCGGCGCTGCGCATAAGCAGAGCGGAAAATCTCTGTCAAAACACCGGTGTTAGACGGGGTTTCCGTGCAGGAGAATACCGGGGATGACGGGCGTACGTATCGCCACGACATGGTCGGCAGCAACAACGTACCCGGCTGCATGCGCTGCACCAGTGCCTCGACCGTACGGACGGCGTCATAACCATCCAGACCCAGTTGCTTGAAGCTGCTGTGCAGCAGCAACGTGCCATCCGCGGGGACCTCCAAGGCGTCCAACATCCTGTGCATGACGTCATGTTCGCGGCCATTGCCTGTGCGCGGCTCGTACATCTGGCCGTCCTCAGGTCGACTTTCCGACAACGAAGTTGCCGAGAATCAGGTTGTCGAGGCCGCAACCGAAGAACGTCATCAAGGCGTCTCGGGGGGTTTCGACGATCGGCTGGCCCTTCAGATTGAAGCTCGTATTCAGCACCACCGGAGTTCCGGTCTGCACGCCGGTGTGCCGGATGAGCTCGTAGTAGAGCTGATCGTCGGAGCTGCGCACGGTCTGCAGCCTGGCCGTGCCGTCGACGTGCACGATCGCGGCCATGTCTTCAGCGTGCTCTTCGCGCGCGTCGACCGTCACGCACATGTAAGGATACGGCGCATCACCGGTCACGAAATAGCGATCGGCGTCCTCTTGTACTGCGGACGGCGCGAAGGGTCGAAACTCTTCACGATATTTGATGCGCGCGTTGACTTTGTCGCGCATCTCAGCCGCGTCGCAGCGTGCCAGAATGGAACGGTGCCCGAGCGCTCGCGCGCCAATCTCGGAACGTCCCTGAAACCAGCCCAGGATCTTGCCATCAGCGATCAGTTCAGCCCCGGTCCGGGCCGGATCGTCAACTTCCGTGTAGGGCACTCCGTTTCCATCGAGCTCCGCCCTGATGACGTCATTCGAGTAGCTGCTGCCAAGATACGGAGTCGCGAGCGGCCAGGCGTTGTCTCCGCACTGCACCGCGCCATAGTAGGCGCAGCCGATGGCAAGGCCACGGTCGGACGATGCCGGAGAGACGTAGAAGTTCTCGATCTCGCCCGAGTAGGCAAGCGTGCGGTTAGCCGAGCAGTTTAGTGCGACCCCACCGGCGTAGCACAGGTTGTCGAAATCTGGCGCCATGGCTTTGAGCCGTTGGACCACACAAAGAAAAGCCTCTTCGAAGGCCGCCTGGGTGCTCCGAGCCAGGTCTTTGTGGAATTGTTCGACCGGCGCGCCAGGGCGGCGCGGCGCACGACCCACCAGGGATCTGAGGCGATCGGTGTAGGTCGGCTCGAACGGAGACATCAGCTTTGGCTCCGATCTTATGAGGGACCAATCGAAGTCGAAGTCACCGTTTGCCACCTTCAGAACCGACGACAGATCGATATCGGGCTGCCCGTATGGTGCGAGCCCCATCACCTTGTATTCGTCTCCGTCTTCGAAGCCGAGAAAGTACGTCATCAGCGTGTAGAAGTATCCCAACGAACGATCGGTTGGAATCGTCTCCAGAATCTCGATACCGCCGTCTCGCGTTGCCTTCGCGAGCATCCCGCATGCGCCGTCGCCGGTAGCGTCCAACGACAGCACGAGCGAGCGGTCGAATCCGGAGCCGTAGTAGGCGGCACTCAAATGCGCCAACTGATGGTGCATGCGTTCAATGCGGGGGCAGCTGCCGTACAGATGAGTAAGGTAAGCGCGAACCCGCGGCTCAAAATCGTTGTACGTGGAGCCGGGCGTCACAATGAGATCGATGTCTTCCCATGCGACGTTGGCTTCGCGTAAGCACGCATTGATCGAGTAGTGGGGCAGCATACCGCGCGCCTGTTTGATGCGCAGATAGCGTTCCTCTTCGCAGGCGGCAACGATTTTGCCATTGACTGCAAGCGCAGCGCCGGGCTCGTGCTGACCGATAGTCACGCCGCCGTGCAGGCCAAGAACGATCATGCCTCTTTCCTCGAAGGGTAAATGGGTGAATTTGCAACAGGGCCCGGTATGCGTTCCCGTCTCATTCTTTTGCAACCGATACGTTGGAGATGTCTGCGAAGTCGCGAAACCGGCCGCCGTGGTCCAGCAGTTCGGTGTAGGTGCCCGATTCGACCACCCGACCCTGCTCCAGAACGATAATGCGGTCAGCATTGCGGATGGTCGTCAGGCGATGCGCGATGACCACCATGGTGACCTCGCCGCGCAATGCTTCCAGCGCGACCTGCACAGCCTGCTCCGTTTCCACATCCAGATGACTGGTGGGTTCGTCCAGAATCAGAATGTCGGGCTGTGCCAGCAGCGCCTGAGCAATGGACAAACGTTGCCGTTGACCACCCGACAGACGCGTACCGCGCTCCCCTAGCATTGTATCGATGCCATCAGGAAAGTTGTTGATGAAGCCGTCGCAGCGACTGCGTGCGAGCGCTGCGTCGATCTGCTCGGAGGTGACGTCGGACAGCCCGAGTGTGAGGTTGTTGCGGATGGAGTCGTTGAAGACAACCGCATCCTGACTGACGATCGCAAGTCGCTGGCGCCAGTCGGTCGTTCTGAACTCTCGAAGGTCGACACCGTCGACGAGGATACGTCCGCCGCCGGGATCATCGAGCCGGCCCAGCAATGTCACGACCGTCGACTTGCCGGCCGCCGAAGGCCCGGCCAGCGCAACCATCTCGCCGCGCCCGATCGTCAGGTTGAGCCCGGTCAGTGCATTCTCGGATGCGCCCTGGTAGCGAAACTCAACGTCTTCGAAGACAACTTCGTCGCGAAATCCCGTGAACGGCAGCTTGCCGGTCAGCTCCCGTTCGCGCCGAATCGAGTCGAGGTACGCGTCCACGCCTCTGCATGCATCGAGTTCGCCGAGAAAGTTCATCCAAAGCGAATTCAGCGCAACTACCGGGCCCTGGAGTCTGACCAGCGCCGCGAGAAACATCAGGAACGTGGCCGTCTCGGTAGTCCCGGGTGTGGCGTCACCGCCCGCCATGGCGACCAGAATGGCGTACATCAGAAGCGCCACGACCAGCGTCAACACCGGCCCGGCACTGGCCGTCACGAGGTCCTTGCGCACCATCGCACCAAGCAGCTCGTCTGCAGATTTGCAGAAGTTCTCAAGCGCCCTACCCGTCGCGTTTCGAAAGTGAAGTAGACGGTGACCGTTCAGCGCATTCATCGAGTTCTGGATAAGGAGCGCGGACGCGTCGGTGATACGCCGGCCGGTCGCCACGAGCCGGGCCGCGGTGAGGCGACTGATGATCAGGGTCACCGACCCCAGCACCGTCAGCGCGATCACCGTCAGCGGGATCGAGACGGTCAACAGCAGGGCGACGTAAACCGCAGCGAGTGACAACTGAATCGACGCCTCAGCGATCGTCATGATCGCCGAGGCAACGCGCCCCGCCTGACCGCTGTACTGGTTGTGCAGGTCGCCCACCTTGTGGCGCTCGACGTAGGTGACGCGCGCTACCAGCAGCGCGTCGAAACCGGCCGTCATGATGCGGCGGTTCGTTCGCGCACCCAGCAATGTCTTGAGGGCCTGGCACCCGAACAGAAAGACACTGCGCATGAATATGGCGACGACGAGGATTCCGCCAACCCAGAAGATTCGTTGGTCTTCGGGAATCTCGGAGAGCAGTGCCAGTAGATGCCCGAGCACCGGTATCTGGCGAAGGGCGTCGCCGCCCGCGTCGGGATCGATCAGCGGGAAGAACATCGACAACCCGATGCCTTCCATCAATGTCGTGGCCACCGATGAGACGACCAGCAACATCCACAGCGGCGCATCCGCACGTACATACGGCAGCAGGCGGGCACCTGACACCAGTACGTACTTGATTTGTTCGATCACTTGCAGACGCATTGCATTTGCAGCCTCGCCGGTCAACCGGCAGCGAAGTGGCGCTCCACTTTCAGAATCGCTTCGAGCGTGTCTGCACTTTCCCGAACCGAGTACTTTTCATTCAGATAAAGGCAGAAGCACCGGTCACGAATCGACCGTGCATTCGGACAATCGAACCTGTCCGCACAGTAGGGCTCGAAGTAGGGCCAGTCAGCGGCCAGGTATTGATAGTGTGGATTCAGGCCGATCCCTTCCGCTCGCACCGCCTCGGCGAACTCGGTCTTCGAGCAGACAAGCCGCTCCGGTTCGACGATGACAGGATAGATAAATGGCGAGTCGTCCTCGCCATACCCGTAGCCACGGCAGGCGCTCGACTCGCGGTCTACCCCCTCGGAAACCTGCCGAACGAACGCCAGCCGCGCTTCGATCACGCTATCCAATCGCCCGATCGAAGCGAGCCCGATGGCGCATGACAATTCGTCGGTGTGCAGGTTCAGCGCGGGGAACAAAAACTGGCTGGGGTTACGATCGTCGAATCCTTCGCGCCAACTTGGTTTGCCTCGGTCCGCATGCGCCAAAGCCATGTGATAGAGATCTTCGTCGCGGGTATACACCACGCCGCCGGACGCGCCCGTGATGCTCGCCTTGCGATACATGGTGGAGAAGGCCGCGATCTCGCCAAACGTGCCAATGCGCGCGCCATTGTGTCTGGCGCCGTGGGATTGACTGCAATCCTCGAGCACCGCAATTCCGCGCTCCGCGGCAAGCGTGCAAATAGCAGAGACGTCGGCGGCCTGGCCGATCGAGTGGACCAGCACTATGCACGAGGTCGAATCAGTCAGACGCTCGAGCACCTGTTCCGGGCCGACGTTGAAATTGTCGGGCCGACTGTCCAGCAGTCGCGGAACAAGGCCGTTCATGATGATGGCCGACATTGTGCCAGGGTCAGTGATCGGCGAGACCAGTACCTCGCTTCGCGCCGGCAATTCGAGCGCCGCTATCGCTATGAATAAGGCAGCCGTGCCGGTCGCGACCGCGTCCGCATATCCGCCGCCCTGGAGTTCGGCAAAGGCGTTGCAATACCGCTGTTCGTAATGCCCCTGATAACCCGGATCCACGCCTGCCGCGCGGTAGTGAGCAAGGGCCTCGAGCAGCATCGCCTCTTCGGCTTCGCCAATCGCATAGCGCGGCGGCATCGGGTCACCTCGCACCGGGAGCCCGCCATCCACCGCCAGCCGCGTTGTATCGTTTCTGGGGAAGTTCACCTGTTTGCCCCGACCAGTCTCACGACGCGCATCTTTCTCACAACCCCAGCTGAGCGCAGATATGCGCCTCGGTCAGGCCGTGTGCCGCCAGAATGTCCTGATGACTGCCGTACACATGAAGGAATTCATCACGCAGGCAGAAGGTATCGATCCGCGCCTTGCACTGAGTATCCCAGGCAGTCTGCTTGACCGCCGCACCGAGGCTTCCGGTAGGCGTTGTTTCCTCGATTACGATGACGTGTTCGTGGGAATGCATCAGTTCCGCAAGCTTATGGCGGTCGAGCGGCTTGACGGTGTGCACCGAGACCATCGAAACGCTGCGGCCAGAGTGCCGCGCACGTTCCGCAACCTGATGCGCCATAGCGGCGACCGGGCCATAGGTGAGGATGCAGATGTCAGTCCCACGTTCGATCACGCGGGGCACGCCAAACTCCCAGGGCTCTTCAGCGTCTGCAGTGAGTGTCGGCTCGCCCGCTTTGCCAAGACGCAGGTAAACCGGCCCCACATCCTGCGTGGCACACCAGCGCGTGGCAGCCTCCACTTCCAGCGGATCACACGGAGCGATGACGCTCATATTCGGCAACGATGTGGCGATGCCGATATCTTCCATTGCGTGATGCGTCGCACCGAGTGTCGAGTAGGTCACGCCGCCACCTATTCCCACTAGCGTCACCGGCAGGTTTTGATAGCAGAGGTCATCCCGCACAAACTCGAACGGCCGATATAGCGTGAAGGTCGCGATCGTGTAGGCGAACGGCCGTAGTCCGCGCTGAGCCATGCCGGCGCACATGCCGATCATGACCTGTTCAGCTACACCTGTGTTGACGAAGCGATCGGGATACTCCTCGCGAAATCGGGCGATCGACCCGGCCGGCGAGATGTCGGCGACAACAATACAGAGCGACGGGTCATCCCGGCCAAGTTCATAAAAGACGTCCGCAAAGCGGTTTCTCATCCCGAGATCTCCTCGAGTTCAGCGAGCGCCTGCGCATACTCATCGGGATTCGGCGAACGGTAGTGCCAGATCGGCACATGCTCCATGTACGAAACACCCTTGCCTTTCACCGTCTCGCATACCGCGACGAACGGCTTGTCACCGTCGCGCTGCTGGATGGCTGCATACATCGCGGCTGCGTCATGTCCGTTGACCGACGCAGTCTCCCAACCGAAGGTCTCGAACTTCTCTTTCAGCGGATAGAACGCCTTGTGCGCCTCGCTCATTCGTTCCAGACCGGAGAAATCGTTCAGGTCGACAAACGCGATGAGGTTGCCGAGAGACTTGTTGGCGGCCATCATCGCTGCTTCCCAGGTCGACCCTTCCTGGCATTCACCATCACTCAAGACGAGATAGACATTGCCATCACGTCTTTGCAGCTTCTCTGCGTAGGCCATTCCGGTGGCAATACCCATACCGTGACCGAGCGAACCGGTCGAGGCAAAGATACCCGGCACGCCGTAGTCCGGGTGCGCTCCCAAACGTCCGGTCGGCGTGCAATACGCTTCGATATCGGCAGTCTCGAGGATACCCATGTCTTCTAGGATCACGTACTGGCTTACGCAGCCGTGCCCTTTTGACATTACGAAGGCATCGGGTGTGTCGCGCTCGTCTGACCATCGCATGAGCGCGTGATAGACGAGATCGACAATCTCCATGCACGAGAACGCAGGCGCCGCATGCAGCGCGCCGACGTTCTGCGACATGTCGAGGATCCGTTTGCGATAACGCAGACAACGCCCCCGCGCGGCCGCCGCATCGAGTACGGGAGCGTTATCACCATGTAGCAAGCCGCTCATATATCAGCCCCGAAGCACGTAGTCGGTCGGCCAGGTCTTGAGCTCACTTTCGTACCGGCGCGCCCATTCAACCATTTCCGCCAGTCCCGCATCCCAGTCGATTTCGGGTTCCCAGCCGACGTCGTTCTTGATTGCGGTAGAGTCGAGCCAGTAGCGGGAATCCTGCCCCAGGCGATCTTCGGACATTTCGCAGATGTCTTCGAACGGAATATCCATCGCTGCCGCTGTACGCTCGACGACCTCCCGAATGGACGTCGGTAGCGCCGGACCTGCGTTGTAGGTCGTGCCGAGCGGAGCTTTCTCTGCGACCAGGTGAATCGCACGCCCGAGGTCGCGTGCATGAAGGTACGACTTCTCAGCGCGTCCGCCCCCGTGAAGCGGAAGCTTGTTTCCCGTCAGCCCGCACCACAGTGTTTTTGGAATAACACGATGCAAAAGCTGGCCCGGGCAATAGGCGTTCGACGGACGGATGATGTTCATCGGAAACTTCAGGAAGCGATGAATAGATTCAAGGTACATATCGAACGCCACTTTGGAGGCGGCGTACGGACTCGAGGGCTTGATCGGCTCATCTTCCGTGACAGCGCGGTCTACGGAACCATACATCTCGGAGGTACCGATCTGAATAAAGCGCTCGAGCCAGTCGCGCTTGTTGAGTTCTTCAGCCAGGCGTGCAAGCGCCATCGAGTTCGTTTCGAAGTAGCGCCAGGAGTGCTTCCATGACACCGCACCTTCACCCTGGGCGGCGTAGTTGATGATGATCTCCGGCTTCTCAGCGTCGAGCAGTTCCATCAACAGGTCGAATTCGTACGTAATGTGGCGCGCGTGGTACTCGTAGTTCTCGTAGCTCTGTACATTCAGAGAAAAAGGTTCCGGTCGCAGCGGATTGCGACCAATCCCGATCACCTTGCGAGGCTCAGCGTGATTCAGCAAGTACAGCGCCGAGTGAATTCCAAATGAGCCGCCACCGCCCAGAATCGCGTACGTCTTCGACATGATATTCCTCTACTCTCCCACTCTGGCCCGTAACGCCGGAGTACCAGCTCTTTCTACCGACACACGAAATTGGTGCCGACCTTTATTCGATGATGGTCCAGTAATAGTCCCCGGTGTAACCGGCGTCTTCGAACAGTTTCACCCAACCATCCGGGTAGTCGTAAAACTCGGCTGTCAGTACCCAGCTCTCGAATATTTCTTTTTGTTCCGCAGTTCGATACGAATCGACCTGAACGAAAGCGCGTCCACCGCTCAAACGCTGAATTTCAGCCATCGCGACGATGGCCTGCTCTCGCTTGAAATTGTGAATCGTGTTGAGCGACAAAACGCAATCGAAACTGCCGTCGGGAAACGGCAATGAAACTGCAGACCCCAGGTGCAGCCTGCCGATGACTTCTGGTTCACAGTTCAGCAATGCGTAGGTCGAAACGTCGAGACCGAAGACTTCCAGACCCGGGCAGACCGCCAGCAGGTCTTTCACTAGAAAACCCTTGCCGCAACCCACGTCCAGAACGCGTTGTCCGGATTGCAGCGAAAAGTGGTCTACGATATCGCGGGCGACAGGAACCCAGCGCCCGTCATATCGATAGCCTCCGTAGCCGTAGTCCCGTGGCCCGTCGAAATACATCTCGCCATACTGCTTGGAGATGCGCACGACCTCCGGGTCTTTGGCCTCGGCACGCTTTTCGATATTGCGTTTGGTGCGCGGCAAGGCGCGCAGCAGATCAACCTCTGCCATCGGTGTTCCCCGTCAACTGCTGTTGCACCAGCGCAAATCCGTCAGCCGGCTGCAGGTAATCGAAGTCTGCGAACGCCGCCCGCGTCGCCGCCGGGTCAAAAGGCCGGTACCCGTTGTGCGGCATCGGCCCCGAACGCGGCGTGCCACGCACAGACACGGTAGCGCCAGCCAGTTCCACAACCTTCCCGGCCGCTTCACGAAAAGAGATGACGGTCCCGGTCGCCGCGTTTAGCGCGCCGGCGCTGCGGTGCTCGATCATACGTACGGCAAGTTCTGCGACGTCGCCGACATGGACGTGGTCACGCCGCTCCTCACCTTCACCGAACAAGGCGATCTCTTCACCGGCATTGGCAAGGCGTCGAAAGCGATTCGGTCCGTAGCCGTTGTGCGGATCGTCAACTCCATAGATGAGCGTTGGCCGTAGGGTTGCAAACGGCGTGTCGCCAGCCGCCTCACCGAGTACTGTCTCGCGCGTCAGGTGCATGATCCCGTGCAGTGAACCCGGTCCGGTGCAGGAGAGTTCGTTTAGCGGCTCAGGAGAATCGCTGTAGATCGCATCAGACGAAATATTGACGACATGGCGTGGTTTGGAAGTCTGAATGGCGGTCGCGAGCGTTTCTATCAGACGAAGATTCTCTTGCAACATCGTCAGGTCTTTGCATGGTGCAATCGCCGCCGCGGCAACGAGCGTATCGCTTTCTTCGATGATCGCGCCGAGTGCGGCGCCAGCGCCGACGTCGCCCAGGTCCACATCTGCACGCCTGATCACGCGGTTTGTGATACCGCGTGCATTCAGAACGGCTTCGATCGCGCCGCTGACGAACCCCCCGCCAACGATGACGACCCGGGGCGGTTTCGTGGGGGTTGCACAGTTATGAGTCAGCATCGGAGGTCTCCCGGTGAACGGGCGTCACGCCCAATGTCAGATACCGCAGTCCGGCGCGCTCGCATGCGCGGGCCTGCAACACGGCGTAGGGGTCGATAACGAGTTGCCCCGAAAGGCGCGCCGCAATGTCATTCGGGTCGACCGTTCTGAATTCCGGCCACGGTGTCAGAATCATCAGGGCGGCGGCGCCATCGAGCGCGGCTAGCGGGTCACTGGCCTGACTGAGGCCTGCGTGGTCGAGGGACGCGACAGATACTTCCGGGTCGTATGCGTTGAATCGCCCGGACGGAAACGCGTTCAACGTAGCGACTGACGGTGAATTCTTCGTCGAATGAGTGTTCTCTTTGTACGCGAGACCCCAGACCGCGATCGGGTCATCGCCGTTGGCGTGCCCTTCGCGCTCGAGCGTTCGGGCCGCCCACGCCTTGCGATACTGGCTGTTGGCCGTCCAGGCACGTACGACGCCGACATCCGTGCCGCGTTCGTCGGCGATCGAGACTACGGTCGCCAGGTCGCGCTCGAGATTGCCCCCGGCGATCCCCAGCCCGGGCTTCAAATAGGCGGACTGGCCTATGCGGGCATCCAGTTTCAAAGCCGGGACTATTTCGCTCCAGTCCGCACCGATGTGCTCGCACAACTCGGCCATCGTGTTGGCGACCGAGACGGAAGATACGAGGCACATGTTGATCGAAATTTTCGTGAGTTCGGCGCTTTCGAACCTCATGGGCAGGATGGGGCAGTTCCCAGCGTCGAGGACGCGCCGGAACGCGGCATGCATTTCTGCGTCCGGGTCGGCGCAGCCGACGATGTAACGTTCCGGGTACAGTGCGCGTTCCATGGCGCGGCCGAATATCAGCGTCTCGACCTGGTAGTAACGACGTGCGGCCGGGAAGTCGAGACCAGATGTGAATCCGGGCGGTACCTGACATAACACGACCAGCGCCGCGGTGACATTGAGGTGCGGCGTCACCGAATCGATGAGTTGCGTAATCCCCGCCAGGTCGCTCGTCCCGTCGTCGTCCGTGGGCACGTCCGGCGCGATGTACACGACGTCACAAGCGCACAGATCGGCGATTTCCGCGGAGAACCGCTGCCGTTCGCCATTGGCCTCAAGCGTCGCGCCCAAGTCCGGCTCGCTGACGGGCAACTGACCAGCTTGCAGCGCCGCTACCAGGCCCTCATCCGGGTCCACGCAAAGCACCGAAAATCCCTTGGACGCGCAGGCTGTCGCCGAAACCAGACCGAGGTGCGTCATACCGACGAAGCCAACGTGTACATCAGGCACGGGAGGCCCCCTCGATGACGGCACCGCTCAGCGCATCGATGCGCTGCATGAGCCATTTGTCAGTTGACAGATTGCCTCGACTTCTTGCTTTGATGAGTTGTTTGAAATGGTGGTACTCGGCCTCCCACGTCGGATCGTCCTGCACGAGGGTCGTTGTCTGTTGCGGGGGTCGACCCGCCGGCATGATCCGGCTGTAGAACGTGAGACTGCTCGGGCCCCACTTACACAGTGACGAGACATGGGCTGAGCCAAGTTCGCCGTACACGTCACAGGTGAAGTGATTGCGCCAGGACAGCAGTGTCATTTCGAGTTCGATCCGCGGGCGGGCAGCCTCGGCGGAGATGATGACGTGGTCGGCCGCCCGATTCTCGAATGCGTTGGCGGCGACCAGCGAGAAATCTTCGCGTTGAACCCCGAACAGGAACTCGGTGGTATCCAGCAGATGCGACCCCAGGTCCGGCAGAACTCCGGCTCCTTCGTCCCGCCACACGGAATCGCGAACGAGTTTTGCGGTCCCGTTCCCATAGAACATCCGGCAACTGTAGAGTTCGCCCAGCGCCCCGTCATCGAGCAGGGCTTTCAGACCAACGAAGTGCGGTTCGAATCGATGGTTGTAGGCGGTGTAGCAGACCGCATCATTCAGCTCACTCAGCCGCTCCAGTTCATCGATGTCGCTGAGCGCAGGCGTCCATAAAGGCTTCTCGACGAGCACGTGCTTCCCGTTGCTGAGCAGATAGGTCAGCATTTCACGCTTGGGCCCATCGGGTATGCAACAAAGCGCCGCATCATAGCTCTCGAGCGGGACCGCTTCGATGTCCCGATAGTCGACACCGTCTCCGACCGGATCAACCGTCGCCACACATTCATCACCGGCGACACGCCGCCGCTTGTGGCCTTGCACGCCCATGCCGGCGACGATTACCCGCACAGGTACGATGCTCCAGTGTCCGCCCCGACGAAAAGCACGTGCATCATCGCGCTCACGTTCGGCTGCGACCGCCGAGGTCGATCGCCTGCTCGATGGCATCCAGCTTCGCCGACACCGCATCGGTCGTGACCGGGATATTGCCGTCGTACTCACACTCACACGCGGCGGCGAGCGAACCCAGGATCGTCGCCTGAGCGATCGAACCGCTGGCCAGCAACGCCAATGTGGCATAGGCCAACAGCGCATCACCGGCACCAACCGCGTCTTTCAGATCGTCTACGAAGCTGTCTACCAGGAAGAAGCTCTCCAACGCTTCGTGGTCCGGCGACCGGTGCGTGATCACGCCTTTGTCGCCAAGCTTCATGATCAGGTTCTTGCACTTCGCCGCGTCATAGAGCGAAGAAGCCAACGGCCGGATGCCGGAGTCCTGATCAGCCAGCGCAAAGCGCGCTTCCCGTTCGTTGGGGGTAACGAGGTCGAAGCCCTGGAACTCGGTGATGTTGCCCCACCGGCTGGCGACCTGACTGTCGGCGACGCGCAGCGCGCCCTCGGGAATCGAATCGACCAGCGCCTGATTCGTCTGCCGGTTGAATATGCCATGGCGAAAATCTGCAAATACGACGGCGTCCGCTTCGGTATTCGCAATGTCTTCCGTCAGGCTTTCGACGATGCGCGTTGGAATAGACGCGTTGTCGAGGGTGTCGACCTTCAGCATGCGATAACCGGCCACGACGATCGCGTTCTTATTGGTCGTAGGACGCAACGGGTCGATATGCGGGTTGCAGACGATTCCATCAGCCTCCAGCCCTGACTCGACGAACTCACGCAGTTCGTCATCGCCTAGAACGGTAGAGAACACGACCTCGGCACCAGCGGCGCGCATGTGCTGTGCAACGATGGCGGCACCGCCGATATAGTCCTTGCGCTCTTCGAACAGCACGCTGATGGTCGGCGTCTTGGTCTGACCGCCGATCATTGCGCATTGGGTCAGGCTGTCGACGATCGTATCGCCGACCACGTGTACGGATCGTCCGCCGAGATTCCCGAGCGTCTGACGGAGATCGGGAATGCCAATCGCCTCAGACTTCAGCAGCATGATCAGCTTTTCGTACTTGATATCGGGCGGCGACATCGAGATGAAGTTGCTGGACGAATAGACGTAGTCGCCAGGGGTGAACATTACTTCACCGCCGTACGCCTGCAGCTCGTCTATCTCTTCCTGTGTCTTTGGATTGATCGTGCCGTGGTCGCCGTACTCATAGCCTTTTGCAAAGTAGTCGGGCTTTATCGCTCGGATATTCTCGATCGGCGTGGGATTCGGATCGATGACCACGTAGTCGACAACTTCGTAGGCGGCCATGTTCACCGCACGCAAACGTTGAGGCACGTGCGGCCGGTACACCCCCTTACTGATATGGATATCGGCCGTCAGGCTCACAACCAGTTTGTCGGCCTTGCTCTTGGCGTAGATGAGATGTCGAAGGTGACCTGGATGAATGACGTCGAATACGCCGTGGCACATGATGACCTTCTGGTTGCGCGGCCGCTCGCCAATGGCCGCACGGACTTGCTCGGCCGTCAGAATCTTGTGGTCGTAGGCGTCGAAAACTTCGCTAGACATCACTCATCACTCAACAGACTTTACTTGTCGCCCAGATACTGAAACCAGGTCCGGGTTGCTTCCTTGATGGATTCGGGATTCCACAACGGCGCGTCCTTCCAGTTACCGATCTCCTGCATCATGCGCGCCACGCCCTGTTCGAACGGTACTGACTGCGTCCATCCGAGTTCGCTCGTCAGCTTCGATATATCGGCCCAGGTGCAATCCGGTTCGCCGGGGCGCTTTGGCACGTACACGACATCGCCACCGATCAGTTCCACGAGCCGGTTGACCGACTGAGGATTGCCGGCTCCCAGGTTCCATGTCTGCCCAGGGGTGCCGTGCAGAGCGGCCAGGTAGAAGGCCTTCGCAACGTCGGTTACATAAACGAAATCCCGGGTCTGGGTACCATCCCCGACCACCGTGAATGGCTCATCGGCGAGCTTCTGACGAAAGAAAACGCCAAACACGGCGCCGTATGCGCCCGTGGTCCGCACCCGCGTACCGTAGGCATTGAAGATGCGTACGGAGTTAGCTGGAAGACCGTAGACCCGTTGCCAGTGAAAGGTCGAAGTCTCACCGAGGTATTTGGAGAGCGCGTACGGATACTGCGGCTGGATGCGGTGCGCCTCGGTGGTCGGCGTGTCGGCAAGTCCGTAGCAGGAAGAAGAGGCTGCGTAGACCAGCTTCTCGACGCCAGCCGCCCGCGCACATTCGAGCACGCGCACGGTGCCCTGGACGTTCACATCCATGTAGTCGATCGGCTGCTCTATCGACGGAACGATGTCACCAATACCGGCAAAGTGAAATACGAACTTGGCGCCGGCAAATGCGGGGTGACCAGCCTCCAGGGCACGGATGTCGACGTTGTGTACAGCGAGGTCCGAATGACTCGTGACATGCGCCAGATTGCGCTCGTGACCGCCGCTGAAATTGTCGACGACCCTCACACTGAAGCCTTCTTCGAGCAACAGGTCGACCATATGACTGCCGATGAAGCCCGCCCCACCGGTGACCACCGCAACAGGGTTGCTCATCAGACCGCCTGCAGGCGCTTCAGCCGCTTTACGTTGAAGTAGAAGTCGTCGTCCATGCTATCCGGGAGCTCCGCCTTGCGGAACGCCTGGCAAAGCTCTCTCACGGCGTCTTCGATGGTGTACTTGGGCTCGAATCCGAGCGTTCGGGTTATCTTGTCGGAATTGATGTGATACGACCGGATGTCGTCGGTGGGCTCGACGTCGATCGCGATCTCACCGTACTCCGGAAACTGCTCACCAACCACATCGCGAACGATGTGAGCGATTTCCATGATCGACTTGTTCTGGAACCCCACATTGAACGTTTCGTCCGCGATCTCCTCCGACGGTGCGCTCAGGAACAGTTTGCACGCGTCGCAGTAGTCTTGAATGTGGAGATTAGGACGCAATTGAGACCCGCCGAACACCCGGATCTTCTTGTTGGTGACTGCGTGGTTGGTCAGGATGTTGACTGACAGATCCAGACGCTGCCTCGGTGCATAACCGCAAACGGTCGCTGGCCTGAAGATGACGCCGACGAAGTTATCATCCGTATGCTTTTTCAGCAGCGGTTCGCACATACCTTTGTACTTGTTGTAGAGGGTCAGCGGCACCAGCGGATGGTCTTCCGTGACGTCCGGCTCGTCAGACACGCCGTATACCGACGAGGAAGAGGCGTATACGAAACGTTTGACTCCCGCCTCCTTGGCGGCGACGACCATCGGCTCGAACGCATCCATGTTGATGGTGGTGCTCAGACCTTCATCCAGCTCAAAGCTCGCGTCGTTGGATATGCAGGCCAGGTTCAACACGGCGTCGCAGCCAGCTACGGCTTCCCTGAAGCGGGCCTGGTCACGAATGTCTCCGTCGACAAGGTGCAGTTTCGGATTATCGGTCGGCAGGAACTTGCTGCCGAAATACATGATGTCGTACACGACGACTTCGTAGCCCTCGTCTAGCAGTTGCGGAACCAGGCGGCTTCCACAGTAGCCGGCACCTCCAGTTACGAGCAGTCTGTTGAAGAGTCGTGCCACGAAATTGTCCTCGGGTAGATGGTTCAGAAAATGAAGATGTCCGGACTCGAACGTACCGGTTCAGCTCGTACGGATGGTGTAGGCCGCGGCCGACGCGTCCCGATAGAACATCTGAACGGTTTCCGTCGAATAGTCGGTCAAGTCCTTGCCGATCAGTGTCAGCTTCTTCAGCAGGTCGTTGGTGGCCGTGATGATGTCGCAGCCGGCCTCTTCCGCGTGGAAGACGTTCAGGAGTTCGCGTGGACTGGCCCAGAGCAGTTCAGCCTTGGGTAAGTCGTTCAAGAGCGCCGCGGCTTCGCGCATCAACGGTATCGGGTCCAGTCCCGTGTCGGCGATACGCCCGGCGAACACCGATACGATAGCCGGCGTGTCGCGGTCGAGCGCCGCAGCGATGGCGCCAACCTGATCCAGGGTGAATACGGCCGTTACATTCACAGCCACGCCGTCTGCACTGAGACGTCGGATGAGGTCGGTGGATGGTTCGCCCGCCGTGTTGGACACCGGTATCTTGACATTTACATTGGAGCCCCACGACGCAATGGTTTTCGCCTGAGCTTCCATCGTTGGCCAGTCGTCGGCAAACACTTCGAAGGACACCGGCGCATCGGTCACGACCTGTAAGACGTCGCGAGCGAACTGCTCGTAATCCGAGACGCCTGCGTTGCGCATCAGTGTCGGGTTGGTCGTAAACCCCCGGATCAGCGGATTACCCGCCATCTCCTTGATCCCGTCGATATCCGCACCGTCTGCGAACAGCTTTATGTTCAGGTTGTCCATCATGCTCTCCCCAATGATGTCCGCTCAGGCGCGTGGTTCTGATAGACGCGGCACCGCACTCGTCTGTGCGAGGATCCAGTCGGCCGCGCTGCCGAGATCGCCGCAGCGGTGTTCCGCCTCGTCAGGTTTGCCCTCGGCACTGTAATCGAGGTCGATGAATACCGATCGACAACCCACGGCGTGGCCGGCCGCGATGTCGGACGCCCGGTCTCCGACCATGAAACTGGCGCTCAGATCGATCGACCAGTCAGCCTGCCCGGCCAGAAGCATCCCGGGCTTTGGTTTTCTGCAATCGCACCGCTCCTCGCTGCGGTGATAGCAGGCGTACACCGCGTCTACCGGTAGCGCGGCGCACATCTGTTCGTGCATTGCTTCAACGGTCTCCAAGGCGACTTTTCCATTGCCCACATCGGGTTGGTTGGTCACGACGACCAACACGTAACCCGCATTCTTCAACCTAGCGAGCGCCTCCGACGCATCGTCGTAGAGTCGGAAGTCTTCGAGCCTGGTGACAGCGTACGAGCGGCCGTTACGAAACTCGGGAACGGCCAGTACCCCATCCCTGTCGAGAAACACACCGGGCGTCCCGCTCGCGCCCGACGACGCTCCTGCCGTTACCATTTGGTTTGCTGTACCTGCAGATCCGGGTGCGACACCATGCAGTGCCAGACCACGGCCTGGAAGGCCTCCGAGATCGGCGTGACGAGAGCCGGGTCTGGTGTGGGTACGACGACCACGGCGTCGGCCACCTGCGCGGTATAGCCGGTCGCCTTGCCGACGATGCCGTATACCGATGCCCCCGCTTCCCGCGCGACATCGATGGCGTTGATGAGGTTGACGCTGACGTTGTGGCTACGATCGCCGCCGCCCACTGAGAACACGAGAACTGCGTCATCCGAGCGCACATTGCTCGTTCGCAGCCATTCCCCGAAGACGGTCTCCCATCCTTCATCGTTGGTTCGCGCGGTCAACTCAGAAACATTATCCGTCGGCGCGTAGGTTTCGAGTCCGCAGAGCTTGCGAAAGTCATTGACCGCATGCCCGGCGTTGCCCGCACTGCCACCCACACCCAGAATGAACAGACGACCCTTACGATCCCGAACCTTACGCAGGCCTTTGATCACGCTGTCGATCGATTCCACGTCGATAGTCCGGGCGACAGTCGCTACGTGTTCAAAGAACTTTTCCACCGACATCCCGTGCCCCCCCCAGGCCACTCTCAACTAAATCTTTGCCGACTCGCCGGTCGGTTCACCGTATGCTCCAGACCAGCTCTGAAGTCTCGCAGTCAGGGCTTTCCCAGAGTTCCCCGTCGGCTTCAAGCGGCCTTGCCAATTCCCAGGATAGTGGGTACTACCACGCGCTCTGCGTCGACTTTGGAACGCAGCCAGTCGTTGGTCGCCTGTGGATCGGTCAGATCCGTCAGCAGCCACGCATCAACGGCCTCGCTGGTGTCGATACGCGACACCAGCGGGTGGGACAAGAACCTCTTGCCAGTTGCACCGGCGTCGAACACGTACTTGATCTCAACGTCGTGTTCGAGCGCTCGGGCGCACGCTATCTCAGCCAGATCGGACGCACCGCAGAGCGCGATCTGGCGCCAATGTCGGTCAACGCAATACGAAAATGCGCTGGCACACGATTCACTGGCCTGACGGTAGTAGGAGAACGAGAAACTCAGATACTCAGCGGTCAGTCTGCTCTTTTCGGCAAATCCCTTCGGCGTCAGGTAGTACAAATACCTGTTCGCCGGAGCCTGATGAATCTTCACGAGGCCCTTGCGTACGCACCGCTTCAGATACGAGTTCGCGAGACCCAGTGCGACGCCCATCTGACCTGCGAGACCACGTTGCGTAACGTCGCTCCGGGCTTCGATGGCACGGAGTAACCCGAGCAGGTGAGCGTCTTCTGGATTCTTGTTGTTCACGGGATGAACACTATACCTTCACGATCCTTGACGTTCAAGCGAAATGAGCTACGCGGGTGGGGACAGGATGGCGAAGAGGCCGCAGCCTGCGACCTCAGTCGATGATCTTATTTACCGGATACTCGACGATACCGCGAGCACCCACGGCCTTCAGCTGCGGCACGATCGTACGCACTACTGACTCTTCGATAATGGTATTGATACTGACCCAGTCCGGATCTGACAGGGCCGAAACCGTCGGTTGCTGGAGAGCCGGCAGAATCGCTACGACATCATCGAGGTGCGCCCGGGCGACGTTCATCATCAGCCCAACCTGACCCTCGGCGGCAAGGCAGGACTGGAGCATCAGCGCCAGGTTCTGCAGCTTGGCCGTTTTCCACGCGTCCGTCGCGACCTGATGGCTCGCGATGAGTCGAGGCGTGCTCGTCAACACTTCTTCGACGATGCGCAGGTTGTTCGCGCGGAGCGAGTTCCCGGTCTCGGTCACTTCGACGATTGCATCAGCGAGCAGGGGCGGCTTCACCTCGGTCGCGCCCCAGGAGAACTCGACTTGCGCGGTGACGCCGTGGCGCGCGAGGAACTGGGTGGTCATGTTGACGACTTCGGTAGCAACGCGCTGCCCCTGAAGGTCGCCAACAGACTTGACCGGTGAGTCATCCGGCACACATAACACCCATCGCACGGGCCGCCGGCTCACCTTGGAAAATACGAGTTCACACAGCTCCTGAACATCGGCGCCGGTCTCAACGATCCAGTCGTGACCGGTGATGCCGGCATCGAGCACACCCTGGGAAACGTAGCGCGCCATTTCCTGCGCGCGCACGAGCATACATTCGATCTCTGGATCATCGATGCTTGGATAATACGAGCGCGAAGAGAACGTGATCTGATAACCCGCCTGACGAAACAGCTCACCGGTGGCATCCTTGAGACTTCCGGCAGGAATACCAAGCTTGAGACGCGGCTCCACGCTCACTTCTTGTAGACCTCCGCGGGGTCGAACACCCGCTCTGCGACGATCCGGGCCTCGCCCGTAGCCAGGTCAACTTCGCGCGAGAAGCAACTTTCGTACCCTTCATGACACGCCGCGCCCCCAACCTGCTCGACCTGGATGAGGATGGTGTCTGCATCGCAGTCGTAGAACAGGTGCTTTACGTGCTGGACGTTGCCGCTTTCCTCTCCTTTGCGCCACAGCCTGTCGCGGCTGCGACTGTAGTAGCAAACCCGTCGGGTCTTCAGGGTTTCTGCGTAGGCGACAGCGTTCATATACGCGAGCATCAGGACCTTGCCTGACGCTGCGTCTTGAGCAATAGCCGGGATCATGGGCGACTTGTCGAAATCGGGGCCCATCGGTCAATCACCAGGTCATATCATAGATGGGCGCGGATCCTAGCCGGATTATGTGCGGGGTGGTAGGCAGCGACGCGCGACCTCAGTGCCGCTGCGTTACGCCCAGCGACGGCGCCAGGCCTGCAGCATCAGCACATTCCAGAGCGCGTAGTGCCAGTCCCGATCGCCAGCCAGGTGCTGGCGCCAGAGCTCACGAATGTTGGCGGTGTTCAACAGCCCTTCAGCGTTGAGCGACGTTTCGCTCAGCAGGTCTTCGGCCCAGTCGCGGAGCGGCCCTCTCAGCCAGCTGTCGATGGGAACACCGAACCCCATCTTCGGCCGTTCCATCAACTCCTGCGGTACATACTTGTACAAGACCTGCCTCAGTGCCCATTTCGTCGTTCCGCCGCGCAGCTTCTGACGCATCGGCAAACTCCACGCGTACGCCACGACCCGGTGGTCGAGAAGCGGGACGCGCGCCTCCAGCGCGACAGCCATCGACGCCCGATCTACTTTGGTCAAGATGTCATCCGGCAGGTAGGTCAGCGTGTCGGCGTACTGCATCCACTCCACTTCATTGCGTAGCGCCGCCAGGCGCTCTTCACGCCACAGCACACTCTCAGGCTCCCTGCCAACCTGCATCGCCGCCATCGGGTCATCCCACTGGCTGATGAGCCGCCGATAGACCTCGCTCGGCGTGGACGTCAGAAAGTCGGCGAGTTTGTAGAGCTTCGAGCCGAACTGCGGCGGTCGCTTGCTGGGCGGTATGACCCGGCTCAAGCCGGTCCAGGTGCCCGGTGACAGCCGGTGTACACCCCAGGCCGCAAGACGGCGCAGCGGGTCCGGCACGCGCTTGACGACGCCACTTAGCTGCGCGCCCGCCAGGTACCGGTTGTAGCCGGCAAACAACTCATCTCCGCCGTCTCCGGAAAGCGACACCGTCACATGGCGCCGCGTCAGCTCCGAGACCAGAAACGTCGGGATCTGCGACGAATCCGCGAACGGTTCGTCGTAGATGTCCGCGAGCCTGGGAATGACATCGAAGGCATGCTGGGGCTCGACGTAGAGTTCCGTATGGTCTGTTCCCAGATGCGTGGCTACGGCCTTCGCGTGCTGAGCCTCGTCGTAGCCTTCCGCGTTGAAGCCGATGGAGAACGTCCTTACCGGCCGTGCACTTTGCGCCTGCATCAAAGCGACGACCGTGGACGAGTCGATACCGCCGGACAAAAACGCGCCAAGCGGCACATCGGCCACCATGCGCCGGCCGACCGCGTCGAGCAAGATATCGTGCAGACCTTCGATCTGGCCGGCTTCGTCCTCCGGCACACTTTGTCTCCGCGCGCCGGTTACGACGTCGGGAAGCGACCAGAACGGCTCGATGCTCATGTCGTCTGGCGCGCGGTAGCTCAGGATCATCCCCGGCTCCAGCTTGGAGACGCCCTCGAAGATCGTATAGGGGGCCGGAATGTAGCCGTGGCGCATGAAAGCCGGCAGGGCGTTAGGATCGAGCGGCGGCGTGGCCGGCATCACCGCGAGCATCGACTTCAGTTCGGAGCCGAACAGGAGTTCGCCGTCGCGCACCGTGTAGTAGACGGGCTTGATGCCGAGCCGGTCCCGAATCAACGTCAGCGTACGCGTCTCGCGATCCCATAGCGCGACGGCAAACATTCCGATCAGCTGTTCGAACGTTCGCGCGATGCCCCACTGCGCGCAGGCTTCCAGCATGACCTCGGTGTCTGATGTGCCGCGCATCGTGCGACCGGCCCGCTCCAGGTCGCCACGCAGATCGTCAGCGTTGTAAATCTCGCCGTTGTAACTGACGACAAAACGCTCGCAGGAGGACACCATCGGCTGATGACCGGTCGGACTGAGATCGACGATCGCGAGGCGCCGGTGGGCCAGTGCCAGCCCGGCGTCAGCGTCGACCCATACTCCATCGGAATCCGGTCCCCGGTGCTCGATTACGTCGCTCATGCGTCTTGCACGGCTCTCAAGCAACTCGGGCGAGCCGCCGCGGCCAAGGAACCCAGCTATGCCGCACATACTCTTCGCTTCTCATCTGGCAGCCAGTCAGAAGTGTTACAGGACCGGGCGATAACCCACAAGGGCTACGGTTCACACTTTCGGCCCGATTCGGCTTGCTATCCCGAAACGACCGGGCATCACGGGTCCTGGCGTAGCGGTGCCAGGGGCCGGAGACCGGCGGTCTGATAGCGGCGCTGGCGGCCGCGTGCGGATTGATGTGGTTTCCTGGCGCAGTGTATAACCCGCGCTACATCGCCCCCGGTTGTCGTCAACGGCGCACATCCGTCGCAGACAACCAGCACTCGAATCTCAGGAGAACCTGTATGAACGGCGCCGAAAGCCTCGTTCGCACGCTGCTCGCGTCGAACGTGGATGTATGTTTCGCAAATCCCGGAACCTCGGAGATGCATTTTGTGGCCGCGCTTGACCGCGTGGACGGAATGCGTTGCGTGCTCGGCCTGTTCGAGGGTGTTGTAACCGGGGCCGCCGACGGCTACGCGCGCATGGCCGACAAGCCGGCGTCGACGCTGTTGCACCTCGGTCCCGGGCTCGGCAATGCCGCCGCCAACCTGCACAATGCGAAGAAAGCCTCGACGCCGATGGTCAACATCATCGGCGAACACGCGACTTATCACATCGAACACGATGCGCCGCTAACGGCTGATATCGAGGGCATGGCCTGGCCCGTCTCGCATTGGGTCAAGACTTCCAGAGACGCCCGCTCGGTGGCCGCCGACGGCGCGGACGCGGTGGCGGCCGCGCGCGCACACCCTGGACAGATCGCGTGCCTGATACTCCCGGCCAACACCGCGTGGGACGAAGGTACGGGCCCGGCACCGGTCGTCGGAGTGCCGGAGCGACCGCAGATCGGTGAAGACGCACTGCGCAATGCGGTCGCCGTACTCCGCTCAGGCGAACCGACCGCGATCGTACTGACCGGCCTCGCGCTACGCGAGCGGGGGCTCGAGCTGGCAGGCAAAATCAGCGCGGCGACCGGCGCGAAGATCATCGCCCAGGGTTCCAACTCGCGCACGCAACGCGGCGCAGGCCGCTACGCCGTCAACCGCGTGCCATTTCCCGTCGACCAGGCCCTCGAAGTGCTGAAGCCCTATCAACACGTCATCCTGGTGGGCGCCAAACCTCCGGTCGCGTTCTTCGCTTACCCCGGCAAACCGAGCGTGCTGACGCCGGAGGGCTGCCAGATCCACCGGCTGAGCGAGCTGCACGAAGACGGCGTACATGCCCTGGAGTGGCTGGCCGACGAAGTGGACGCGAACAGCGCAACCGCGGCAGTGCAACAAGCGTTCCGGCCAGACCTTCCGTCTGGAGCGTTAACCAAAGACTCGATCGCGGCTGTGCTGGGTGCCCTACTACCCGAGAACGCAATCGTTGCAGACGAGTCGGTAACGACCGGCCGCGGCTTCTTCACATTGACCGCCGGGGCCCCGCCGCACGACTGGTTGAATAACATGGGCGGCTCGATCGGGCTGGGTATGCCCCTCGCTACCGGCGCGGCGCTGGCATGCCCGGACCGCAAGACCGTTTGCCTCTCTGGCGACGGCAGCGGCATGTACACGCTGCAGGCACTGTGGACTCAGGCGCGCGAGGGCCTGAACGTCACGACGGTCGTCTTCGCCAACCGCGACTATGAGATCCTGAAAGGTGAGCTCGGTCGCGTCGGCGCCAGCAATCCGGGGCCGAAAGCGCTCGATATGCTGACGCTCGACCGCCCGGTACTCGACTGGGTGCAGATGGCGAACGGTATGGGAGTCGAAGCTACGCGGGTGGAAAGTGCCGAAGCGTTCGCGAAGGCGCTGTCTGCGGGCCTGGACGTCGAAGGTCCCTACCTCATCGAGGTCGTGGTTTGACCGCGATGTCACGCGAAGACACGGAGATCCACCGCCTCGTCGATCTGGATCGTTATCCGCTCCAGCAGCTCGAATCTGCGGCAGGGCGCAACCTGGTCCAGTCGATTCAACACGACCTCGAACGCGACGGCGCGGCATCGTTGGAGGGCTTCCTGAATCCCACGGCGCTTCGACGCATGGTCGAGGAAGCTGAATCGCTGGCCGCCCGTGGATTCGCCGGTCCGACCGCGGTCAGCCCGTATTTCTTCAACTACGACCTGGGTGGTCCCGACGTACCCGATGACCACCCAACGCGCCGTGAGGGTAAGCGCTGTCTGGCGCAAGTCGCATATGACCTGATCCCTGAGTCGACTCTGCTGCGCCGGCTCTACGAAAGCGATCTGGTGACGCGTCTGGTCGCGGCGGTGCGCGGCGTTCGGCGCCTTTACCGCCTGGCGGATCGCTACCAGTCGCTGAACATCTCGGTCATGGAGGAACACGGCTGTCAGCAATGGCATTTCGACCGCGGCCAGCTGGTCACGACGCTACTACTGCAGGCTCCAGAGGCGGGCGGTGTGTTCGAGTACGCGCCGCGCATTCGCAGTGACGCAGACGAGCACTTCGATGCGGTGCAAGCGGTGTTAGACGGCGATCTGTCGGGCGTACGGCAGCTCGAACTCAAGCCCGGTGCACTAAACCTGTTTCAGGGACACTACAGCCTGCACCGCGTCACGCCGGTTATCGGCAAACGCCGCCGTCTGCAGACCATTTTCGCGTTCGCGGATCAACCGGACACCCACGGCAATCTGAAGTCGAGCATCCTGCACTACGGCCCGCGCGTCAGTGAAATTGAGTTCGCGCGTTCGGCGGAGCCTTCTTGAGCACGACAACCCGGCGAACGGAAGACAGACGGCGAAACAAATCCCGGGGTCTTTGCAGGCCATTGCGTTGGGAGATTTCGTTCCCATCTCAAGCAGCAGCGTTTTCATAGGCCGGGGTAACCCGCGGACATTTGCATGCTTGAAGGGGGACACTCCCGCTACGACAGCGTAGCCACCCTGCGCGCACTGCTCGCGTACCTGTGGCCACGTGACGAAGTCGGGATCAAATTTCGCGTGGTCGTGGCACTGGCATGCCTGGTGCTGGCCAAGGTCGCCGTCGTGTACGTGCCCTGGTTCTACAAAGAAGCGATCGATGCGCTGACCCTGGATTCCGCCAACCCGGTCGTATTGCCTGTACTGCTGATCGTCGGTTATGGCGTCGCCCGCGTGCTGTCGCTGGTGTTCGGAGAGCTGCGCGACGCGATTTTCGCGAAAGTCGGACAGCGTGCCATTCGGGTGGTGGCACTACAGGTCTTCGAGCACTTACACGCGCTCTCGCTCAGATTTCACCTGGACCGGCAGACGGGCGGGTTGTCGCGCGCGATCGAACGAGGCACGCAGGCGATCGACACGCTGCTCCGCTTCAGCCTCTTCAACATTATCCCGACCATTATCGAGATCGCGCTGGTGTTCGGCGTGTTGTGGATTGCGCTCGACCTGACCGTGGCGCTGATAGCGCTGGTCACGGTCGTCACCTACATCTGGTACACGATGAGTGTCACCGAATGGCGGCTCAAGTTCCGACGGCAGATGAACGAGGCCGACAGCACCGCCAACACCAAGGCCATCGACAGCCTGCTCAATTTCGAGACCGTCAAGTATTTCGCGAACGAAAGCCACGAAGCGGCCCGCTACGAGGTAGCCCTGCGCGGATACGAGCGGGCGTCGATTCGCTCACAGACCTCGCTCGCGCTGTTGAACATCGGCCAGGCGGTGATCATCGCGATAGGGCTGACGCTCGTCATGCTGGTCACCGGGCAAGGCATCGTCGACGGCACGCTGACGATGGGTGGATTCGTGATGGCGAACACCTATCTGATGCAGCTTTATCAGCCGTTAGGCTTCTTCGGGTACGTCTACCGTGAGATCAAACAGGCGCTCATCGATATCGAAAAGATGCTCGAACTCCTGGGCGTAGACCAGGAGGTGGCCGACCGCGACGATGCCGAACCGCTCACCCTCGAAGGCGGCGAGGTGAGGTTCGAGAACGTCAGCTTCGGCTACGATCCGGAGCGCAGGATTCTCGATGACGTGAGCTTCACGGTTCCGGCCGGCAAGCTGGTGGCGTTCGTCGGCTCATCGGGAGCTGGCAAGTCGACGATCTCACGCCTGCTCTACCGCTTCTATGACGTGGATGGCGGGCGTATCACGATCGACGGTCAGGACATCAGGGACGTCACGCAGGCAAGCCTGCGCGCGACCATCGGTACCGTGCCGCAAGACACCGTGCTGTTCAACGATACGGTTTACTACAACATCGCTTACGGGAGGCCCGGTGCGTCGCCGGCGGAAGTCGAAGAAGCGGCAAGACTCGCGCGTATCCACGACTTCATCATGAACACACCGAACGCCTATCAGACGATGGTTGGCGAGCGCGGACTGAAACTGTCCGGCGGAGAAAAGCAGCGGGTCGCCATTGCCCGGAGCATTCTCAAAGGACCGCGGATCCTGGTCTTCGATGAAGCCACTTCCGCGCTCGATTCACGCACCGAACTGCAGATTCAGAACAATCTCCGCGAGCTGAGCCGCGGGCGCACGACGTTGTCGATAGCCCATCGGCTTTCGACCGTCGTGGAGGCGGATGAGATCATTGTGCTCGACGGCGGCAAGGTAGTTGAACGCGGCGACCACCTGACTCTGGTGGCCCGCGACGGCCTGTACGCACAGATGTGGCTGCGGCAGCAGGAAAACCGCGGCGAGGATGATGACGGCGTCGTAGTGGCGCCTGCCTGACTCGGGAGCGCGGCGCCGCTCACACGGTGTGTTATGCCGACACCGATCTCCATGCAGCTTTCCAGGCGTGTACGGAAGGCCGCGGCGTGGATATCGTCTTCGACCCGGTAGGCGGCAACCTGTACGCACCGGCATGACGCACGCTCAACTGGGGCGGGCGGTATGTGACCATAGAATTCGCTGGCGGCAGCGTCCCGCAGATCCCGGCCAACCGGCTGCTGATCAGGAATCGCAAAGCGATCGGCTGACAGACCGCCACGGCCCCACGACCACGGTCCGCGCGATCAACAACAACGCCAGCGCGATAAGTGGCATATGCACGACCGTGAAACGCTCAACAGCGATGTTGACGATGGCGATCCCTGCGAACGAGGCCTGCACGGTCAGATTCAACGTCAGTGCAAGCCACATGTCCGCCCCAAGCGAGCGGCGCATGGCGAGCGCAGCGGCGGCCCACAAGAGGTGGCCCAGCAATATCAACCCACCCAACCACAGAGCCACCTGCAAGTACGGGAAGAACCAGCGGTAGGGTAGTTCAGCGACCGTCAACGCCGGCAGCTCCGTCGCGAACGGCAGCGGGGAGTTGACCTGTAAGAACTCGGCGTAAGCGGTCGCGCCGGAAGGTGTGTTGATTGGCAAAATGGTCCACAGGCCAACAAACTGTTCGGCGCCGTGAGCCAGGAACGCGAGCGGCTGCTCACCGATGCGCCGCAACGCGAAAGCCGCCATCACGTCCTCGCGCGATTCGCCGGTACGTGTCGCGGCCCGATCCAGCTCGGGTGGTCGATACGAAAAGTGCCCGAGAATGCCGTATTGCGCCAGCAGATACAGTCGGACGCGATAGTCTGCGGTCGCCTCGATCGCCTGTAACACCGGGCGCAGGTCACCCGCGACCCGGCGTTCGAGCGCAGGGTAGGCAGCACCTTCGGGCAGCACTACGGCCGGTAGCAGGAGGGCTCGTGCGAACAGTACCGCAGCGGTCTGACTGTTCTCCACACCGTCGTGGCGATGTTGATGGGCCAGACGTTCAGCACCAACCAGGGCGGTCGCGAGCAAGCCTGCGGCCAACCCGAACCCAAGTCGCACCCGCATCCTGAGCGCGGCCGGGATCACGACGACGGCAGCGATGGCCAGAGGCAGGAACGGCAGCGATGCGGGGCGTATCACAATCAACAACCCGGTGATCAGACCGAACCACAGAATCGATCGGAATGACGGCGATCGCAGATACAGCACGCTCAGAAAAGCCAGCCAGACGAGCGCGGCGGAAAGCCAGATGGATTCGCTCATAATCGCGAACTGGTATTCGATGAGAAACGGATTGAGCGCCAGCGAGGCCATCATCACGACCGCTAGCCATGGCGCGGCCTGATCCCAGAGCACCCGACCAAGCGCCGCCGTGGCAGCCGCGTAGAGTGCGATCTGCGCCCACATGATCTGGCGGAGCGTCGCGTCCAGCGACTGGAGTACGTCCAGAAACGCCGGGTATCCAAGCCGCCGGAACGCACTGTTGTCGAGATAGCTCGCGCTGTCGGGCTCGATGACAGGAACGGGCGGCGCCTGTAAGCCGAGCGCTGCAAAAACCGCGATGGCCACCAGAGTCCAGGCGAACATGGCCGGATGCTCGATTTGCAGTATCAGTCGGGCGCGATACGCCGTGTGCTATCCGCGAGTTGGCAAGCGGACCTGCGCCTCGCCTTCGATGGACAACTCGCCATCCTGATTGTGGGCGGCATGCTCGATACTCACTAGCGACTCACCGTCCGCAGCCGATTTGGCGACGACTCTCCCGGTCAGGAACAGCGTATCCCCGACCGGATTGTGGCGCCGGATACGGGTCCCTGAATACTTCAGGAAGCCGGCGTCGCCCATCCAGTTGGTCAGGTGATGGGTCATCCACGAACAGCGCTCCGGGCCGTAGTCGTACGCATCGGGCGCCCCCACTTCCTTGGCGAACACATCCTCCCAGTGCACCCGCTCGGGGCAATCCGGGATATTGAAACGGTTGGGAATGCCAAGCCCCGGATGGTTGTTGACCTGCTGCCACGCGAGTTTATTCGCACGAATGTAGAGCCCGCCCCAGCCTTGCGCGTACGCGATGAAGCCGGTCACCGTCATCGGACCCTTGACCATCGTAGGCAACTCATCACCGACGGCGACGTCTTCGAAATACCGCGGCTCGGAGCCGCGCACCTCTTCGTTGGCGTAGAGCGCGTAAATGTCCGCCAACTCGTCGTCGGTGTAGCGCTTTTCAGCTTTCTTCTTGAGCTCGTCGTACTTCACCCCCTTTTCACGCGCGGTGTCACGCTCGGTGCGAAAACACCAGCTGTCGGCCTCGGAGAGCAGGTCTCCCGTCTGGTTATAGAACTTGACGTGATAGATCTGCTGAACGGCGCGGCCTGAAAACCGCGTCTCGCGCACGATCAGATCTTTGAGACTGGACTCGGTGGCGATGTCGTCGTTCCTGCGAATGGGCTGATGCCAGGTCCAGTTGGCGCCAGCCCACATCGCGTGAATCCCCGGGAGCCCGCCGACATATCCGGAAATGATGCGGCTCGTTGCAAACAGGAACGATGGAAGCGCAACGATTCCGCCATACGGCCCGGCCTCGGCATACCCGGGGTCACTCCAGAGAGGATTGTCGTCACCGATGCCGTGCGCATAGTGCCGGATATTGTCGCGCGTCGCTTCGTAACACCACGGCTCCGGCTCACGCTCGATCTTCACTCCGATACGCCGCCGCAGCTGATCCAAACCCTGCTCGGTAATCTTCGGAAATCTGGACTCACTCACGTTGTTCCACCTGCTGGCGGGCCGCATCCGCCTGTTCGCGTAATACCCGCCGGTTGATCTTGCCGGCCGGCGTCTTCGGCAGCGCGCTGACGAACTCGACGATGCGGGGGTAGGCATGCGCGCTCGAGTGTTGCTTGACGAATTGCTGGAGCGCCTCTGTCGTCGGTTCGGGCGCGGCATCGAGCGCTACCACATAAGCCTTGATCACCTGACCGCGCAGTTCGTCGGGAACGCCGATAACCGCCGCCTCCGCCACCGCAGCGTGCGCGAGCAGCGCGTCTTCGACCTCGCGCGCCGATACCGTCCAACCCGCGGTGATGATGACGTCATCAGCGCGCCCGTCATGATAGAAGTATCCGTCCTCATCGGTGTGACCGCGGTCTTTGATGCCAAACCAACCGTCACGTCGGCGCACCGAAATTTCACCGATCTCGCCGGGCGCGCACACGCCGCCGGACGGGCTGAGCACCTGCACCTCCAGTCCTGGGACAGGTTTGCCGAGTGCACCTCGCCGCACCTTGTGATCGCCTGCGCCGGGGTAGTCAGCCAGCACCACACCAACTTCGGTCGATCCGTAGATGCTGCAGATCTCGTGTCCGAAGGTCTCGGCCGCCCACGCCGCCGTCGGCGCGTCCAGCGGCTCGCCGGTAAAGGAGAGTTTGCGCAACCGATTCGGGAAATGCGCGGCGGCACCGACCTGGCGCATCATCCGGTAGTGGGTCGCGGCAGCCGAGAGATTTTCGATACCAAATTCGGAAATCGCCGCCAGCAGGCGCTCGGCCTTGAACTCGCCGGCGTAGCTCGCGATCGATGCACCAAGTCCAAGCGGCCCGAGTGTGCCGTGCGCCAACCCGTGTCCCCAGGCCGGCGACGACGGGCACATGAACGCTTCTCCCGGCCGCACGCCCGTCGCGTACAACGCCGCCACCGCGACGGTTACGACCGCGCGGTGCCGGTGCTGCACGGCCTCCGGAAGTTCCCGCGTCGTCCCGGATGTGTATTGGAAGAGCGCCAGATCATCGGCACGCGTGGTCGCCTCGCAAGTCGTCTCGTAGGCAGCCGCATATTCGAGCAGCTCGTCGGCACTCAGTACTTCCGGCACGCCAGCGTCGCGAGTGATCGACAGCTTCTCGTCCGTGGTAACCATCAGGCTGGGCGTGCAATCCACGACGCGCAGGCGAAGGGCCTCAGGGCCGAACAGTGTGAACATGGGAACGGCGACACCGCCCGCTTTCATAACGCCAAACAAGGTGGCGTAGAAGGCGGCGGACGGCTCCAGCATCAGGGCCACGCGCTCGCCTTGCCGAACGCCGCGCGCGCGCAGCCAGTTCGCGATCTGGTTGGCGGAGTCCGCCACCGACTCGAGGGTGTGCGTCTCGTTGCTGCCATCCGCGTTGGCAACGCGGATAGTGAGGCCTTTATCACGATGCCGGTCGAGGCATTCGTGTGCCATGTTCAACCGGTCGCGCGTGCCGTCGAAGAGTTCCCAAAGGCCATCTTTGGAAAAATGTGTCTGCGCTTCGTCGTAGCGGCTAAGGTCAGTCAGATGCACCCGTCACGAACTCCAGCAAAGTCCGGTTGAAAGCCTCGGCCCCTTCGTACATGACCCAGTGCCCGGCACCCTGGATGACGGCAAACGGTGCATCAGGTTGTGCCGCGCGGATCAAAGCTTCGCGCTCGGGCAAGAAGCTCCCGGCCGTCGCGTCCAGTTCCCCCCAGATACCCGACAATTTTGCCTGGACCAGCGGCATGGCTTCGGCGAGAGAATCTCCGAGGCTCATCTTGCGGCTACGAACGCGGGCCCGGGCGTCGTTCCATTCCTGGATGTAAAGCGCCAGTGGATCGATGCTGTCTGGATGATACAGCATCAAGGTGTTGAGGTTATGACGAAGCGCCGCGCTGCGAGCCTGCGCGTCCATGTCGTCATGGCGCCGCAGCAGTTCCATGGGCGGGCGTTGGAGAGCCATCCCGCTCGCGCCGATCAGCGTGATGCCGACGACCTGTTGCCCGAGCAGCAAACCTACCTGGCCGGAGATGAGCCCGCCGAACGAAAATCCGGCGAGGCGTACAGATTCCTGGCCGACCAGGGATTCGATGCCGGCCGCAACGACCGTGCCGATGCCAGCCGGCGTGACCGCTGGCGCCTCGTCGGACTCGCCCAGTCCAGGAATATCAGCGGCCAGCACCCGAAAATACCGTGACAACGTTTCCACGTTGCGGATCCAGTGAAGCCAGGAACCGAACCCCCCATGCAGCAATACGAGCGGCGGACCCTGCCCCCAGACGTGCCACACCATACGACCATCGCCACACGGTGTTTCGTGACGCGACGAGAGCCGCTCGATGCGAGCGGCCTCAGGATGTTCCAGGACTGAGTTCATGCGCTGTGCCGGCGCGACTGGATGTCGCACCGCTGCCTCGGCTTGGAGGCGGTACCGGCTCTGCGGCACCGCCCGTTGTGGAGTTACCTGACGCTCAAGCCGCCCCGACCAGCTCGACCATCTGACTGCGGCCTTGCTCCGCCGCGGCAGAAAAGTCTGTCATCTGGTCGAAATTGAGATACTTGTAGATATCCGCCGACATCGCGTCGATCTGAGTAGCGTACTCCATGTACTCCTCGACGGTAGGCAGTTTACCGATCACGGAAGCGACAGCGGCCAGCTCGGCAGACGACAGGTAGACGTCAGCACCCTGGCCCAGACGGTTCGGGAAGTTGCGCGTCGACGTCGACACGACCGTCGACTTCGGTGCGACCCGGGCCTGATTGCCCATACAGAGCGAACAGCCTGGCATCTCCGTGCGGGCACCGGCCTGCGCGTAGATGTTGTAGTAGCCTTCCTGCATCAACTGCGCTTCATCCATCTTCGTCGGGGGCGCGACCCAAAGCCGCGTCGGAATCACCGACCCGGCGGCCTGCAAAAGCTGCCCGGCCGCGCGGAAATGCCCGATGTTCGTCATGCACGAACCGATGAACACCTCGTCGATGTGCGCCCCTGCGACTTCAGAAAGGGTCCTGACGTCGTCTGGATCGTTCGGACACGCGAGTAGCGGCTCCGTGATCCTGTTCATGTCCACTTCGATTACGGCGGCGTATTCGGCATCTTCGTCGGCGCGCATCAGCACCGGATTGTCAAGCCAGTCCTCCATCGCCCGGGCTCGCCGCTCGATGGTTCGTTCATCGCCGTAACCGTTCGCGATCATCCAGCGCAGCATCGTGATGTTGGAGCGAAGGTACTCCGCGACCGACTCCTCGCTGAGGTCGATGGTGCAACCGCCGGCCGACCGCTCCGCGGTGGCGTCCGACAGCTCGAAGGCCTGCTCAACAGTGAGATTTGGTAACCCTTCGATCTCGATGACGCGGCCGTTGAAGACGTTTTTCTTATTCTGCTTTTCTACGGTCAGCAGGCCGTCCTGTATCGCCACGTAGGGAATCGCGTTGACCATGTCTCGCAGTGTAATGCCCGGCTGCATCTCTCCGGTGAACCGCACGAGCACCGACTCCGGCATATCGAGCGGGATGACACCGAGCGCCGCGCCAAACGCGACCAGCCCGGAACCGCCGGGGAACGAAATGCCGAGCGGAAAGCGCGTGTGCGAGTCGCCGCCAGTACCGACCTGATCGGGCAGCAGCATGCGGTTAAGCCAGCTGTGGATGATGCCGTCGCCTGGCCGAAGCGATACACCGCCGCGAGTCGTCATGAAATCCGGCAGTGAATGCTGCGTTTCGATATCCACAGGCTTCGGGTAAGCGGCCGTATGACAAAAGGTCTGCAACACGAGGTCAGCCGAGAAGCCAAGACACGCCAGCTCCTTCAGCTCATCGCGCGTCATCGGGCCGGTCGTGTCCTGACTGCCGACCGTACTCATCCGCGGCTCGCAGTAAGTGCCGGCCCGCACACCTTCCACACCACACGCCTTGCCAACGATCTTCTGCGCGAGCGTAAAACCCTTCTCAGTCGCTTCGGCCGGTTCCGGACGACGAAATACGTCGGTCGGACCGGCGTTTAGCACCTCGCGTGCGCGTTCCGTCAAACTGCGGCCGATGATGAGTGGTATGCGCCCGCCAGCCTGCACTTCATCCAACAGCACGTTGTGCTTGAGTTCGAATTCCGAAAGCTGCTCACCGGCTTCGTTGAACACCTTGCCTTCATACGGCTTGACGACGATCACATCGCCCGAGTTCATGCCTTCTACATCGCATTCGATCGGCAGCGCGCCGGAGTCTTCCGCGGTGTTGAAGAAAATGGGCGCAATTTTCGAGCCGATGATGACGCCGCCCTGACGTTTGTTCGGTACGCATGGGATGTCGTCACCCATGTGCCAGAGCACGGTGTTGATAGCACTCTTGCGCGACGATCCGGTGCCGACGACATCGCCAACATACGCCACCGGATTACCTTTGTTCTTGAGCTGCATGACCTGCTCGACAGCATTTTCCACGCCGGGGCGGGGGTTCTTGTGCATCGCGAGCGCGTGCAGCGGAATGTCGGGTCGCGACCACGCATCAACAGCCGGCGACAGGTCATCAGTGTTCGTTTCGCCCGGCACCTTGAAGACCGTCACGCGAATTTCTTCGGGTACCTTGGCCCGCTCGTTAAACCATCTGGCGTCGGCCCAGGCTTCCAGCACCTGTTGTGCGTGTGCGTTGCCGGCCCTGGCCTTGTCGGCCACGTCGTGGAACGCATCGAACATCAACAATGTAGTGCTGAGCTGATCGGCCGCCACAGCTGCCAGCTCCGGATCGTCCAACAGGGCGACCATCGGTTCGATGTTGTAACCACCCATCATCGTACCGAGCAGACGGGTAGCGTGTGCCCGGTCGATGAGCGGACAGTCCGCGCTGCCTCTGGCGACATCGGCCAGGAAGGCTGCCTTGACATACGCGGCGTCGTCCACGCCCGGCGGCACGTTATTCGTCAGCAGGTCGAGAATGTAGTTCTCTTCGCCAGCGGGCGGAGATTTCAGCAGTTCGACCAGTGCGGCCACCTGCTCTGCGTTCAGAGGCAGCGGCGGAATGCCGAGCTGGCCGCGCTCTTGAGTATGTTCACGATAGGCGTCGAGCATGGGTTGGGATCCTCGGATGTGGTTCTGAGTGCCGCCGCGGGATGCAGCTCCGATCGCGGTCGACTTGGGCTCCGACAACTACCTTACCCAAGCGTTCATCATGCGTAAAATGGATAATTTGCATGCATAGGATGATTATTTCGCATACTCTACGCTCATGGACCTTAACCTGATGCGAAGTCTTCTGGCCGTCGCGGAAACGGGCACCATCACGGCCGCCGCGCAGCGGCTGGGTTTGACGCAGCCCGCGCTGTCGCGACGCATCCAGCAGCTGGAAGAGGATCTCGACACCAAGCTGCTGGTGCGTGGCCGTAAAGGCGCGACGTTGACGGACTCAGGCGCTCTCGCTGAACAGGAAGCCCGGGTGCTCGTCGCCCGCTACGAGGGCCTGCGAACGCGAATCAGCAACTTACAGGGACTCGACACCGGCACCGTGCGTCTGGGAGGCGGAGCGACGGCGATCGAATTCCTCGTGCCGCCGGCGATTGCGCAGTTCCAGCGTCAACACCCTGGGATACGCTTTCAGGTGAAGGAGGCTGGCAGCCGCGAGATCGAACAGGACGTCATCAACGGCACTCTCGAACTCGGCCTCGTCACGCAACCGGTATTACACGGCCCGGAGCTGCATACGCAGTCGTTGTTCAGCGATCGCATCGTGCTGGTCGCGCATGTCAGCCACCCGCTCGCCAGCCGGGACTCAGTGGCCGTCGAGGAGCTCGCCAGCCTGACCCTAGTCGGTTTCGAAGGCGGCAGCGCGATTCGCAAAATCGTCGATGACGCATTGCGTCGGATGGCTGTTCAGATGAATGTGGTGATGGAGCTGCGCTCGATCCCGGCGATCCTGCGAATGGTCGCCACCACCGGCAGCCTGGCGTTTGTCAGCCGGTTGGGCACGGAGCTGCAGCCGGACATTCGGGAAATACCGGTGTCGGATCTGGCGGTAGAGCGTGAGCTGGCCCTGGTTTCACGCCGTGGCACCGAGCTGTCGGCCGCGGCCAGGGCGTTTGCCAATAAGCTGCTGGCAGCAAGTTGAGCGACGAGGCGCACGTCCGCTGACGCGCAGGCACTCAGTCTGCGGCCAGGTCCCGCACACCTTCGAGGAGCTGCTGCAGATCCTCTTCGTCGGTGAAGTAGCCGGGCGCAATACGTACCGCGCCGTTTTGTCCCATCGTTCCCTGATCCTCATGCACCAGCGGCGCGCAGTGGAGTCCAGCCCTGACGCAAACGTGGTAATCGGCATCCAGCATTTCCCCGACCTGGTCTGCCGGTAGTGCATCGATGTTCATGATCATCGTCGCGACCCTCGGCTGATTGTCCGAAGGCCCGTAGAGCGTGACGCCGCGCGTATCAACCAGGCCGCGCTGCAACGTCTGCAGATGACCGAGTTCAACTGCGTGCACATGTGCGCGCGCAGCCTTACAGAGCCCGGCGTGGCTTTGCACTCCGTCAGCCGCATGCGCGCGCCCGAGCTCGGCAAACCAGCACTGCGCAGCGTGCAGCCCGGCGATGCCTGGAATGTTCACGGTTCCGGCTTCGAGACGAAACGGATAGTCGTCAGGCTGGTAGGGCTCAATAGAATCGACCCCGGTCCCGCCGACCCGCACCGGACCCAGGTCGATATGATCCGCGACGATCAGGCCGCCAATTCCCATCGGACCCAGCAGTCCTTTGTGACCAGTGAATGTGAGGACATCGATGCGCATGGCCGCCATGTCGATATCCAGAACACCGGCGGTCTGCGCTGAATCGATGACGAACACGGCATCGGTCTCAGCCACGATCGCACCGATCGCACCGATATCCTGTACTGCCCCAAGAACATTGGAGGCGTGGTTGACCACGACGACACGGGTGTTTGGCTGTATCGCCCGGCGAATTTCATCCGGGTCTACGTAGCCGTGGGCAGAACCGCCGATCTGGGTGACCGCCACGCCGTGGTCCCGCGCGAGGTGATTGCAGGGACGCAACACCGAGTTGTGCTCGAGGCGCGTGGTGACCATGTGATCGCCGGCACGCAGCAAACCGAATAGCGCGATGTTGAGCGAGTCTGTTGCATTCTGCGTAAACACCACGCGCTCCGGCGCGCCAGAAAATCCGAAAAACTCCGCCAGCATGCGCCGCGTCGACACGATCATCTGTTCCGCTTCGATGGCAAGCTCGTGTCCGGAGCGTCCGGGATTGACACCGTGGCTACGAAAGAACCGGTCCATGAACTGGTAAACCGGTTCCGGCTTCGGCCACGTTGTGGCGGCGTTGTCGAAGTAGTAATGATCGCGCATGTCGTCTCCGATTCGGCGTCTCAAACGTCCGTGAGGGGGCGTAGAACGGCGGTTTCAGCGCCAGCGCTATACGCAGGCGCCCGAGGTACCTGTTCCCTGCCAGACTTGACTAACATGTGTCTTCAGTCAGCGCAGACTCCGCCAGTTCTACGTCTCGATGGCATAGTGAGTCGGTGTTGACGCAAGGCCCGTCGAGGGATTGGAAGACGCAGCTTCGTGGATGCAATTCTAGGAATCCTCTGGAAAATGTACACGGCTAAAGTCGTGCGTGAGAGGCTCGCGGTCAAAGTGCCACGACGACGTCACCGACACGGCAACCGCCGCGCGCCACGCGATGAGTGAAAGTTCCTCATGAACGCTTTTTCATCAGATGAATCAGCCAGTTAACGCCACACGACGGTATCTGCCTTCGGACCCCTTGGCCTGCTTGTCCGAAACGATTGCGTGGCATTCGCGCCACCCGGGGTGGCAACCACCCTGGCCCGATCTTGGCCGTCCGCGTCTTTCGGAGGAATCCTGAGTGTTCCGATCCGGTCACCCAAGGTTTGCGACAGCCATGTTACTGACAGCGCTGTCTTTCCCAGCCGCGGCTTCGACGTTGAGCGAACGTCCCCACGATGGCTGTCTGGTAGCGGGCTACGTCAGTCATAACTTCAAGAAACATCTGCGCGATCTCACGCCGATCAACCAATACCTGGCCGCCACGCTCTCCGACAAGGGCATCGACAAGACCGAAGTCAAACTCTCCAATTCGCTTGAATCGATGCGTGTTCTGCTCGGCCGCGGCGAGGTCGACTGGGTCACGGCACAGGTTTTCGGCGCTTCGATACTGGTCGATGCGGGCGTTGCCGAAGTGCTCGCGCAGCGCTGGAAAAAAGGTCGGGAGAACTACCGCAGCCTGCTGTTCGTGCGGGCCGACAGCGGCATCGGTTCCATGGCCGAGCTGCGCGGCCGCGTCGTCGCCTTCGAAGACCCTTCTTCCACCACGGGCTGGTTTATCCCGGCGTCCACACTGGTGAGCAAGGGACTCGAGCTGAACCAGCTCCAGTCGCCGCGATCGTCCGCCCGCCCAGACCTCGTGAACTTTGTGTTCGCGCGTGAAGAAATCAACATCTCGACCTGGGTCTTCAAGGGACTGGCCCAGGCCGGCGCGCTGTCTGACGGCGACTGGACGAATCCGAAACGGGTGCCGACGCAGTTCCGCAAACAGCTCAAGATCCTGCACAAATCCGTGCCGTATCCACGCTCGCTGATCCTGGTCCGCAAATCCCTGGATCCCCGCATGAAGGAGATTCTCAAATCTGCGTTGCTGACGGCCCATGACGACCGGTCCGCGGAGCAAGCCCTGCGAGCATTTCACAGGACCAGTAAATTCACACCGGTCAACGACACCGTCATCAGGGCGTTGGAGCGGGCCCGGGCGCTCAGGCGCACGGTGCTGCCGGACGTCAGCCCGTGAAGCTCAGCTTGCGGCGCCGGCATGCGCTCGTTCAGGTGCTCACCACCACGGCCCTGGTCGTAACCCTCGCGGCCACGCTGCTAACCCAGTTTCAGGGCACATCCGAACGTATTACCGCCGCAACCGAGTCCGCGATGCTCGAGAGGCTGCGCGCCGAAGTTCGGGGCGGCGGCGTGCAGACCGCGCAGCTGCTGGCAGAAAATCTGGTAAATCCACTCTACGCGCTCGACATGGACGCGATTCAGCAGTTGTTGTTCATCGCTCTGAAGCAACCTGGCGTCCGGTACATCTACGTACTGGACCAGGACGACCGGCTGGTGCACGACGGCAATGTCCTGATCCCGCTCTTCGGTGAACGGCTGAACGACAACTTTGCGAAACCTCAGCCTGATATTCGCCAGGTGCAGGTGCAGTCCGACGCCGAGCAGCTCGACGTGTCAGTACCGATACAAACCGGTTCCACCTACCTCGGTCGGGTTCGGCTTGGGCTCAGCCTTGCGAACGTTTACGCGGATGTCGAAGAGGTGCGTCTGCAGCTGGAAGATATCGCCGCGGCCAGCCAGGACCTCAACCTGCGCACGATCTACGCCGTGACCGCGATCTTTGCCGGCATCGGGATCGGCATTGCATTTCTGATATCGGGCCGGCTTACGAAACCCATCCAGGCGCTGGCAGCCGGCGTCGAGCGGATCTCGCGTGGGGACCTGGACACGCCGGTGTCGGGTTTCGGTGACGACGAGCTGGGCCGACTGGCCCGTGAGTTCAACCGGATGCGCGGCGCGCTGAAAGAATCGGGGCTCCGTCTGGAAGAACACATAGAAGAGCTGGCCCGGCAGGCTGAGGAGCGCCGGGAACTGAATGTCCGGCTGCTGCAAGTCGAGAAGATGGACGCGATCGGTCGCCTGGCCGGAGGCGTCGCACACGACTTCAACAACCACCTGACGATCATCCGCGGCAACGCTGAGCTGTTGTCGTGGAGTCGGCTGAAATCAGTCGAGCGCGAATCGGTGGATACCATTCTCGCCAGCACCACCTCAGCGGCGGCATTGACCGGGCAGCTGCTCGCATTTGCACGACAAGGCGCACTGGAACACGAGGCGATGGAGATCGATCGCCTGCTCGAAGAAGTCTTGCGAATGCTGTCTCGGAGTATCGACAAACGGATCGACATCACCACGGACTTGAGAACGCCCGGGGAATTCGTGCACGGCGACCGGGCGCAGCTACAGAGCATATTCCTTAATCTCGGCCTGAACGCGCGCGACGCGATCCAAGGCCAGGGCCGCATCCATGTTCGCACCGGCGCGATCGTATTGCAGGAAGGGTCGCTGATGGCACAGGAGATGGCCCCTGACCTGATGCCGGGCGACTACGTGAAAATCTCGGTGCAAGACAGCGGTGGCGGCATCAGCGCCGAAGACGTTGAGAACATCTTCGAGCCCTTCTACACAACCAAACCAGTCGGCATGGGCACCGGCCTTGGGCTGGCCGCCGCTTACGGTGCCGCGCATGCACACGCCGGCCATATCACGGTGCACAGCCGGCCAGGAGAGACCACTTTCAACGTGTTCCTGCCGTGCTCGGCGGCGCCCGAAGAAACATCTGCGGAAGTCTCGGCCGGGCCTGCGGAGCATGAGCACGGTACGGTGATAGTCGTGGACGCGATTCACGAGGTCGCAACGGTACACGCCCGCATGCTGGCGTCCATGGGCTATCAGACCAGGATCTACCGTACCGGTGACGAAGCCGTAGGCGCTTTGTTCGAGGAAAACCATGAGGTAAAGGCCATCATCCTCGATATGGCGAGCGCCTGCGGCGACTACGAACTGACCTTCGCCCAGATTCGGGCCAGCGTTCCTGACCTCCCGGTTCTGCTGCTTTCGACGTTTCCACTCGGAAGTTCCGACCGCTCGTTTGGCCGACATTCGCTCATGGTCGTCAAACCCGTTACGCACGAAGAGCTCGCGCGGTGCCTGTCAAAGCTGGCACCGGAAACCCACTTACCCACTGAGGCCTTATGAACGCGACTGCCGAGATGTCGTCTTCACCCGCGCTGTTTCAGCCGCTCGAGCTGCGCAGCGTGACGTTACCGAACCGCGTAGTGCTGTCACCGCTTTGCATGTATTCAGCGGTGGACGGCATCGCGAACGCGTTCCACTTCTCACACCTGAGCGCGTTCGCACGTGGCGGCACCGGTCTCGTGTTCGCCGAGGCGACCGGCGTCGAGCCAAGGGGGCGCATCACAGCGCGTTGTCTGGGTCTCTGGAACGACGAACAGGTCGAAGCCCTGAAGCCCATCGTCCAGTTCGTAGCGGATACCGGCAGCGTTCCGGCCATACAACTCGCCCACGCCGGCCGCAAAGCGTCGGCCCGACCGCCGTTTCGCGGCGGCGCCCCACTCGACTCGAGCGATAGCGCGCTCGGCGAAGCACCATGGCAGGTCGTAGGACCGAGTGCTGACGGTCTCGGCGATCCCTGGCCGGACCCGCACGCGCTCACAGCCGCCGAGATCCAGGAACTGGTCGAGCGCTTCGCCGCCGCCACCCGCCGTGCGCTGGCAGCGGGCTTCAAAGTAGTAGAGATTCATGGCGCGCACGGCTATCTGATTCAGAGCTTTCTGTCTCCCATCAGCAACCAGCGCAACGACGGATACGGCGGCGACCTGAACGGTCGTATGCGATTCGCCCTGGAAGTCACTGAGGCGGTGCGCGCGGCCTGGCCCGACGACCTGCCCCTGTTCTTCCGGATCTCGGCAGTGGATGGGCCGGATGAGGGCTGGAACATGGATGATTCGGTGGTCCTCAGCCGGGCGCTGCACGCGGCCGGCGTGGACGTTATCGACTGTTCGTCCGGCGGCATCTACGGGCCGCCGAGATTTCGCGGGGATGACCTCGGAAAACCGCTGCGCAGCCGTATCACGCGAGGCCCGGGCTTTCAGGTACCGTTCGCAGCGCGCATACGCGCCGAAACCGAGGCTCGGGCCATGGCGGTGGGCGTAATCGTCGACCCCGACCAGGCCGACGCGATCGTGGCCGATGGGCAGGCGGACCTGGTCGCTCTCGGCCGCGAATTGATGTTCAACCCGTTCTGGACCTTACACGCCGCGAAAGCACTCGGTATCGACGACAACGCCGAACGATGGCCCGACCCGTACGCGTGGGCCATTCGAAGTCGCGCCGCGCTCGAGGATTTCAATCGGCCGGGTTAGCGGGCGGCGGCTTCTCGCAGATATCCGGAGCCGCGCCGGGCGCGCGGCACGCCAGAGTGAATCTCAGCGGTCGTTGATCGAGCCGCTCTGCGCCCTGGCGCGAGCCTGGATTGCGGCCCGCCTGGCAGCGACCTCGGTACGGCTGAACGTACTGTGCCAGTGTGCGCGATTCGCCGTGCGCTCGAGCGCCAGACCATCGGGCAGGTTCATGGCAAGACCGGTGTCGATGAGTCGGTGAATCTCGGCCCTGACCACCGGATCGCTATCAGCCATGTCGCGTGCGAGACGCTGGCAATGGGGTACGAGTTCGGCGGCTGAGACGACCCGATTGACAAGCCCCCAGCGCTCCGCCGTCACGGCGTCGATGTAGTTGCCAGTGAGGCTCATTTCCTTGGCGCGCCCGGGACCGATGAGGCGCGGTAGGCGCTGCGATAAACCCCAGCCTGGTACGACCCCAACCCGTGCATGGGTGTCCGCGAAGCTTGCGTCCGGCCCGGCGATCAACAGGTCGCACATCAAGGCGAGTTCAAACCCGCCAGTGATGGCGTAACCGTTGACGGCCGCGATAATCGGTTGGGGCACCCTGTCGATGGCGGTGCTGACGTCCGCGGAGTCAGCGTTGAGTGGCGTATCCGTCTCGACTTCGCCGCCGAGTTCTTTCAGGTCAAGGCCGACGCAGAACGCACGCCCGGCACCGGTCAGGACGATGGCGGCCACATCCTGACGGGCCGCGAGCGCATCGAAGGCCTCGACGAGCGCGCGCATGAGGGCACGCGACAACGCATTGAGTGCGTCCGGGCGATTCAGCGTGACGGTCGCGACGGCGTCTTCGACTTCAACCCGAACCAAAGGGCCGGCAGTATCCACTACTGCGCCACGGACCGGGGCGTCGGTACGATACGCGTCACCTGAGTCGCTGAACGGTCCAGGAGCGTCCCGACACGCGGCGAGATTTCGTTCTTCCAGCGGTCGCTCTCGTAGACCGCGGCATACAGCGCCTCACGGGCCTCCTCGGACTCGAAGCGGCGCATCCAGACGTACACCGAGTCATCCTCTTCCCCGCGGTAGCTACCGGTAATCACCATACCTTCACCAACCTGAAACGGGATGATCGTGCCCTCCATGAACTCAATCCACTCATCCATTTTGCCGGGCTGCACCCGGTACTGCCGCAGTTCATAGAACACGTTGTAAATCTCCTGGGATAGCCCGGCAATACGTTTGCCACGGGCTGGGTGAGGGGCACCGGCGAGGTCGGCGCTGCATGTGACGAAGCAACGCCAACGCCGGGCCCAATCGATTCAATGAGGCAGAGCGCCGGGGCGCTACGCGGCCCGCGCTGACGGGGGGATCGAATCCAGCAATGCCCGATCCACCTCGACCTCGGTAGCGAGCATGAACTGCGCGTAGGTCTTGCCTTGAGGATCCACCAGTAACGACATCGTACCGCCTCCCCCGAGACTCTCGTGCACCAGGAAATTGAGGGCCAGAATGTTGGGCACCTCGTGACGGTCGATACGGCCCTGGGTCAGCGATGCAAACCGCTCGGCGACAAAACGGGCGGTAATGTTCGCCTTCAACCATGTGTAGATCTCCGGGCTGCGAGCGAGCAGGCCGACGTTGCAGGTATCTCCTTTGTCGCCAGACCGTGACAGGCACAGCTGCTCCAGCGGAACCTGGACGGGCGTGCCAGTCGGCTCGAACGACGCGCCGCGATCCGGCACATGCACCGGTGACGCATTGCGCCCGTGCGGTACCGCGTCGTCGACGTCTTCGGCATGCGCGCCGACCTGCACGCTGACGGGAACCTGCTCGCGAGCGATCAAAGCCGGCCAGTAGCCGACGACCTCCGAGGCACGCGGGCGCCCCTGATCGGACAGCACGGTGATGCCTGGCACGCTCGCGAGCACCATCGGCACGACCCGGACGGCAAAGTCGCTCTGGATCTTACGGCGGTCGGCATCCCGCACGGCAACTTGCAACAGCACTTCGCCCGGTTCGCCGTGGACGATGCTCGGGTGTGTGGAGTCGTGTCCGATCAGCTGGGCCCGAAACTCCTCGTAACCGGCATCAGCGACGATCTGCCGGATGGTGTCCGCGACACGCGTTGCCTTCGCGACCGCGCGCGGCCCGCTGATCATCAAACGCCCGAAAGCACGGTAACCGTCCGCAGTGCTGATACTCACTTTGTACTCCGGCGGCGGCGGTTCGCCTCGGATCCCGGCGATCCGGACCCGGTCGTCACCTTCCTGCGAGAGTTCGATCGTATCGAAGCGAGCAGTGCAGTCAGGCGACAGATAGGACGGTGCACCCATCTCGTAGAGCAGCTGCTCACTGATCGTGTGCTCGGTTATGAGACCACCGGTACCGGGGTGTTTGGTCACCACAAAGGAGCCGTCCGCGTGCGCCTCGACCAGCGGATAACCCATATTGAGGTAGCTTGGCACCTTGTGCCAGTCGGTAAAGTTGCCACCGGTACATTGGGCGCCACACTCGATGATGTGACCCGCAACCACGCCAGCCGCGATACGGTCCCAGTCGTCGGCAGACCAGCCGAACTCGAACATCATGGGCGCAAGCGTCACGCTCGTATCGGTTACCCGACCGGCGATCACGATATCGGCACCCAGTTCGAGTGCTCTGACCACACCCACCGCACCAAGGTAGACGTTGGCAGACAGGACCCGGTCCAGATGCGGCTGCAGGGGAGCCCCCGAATCCATGTGCGCAAGCGCCTGGCCAGCCGCCACCTGATCGGCCAGTCCATCGTAGATGTCATCGCCGAGCACGACACCGACCTTGATACGGTCAGCGAGCCCGAGTTCCTCGGCAAGCGCCTCGACGGCTTCCTTACATGCGACTGGATTCACACCGCCGGCGTTACTGACTACCCGGATCCCGCGCTCGGCGCACGCCGGCAGGACATCACGCAGCTGGCGCACAAAGTCGCTGGCGTATCCAAGCGACGGATTCTTCTGGCGCTGCTTTTGCAGGATCGCCATCGTCACCTCGGCCAGATAGTCCATGACGAGGTAGTCCACCGGTCCGCCTTCGACCTGCCGGCGCGCGGCGGTGGGATCGTCCCCCCAGAAGCCGCCGCAGTTGGCGATCACAATCTTCTCTTTAGCAGTCTTTTCTCGGGCCATTTCGGGTTCTCCGCGCAATGCATCACCAGCCGTTGGCGTAACGCCTCAGGCCGCTTGTCCAAATCATGGCTTCGGGTAGAACAGGCGCAATAGTGTCGGCTGGTCCGGATTGCCGTTTTCCTCCAGACCGGCGCCAGCCTGGAACGCTCGAAGTCCGTCGCGAGTTGCCTGATCCAGTTCGCTGGTTGGCTCGCCGTCGAAAAACCCAAGCGTCTTCAGGCGCGTCTGCAATCTGAACACGACTTCGCGATAGAGCCGGCCATCGGCGGCGCCTGCGACCGGCAGTGTGGCCGAGTATTCCGTCAGCCGCTGCGCCTCCATCGACACGATCATGCGGCTGACAACGTTGGCGAAGCGCTCGTCAGGGCGCGGCTCGCATGCGCGTGCCAGCGACGCCATCGTGACACCGTCCGACTGCCATGGCTGGATATCGTAGGTCGCGGGCGTGCGCGCATTCACGGCGCTGACGAAGCCGTGCACATAACCGGCGAACAGGAAGAACTCGGGATCGCGCTTCTTGAACGCCGCCGAGTAGCGCTTACAGGTTGCATTGCCAGCCGCCTTCACGGCATATCTGCGCTGGCTGTCCGCCGCGTCAGCGGGCGCGGGCAACGAAAATGCCACTGCGATGCCCAGCGTCAACGCGACCGCGGCGCAGCGGATGACCGGGCCGCTCCCACCGCAGATACGAAACAAAGTGGTCACGCGCATGAGAACGTTCTCCCGTGGGGCGAATGGTTGGTACGGGTCCGCCGAAGGTCGGGGCGCCGGTCGGGCGCCCTGAAAACGATAGCTTCGCGGCGCGCGCGTCTGCGTTCAAGAGGCAACGCCGCCAAAGTGTCTCGAGGACGGTCGGTAGAGCACTGTCTGAGTGTCTGCGGGACGGCCGCAGGCGCGGGTGCGGGTCCGCGAATCGACGCCGGGGCGAAATCGACCGACGCTTCAAAAGAAAACGGGTTGCCGAAGCAACCCGCTCAAGAGATCAACCCGGGCTGAGGAGCCAGCCCGGGCAGCGCGTCAGAATACGCTTATTTTATCTCGCCGATATTGCGCAGCATCACTTCGTGAATGTCGCGCTCGCGCGTCCAGTAGGCCTTGAGATCGTCACCGGTCATGAAGTCACCCTGAAGGCTCTTCTTCTTCATGTAACCCT
>JBCCEJ010000028.1:0-63969 GCA_039030335.1 Pseudomonadota bacterium | reverse complement strand
GTCTTGTGTAAGCACATTTGAACGGAAGTGTAGCCGACTCCCGCCCGCGGTGCGTTATGATTTGCGCTTAGGAAAGGTAGCACAACTCCAATGCGTATTCCCGAGAACATCTTTTTGGTTGGCTCCATGGGAGCCGGTAAGAGCACGATTGGCAAGCAGCTGGCCAAGAGCCTGCGCAAGGACTTCCTGGACTCCGACAACGAGATCGAAGCCCGCACGGGCGTCGATATCGGCTACATCTTCGATCTGGAAGGTGAGGAAGGTTTTCGCAAGCGCGAACGCCAGGCCATTGACGATCTGACCCAACGCCGCGACGTCGTACTGGCGACTGGTGGCGGCGCCATTTTGTCGCCCGAAAACCGCTCGAATCTGGTCTCGCGCGGCTTCGTGGTCTACCTGTATGCGCCGCTCAATCTGCTGGTAGAACGGGCTTCGCGCGACCGAGGACGGCCATTGCTGGAAGGCCATGACCCGCGGGAGCGACTCACGCAGCTGCTGGAAGAGCGCGACCCGCTCTACAGACAAGTAGCTGATTTCGTTATGGAAACCGACGAACGCTCCACTCGCCTGGTCGTCAAGGATCTGCTCCGACACATCGAGGAGCTATGAACGTCCTGGAAGTTTGCCTGGGCGACTTCAGCTATCCCATTCATATCGGCGCCGGGGTCATGAAAGACCCCGAACTGCTTATGCCCCACATCGGGAGCGGGGGCGCGCTGATCGTCACGAATGAGACGATCGCTACGCTCTATCTCGAACGGTTGGAACAGACCCTCACCGGGCAAAAGGTTGCGACGGCGGTCGTGCCCGATGGCGAAGCTTACAAAACGCTCGACACGCTGGCGCAGATCTACGATGCGCTGATCGACAACCGGTGCGGTCGGGACGTCACGATCATTGCGCTCGGCGGTGGTGTCATAGGTGACATGGCCGGCTTTGCCGCGGCCACGTGGCAACGCGGTGTGCGTTACGTGCAGATACCGACGACCCTGCTGGCGCAGGTCGACTCCTCGGTGGGCGGCAAGACGGCGGTGAACCATCCGCGGGGCAAGAACATGATCGGCGCGTTCCATCAGCCGGTTTGCGTTCTGGCCGACACCGAAACGCTGCACACGCTGCCGCCGCGCGATTTGCGCAGCGGGATCGCCGAGACCATCAAATACGGTCTGATCCGCGACCCGGACTTTTTCGACTGGATGGAGACGCACCTGCCGGACCTGGTCGGTCTGGACCTGGATCTGCTGGCCGAAGCGATCCGACGCGCGTGCCAGAACAAAGCCGACGTCGTGGCGGTAGACGAGCGCGAGCACGGCGAACGGGCGCTCCTGAACCTCGGGCACACATTCGGTCACGCGATAGAAACGGGCCTCGGCCACGGCCAGTGGCTGCACGGCGAAGCCGTATCGGCGGGCATCTGTATGGCCGCCGACATGTCGGCGCGAATGGGGCGCCTGAGACAAGACGCAGTCGCTCGCATCAATACGCTGTTCGAACGGGCCGGACTGCCCCGTCGGGCACCGTCTACCGTGTCTCCGGACCGCTTCCTCGAGCTGATGGCGGTCGACAAGAAAGTCCTGGCCGGCAACCTGCGCCTGATCCTGCTGAACGATATCGGCGAGAGTTTCATCACGTCTGACTTCGAGCCCGAACTCCTGCGCGCCACTCTGGAGATCTGCCGCGACTCCGCATAACAGCTCTCCAGATGGCATGATGCCAGCCCATGCGAGACACCTCCCCGGGACGTCCATGTACCCGCTAGCCATCTACGCCGCGCACGAGGACAGCAGCCGGGGACGCACCGTCGCGGAGCCAGCCCCGAGCCGGCGCAGCCAGTTCCAACGCGACCGGGATCGCGTCATTCACTGTGGCGCGTTCCGGCGCCTGGAATACAAGACTCAGGTCTTCGTGAACCACGAAGGTGACATGTTCCGTACGCGCCTGACACACTCGATGGAGGTCGCGCAAATCGCCCGTACGGCCGCACGCGTCCTGGGCCTGAATGAAGACCTGACCGAAGCCGTTTGCCTCGCCCACGATCTGGGCCACACGCCGTTCGGACACGCCGGGCAGGACGCGCTAAACGCCTGCATGCGCGACTTCGGCGGCTTCGAACACAATCTTCAATCTCTGCGGGTGGTCGACGTTCTGGAGCAGAAGTACGCCGGTTTCGATGGCCTTAACCTGATGTTCGAGACGCGCGAGGGTATTTTGAAGCACTGCTCGGTCAGCAATGCGCGAACCCTCGGCGAGGTTGGCGAACGTTTTCTGAACCGTACGCAGCCAGGTCTCGAAGCACAGCTCGCCAACTTCGCCGATGAAATTGCCTACAACAATCACGATGTGGACGACGGCCTGCGAGCCGGTCTGATCGATCTCGAGCAGCTCAGCCGGGTGCAGCTGTTTGCCGAGGCCCTGGAAGAAGTTCGCCATCAGTGGCCGGACTTGAGCGATCGGCGTACCGTGCACGAAGTCATCAGGCGCATGATCGGACGCCAGGTAGAAGATTTGTTGGACGCCAGCGCCGAAATGATTGCCGAAGTCGGGCCAGGCTCTATAGTTGATGTGCGACAAGCGGGTAAGCCGCTGATTTGTATGAGTAAGCAAGGCCTCGAGCTGCACCTTGAATTGAAACGCTTCCTGCGCGAAGCCCTCTACGAGCACTACCGGGTGCATCGGATGGCGGTCAAGGCCGGGCGAACGCTGCGGAGCCTTTTCGACGCCTTCATGGACGACGCGCGCGTCCTGCCGCCGAGTGCGCAGGAGCGGGCCCGACAGCTCAGCGGTCAGCTGGGTGACGTCGGTCGGGCGCGCGCAGTGGCAGACTACATCGCCGGAATGACAGACCGGTTCGCGATTGCCGAATACAATCGCCTGTATCGAATGACCGACCTCACTTAAGCGCGCGCGACCATGCAACGCGAGACCTGGCAAGAACTGGGACTGGAGCGCGACCCGTTTCCAACGGACGGGCCGGACGATCTGTATTTGCAGACCTCCGGGCTCAATCAGCGCCTGTCGCTTTGCGCTCAGCTGGTGCAGAGCAGCGATCTGACGGTACTGCTACTGGGGGAGACAGGCGCCGGCAAGAGCATGTTCTTGCAGCGCCTGGCCGGTCAGTTCAGCGAAGACTGGCTGGTGGTGAGTTGGCACGCGTTCACCGGCGCGGCGCCCGGAGATCTGCTTCAGGTGCTGACCGCCGGGTTCGCGATGACACCTGGCGATGCGGGCGTTGACCTCACCTTCGAGTCCTTCCGGGAACACATGGCGGCGCTGCGGGGCGCTGGCCAGAGTGCGCTACTGCTGGTCGACGACGCGGAGCGACTCGGCGAGGACGAATTGCAGTTCGTGCTCGACCTCGCCGGCAGCAGCGAGCTGCGGCTGGTGCTCGCCGGGACCGATGCTCTGTCGACGCGTGTCGGCAAAACGCAGCCCGGGGGCGGTGACGCCGAGCTGGTGCATCGGATCGCGATGGCCGAACTGACCCAGGCACAGACCATCGACTACCTGCGCGCGCGCCTGATGCGTAGCGGGTGGCAGGAAGAATCACCGTTCACTGACGAAGTCTGTGAGCAAATCTTCGTGGAATCCGACGGTAACCCGGGCCGCATACATGCCGCGGCGGCGCAGTTCCTTCAAAGCGGTGGCGAAACACCGGTAGCGCCCGGGTCCAGCGCCCCAGGCGGCACGCCACGCCTCGAAACCGTCAGTATCGATCCGGACGCGGTGCGCGCGCGTCTCACCACGCACGCACCTATCCAGCCGCGCATTACGCTGCACCAACCGCCGCGCGGCCCGAGCCTCCAGACCATCGGATACGCCGCACTGTCGCTGTTGCTGGTGGGCGGCCTGGCGTACGCACTGTTCTCGCTTGGCGATGGCGCGGACGAGCCGGATAGCCTGCCACAGCCCGCTCCGGTCGCGATCCCGGAACTGACACCAGCCCCAGCGCCCGAATCCGGGTACCCGGAGTTGAACCGCGCACCGCCTCCACCACCGCCTGCCGTACTCGCGGACACCGGCGAGGCGGCGCCGTCCGGGCCAGTGGATCTGAACGCGCCGGTCGCAGGTCAGCCCGAGGCGGGTCCGGCCGGTGAGGCGTCGGCCGTTGGCGAGCCCGGCTCTGGCCTGAGCGATGAAGACGCCACCCCGGAAACAACCCCCGGAACCGCAATGCCCAGGCCGCGTCCCAAACCCGGCGCGTTCGTAACACCCGAGCAGGTGGCCGCCGAAGAAGCCGCCGCCCGCGCAGAGGCAGCCGCCGAAGCTGCGACCGAGAGAACCACCGACACGGCCGGCGACGCAACCGGCGACCCGATAGCGGCACTAGCCAGTTCACTGGCGTCCGAAGCTGAGCGCGATACGGCGGAAACCACGGGTGTCTCAGCGGTTCTGGGCGCGCTGCCGCGCCCCCGATTCCCGGCTCGGCGACGGCGTGGAGACGTGGATCTGCCTTCCTCCGCACCGATACCGGCACCGACACCTGCGGTTGCATCGGCGCCGACACCTGCGCCTGCGTCGACGCCTGCTGTAATCATCGAGGAGCGTTCGATCCCGTCGACCGCGCAACCTGCCGACGCGGCGGGCAGTGACGATCCGACCCGGCCAGATCCGGCTGCGCCACTCCCGGCGAACAACTGGTTGACGCGGGCCAACCCGGACCAGTACACGCTGCAGCTGATCGTGCTCGGTTCCGAAGCATCGGCAGACGCGTTCGCGCGCCGCCACCAGGTCGGGAACGCGCTGGTCGTAACGCTCAGAACACCCAATGGAAAGCCGCTGTTCGCCGTCGCTCAGGGCGTCTTCGAGGCACGTGATACCGCGCTGGCCGCGGTACGACGCCTGCCGCCGGACGTGCGGCGCGAGAACCCATGGCCGCGTCGGGTCGGCTCCCTCGTGGGTGCCGCGCTGGACGTACGACAGGTCCGTCCGTGACACCGGAGTCCGCGCGGGATAAGATCGCTAAAGTTGGAAAAATAGTCATCTAACCATCTGTTTTCAGATAGTTTTTCTAAGTTTCCGACGCCATGTCGCCGTCAATTTCGATGGCCGTTCAGCGCCGTCCTACAACCTCGCTGGGAGCTCGCCTTGAGCGCACTTGAAAACGACCGACTGCTGAGGGCGCTCCGCCGTCAGCCAGTGGACGTAACGCCGGTCTGGATGATGCGACAAGCTGGCCGCTACCTGCCCGAATACCGCGCCACCCGGGCCCGTGCCGGCGACTTTCTGACGCTGTGCTGCACGCCGGAGCTGGCGTGCGAGGTGACGTTACAGCCGATCGATCGATACCCGCTCGACGCGGCGATCATCTTTTCTGACATTCTGACGATTCCGCACGCGATGGGGCTTGGATTGACCTTCGCCGAAGGTGAAGGCCCGAGGTTCGCGCGTCCGGTCCGTTCGCCCGCAGACATCGGCAGGTTGGGTCAACCCGATCCTCGAGATGAGCTGCGCTACGTCATGGACGCGCTCGAGCTGACGCGTCGCGAGCTGGCCGGCAAAGTGCCTCTGATCGGATTCGCCGGCAGTCCCTGGACTCTCGCAACGTATATGGTCGAAGGACGTGGCGGCACCGATTTTCGCATCGCCAAGGGTCTGCTGGCCGACGAGCCGCGCGCGGCGCATCAACTACTGACACTTCTGGCGGATGCGACTACGGCGTATCTGAACGCGCAGATCGACGCCGGTGCCCAGGCTCTGATGATCTTCGATACGTGGGGCGGCATCCTGACGCCGCCGATGTATCATGCCTTCTCGCTGGAGTACATGGCGCGCATCGTCGATGGACTTGCCACCGGCAGCGGCGAGGAACGCACCCCCGTCATACTATTTACGAAAGGTGGCGGTGGATGGCTCGATCAGATGGCCGCAACAGGATGCGACGCGCTCGGCCTCGATTGGACGGTCAGTCTCGGCGCGGCGCGCAAGAGCGTGGGTGACAGGGTCGCCCTTCAGGGGAATTTTGACCCGGCGCTGCTGTATGCCGGGCCAGCGACGATCCGAACAGAAGTTGCGCGTATCCTGGCGGAATTCGGCACCGGCGACGGGCACGTATTCAATCTGGGGCACGGCATCACGCCGCAGGTTGACCCCGCGCACGCCGGAGTCTTGATCGACGCCGTGCACGAACTGAGTGGGGCTTATCACAATCACGGCCATTCAGCAGCCGACCTCTGACGAGCCGGTAGGCGGCTCTACACGTTCGCACAAGCGATTCTTGGACACCGATGGCGCAAACTCCCACGCACGAAGCAGCCGGCACGAATAGCCCGGCGCAGTCCGATTCTCCCCGCGATCTCGCCGTGGTTGCCGCCAAAGGTTTTTGCATGGGCGCAGCCGACGTGGTCCCTGGTGTCAGCGGCGGCACGATGGCCTTCATCCTCGGTATTTATCAGCGGCTCATCGATGCTATCCGCGCGTTCGACCTCACTGCGCTGGGACAGGTGACCCGTCTTGACCTGCGTGGCGCAGCCGCGCGCGTCGACCTGATTTTCCTGATTGCCCTCGGCCTCGGCCTCGCCAGCGCGCTGGTGTTCTTCACGCGTGTCGTCCCACTTCCCAAGCTCATACGGACCGACCCCGAACTCATCTACGGCCTGTTCTTCGGGCTTATCGCCGCGTCTATCGTCGTGCTGTTGCGCGGCCTCGGGCGAGTGAGCGGCAAGGATTGGATCTCACTCGGCGCCGGCATCGTGGTTGGAGGTACGATCATCTCGCTGGTGCCCACGGAGACACCGGAAACCTCGTGGTTCGTGTTCCTGGCTTCTGCCCTTGCGATCTGCGCCATGATTCTGCCGGGGATCTCCGGCTCCTTCATCCTTCTGATCCTGCAAAAATACGCCTACATATTCGACGCGATTGGCCGCTTCGACTTCAGTATCATCATCCCGTTCGCGCTCGGCGCGGCGACTGGCCTGATGGCGTTCAGCCGCGTGCTTTCCTGGCTGTTATCGCACTATTACCGGGTCACGCTCGTGGTCATTATCGGCATCCTGCTGAGTTCGCTCTGGAAGATCTGGCCATTTCAGGACCGCCTGTACGTGACCGTGCGCGGCAAAGAACGGTTGATGAGTACGGAGCCGCTGTGGCCTGCCGCCCTAGACGCAACGGTCCTGGCATCGCTCGGACTGGCCGCTGTGGGATTCATCGCCGTAATCGCTATCGAACGACTCGCCCGGCGTTCACCGGACGCGGCGCCGTAGCGCGCGCCTGGAGCCCCGTCCATGAGCATTGACAGTCAGTTTCCGCACCTGTTCTCGCCCCTGCGCGTTGGTGGCATCGAGCTGCGCAACCGCACGGCTCTGCCCGCGACGTTGACCAATTACGCCCGCGCCAGTCGGGTAACGCCTAGATGGAGCCAGTTTCTGATCGAACGGGCCCGTGGAGGCTGCGCGCTGGTCGTGAGCGAAGTCATCGCCGTCGACCCGCAGGCGATCGCCCATCAGGCCATAGTGAGCGGTTACGCACCGGAAAACGAAATCGCCCTGAGACAAACCGCGGACGGCATCCATGCCGCAGGCAGTCATATCGTCGGTCAACTCTGGCATCCGGGTCGGCAGCAATTGTGGCAGCCCAGCCATTCACCAATGGGCGTATCGGATCAGCCTGATGCATACAGCTGGACGGTGCCGCACGTGATGTCGGACGCCGAGCTCGACCGTCTTGCGGGCGCTTACGCCGACACCGCCGCGCGCCTCGCACGCTGCGGCTTCGACGGTATCGAACTGCACGGTGCGCACGGTTACCTGATCACCCAACTGCTATCGCCATGGTCGAACACGCGCACCGGACGGTTCGGGGGTTCGCGTGACGGGCGTACGGCGTTTTGCCGCCTCGCCGCGGAACGCATTCGCGACCTTTGCCCGGAAGGCTTCGTGATCGGCCTGAAGATGCCAGCCCGGGAGGGGGTAGACGGTGGAATCGATCCGTCGGAAGCAGCTGCGATCACAGCGGAGCTCGCGGCGACCGGCCTGATCGACTACTTCGCTTACGGGCAAGGCAATTTTTCGACGTCGCTCGAAGACCACGTCCCGGACATGCACTACAACCCGGGCCACTTCATCGACCTCCACAAACAGATGCGTGCCGCGGCGGGCGGTGTGCCAGTTATGGCGCTCGGTCGAATCAGCGAACCGGCGCTGGCGGAACGAGTCGTCGCCGAGGGTTACGGCGACATGGTCGGTCTGGGCCGCGCCCAGGTGGCGGATGCGGCGTGGGCCAACAAGGCGAGAGGCGGCGACCTGAGCCATATTCGCCCGACCGTGTTCAATAACTTTTGCTGGGGCGAGGTACACGCTGGCAAACCGCTCGAGGAGTTTCACAATCCGATGCTCGGACGGGATGGCGAGCACGCATTCGTGCCAGACCGGGCAACCAAGGCGCGCCGGGTCGCCGTCGTTGGCGCCGGACCGGCAGGCCTGGAATGCGCGGCGACGGCAGCCGAAAGAGGACATGATGTAACGCTCTTCGGCGCTTCCGCCGAGCCCGGCGGGAAGCTCCGGCTGGAGGCCGCGCTGCCCGGGCACGAAGAGATGGCGCGGGTTATCGACTACTTGCTGGGCCGTGCCGAGCGGGCTGGCGTCCAGTTCGAATTGGGCCGAATGGCGGGCGCGGGTCGACTGAGCGAGTTCGATACCACGGTGCTGGCAACGGGTTCGGAGTGCCGGGCGCCAGCTATCCAGTCGGATGGCTCCGTCCCGACCATCGACGTACGTGAGCTGGCCCGACGCCTGAACGGTGATGCTGCGCCGCGCGGCCATCGCGCAGTACTGTTCGACTTCGATCACACCGCCATGACCTACGGTGCGGCGGACGCGCTGGCCGCGCGGTTTGATGAACTCTGGCTCCTATCGCCCAGAACCCATCTCGCGCAGGCGGTCAACTACTGCAGCTCGCTCGGCGTGCACCGTCGACTGCACGTCGCCGGCGTGAACATCCTGACCGCCGCGGAGCCGGTGGCGGTTGCCCGCCGGAGCATTCGGGTCCGGAACGTATTCAGCGGCGCGGAGCGTGATCTCGACCACGCGGACCTGCTGGTCTACGCGACCCCCAGACTGGTAAACGACCGCCTCGCAAATGCGCTCGCGGCTCGCGACGTCATTCAGATCGGCGACTGCATGGCGCCACGTAACCTGATGATCGCGGTGCACGAAGGCCATGGGGCCGCACTCCGGCTCTAACGCCATGTCGTTGACAGTTGCGCCGGCCAGCGTGGCTTATTCGTAGAGGCTTCGGCGCAGGTCCGCCTCGACCCCGCTGGCCACGATATCGCCGTCACCCGGTTGCCGTCCGACGCCTAACGCTGCCCAGATTTCCTGCATGGACTGCGGACCGGCGCGCTCACCGTAGCGAAGTGTGTATTCACTCACTGTGCGGACTCCCAGAGCCTCGTCCGCAGCCGCAACCAGCGTCTCGAACGACACCTCGGAGCTGATATCCCAGCCGCGCCGGCGCCAGTCCGCGAGAATTTCCTGCCAGCCCCGTCCAGTCAGTTGGTGAGCGCTGACATCGATTCTCAGCATGACCGAGGTGCTTTCCCAGTAGACCCGTCCCCATCGCGACGCACCGTGGAGCCCGCCTTCGCCGGGAAAACGGGACCCTTGCGCGACGCCTCGAACGAGCGCTTGCCAGGTGTCGGGCGCGGGGCGCATGCCAGCCCCGAGCCGCGCCATCGCTTCGACGTAACCTGCAAAACCTTCCTCGAACCAGCGGTACCGCCGCGGCAACGAAGGCATGGCGAGATGGGCCAGTTCGTGGACCAGCACCCAGTCGCGCGACAGCTCGCTATCCGTCGTGCCTGCCCCAAGCTGAATGTTCACGACAGGCGGGTCGGTCGCAAACGCCTTGCCACCGTAGATACCACGCCCCGGCATCGATCGCACCGCGATATAGGCTGCTTCGACCGGAAATCCCCCCGCATAGCGGACGTGGGCCTCGATCGCCCGGCGCACCCAGCGGCGTACACCATCCGCGCCGGCAGCCGGAAGCTCGGGCGTCACCAGCAGCTGCACTTCGACACCCTCTACGACGAAACTGAATTCAGCCGCGCGGGCCTGCATCGAAAACAGCAGTGCACCGAGCACTGCGAACACCAGGGCGCGACTCGCGCGCTGAGGCTGGTTTGATGCACCATGCAAGGCATTCAGCCGTCGCGCGGGCATGCCTTCCCCTTGCACCACAATGCCAGAGCTACCTGAGGTCGAAACCACGCTCCGGGGACTTGCGCCGCACGTCGTCGGACAGCGAGTGGAAGCGGTGCGCGTGCGCGACGCGCGGCTGCGGTGGCCGGTGCCGGAAGACTTTGCGCAGCTCCAGTCGGGCGTCCGCATCGAGAGCATGGCGCGACGCGCAAAATACTTGCTCTGGCATAGCCAGCGCGGCACGACGCTCGTCCATCTCGGCATGTCCGGCAGTCTGCGACTCGTGAGTCCGGATACTCCGGTGCGCAAACACGACCACGTGGAATGGATTCTCGACAGTGGCATGGCAGTTCGCCTGCATGATCCGCGACGCTTCGGGTGTGTGTTGTGGGCCACGCACCCCGAAACGCATCCGCTGTTGGAAGGTCTTGGACCGGAACCACTGGGAGATGACTTCACCCCCAGACACCTGTTCACCGGCAGTCGCGGACGCAAAGTTGCGGTCAAGAACTACATCATGGACGCGAAACAGGTTGTAGGTGTCGGCAATATCTATGCCTCGGAAGCGTTGTTTCGCGCCGGCATTCATCCGCTGCGAGCGGCTGGCCGCATCAGTCTGGGCCGGTATGTGCGGCTCGTCGCGGCAATACAGGCAGTACTGTCAGACGCAATCCGGGCGGGCGGGACTACGTTGCGTGACTTTCTACGTGATACCGGTGAGCCCGGTTATTTCAAGCAGTCACTCAACGTCTACGGGCGAAACGGCGAACCTTGTAAGGTATGCAACGCGGCGATTCGGGCGCGTGTCATCGGGCAGCGTTCAAGCTTTTACTGCAGCGTATGCCAGCGTTGAACCAGCACGACCACGTCACAACCAACACTGAACAGAGACTCTCCAACCGTGCCAGAAACTGACGATTCAAATTGCGACCCGCGCCCGACCGGCGCGGGAGAACATGTCAAGATTCAGCCATCGCGCACGTTGATGGAGTCTCTGCCACGTCCCGCTGATGACGTCGCGGCAACGGCCCCAGCATCGCAGTCGGAGTACGAAGCCCACATCCGGGCGCACGCGCGCCTGTTGGACGAGCGGCGCAATGCCGGCGAAACCCTGCTGTTTGCCGTCGAACCGTCCGCCGATACGGAGCGCTGAAACGCTCCAGACCCGCCGGCCGTTACACTTCCCCGACCGCCACGTCGGCAGATTCCCGTTCATCCTCCGGCGATAGCGGCGGGCGCGAGATCCCGCCTTCGCGCGGAAACCGACGGCGAAACAGATCGGCTTCTTTCAGCACCCAATGTCGGAATGAGGCGATGTGCGGCAGTTCGGCGGTCTCTTCGAGCGTGACCAGATAGTATGCGTAGTCGATCGGGACCTGATCGGGAAACGGTACGACAAGTCGTCCCAGCGCGATATCGCGCGCCGCCAGAACGTCCATCGTCAGTGCCACGCCCTGGCCATCGATAGCCGCCTGGAGCAGAAGCTGCACGGGCGAGAAGTGAGGGCCATGCGATGTATCGACATTGGAAACCCCCGCTTTTCTGAGCCAGTCATTCCAGTGCGGGCGTCCGGACCAGGGCGTCTCGTCATGCAACAGCGTGTGCTTGGCGAGATCTTCCGGTGTGTTCAGCGCGTCCGGGCCTTCAAGCAGCGATGGCGAGCAGAGCGTAACCGCCGAGGCACCAAAAATCCGGTCGACATGGCAGCCGGGATACTGTCCATCACCAAAACGGATTTCGATCTGCGTATCGCCGCCGCGAAAGTCATCTCTGACGATTGTGTCGTGGTCATATCCATCGACCTGGTGCGCACTGCCGATGATGCTGAGATCGATGGCGGGATGCAGGTCGGAGAACTTCGGCAATCTCGGCAATAACCATTTCGCTGCAAACTCCGGTGCCACCTGCACGGCCAAAGAACCGGCGCGACGGGATTCGCGCATCTGCTCCACTGCTTCCTCGAGTTTCGCAAATCCAGCCCGCAGGCTGTGCAACCCCACGATACCCTGGTCGGTGATCGCGAGGCCGCGCGGCAAGCGGTGAAACAAACTGATGCCGAGCTGGTCTTCCAGGCTCTTGATCTGATGACTCACGGCCCCGGGTGTCACATGCAATTCTTCGGCGGCTTTACGGAAACTGAGGTGCCGCGCGGCCGCCTCGAAAGCACGCAGAGAATTGAGCGATGGCATGGCGCGCGACACAGATTTACTCCTTACGAATTCAGATCCGGGAATGACGGCCAGGCATCCGTCGCAACGGCGACGACCGGCGCTGCGCGACCCAACCATGACGCCGTAACGCTGCCGCGGTGCGGCGAATGCCGGCGCCTGTTAAGACGCTAGTTTACCGATTCCGAGGTCGCGCTTCGAAGCGTGAATTACGGTATCCGTCCCACTGAAAAAAAGTCGTTTGCTGCGATGCAGCATCACGTGTTCGAATCACTGCACTCCTCGACAGTACCACTCGTGCTGTCGCAGACACTCCAGCCAAAAGCATGTGAGGACACAAGAAATGAACTGGCTCATCAGCCTCTACGACGCAGCATCCGAAACCCTGATCCTGAGCGGCCGCGCCCGAGTTCTCAGCCAGCTGCGCCAGATGGACGACGCGTTTCTGCGCGCCTACGGATTCTCGCCCGAGAAAGTCAACAAAGGTGTTGCAGCCTGGCCGTGGCGCGCTGAAGACCCGGAAGCGATTACCGAACCCAACGTTGTAGTCGCGGCCATCGCGTCGAACGATCACAACGCAGACCTGCCGCGCGCGGCCTGACCGTTACCAGTTGCACGAGGCCGACCGGGTGCGAGTCGCCACTCGCACCCCGCCACCCCGGGGTTCGGCGCGTCTCAACGCGTTCCGCCGGCGCGCTTCACCAGTGCGGCTACTTCGGTGTGACCGTTCTGCTCGGCCAGCCTCAGAGGTGAATTGCCGTTCACCCGTGCATTGGCGTCTGCTCCACGCGCCAGCAGCTCGCGCGCGAGCGTCAGGTTGCCGCGACGGCCTGCGTCGAGCAGTGCGGTCCAGCCGTTCTTCATGGTCGCATTAACGTTTGCGCCCGACTCCAGCATCAGCAGACCAAAGTCGGTGTAACCGCGGTCGGCAGCCATGATTAACGGGGTCAGACCGGAAACGTCGGCGCCATCCACGTCTGCGCCCGCCGACACCAAAGCGCGGGCGACGCGCAGTCGGTTTTTTTCTGCAGCGTACTGCAGCGCAGTACGACTCGCGCTACCGCGTTTGTTCGGGTCGGCCCCAAACCTGAGCAACGTCTCAACCATTTCCACATCGCCGAACGACGACGCCTGCATGACGGGCGTCATGCCAGCGTTTGCGGCATCGAGCCAGGCCGGGTCGAGGTCGTCGCTCATCGCCACAAGCCGCTCCACGTCTCGTGCCATGACGGCGTCAAAAACCGGATTGACAGTGACTTCGCGTGCGGCCGAAGACACCGGCTCGCTCATCATGCGCATCGCGAATGCCAGACCGAAGCCCGCGACCGACAACCAGCCGATCAGGATCCACGTCAGCCAACGCCGCTCGGACGACGCGAAGGTCGGTTCCCCGCGCCGCGTACGTGCTTTCGCAACCGCGGTGTGCCGGCGAGTTGAATTGCGCATAGCATCCCTCCCCACGAAATCAATGTGAACCGGACTTTCGGGTTCAGAAGAAATTTCGGCTGCATCCACTCAGCCGGACCAGACCTTCAATAATACAAACCCAGCGCTGCAGGCGAGGCCTTGTCGGTTGAGCACGGCACCGTGCTACCCACCGTGGCTGGCCTTCCACCGCCGGTAGTCGTCCGGCATACAGATGGCGCACGGTCTGTAACCACAGCGTTCCGCACTGACGCGGTCGGCAAAAAACACCCGGTGTTGAACGTAGTGCCCTCGCGCGATCCAACGAAGCGCGTTGCGGCAGTCGAGCTCACCGAAGATCTTGAGTTTGCGATTGCCACCGTACAGACCAGGCGCGACGCTCCGATAAGGTCCATCCGGCCCCAACAACCGGTACCCCCGATCTTCTGACGCCATATCCATACCCCCGGGGTCAGCAGGCCAGCGCAGGTCCGCGATCTGATTCGGACCCTAAGCCGTTGATTGATATAGTGACAGAATCGCCGGTGTGTCAGAACGCACCGATTGAAACGACGATGCACGCACTCCGATGATTCCACACCGCAAGCTGTTCTCGACCCGCGCCATCTGCGCAGTTGCCGGTATCACATTAACCGTGGCGGCGTATGCTGGCGACGCCCGAGGTAACTTCGCGATCAAGGGCGTGGGCGTCAATTCGTGCGCGCGGTTCGCCGCCGCCTACGAGCGCTCGGACGAATCCATGATCACCTTCGCGGGCTGGCTCGAAGGCTATTTGACAGTACAGAACGAACACGTACCCGAGACCTTCGATCTGGCGCCGTGGCAAGACATACAAGTACTGACATTCGCGCTGGCCCGTTATTGCAAAGGCGCACCGGAGCAGTCCTTCCATGCGGCCGTGAGGAAACTGACAGAGCTCCTCCGCACACAACGCCTCAAGGTGTCATCAGAGATGGTCGTAGCGCGCAGCGGCGGCAAGGGAGTACTGATCTATCAGAGCGTGCTCGATGACCTGCGCGCCTCGCTCCGCGCTCAAGGACTATTGACGTCAAACCCCACGGGTAAATTCGACGAGGCGACGGCATCTGCCATCCGCGCGTTCCAGAGCCGACACCAGCTGACCCCGACCGGAATTCCGGATTCTGCGACGCTCATCGCTCTGACTGCCAAACGCGTCCGGCAGCGTTAGAACCCTCTTCAGGGCCAACGGTGCGCGGCTCTTGCGCAGCGGGTCGGCAGAACTGACACCCGCTGTCTAAACTGCAGTGCAGACGCATTTCCCCGGCCGGATCAGCCGACGTAGCACAGTCATCGGAGTTAACCGGCGATGTCCGAGGTATTCATTTCCTACAGTCACAGCGACACGGTGATCGCCGAGGCTATCGCTGGTCACCTGACCGCGCTCGGCGTGGACGTCTGGTGGGACCAGGCATTGGAGGGCGGAGAGCAGTTCCGTGGTCGGATCGAACAGGCGATCAACAGCTCTGAAGTCACCCTCGTGTTGTGGTCCAGGAATTCGACTGGCAGTCAGTGGGTGATCGGCGAGGCTGGTGCGGCCAACGATCTCGGACGTCTGATCCCGGTCGCGGTGGACATCACCCAGCCCCCGCTCGACTTCAGAAGCCTGCACACGATCGACCTGCAGCAATGGAATCCCGGCGACGCGTTACCGGCAGCGCTACTGACGGCCGTGGGCAGCCGACTGGGACGCGAGCTGTCGTACGGCTCGGCGATGCGTCAACGACGTCTGCTCGACCGGGCTGCCGCGCAGCTTACCCGCGCGTGGTATCAGGATCTGGAGAGCATCCTGTATCTGCTGATCGCTCAGGGTTTTGCGTGCTTCCTGATGCTGAGTACGTTCATCTATGTTCTGCAGGAGAAGTTTCCTGACGATGTGACAGCGCTCGGCCAGGCGTTCGGTTTCGGCTTTGCGCTGATAGCGGGCATGATTTCGGCACCCTTGGTTATGGGCCCGGTGCTCATCAACCGCCGCTTGCTGGCAGCTGCCTTCTGGTACGCCGTGGGCGCATCCATTGCGATTCCGACCTACTACTTCACATCACTGTTCATGGAACATCTGCGCTACGACACGTTCGCCTGGGTGGGGCCGTCGGTGTTTTTTCTGCTGTTGCTGATGACACTCGGTGCCAGGGCCGCGCGCCGCTAGCGTTGCCGCATCACCGCGCAAGTCCAGACACCGTGCGACGCCCGCCAAACATTCTGCTGTTCATGAGCGATAACCAGGCAGCGGGTCTGCTCGGTTGTTACGGCAACCGGGAAGTGCACACACCAAATCTGGACGCGCTCGCCACGCGCGGCGTCCGGTTCGAGAACACGTACTGCGTCAATGCCATGTGTTCTCCATGTCGCGCGTCGGTCTTGACGGGCCTGATGCCGAGCCAACACGGCGTGCATAACTGGCTCGACGACCAGCGCGCCGCCGAGTGGCCGAAACATTGGAACGCGGTTGGTGAATTCGAGACCTTCCCGGGCATTCTGAAAGCCGCTGGCTATCACACGGCCCTGATCGGCAAGTACCACCTGGGCGATCCATCGCACCCGCCGCACGCGTTTGACCACTGGGTAACGTTTCCGCACGGCCACACGACGAGTTTTCACGGTAACGACATGATCGATAACGGCAGACGTTATCGACATGACGGACACTCGGTGGAGTTCTTTACGGACAAGACCATCGAGTTCATCGACACCGGCTGGAACCGGGACCAGCCGTTCTTCGCATTTGTGCCGTACAACGGGCCGTACGGACACTGGCCGGCTATCAGCGGACCATCCGGGACATCATTCGATACCCTGTACGCAGAGCGCGACATGGGGTCGGTGCCTCGCGAAGGGCTGAATTCAGCCGTCGTGGATCGTTATCAGCACCGTGTCATCGACTCGGGTGGTCAGCCGCGCGAACAGTTCAAAGGCCCGTTGCTGTTACCCAACCATGTCGAAAGCCTGCGTAACTATCATGCTCAGGTGAGCCTGATAGACGCGGGCGTGGGGCGTATCCTTAAGGCGCTTGGTGCGGTCGGCGCGCGCGAAGACACGCTTGTCATCTACACCGCCGATCACGGTTTCTCGCTCGGTCATCATGGCATCTGGGGCCATGGTCTCGCGACGTGGCCGTCTTCATTGAGACGTCCCAGCACCCAGATTCCTTTGCTGATGGAGTATCCGCGCAGGTTCGAACCGGGCATCTTTACCGGCTTGGTAAGTCAATTGGATATCGGTCCGACACTGCTTGAACTGGCGGGACTACCACCGGAAGTCAACGCCGGAGCCGATGCGAGGTCAGTCCTCGCGGCACTCGAGACCGGGGTTCAGCATCATCGCGACGCGATCTTCATGGAACAGGAGGAGACGCGGGCGATGCGAACACAACAGTGGCTCTACTTCCAGCGGTTCAAGCACGCGCCGGAGTTCGATCTCGCGGACGAACTGTTCGATCTGATCAAAGACCCTGGGGAAAATCACGACTGCAGCGAGCGGGAGGCGGCTGTCTGCAAGCAACTCGCAGACGAGCTGGGCATCTATTTCGCTCGCTACAGTACGGCGGAACACGACCTTTGGCGCGGTGGCCGACCGAAATCGAACGGGTCATTCGACCGGTTCTGGAAAGCCGCATGGGGAGACCGCTGGGCGCCCGTTTGACCGCTCGGGTCTCAGGTCCGTCCCGGGACGACACCTGAACGTACGCATGGAAGAGGGTCGTCGGCGCCGGCATTCCAGGCGTTTATCAGCGCCAGGCGTTCGGCCAACAGTCCCGAACGTTCGATGATCTCGCCAACCAGATGCTCGCGCCGGTACGCCATGATGTGGACGCCGGCGACGCCTTCGATCTCGCGGATCTGCTGGATGAGTTCTACGCAGATGCGAAGACCTTCCTCACCGGGCTTCGCGGCCGCCTCCACGCGCTCTATCAGCGGGTCGGGAATGTGAATACCCGGAACGTTATCGCGCATCCACCGCGCTGCGCGGGCGGACGCGAGCGGGCCTACACCGGCGAGGATGTAAACGCGCTCATGCAATCCGAGTTCTCGAACGTGATCCATGAATCGTTTGAATAACTCGATGTCGTAGACATAGTTGGTCTGCACGAAATCGGCGCCGGCATTAACCTTCTTGGCCAACCGCCTCGCGCGGAGTTCGTACGGCGGTACGCACGGGTTTTCGGCCGCCCCCAGAAATATCCGCGGCCGCGTTTTGAGCTTCCGGCCAGACAGGAAAACACCGTCGTCGCGCATCGTTTTCAGGGTACGCAGCAACGAAACCGCGTCCAGGTCGAATACCGGACTGGCGCCAGGCTGATCGCCGACGGCAACACCATCCCCGGTCAGGCACAGGATGTTGTTGACACCGGTGGCGGCCGCGCCGAGCACATCGCCCTGAATGGCGATGCGATTGCGATCGCGGCAGGAGATCTGCAGGACCATGGAGAGACCGCAGCGCACCATCAGCGAACAGATACCCATCGATGACATGTGACAGTTTGCGCCGGACGCATCCGTTGCATTGATCGCATCTACCACCCCTTCCAGAGGCAACGCGGCTGCCAATGCATCATTGGGGTCAGCGGAGTCGGGCGGATTCATCTCCGCCGTGATGGCAAACCAGCCACGCCGCAGCACACGCTCGAGGCGTGACGTCGAAACGTGGCCAGGTGACACGTGCGGAATGGGATCGTGCAGCGGCTCGTATGGCTCGCGCGTCTGCCAAGCCGTCACGACCCCGGTCCCGGGTTCTCTACGTGCTGTGAACCAGTCGCGGTGGTTTCACCCAAACCAGGGCCCGATACCGTGCCGAGCGAACCAGCGAGCGCGAGCGACCCTGCCGCGCGGGCCTCGCGCTGCTCTTGCGCCTTATCGCGCGCGACCCGGAGCCAACTCGAGGTTCCCTTCAATGAACGGTCAACCGGCGGCAGCTGCTCGCCGATCTTTTCGAGGCCGCCGTGCATTCTGCCTGCACCGTCCCAGGCTTCTACCCATACGCAGCGCATCTGCGGCTCGACTTCGCACATACCACCAGCGCGAACGCCTCCGCACGGGCCGTTACGCAGCTGCTTGGGACAGTTCATCGGGCACGACATCCCGGTGGACGACAGCGCGCACTGGCCACACATCTGACAGTCGAACAAAACTGACTTGATGGTTCTTTCGACCGCCGCCGCCGGGGCCTCCAGTTTCGCGTAACCGATACGCGTGAATAGCGGGTCCAGCGTCACGATGACCTGTTCGAATGCATCGTAGAACCGCTGGAAGAAACGCGACTGACGAACGGCAAAGCGCCTGACTGCATACATCTCGCTGGTTTCCGATCCAAACAAATTAGGGCCGCCGACCCGGGATTCGCGGGAAGCGCAATTTAGGTTGGAGAGCGGCCGCGGAACGTCCTCAGAACGCCTGATCTGCGTTCGGCTGCGACGTCATCAGAACCGTCGGCGCGCACAGGACAAATCGTGTCGCTGAAGAAGATCCCGTTTAAAAACCAGGGTTTGCGCACGCGCTCCATGACGCGCGATACGGTCGCGATCTTCGGCCGAACGAACTCAGATCAACAAATTATGATGCGTGGGGAGCAGGTGCACCTGAGCCGGAGACGGCGTCGGCCGGGACATGTTAGAGGCTCGATGTCAGACCTGTTCCGCCACGAGCCGTTGGAACTTGGCGAGCAGTTGCTCTTCGGTTTCGACGTATTGCGGGTTTAGCGGAATACATTCGACCGGGCACACCTCCACGCACTGGGAGGTTTCAAAATGCCCAACGCACTCCGTGCATCTGGACGGATCGATTTCGTAGATTTCTTCGCCGGGGTAAATCGCATCGTTCGGGCACTCTGGCTCGCAGACGTCGCAGTTGATGCATTGGTCGGTGATCATCAAAGCCATGACAATTAACCGAACTTCTCCTGCAGCGCCTGATAGACCGTCGGATGAACAAAACGTGCGGCATCACCATTGAGCTGCGCGATCTGGCGAACGAGCGTCGAAGAAACATGGGCGTAGCGATCATCTGGCGTCAGGAAAACCGTATCGATTTCAGGCGCCATCTGACGATTCATGCCGGTCATCTGCACTTCATAGTCGAAGTCGGTGACGCTGCGAATGCCGCGCACGATCACCTGAGCGCCCAGTTCACGGCAGCGCTCGACGAGAAGCCCCGACATCGTAACCACGCGAACGTTGTGCTGGTCGGCCAACACTTCCCCGACCATGGCCATGCGCTCTTCGGTCGAAAAGCAGGTGTTCTTCGGCGTGCTCTTGGCAACGGCTATTAAAACCTCGTCAAACATCCGACACGCGCGCACGGCTATATCGATATGTCCCATGGTGATGGGGTCGAAAGTCCCCGGGTAGATGGCGGTGACACCCATCTCTACGTTGCTCCTCACACGTTACCGACCAATGCACTGTCGAGCGAAAATGCCGCGGCGGCGAGAGTGCGCGAATCAAGTGCCAGCGGGTGTCAACAGATGATAGCGCACCTGACCGGCACTCTTCGCGCGATAGATATCCCACCCGGGCGGCAACCCGTCGGGCTGGAGCGCCTCCGCCGCCTCGACATAGACCAACGAGTCCTGATGCACCAAACCGTATTGAGAGAGGCCCTGCAGGGCTTTCAGTTCCCAACGCTGCGCGTACGGCGGGTCCACGAAGACGATATCGTAGGGTTCAGACCCGCTGCCGTCCCTGTCGGCCCGTTTCAGCCACTGAAACGCATCGCTCTCGACGATGGTCGTAACCCTCGCCCCCAGCCGGGTGACACTGCTGCGGAGCGCTCGCACCAGCGCCGCATCATGTTCGATCAGCATGACGGTACCAGCGCCGCGTGACTCAGCCTCGAGACCGAGGATGCCCGTCCCCGCGAATAGATCGAGACATCTCGCGCCCGGGAGTACCGGCATCAACCAGTTGAAGAGCGTTTCGCGCACACGATCCGGGGTAGGGCGTAGAGCGTTTTGATCCACTACGTCCAGGCGCCGACCGCGCCAGCTGCCGCCGATGATGCGGACCTGGCCACCACGGCGACCGGAGGTCCGACCCGGCGGCTCGCCGATGCGGCGGCGGCGGCTCACGGGTTGCCATCCGGGCGCGCTAGAATGCCCGTTTTGCAGTTGGATCCGGCCGGCCGGACCGTGGCTGATGGAGCGATAGATCGGGTGGCACGCGGCGGAGACAACGAAACGGCCCCCTCCGAAGACAAGGGCAAGGGATTCTTCGGCAGGCTGAAGGGTGCGTTGACACGGACCCGACAGGGCTTGAGCGACACTCTCGCCGGCCTGTTCGGCGCCGGAAAGAAGATCGACGCCGATCTGCTTGATGACATCGAAATGGCGCTCCTGACCGCTGACGTGGGTATCGGCGCTTCCGAGCAGATCGTGAACGACCTTACCGGGCGTCTGAAACGTAGCGAACTGCGGGACGCCGAAGCGGTGCTGTCCGCATTGAAAGAGAACATGCTGACGATTCTGGAACCGGTCAGCCATCCGCTGCAACCGGTGACCAACGACGGGTCACCGTTTGTCGTGCTGATGGTCGGCATAAACGGTGCTGGAAAAACCACGACGATCGGCAAGTTGGCGCATCGGTTTCAGGCTGACGGCCAGCGGGTGATGCTCGCGGCTGGCGATACCTTCCGGGCCGCGGCCGTTGAGCAGTTGCAAACCTGGTCCGAAAGAACCGGCGCCCCGATTGTTGCGCAGCACACCGGGGCGGATTCTGCCTCCGTGCTCTTCGACGCGCTGGCTTCCGCCAAGGCCCGCAGCGTCGATGTGCTACTGGCTGATACGGCGGGTCGGCTGCACACGCACGGCGGCCTGATGGACGAATTGCGGAAAATCAAGCGCGTGCTCGGCAAGCAGGATGCGTCGGCGCCGCACGAAGTGCTGTTGGTGCTGGACTCCACCATCGGACAAAACGCGCTGAATCAGGCGCGGGAGTTCGGCGACGCCATCGGCGTCACCGGGCTGGTGCTGACCAAGCTTGACGGCACCGCGAAAGGCGGTGTGGTGTTCACGATCGCGAAAGAGCTCGGTTTGCCGATTCGCTTTATCGGTGTGGGCGAACAGGTCGATGATCTGCGGCCTTTTGATGCCGGTGCGTTCGTTGATGCAATTCTCGCGCGCTAGCGCATCAAGACCGGCGACTACCCTGCAGCGGCGGAGTACCGTCGCGCTCCGGCCCCTGCTCTGCCGAACGGCGTGAGAACGGCCGGGCGAGGCGCGTATCCATGATTCAGTTCCTGAACGTCATCAAACGGTACGCGAACGGCAACGAGGCGCTGAAAGGCATCAGTCTCGAGATCGGGGATGGCGAGTTCGTCTTTGTGACCGGTCATTCCGGGGCTGGCAAGAGTACATTGCTGCGCCTGGTGGCATTGCTGGAGCAGGCAACCTCAGGCCAGGTCCTGGTCGGTGGTCACAATCTCAGCAGTATCAAGCGCGCCCAGGTGCCTTACTTCCGACGCAACATCGGCGTGGTCTTCCAGGACCACCGGCTGCTGGCGGACCGCAGTATTTTCGACAATGTGGCGCTCCCGCTGGTGATCGAGGGCTATTCGCGCCATGAGACCGCGCGGCGCGTACGCGCGGCGCTGGATAAGGTAGGACTGCTGAAACAGGAGAGAGCACGGCCGGTCGAACTCTCAGGCGGCGAGCAGCAGCGGGTCGGTATCGCGCGCGCCGTGGTGCACCGTCCAGCGATCCTGCTGGCTGATGAGCCAACCGGTAACCTCGATCCGCTGCTGTCGCGTGAAATCGTCGATTTATTCAGTGAATTCAATCAGGTAGGGATGACCATCGTACTGGCAAGCCACGACATCGCGCTGGTACGCCGCTCCGGCCGCCGCGCCGTGATTCTTCGGGAAGGGGAAATGTGGCAAGGCGAGTTTCCGGGACTTGCACAGCCGCAGGGTCCAGCGACCGAATGACTGGTCGCAAGGCGTCGGCGAAGCTGGATCTGCGCACCCGCGCCGTGGCACTTGCGCCGCGCGTTTGGCTGGGTCGTGAGCTGCAGGCGCTGGTGAGTGCGCTCGGCCATCTGAGCAAGACGCCACTGTCGAGCTGCATGACGATCGCGGTGATCGCCATCGCGTTGGCCCTGCCCGCGACGCTCTACGTTTTTCTGGAAAACGTCGCGCGCATCGGCGGCGTCTCGGAGTCCCCGGCAGGACTCTCCGTGTTTCTTGCACCCGACGCGGGCTCGCGGGGGGCCGCCCGGTTCGCTCGCGAGTTGCAGGCGCGGCGCGAGGTCGAAACTGTACTCATCCTCTCTCCGAACGAAGCTCTGGCCGACTATCTGGCACTTGGTGGAGAGCCCGGCACACTCGACAGCCTCGGTGGCCAGAATCCGTTTCCGTGGGTGTTGGCACTGGAGCTCCGTGGCGCGCATGGCAACGCTGAGGCTGCCGCCGATCTCGCAGCAGAGCTGAACGCAGACCCGGCAGTAGAGCGCGTCGTGTTCGATCAGGCCTGGATGCAACGGCTGTTGGCAGTCATGGCATTGGCAAGGCGCGGAGCGGGGGTGCTGGCGGTCCTGCTGGGCGTGGGCGTCGTGCTCGTGGTCGGCAATACCATTCGTCTCGAAGTGCAGGCGCGCACTGACGAGATTGCGATTCTCCGCCTGTTTGGGGCCACCAATAGCTTCGTGCGACGACCATTCCTGTGGGCGGGTTTATGGTACGGCGGGCTTGGTGGGCTGCTCGCGCTCGGGATCGTCGTGGTAGAACTGGAAATTCTAAAAGAACCGGTTGAAGCACTGATCTCCGAGTATGGCGGCAGATTCGTACTGAGCTCCATGCTGGTGCAGACAGCGGCCGGTGTATTGGTCGCCGGCCTCTCACTGGGATGGGTGGGCGCCTGGCTGGCGGCAAGCCGATACTTGTATCGGAAAATCGGCGAAATGGAGTGATTTCAGACCGAATTTTCGAGAATTTGCGGAACAACCCAGCTCGCGTGGAATTGTCAGCCAAGTTTGTTGTCTATAGTATAAGCCGGCTCACCTCACGAGACACTGACCGTGAAGAGTATAGAGACAAGCAAAGCCCTCGCCCTTCCAACCGGATTGCACACCGGCAGTCTGGAATCCTACATCCAGGCGGTGAACAGCATTCCATTGCTGACCGCAGAGGAGGAGGTGGAACTCGCCAAGGCATTTCGCAACGAAGACGACCTGGATTCGGCACGTCGGCTCGTGATGTCCCATCTGCGCTTCGTGGTGCGCCTGGCGCGAACCTACTCTGGTTACGGCCTGCCCCAGGCAGACCTCATTCAGGAAGGCAACATCGGCTTGATGAAAGCGGTGAAGCGCTTTGACCCCGACGTAGGCGTCCGTCTGGTCTCATTTGCCGTGCACTGGGTCCGTGCCGAGATTCACGAGTACATTCTGCGCAACTGGCGTATCGTCAAGGTGGCAACTACCAAAGCACAGCGCAAGCTTTTCTTTAATCTGCGCGGCTCGAAGAAGAAGCTCGGCTGGATGAGCCAGGCCGAAGCGGATGTGGTCGCCCAGCAGCTCGGCGTTACCCGTAAGAACGTTTTCGAGATGGAAGAGCGGTTGCACGCTCGCGATGCCGCTTTCGACGGCTACTCGGACAGCACGAACGAGGAGTCTGAGCGGCCGAGTCCGTCCAGCTTCCTTCACGACTCTTCGCGGGATCCGGCCCTGGAAGCAGAGGCCCAGCAGTGGGAGACGGTGCAGCGTTCACGTCTTACCGCGGCGCTGAACGGGCTCGACGAGCGTAGTGCCGACATCGTGCGCTCGCGGTGGCTGGTTGAACCTAAATCCACCTTGCAGGAACTCGCACAAGTGTATGGCGTTTCAGCCGAGCGTGTTCGCCAGCTCGAAAGCAACGCGTTGAAGAAGCTGAAAGTGGCGATGGCAGCCTGAGCACGCGCTTGTAACCCCTGCGCTGAGCCAGGGTTCACACAAGAAAGGCCGCGACTGCGGCCTTTTTTATGCGTGATTGCCCACTATGGCGAAACGCTACAAGGGAATGTAGTGGTCGGCCAGCAGCGCAACAAATATGCCCATCAGATACCAGATCGAATACGAGAATGTTCGCATCGGCTGGCGCGGGTCGTTGCGGTTGTGCAACGTCCACGCGTGCCACAGAAAGGCCACGTTCAGCGGGAGTGCACCGGCGAGGTAGATGATGCCGCTCATATGGGTCACGAACGGAAGCATCGCGACAACTGCGAGCAGCAGGGTGTAGAACCACACATGTAGTTTCGTATAGCGGATACCGTGCGTCACCGGCAGCATCGGTATCTCCGCGCGCGCATAGTCATCCCGCCGATGGATGGCGAGCGCCCAGAAGTGCGGTGGAGTCCAGACGAAAATAATCAAGAAGAGCAGTAGGGCATACGCGTCGACGCTGCCGGTTACCGCGGTCCAGCCTAGAACTGGAGGCATGGCACCGGCCGCGCCCCCTATAACGATGTTCTGCGGCGTCTGGCGTTTGAGATAGATCGTATAGACGACGGAATAACCCACCATCGACAAAAAGGTCAGCACGGCGGTGAGCGGATTGACCACGGTCCACAGCAAGAGCACCGACAGCAATGAGAGGGTAGTTGCAAAAGCCGCGGCGGATCGCGCATTCAGGGAACCGGTGGGTAACGGCCGGTTCTGGGTGCGCGCCATCAGAGCATCGATGCGCTGGTCGACAAGATGATTGAAGGCGGCACCTGAGGCAGCCGAAAGACCTATGCCGATGGTGCCGAAAAGCAACGCATTCAGCGGCACCATGCCTGGTGTGGCCAGGCACATTCCCACAACAGCGGTAAACACGATCAGCGAAACGACCTTGGGTTTCGTGAGTTCGAGGTACTCACGCCACCTCAATGGCTCCGGTCGGACCAGAGCGGCCCCGGCGGTTTGATTGACGCTTTGTGTCATGTTGCTTGTCGCGGATTGATGACGTGAATCAGGGTCACCAGGCTCAACAGTAGCAGCGCCGCCACACCGTTATGCGCCACCGCAATCGAAAGCGGAAGGTACATCACGATATTAGCGATGCCGAGTGCGACCTGAATTCCCAGCAGAATCAGCACCAGACAGGCCGCGATGCGCAGCAAACCCGGGCTGGAGACTGCAATCCACAGTGCCAGCCCACCAATATACAAAAATGTGACCAAGGCGCCTAGGCGATGCGTAGCGTGAATCGTGACCCGGGCTTCGTTACTGAGTACGCCACCCTCAAAGTCCTGCCCCAGCCCATGCCAGACCTGAAAAGCCTGATCGGCGTCCCACCAGGGCATCCACTGACCGTGACACGTCGGAAAGTCTGGACACGCGAGCGCTGCATAGTTGGTGCTGGTCCAGCCCCCTAGCGCGATCTGCATCGTGAGTATCCCTAGCCCGACAAGAGACCACGGCAACCATCGAGCTGTGGCGGCGTTTTGGTTGTAGGTAAACAGCCTGCCATGACGCAGGGCCAGCCAGAACAGAAGCGATGTGGTCGCCATGCCGCCGAGCAGATGGGCGGTTACGACCGCAGGCTTCAAAAGCAGGGTTACCGTCCACATGCCCATCAGACCCTGCAGAATCACGAGTGCGACCAAACCGAGGGGCAAAGCCACCAGTTGGTGAGGCCGGTTGCGCTCCTTCAAGGCGAGCCAGGCGATTACCAGGATCACGAGTCCCAGGAAACTCGCCAGATAGCGATGGATCATTTCGTTCCATGCTTTCTGCGTTTCCACGGGCCGCTCCGGATACGCTGCGTTGGCCGCCGCGACTTCTTCAGGGGTATCCGGTACACCAATATGGCCGTAGCATCCTGGCCAGTCGGGACAGCCCAGCCCGGCGTCCGTCAGACGCACCCAGGCACCGAGCACGACCACGCAGACGGCGATGGCCGTCGCGGCGAGAGATAAACGCAGAATCCATTGCTGTGATGAGCTTGCGTTCAAGATCTATCCAACCTTCGAGATTTTTAGAAGTCGTTTAAGGTCTTTCAGCAGGTACCCCGCCTCGAGTGGAGCCGGGTAAGACATGAACTGGAAGGAGCGCGGATCGATGAGCCAGACGCTCGGCACTGGTGCCTTCAGCGCGTTTATCGAGCGCATCCAGGCTGGTTTGGCGTGCGCTAGCGCGAGATCTGGGTGGTTGTCGAGCAGTTCTTCCCTCACATTTCGCGTGAGCGGCGCGGGGGTAACCAGCAAACGCAGAACGCGGTCGTAATCCTTGTTGACCGCCGTGCGGGCCTGACGCGTGCCGTCAAGAACGGAAATGCACGCCTGTGCGCACCCTTCCGGAGCCAGAATCAAAACCGTCCAGACATCTTCGAACAATGGCTGCTGCGGAGCCAGAGCGTGATCGAGTGTCAGTCCTTGGGCAGACAGTTCGCGAGGAGGTTCCAGCAGCTCGCCGAAGTTCACTGTGTTCAAGGAGACGGCATTCACTCGCAGAAGTAACGCAAGGGTCACCGGCAACAGAAACACGGCAAAAATGCCGACGATGGCCAGTCGTTGATTATGCTTGCTCATGTGCCGGGATCCGCTTCAGGTTCACAACGATGTAGATGGTTAATAGCGCCACTGCCAGTGAGAACCACTGAAACGCATAACCCTGATGACGCTCCGGCGTGATGCCGTAGTAGATCGGCCAGTCACGCGAGAAACCGCCAGCCACTTCGGCGCTAAGTCGCAACGTATAAGGTTTGACAGCCTTACTCAGGATGGTTGCGATCTTTTGCGGTTCAAGCCGCTGCACCACGCGGGGCCACTCGGGTTGCTCGTAGCCCGCATCACCGAGTAGCAGCTGTTCAGTGGCCGGGTAATGGGCTCTGCCCTGAACAACCTGGGGCTCACGGGGCAACGGGATATCTGGCAGCTGGCTACGGTCAAGTCTCGCTTCCACCCAGCCGCGATTGACCAGCAACAAAGTACCGTCGCGAAGTTCCAGCGGCGTCAGTACGTAGTACCCGGCCCTGCCTTTGTAGGTGCGATTGTCCAGAAGGAACTGTTGGCGCAGATAAGTGCCTGATGCCTGTAGACGCTGATGGCGTTCCACCAGGGGTGGACCCGGCGTCGCTGGATCGAAATTCTGTTCCGTGTCGAGTTGCTGATGCCGTGATTCAAGCGCCGTTTTCTCTTTGGCGCGATTCCACTGCCAGTTACTCAGTGACAAGAGCAAGACGAGCAGCAACGTAGTCACCACCGTGACAAACCAATGCGGGTTGAACTGGTAAGGGCCTAGCTGCATCGAACGAAGGTGTCGGCACTGGAACCGTCCGAATGGCGGTGGGCCGATATACTGAAGGCTTATATGAATATGGGGACTTAGAGGATGTTCGGAAAGGTAATCGTCGGAATCATCTTTCTAGGAATTCTCCTTAGCCTGGGCTCTGCGTTATTAGCCATGGTCAAGGGAAATGACAGCCAACGTACATTCAAAGCACTGCGTGTGCGTATCGGGCTGTCGTTGGGATTGTTTGCTCTGCTGTTTGTGCTGTTCGCACTTGGCTTGATTCAGCCTCATCCGGGACCGATCTAGCTTGTTGCTGCTCTAACCTGGCAGGTGAGGAGAGGTGTCTGTTGATCCCATGACGGCCTTTGTCGCGGCGTTGAGCGAGCAACCAGCACTCAGGCTTTGCCTCGCAGTACGGAGACGAACTCGATTGGCCTCAGCAGCCCACGGTAGTTACCGCGGGCGTTCGTGTGAGAGCCAGCTGACGATGAGTCGGATGCCGGGGCGGACTCCGCAGATATTCGATCAGAGCCAGTAAACAAAAACGAAGAGGCCGAGCCACACCACGTCTACGAAGTGCCAATACCAAGCTGCCGCCTCGAACGCGAAATGCTGTTCCTGAGAGAAATGCCCTTTCATCCCTCTTAACATGATCACCAGCAGGATGATGGCGCCCACGGTTACGTGGAAACCATGAAAACCGGTCAACATGAAAAACGTAGACCCGTAGATTCCGGATGAGAGCGTCAGATTCAGGTCGTTGAACGCATGCATATACTCGACGATCTGAAGTCCCACGAAGATAAATCCGAGCAATACGGTCAGGAACAGTCCCCAGATAAATTGCGCGCGATGCCCTTTCAGGATTGCATGGTGCGCCCATGTGACGGTTACACCGCTGGTCAACAGGATAATCGTGTTGATCGCGGGCAATCCCCACGCGCCCATGATTTTGTACTCGCCGCCGAGCTGCTCGGGACCGTTCGTGGGCCACACCGCTTCATAGTCGGGCCATAACACCGCATTGGTCACTGCGCCGGTGGCTTCACCGCCGATCCACGGCACAGAGAAGATTCGAGCGTAATAGAGCGCGCCGAAAAAGGCCGCAAAGAACATCACTTCAGAAAAGATGAACCAGCCCATTCCCCAGCGGAACGAAATGTCCACCTGGGCGTTATACATGCCGGCTTCGCTTTCGCTGATTACCGTGCCGAACCAGCCGAACATCATGCCGATGGTAACCAGTAGCCCGAGCACCATGAACGTGGTCGCGTTCTCGGAGCCGTTTAACCAGGCCGCGAAGCCGCATACGAGCAGTGTCAGCCCGATGGATCCCATGATTGGCCACTTCGTCCCGTGCGGAACGTAGTAAGCGTCGTGATTGGCTGAGGCCATGTCTGAGGCTCCTGAGGCGGTTTTTGTTTAGCTTTTCACGCCGTCAACGCGGAAGAACGTGTATGACAACGTTACCGATTTAATGCGATCGGGCAGTGCGCGGTCCAGCACGAACCGAATGGGCATGACCTTGGTCTCGCCCGGCTTCAGAGTCTGGTTCCTGAAGCAGAAACACTCTGTTTTACTGAAGTACTTCGAGGCTTGCGGTGGCGAGACCTTCGGAATCGCCTGACCCACCACTTCACTGGACGACGTGTTCGTGGCCGTGTAGGTGGCGGCATAAACCTGACCCGGGTTCACGCGCTGATCGTCCTGATCGGGCGCGAACTCCCACGGAATACGACTATTAGCGGTTGCCAGGAATTGCACCTTGACCGTTCGGGAGGTGTCGACCTGCCCGTCCAGCTCGGCCGCGTTTACGACACCGGTATTGCCACCGAGCCCGGTGACTTCGCAGAGAAGATCGTAAAGGGGTATTAGCGCGAAGCTGAATCCGAACATCAGTACAAACACACCGCCAAGTTTCCAGGCGGTGCGCCGATTGACGCGAGCCAGCTCCTGAGACTGTACAGGAGCGTTATCGTCGGATTGCGTCATGTTCCCAGCACCCAAAACATGAGTCCGTAGAAACTCAAAGCTATCAGGCCGAGCGCCAGCGCCAATCGGATGTTGGCGCGGCGCACACTTGGGTCGCTTGTTGACATCATCATCTCGTGAAGACTATTTGACTTCCGGCGCCACTTCGAAGGAGTGGTATGGAGGCGGTGATGTCAGCGTCCACTCGAGACCTTCCGCGCCATCCCACACTTCATCGGTAGCTTTCTCGCCAGATCCGCGCATGCACTGGATAACAAGGTATGCGAACAGCAGCTGGGAGAGGCCAAAGCCGAATCCACCGATACTCGAGACCATGTTCCAGTCGGCAAACTGCATGTTGTAGTCCGGGATACGGCGAGGCATGCCCGCCAGGCCGAGGAAGTGCTGCGGGAAGAACAGGACGTTAACGAAAATCGTGGAAAGCCAGAAATGCCACTGGCCCAACGTCTCGTTGTACATGACACCGGACCACTTCGGCAGCCAGTAATACACCCCGGCGATCAGTGCGAAAACTGCCCCCGTTACGAGCACATAGTGGAAGTGTGCAACAACGAAGTAAGTGTCATGGTACTGAAAGTCGACCGGGGTAATCGCCAGCATCAAGCCGGAGAAGCCCCCAATCGTGAACAGGATGACGAACGCCAGTGCGAACAGCATAGGCGTTTCGAAGGTCATCGCGCCGCGCCACATGGTCGCTACCCAGTTGAAGACCTTCACTCCGGTGGGTACCGCGATCAGCATCGTGGTGTACATGAAGAAGAGTTCACCGGTAAGCGGCATACCCACCGTGAACATATGGTGTGCCCATACGATGAACGACAGGAAGGCGATTGACGCGGTTGCATACACCATCGACTCGTAACCGAATAACGGCTTGCGGGCGAAGGTCGGAATGATCTGCGACACGATCCCGAAGGCGGGCAGGATCATGATGTAGACCTCGGGGTGACCAAAGAACCAGAAAATGTGCTGATACATCACCGGGTCACCGCCGCCAGCGGCAGAAAAGAACGACGTTCCGAAGAACTTATCCGTCAGCAGCATGGTGACGGCGCCAGCCAGTACCGGCATTGCGGCAACCAGCAGGAAGGCCGTGATGATCCAGGTCCAGACGAACAACGGCATTTTCAGCAGTGTCATGCCCGGTGCACGCATGTTGAAGATTGTCACGATGACGTTGATCGCCCCCATGACCGACGAGATACCCATCAGGTGGATGGCGAAGATCAGGAACGGGAAGTTGTCACCGCCCTGGAGTACGAGCGGCGGATAAATCGTCCACCCTGCTGAGGGACCGCCGCCCGGCATGAACAGGGTCGACAACAGCATCGAGAACGCGAACGGCAGGATCCAGAAGCTCCAGTTGTTCATGCGCGGCAACGCCATATCGGGCGCGCCGATCATGATGGGGATCATCCAATTGGCAAAACCGACGAATGCCGGCATGACCGCGCCGAAGATCATGACGAGCGCGTGCATCGTCGTCATCTGGTTGAAGAAGTGAGGATCGACAACCTGGAGGCCCGGCTGAAACAACTCAGCGCGGATCACCATTGCCATCGCGCCGCCGATGAAGAACATCATCAACGCGAACAGCAGGTAGAGAGTGCCGATATCTTTGTGGTTGGTCGTGGTAACCCAACGCATCAGACCCGGCTCTGGGCCGTGGTCGTGATGATCGTCGTGGTGGTCGTGAACCGCTGCATCAGACATGTAGCGTACTCCTGGGATTTTGAATTCTTCGTGTGCTCCGGGAACCGTCAGGGCGCGCGCAGTGGATCACCTCGCGCCGTTTACGTCTTTCGGCTGTATGAGCGACGCCTCGTTGCCAAATGCGTTTCGCTGGTAGGTCAATACCGCGGCCAGATCGGCGTCGCTAAGGCTGCCAAAGGACGACATCTGAGTCCCGGCGATGCCGTCCAGCACGAGGGAGATGTGACCATCAGCCGGCCCCAGTACGACCGTGCTGCCAGCGATCGATGGATATCCAGCGCCGGTGTCGCCGAGGCCGTCTTTTTTATGACAGGTGGAACAGATGTTGATGTAAACCTCTTCCCCCTTGGCCATCAGTTCCTCTTTGCTCCAGTCTTTTAACAGCGCGGCGGCGGCCAGTCGGGCAGCTTCAGCTTCAGCTTCTTTCTGGGTATCCACCCAGGCACGGTACTCGTCTTTGGTCACGGCCTTGACGACGATCGGCATGAAGCCGTGGTCCTTACCACAGAGCTCTGCGCACTGGCCACGGTACGTGCCCGGCTCTTCTATGTACGTCCAGATCTCGTTGATGTAACCCGGAATCGCATCTTTTTTCTGGCCGAGCTTCGGTACCCACCAGGCGTGGATGACGTCGTCTGCGGTCAGCATCAAGCGGATTTTCGTGTGAATCGGTAAAACGACTTCGTTATCGACATCGAGCAGGTAATCCTCGTTGCCGGTGGGGTCGCTGTACATGACCTCCTTGCTGGCTTCCGCGAGATTACTCCACATCGAAATCGAGTCCTCGATGTAGTCGTAGCGCCACTTCCACTGATATCCGGTGACTTTGAGCGTCATCTGCGATTCGCTGGTGTCTTCCATGGCGATCAGTGTTCGCGTTGCGGGCACGGCCATCACTACCAGAATGACGATCGGTATGACGGTCCAGACGATTTCAGCGAGGGTGCTGTGGTGAAAGGTTGCCGGCTCCACGCCGCGGGATTTCCGATGCGCGAACATCGAATAGAACATCGCACCAAAAACAACGACTCCGATGACCACGCAGATCCAGAGGATCAGCATGTGGAGCTCGTACACCTCCTTGGACAGTGGCGTGACTCCGACCGGGAGGTTCAGATCGGTCCACGCCGCGTGGGTGGCGATCGGTGCAAACATCGCGGCTGCCGCGATACTTGCGACCACCCGGGACGCTTTGGTGTTGAACATCGTCTTCATTACTCCAGAGGCTTTTTCATTAATTCTTTAACGGGTGCAGATCTCAGGTTGGCCGGGCCATCAGCGCGTCACGCAAAGCGGTTGCAAGACGTTCGCGCTCCTCTTCGATCAGAAAACTACCCACTTCGATCTCTTTACCGTGCGCGCGTATGACCAGTCGGCTCGGATGCAGGCGGTAGCGCGACTTAACCAGCCGTACCTGCGTCCATGCGCGCTGGGCGCTCCACGTTTCTTCGGGTGCCGACCTGCCCCGCTCGACCTCGATGACGTCCGCCTTCAGCTTGATTACCTCGCGGCGTCCGGCCTGGCGTGCCGTCAGGTAGAGCGCGGCTGCGAGCAGCATCAACTCCATACCGGCAAACGGCAAAATCGGCCAATAACCCATGAAGGTGAAGCCGAGTGCAACGAGCAAAGACGGTATTGCCACGAGAACGAACAGAAGCCGGATCTGGTTCCATGGCGGCGGTTCGTTCGGTTCCACGACGAAGGTGCTGATCGGTGCGACGCCCTCAGAATTGGACATCAGCCAGTTGGCTCCTCGAGCTGCTTTTTTGAACGCGTCAGCTTGGGACAAATAGGGTTGGCAGTGTATCGGAGCGTCCGCCCGAGGCGCAAGAAATCCGGGTACTTACGGCGGTTTTCAAACCGCTTCATCAGAGTCTCGGACGCGGCTCTGGAGAGTCGTTCATGCGTCTCGTGCAGGCGCGCAATGCACTGCTCGGACATAAGGTGCCACAAACGCCCGAAAACCAACTCGAAGGTGATATTGACGTGGATTTCGTTTCTCATGATGCGGTTCGTGCCATTACAGGCCTACTGTCTTGGTATTGTATAGATAATGGTTTCCGTTTCAGTCGAAAATGCGCAGCTGTTTTGCCCCCTACCGCCGATATCGTCCGCGATATTGCTTGATTAACTAGTATTTGTATAGATATCAGCAGATCAAGACTCGCAACAACCGCTGAACCGCTGTACTGGCGCCGCGCCGCGTTCACCCGCAAGCGGTTGGGGCGAGCGCTTACGCGTGTGTGGTGTACCGCCGACAGGCGTGTTTCGGCGCCCCGGCACATAATCGCTCCACTTTGCGTTGCCCGATGAAGCCGCTATCTGGACCCGCCCGACTACCCACAGATATGTCGGCATCTCCGGGATAACCCTCAAACCATCGAATGTCCTTGCCGCAAGCCAGACGCCCCGTGCGTCTCAACCCCGGAATACGGCGGCTGCTCCGGTCGCTCTCACCGCGGTGCGCGCTCTGTACGATGGATTTGGATACAGACCATCATCTGTGCACAAACTGCACGGCCGATTTGCCGCGGGTCCGTGCAGCCTGCAGTCGATGCGCGATGCCGGTGGGGTCAATTCCAGCGGCGACGCTTGGTGCGTGCACATTCTGTCGTCGTGACTGGGTGGATATTGACAGGACTTTGGCGCCATTTATCTATACCGGATGGGTCCGGCGACTATTGATGGAACTGAAAGCACGGCATCGCCTATGGGCGGCAGCCGCATTGGCGGAGCTGATCGCAGCCGAAGGATCCCAGGAACTATTTTTGGACGTGAGCCGGGCGGGCTCGTGCGCGGGGCTGGTTCCCATCCCATCGCAGCCGCAACGACTCAAGGAGCGCGGCTTCAATCCAGTGATCGAGATAGGGGCGGAGCTCGCGGCCCGTACGGGCGTGCCGCTACACCGCCGGGCACTGCTGGCAACCGGTATCGTACGGCCGCAGTCTGAACTCAACAGCGCGAAGAGTCGTAGTGAAAATGTCCGCGGTGCATTCCGGGCCGGCGCCTGCGTACCGCCAATCGCGCTGCTGTTGGATGACGTTCTGACGACGGGCGCCACCTTGCGGGAAGCGGCTTCAACGCTGAAAGCCGCAGGGGCTGAGCGCGTAGTCGCAGTCTGCGCGGCACGGGCCGTAACTGCTGATCTGCGTGGAGAGAGGTGAAGACCGCGTCTAGACTTTCTGCAAAGTCCTTTTAATTCGGGAACATGTGAATGGCGCCGGACTCAGGCGACGTCACGCATCCAGATTGGCGACGGATAATGCGTTGCTCTCGATAAAGTCGCGACGCGGCTCTACCTGGTCTCCCATCAGTGTGGTGAAAAGCTGATCGACTGAAACGGCGTCTTCTATGCGTACCTGGAGCAGCCTCCGGCTTTGAGGATCCATGGTGGTCTCCCAAAGCTGATCTGGATTCATCTCCCCCAGACCCTTATACCGTTGCACCATCACGCCGCGTCGCGAATCGGCCAGCATCCAGTCGATCGCCTCACGAAACGTGCGCACTTCAGCAGAGCGTTCCCCGCGCTCGACTTTGATAGCGTCTCCGTTGCCACCAAGTTCGGTAGCGAACGAGTGAAGCTGACGGTACTCCGGGGTGCGCAGGAGCTCATCCGTCAACATCCGGTCGGCTTCTACGCCATGCTGAATGGTACGAATCCGCGCGATGAAACCGCCGTCTTCTCGGGGGCTCATGGAGATTTCGAAAGGACCGTTGAAATCGTCGCCGGAGTTGAGTTTCTCTTCGAGCTGCTGCATCCACGCTGATGCAATTTCGGGCTCTACCAGCTCATCATCGGTGAGCTGAGGTAACTGCACAAAAGCGTCAAGAACTTGTGGAAACATCCGCGCGGAGAGTCGTTCCCGGATCGACCTACTCTTCAGGTAAACGTCTGCAAGTTCTTGAATTTGTTGTGTATTTAGCGGCGGATTCGACCCCTGTATAACGTTTGTTCCATCCAGGGCAAGGTGCATGAAGTAGCCGTCAAGTTCTCGATCGTCCTTCACGTAGCGCTCGCTCTTGCCCTTCTTGGCTTTGTAGAGCGGTGGCTGCGCAATATAGACGTGCCCACCTTCGATAATCTCCGGCATCTGCCGGTAAAGGAAGGTCAACAACAGCGTGCGAATGTGCGATCCGTCCACGTCGGCATCGGTCATCAGGATCAGGCGGTGGTAGCGCAGTTTTGCCGGGTCGTATTCGTCTTTCCCGATTCCACAGCCCAGTGCGGTGATCAGCGTGCCAACCTCCGCAGACTGCAGCATCTTATCGAAGCGCGCCTTCTCTACGTTCAGGATCTTGCCCTTGAGAGGCAGAATCGCCTGATTCTTTCGGTCGCGACCCTGTTTGGCCGAACCACCCGCGCTGTCACCCTCAACGAGAAACAGTTCTGACAGAGCCGGGTCTTTTTCCTGACAGTCCGCGAGCTTGCCAGGCAGCCCGGCGATGTCCAGCGCAGTCTTGCGTCGCGTCATCTCACGTGCTTTGCGAGCTGCCTCCCGGGCACGGCTGGCTTCGACGATCTTGCTGGTGACGCTCTTGGCCTCGTTCGGATTTTCCAGCAGGAACTCGGCAAGTTTTTCGTTCTGCGCCGATTCCACGATCGGCTTAACTTCCGACGACACCAGCTTATCTTTGGTCTGCGAGGAAAATTTCGGATCGGGCACCTTCACAGAAAGCACCGCCGTGAGTCCTTCCCGGACATCGTCGCCCGTAGTGTCGACTTTCGCCTTCTGGGTAATACCGTGCTGCTCCATATACTGGTTCAGCGTGCGGGTGAGGGCCGATCGGAAGCCGGCCAGATGGGTGCCGCCGTCTCGCTGGGGAATGTTGTTGGTGTAGCAGAAGATGTTTTCCTGGTAGGAATCGTTCCACTGCATTGCAACTTCGACCGTTACCCCCTCGCGTTCGCTCGTGAAATGCACGATCGTCGGATGAATCGGGGTTTTGTGGCGGTTCAGGTGTTCTACGAAAGCTGAGATTCCGCCTTGATACTGATAGGTGTCTTCTTTTGATACACGTTCGTCGACGAGTCGAATTTTGACGCCGGAATTGAGGAACGACAGTTCGCGCAGCCGTTTCGCCAGGATTTCGTAGTGAAACTCCGTGTTCGTGAACGTCTCTGAACTAGGCAGGAAGTGGATGCGGGTGCCGGTCTTGTCCGACTGGCCCGCGATCGCAAGAGGGCCATCCGGCTCCCCGTGGGTATACGTTTGCGCGTATGTGTTGCCGTCACGCCAAATCGTCATCTTCAGCCAGCGCGATAACGCATTGACCACCGATACGCCTACGCCATGCAGACCGCCAGCTACCTTGTAGGCGTTGTCGTCGAATTTCCCACCCGCGTGCAAGACGGTCATGATGACCTCTGCGGCAGAGCGGCCTTCGTCTTCGTGGATATCGACGGGGATGCCACGCCCGTTGTCGGTGATGCTGACCGAGTTGTCCACATGGACTACGACGTCGATGTCAGTGCAGTAACCGGCCAGAGCTTCGTCGATGGCGTTGTCGACCGCTTCGAACACCATGTGATGCAACCCGGTACCGTCATCGGTGTCCCCGATATACATACCGGGGCGCTTCCGGACGGCATCCAGTCCCTTTAGGACTTTGATGTTCGACGAGTCGTACTCGCTCAACAGCGCGGCTCCAGTGGCAAAAAACGCACCATCATAACACGCGCGTAATCTGGCCTTGTTTCACGTGAAACGTCACCGCGTTCTGGCGGTGTCGATCTGGAATCAGTTCTGAATCCACCGCTGTTACGAAACTCTGTGACTCGAGGCCCTCGAGCGCCGAGAAGAACCGATCCCTGGAGTATCCATCGAGTTCAGAGGCGAGATCGTCGACCAGAAGTATCGGAGGATTCGATGTCTTCGCACCGACGAAGGACGCATGTGCCAGCAGCACACCAAGCACCAGGAGCTTCGTTTCACCACGTGACAGCACACTGCGGGCGCGGCGCCCGGATTGTTGAAACTTGAGGTCCGCGCGATGGGCTCCAATACTCGTAAAGCCACGTTGCCGGTCCTGATCCAGACGTACCGCCAGCTCTTCGCTCAGGTCGACTCCGTCCCAGCCACGCTGATAGGCTGCCTCAACCTCCAGGCCCACCAGCGCCCGACTCAACGCCTGCAGCTCCGCGCCGTTTTGCGCGTAGAATTGTGCCCGAACCTCATCCAGCGCCTCCGCCGCAACGATGAGTTCAGGGTCCCACGCGTGCACCTCTCGCGCACTGCGCCCTGCCCGCAAGCTGGCATTGCGTTGCTGCAGCGCGCGTCGATAACGTGCGTGTGCGGCACCGTAGGTTGGTTCCACGTGAAACAGCGCCCAATCCATGACACGCCGGCGTTCTTCACTACCGCCCGCTACCAGTTCCTGACTCTCCGGGCGAATCACCAGTAACGGCAACAGCTGAGCCAGCTGGGAGACCCGCTTCACCGCCTCCCCATCAGCCCGCATGACCAGACCGTCGGAGCTGCGCTCGACCCCGATCACATGCGACGCATTATCCGGCGGCGGACCCACGAGATGCCCGACCGCCCGGAATGACCGCGCGCCCTGGCGTATCAGTTCAGATTGACGGCGCGTCCTGAACGAACGCGCCAGCCCGAGCAGATGCAGACCTTCGAGCACACTGGTTTTCCCAGCACCATTCCGACCGAACAGCAGATTCAGCTTCCCGAGGCCGTCCAGCCTCACCTGCTCTACGCAGCGAAGATTCTGCCCTTCAAACCTCGCGACCCGCACGGCATGCGCCCGTTACTGGAACTCAGCATTCAAATGCAGTCGTCCGCATCCGGTTTTCAGACAGGTTCGCCCATCCTAGAGCCGCATCGGCATGACCACGTACTCACACCCCTCGCCCTCTTCCGGCAATATGAGGCAGCTACTGGCCGCGTCGGTCAACAGGATCTGAACAGACTCCGACGGCACCGTGGAAAGCGCATCGATCAGATACGACACGTTGAAGCCAATCTCCAACTCCTCCCCGTCGTAATCGACCTCCAGCGTATCCTCAGCTTCTTCCTGCTCCGGGTTACTTGCCACGACTGTCATCTGACCCGGGGCGAGACACAGCCGTACCGCCCGGTACTTTTCATTCGACAGGATGGCCGCGCGGCTAAGCGAACTTCGAAGCAGTTCACGGTCGGCGAGAATCGTCTTGTCCGACGCCTCTTTATCTGGAATAACCCGCCGGTAGTCGGGAAACTTGCCGTCGATCAGCTTCGAAGTGAAACAGATATCCCCTGATTCCAGCTGAATCGCGTTCGCGCCGACGACCAATTCGATCGAACCGTCGAGCGAACCGACGATCCGAGCTAGCTCCAATACAGCCTTTCTAGGCAATATCAGTTGCCGGCCCTCTCCCCCATCGATCCCCTCGACCGGACCTTCCGCCAGTGCCAGCCGATGGCCATCCGTCGCCACGGTTCTAAGTGTCTCTGGCCCAAGCTCGAAGAGCATGCCATTCAAGTAGTAGCGAACATCCTGCTGCGCCATCCCAAACTGTGTCAGGTCAATGAGGCGCTTCAGGACATCGGCACCAACCTTCAACCGCGTCGCATCCACCAGTTCATCGGTTGACGGATAGTCCGACGCAGAGAGTGTCGTCAGCGTGAAGCGGCTTCGCCCGCTGCGCACCGCGACGCGCTCCCCATCCACGGCGAAGTCCACATTCGCGTCATTGGGCAGCGCCCTGCAAATGTCGAGGAATTTTCGCGCCGGCACGGTAATCTCACCAGCTTCCATCTCACCGACCGCCGTTCTGGCGACGAGTTCTACCTCGGTATCCGTGCCTGTCAGCGACAGCGTGCCTTCCTGCGCCTGGATCAGAACATTGGAGAGAATCGGTAAGGCCTGGCGTCTTTCCACCACACCGTGCACAGCCTGCAACGGCTTGAGCAGGGCATCTCTATCAATAGAAAAACGCATATATATATCTCCAATTGTAATTATTACTGACCCGCGAAGCTGGGGATAAGTCCAATAAACCCATATAAGTCAGATAATTACCGGAACAGACAACACCTGGGAAGGATCCCGGAATTGTTATTGAAGCAATTGTGGACAGTTTGTGCAGATCCGCAACCATCGGTTCCCGACCCCACTTATCCACAGACCGTCCCACTCAACTGCTAAGCGTTCTCAACAGTATTCGATAGTCCTCCGCGATCACGTTGTCGCTCTCTTTAAGCTCTACGACTTTTCTGCACGCGTGCAGTACCGTCGTATGGTCGCGGCCGCCGAAAGCTTCACCGATTTCCGGCAGGCTGTGACTGGTGAGTTCCTTGGCAAGCGCCATAGCGATCTGACGCGGTCGCGCGATTGAGCGATTTCGGCGCTTCGAACTCAAGTCCGACAGTCGGACCTTGAAGTACTGGGCTACGGTCTTCTGGATGTTCTCGATCGTGATCAGCTTGTCCTGAAGGGCGAGCAGGTCCTTGAGGGCATCCTTGGCGAGCTCCAGGGAGACCGGGCGCCCGGTGAACTGCGAACTCGCGACGACGCGGCGTAGCGCACCCTCCAGCTCACGTACGTTGGACCGAATCCGCTGTCCGATGAAGAATGCGACGTCCTCGCCAAGTTCCACATTCGCGAGCTCCGCCTTGCGCATCAGGATCGCGACCCGTGTCTCGAGCTCGGGCGGCTCGATGCTGACCGTCAAACCCCACCCGAAGCGACTCTTCAGGCGCTCTTCGAGTCCGTCGACTTCCTTCGGATAGCGGTCACATGTCAATACGACCTGCTGATGGTCTTCAAGCAAGGTATTGAACGTGTGAAAAAACTCTTCCTGAGAGCGTTCCTTGCGCGCGAAGAATTGAATATCGTCGATCAGCAGCGCACCAACCGAGCGGTAATAGCGCTTGAACTCGTCGATGGCATTGTGCTGCAGCGCCTTCACCATATCCGCGACGAAACGCTCCGAATGCAGATAGACAACCCTGGCGTTCGGTCGAGCGGTCGCAATCGCATTCCCGACCGCGTGCATCAAATGGGTCTTACCGAGACCCACGCCCCCGTACAGAAACAAAGGGTTGTACGCACCACCGGGGTTCTCGGCCACCTGCGTCGACGCCGCGCGCGCGAGCTGGTTGGATTTACCTTCGACGAAAGTACCGAACGTGAACTCGGGGCGGACACCGCTCACCGTACGACCGGCGCGGCGGGGCGTTGAAGTCTCCGCAACGACGGGTGCAGGAGCCGGTGCACCGCGGCGGTTGGCGCCGTCAGGGCGGCTCCCGACCTGCACGTTGACGTGATACGTGTCCAGTTCGCCGACGTCTTTCAACAGATCCGCAATGCGGCGGGCGAAATGCTCCTGCACCCAGTCTCGTACGAAGTGATTGGGGGCCAGCAGCGTACATTCCGAGCCATCGGTCACTGCATGCAGTGGCCGAATCCAGGTGTTGAACTGCTGCGGTGACAGTTCTCCCTCCAGGCGGGCCAGGCACTGACCCCAGATTGTCTGCTCCATCGAGCAACCCCATTTGAGCCGTTGACGGACTGCTGCAAGCGAGAGCTGAGCTGCCCAGACCGCGCTTCGAATACATCCGAATCGCGCGCGGATTCTATTTATAATCAGTCAGTTGAGATACTTATCCACACGCCTGTATCAGACGCGGGCAGCGGGTTTCACAACCGCTTCGAGCGTCGCCATGCGCGTGCTGGCGATGCCCCGACCAGTCCTCCAGTCTATACCGCTGCCGGATAAGTTATCCACAGCGATGAATCAACGGAGAAATTGACACCCGAGCGCGTGAATCCATACACTTGACGGTTTGAATTCTACAAAGAGCCTCCGATCAGGCTGCAGCCCGCAGTCCTCCCCGATCGGCGAGGCCAGATACCCGGAACGGAGATCATGAAACGAACGTTTCAGCCCAGCAATTTGAAGCGCAAACGTCGCGGTGGCTTCAGGGCGCGAATGCGCACGCGAGGCGGAAGAGCTACGCTGAGCGCGCGCCGCGCGAAAGGCCGTAAGCGGCTGTCGGCCTGATCCCGTCCGCGCGCAGACCCTGACCAACACGCATAGCGGGTAGCTCGCCGAGCCTGCGCCTGGATCCAAGCGCCCATGACCAGCGCGCGCAAATTTTGTCGGGCACACCGCGTCACCAGCCGCCAGGACTACCAGCGTGTATTCGCATCGGCGCGCCGGGAAAGTGGACGCTACTGGACTCTGCTCTGGTGTGCCAACGATGAAAACAGTGCCCGACTCGGTTTGGCTATCGCCAAGCGGTATGCGCACCGGGCGGTTCTGCGCAACCGTTTGAAGCGATTGTCCCGCGAGACCTTCAGGCACATCCGCGATGCACTTGCCCCGGTGGACGTGATCGTCATGGTGAAGCCAGCTACGGCACATGCGTCTCCAGCGGAGCTGCGAGAAGCCCTGGAGCAACACTGGCGCAGACTGGTCAAACGCACCGCAGCCTCTGATGCCGCCACCAACCGAAAGCGAGAACAGCCGTGAGTCCTGCACAACTGCGTCCCATGTTGTTTATCGCGCTGGCCTTTGTGCTGTTCCTGATGTGGAACCAGTGGCAGGCCGATTACGGTCCGAAGCCTCCCCCGGAGACCGTGACTACGACGCCAGAGGCACCACCGGCACCTACCGAAACTCCCTCGGCACTGCCATCGCCAGCCGCACCGCCGACCGGAGAAGACGTCCCGGTGACCCCGAGCGCGGTCAGCGAAGGCCCGGAGGAGGCGCCCTCAACCAACGGCGCGGTCGCCTCCGCAGAACAGATCGTTACGGTGACGACCGACGTTGCCAGGTACTACATCGATTCAGCTGGCGGAACCCTCCGGGGGCTCGATCTGTTGAAGTACCCGGTCGCCACCGACCGTCCGGAAGAGCCCTTTCGGCTGATGCACGACCAGCCGCCCGATCTGTTCATGGGTCAAAGTGGCTTGCTGGGAGATAACGCGCCCAATCACAAGGCCGTCATGACGCCGGAGCGACGCACCTACGAACTCGGCGATCGCGATAATCTCAATGTCGTGTTGACCTGGACTGCGCAAAACGGTGTGCAGGTCAGGAAAATCTACGAGTTCGAACGAAACAAGTACGTGTTTACCGTTCGCTACGAGGTCAACAACACCAGTACCGAGCCGTGGCAGGCGCGCATGTACTCGCAGTTTCTGCGCACCCAGGTTGTGCAAGACGGCGGCATCGGATTCATCTACACCTACACCGGTGGCGTGATATCGAGCGAGGAAAAGCCGTACGAAAAGATCGATTTCGAGGACATGGCCACCAACAACCTCAAACGCGATATCCGAGGTGGCTGGGTGGCCATGATTCAGCACTACTTCGGTGGTGCGTGGATTCCTGACCCGAATGTCACGAACCATTACTATTCGAAAGCTCTGGCGGACGCCCGTTACCTCATCGGCACGATGACGCCGTCGACCACGGTGGCGCCGGGCACGACCGGCTCGATTTCGATGGACGCCTACATCGGCCCGAAAATCCAGGGGCGAATGCAGGTTGCCGCGCCTGGTCTGGAGCGCACGGTCGACTACGGTTGGCTGTGGCTGATCGCGCACCCCCTGTTCCTGGGACTTGCGCTTATCGAATCCGTCATCGGCAACTGGGGATGGGCGATCATCATCCTGACGTTGTTAATCAAGCTCGCCTTTTTTCACCTGTCAGCAACCAGCTACAAGTCGATGGCCCGGATGCGCAAGCTGCAGCCACGCATGGTCCAGCTGCGAGAGCGGTTTGGTGACGATCGCGCCAAGATGAATCAGGCGATGATGGAGTTGTACCGCGACGAGAAGATCAATCCTCTGAGCGGCTGTCTGCCCATCCTCGTACAGATTCCGGTCTTCATCTCGCTCTACTGGATGCTGCTCGAGAGCGTAGAGCTCAGGCATGCGCCGTTCATGTTCTGGTTGAACGACCTGGCAAGCCATGATCCATACTTTGTGCTGCCAGTGCTGATGGGCCTGTCAATGCTCATTCAACAACGATTGAATCCAGCGCCGCCAGACCCGATGCAGGCCAAGATCATGATGGCCCTGCCGTTCGTGTTTACGTTCTTTTTCCTTTGGTTCCCATCCGGTCTGGTGCTCTACTGGGTGGTAAACAACATCTTGTCGATTGCACAGCAGTGGGTGATCACCAAGCGCATAGAGCAAAGCCCGTAGCCGCATCATGCGTTTTCGAAACTCGCAGAGTCCCGACGCATCGAGTCAGCGCGCAGGCTGACGTATGATGCCGTGGTGGCGAGCGATACGATCAGCGCAATCGCAACGCCCGCCGGCACTGGCGGTATCGGGGTATTGCGAATCAGCGGACCGGATTCCGCATATATCGCTGAACAACTTACCGGTCAGCCGGTTCCTCCTCCGCGGCTGGCAGCGCTTCGAACCTTTCGGGATGCCACGGGCGCTCCGATCGACCGGGGTCTGCTGCTCTTCTTCAATGCACCCCATTCCTACACTGGCGAAGACGTTCTGGAACTTCACGCCCATGGCGGGCGTGTACTGCTGGACCTGCTGTTCGATGCAACGCTAGCGTGCGGCGCGCGCGCGGCAAACGCGGGCGAATTCACCGAACGTGCATTCCTGAACGGAAAGCTCGACCTGGCTCAGGCGGAAGCCGTGGCTGACCTGATTGAAGCAGCGAGCGGCGCGGCCGCCCGAAGCGCACATCGCAGCCTGCAGGGGCAGTTCAGCGCACGGATTGAGTCGCTAAGCAAAGCTCTCATCGCACTTCGCGCGCATGTCGAAGCGATCATCGACTTTCCCGATGACGAGGTCGAACTGCTCGCGGACGGTGCCGTGCGCGCACGCATCGACGAAGTCATTACAGAACTCGTCTCGGTGCTGGCGACGGCCGAGCAGGGTGCGCGTGTTCGCGACGGACTGCACGTGGTTCTGGTCGGCGCGCCCAACGTCGGTAAGTCGAGTCTCATGAACGCGCTGAGTCACACTGACGCCGCCCTGGTCACGCCGGTGCCGGGCACCACGCGCGATCTCATTCGTGAGTCGTTCACTATCGATGGTGTGGCGGTCACGTTAACCGACACCGCCGGACTCAGGGCAACCGATGACCTGGTCGAGCAGCTTGGTAATGAGCGAGCCCGGGATGCGTTGCGAAGCGCCGATATCGTGCTCCTGGTGACCGACGCAGAGTTACCGCCGCCGGCCGCCGAACTCTACGGCGCGCTGGTCGGCAACCTCGAGTTCACTGACGACAAGCGTTTGCCAGAACTCATCTATATTCAGAACAAGATCGACCTGTTTCGCGAGCAACCAGCGGCGGCGGGTGTAGCCGAGGTTCAGGTCAGCGCTTTGACGGGCGAGGGCCTGGCGACGCTTCGCGAGTGCATCGTAAAGCGATCCGGACACACTGGGGGGGAGCCGGCTTTCAGCGCACGCCGCCGGCACGTGCAGGCTTTATCCGACTCCCTTGCCGCGCTCGGTCGTGCCGCAGATCTGATGCTTCCCGATCCGCCGATAGAGCTCATATCCGAAGAGCTGCGCGCGTCTCATGAAGCGCTTCAGTCTATAACTGGACGCTTCACCACCGAGGATTTGCTCGGGCAGATATTCGCGTCATTTTGTATCGGCAAATGAATCCACCTCCGCGCGACGCGATCAACCGAATCCTCGTTATCAAATGGAGTGCGATGGGCGACTTGGCCATGGCCGGAGCGGCTATCGAAGACGTTCGAATGGCATATCCGGCGGCGGAAATCGACTTGGATACATTGCCGCCATGGGATCGTCTGTACCGCGCCGATCCTCGGTTTCGCAAAGTCCATGCGTTCAAGCTTCGTGGTGGCGGTTGGCGCGCGACGCGGCGGTGGTTACGGCAAATACGCTCGGAGCGTTACGACCTCGTAATCGACCTGCAAACTACCGATCGATCACGGATCATGCTCGGTATGTTGGGTTGGTTGGGCGATGCGATTCCCTATCGGGCCGGCAATCTGAACCGGTGGCCATACAATCTGGCGCTGCCACCTCCGGCCTCGGAACCGAGGCATGCGCTGCAAATTGCCCGCGACACGTTGCAGGCCGCCGGGATCGCGGCGCGCAGCGAGTATCCGCGGTTGCACATAGAACCCGGACTTCGCCACTCCGCCGCGGCTTTGTTGCGCACCGTCGGTATTCGGGTCGACAGGGCGAATTTGTCTGACGAGAACGCCTTCATGCGCGAGGAGACGGCCGGCGCAGCACCCATCGCGGGCTATTCGTCTGCTCCCGATCCACGTTTCGGCGTGTTCTTGCCGGGCTGCCAGGCCGCCGGGTATCTGAAGCGTTGGGGCGCCGAGAATTACGCCGCGCTGGCGCACCGGCTTCGCGCCGAAGGCGTGGCTAAGATCGTCCTGCTCGGCGGGCCGGACGAGATCGATGAGTGTCGCGCCATCGAGCAGCGTTGCGGCGACTGGGTCGTCAATCTCTGCGGCAAGACCGAGTTGATGCACGTACCCGTGGTCTGTGAATTTGCCGACATCGTGATCGCAAACGACACCGGTACCGCTCATCTCGCATCAGCAGCCAATCGCCCGATGGTGGTGGTTTGCGGTCCAACCGATCCGCGCAGGGTGCTGCCGGCCGGGCGCAAGGTAGCGCCGGCGCAATTGAACTTACCGTGTATCAACTGTTATCGGAAACATTGCGCCCATCACTCCTGCATGCGTTTGCTGTTCGCGGACGAGGTGTTCGAGATCGCGCGCGACCTGATGCGCCGCGAAGTCATCACCGAGTTTCAAGCGAGGGTCTGAGCCGCGTTTACGACCGGACGACGGCACCGCGGGTGGCGTCGGCGTCGGCGTTGGAGCGAGTCTGGTCAAATCAGGCGCGCTGGCGTGCCCGGAGGGTAGCGCGAACCTGCTTATACAACACTTGAGCGGCCGGGCTGAGGGCACGCTCGCGCACTGTCGCGAGCCCGATCGGCCGAGCCACCTCCGGGTTGCGTAGTCTTACCTTGACCAGTCGGGGATTCGCGTTGCCCGCGATCGCGAGGGCCGGCGCCACGCCAACTCCTGCGCCGTTCGCCACCATCTCGGTGAGTGTCGCGATGTGCTGCACCTCGCAGAACGTTCTAGGCCCCTCACGGGTTTCGTCGTCGACGGTCTCGAACTGGCGGGTCAACGCGACATTGCCGTTGTTCGGACCGAGCCGGATGCACGGCCAGTGCTCGAGGACGCGCCATTCTACAGACCGACGCCTTGCGAGCGGATGGTCTGTTGGACACACCGCGACATACGGATCGTCCAGGCAGTTTTCGAACTGAAGACGGTCCCTCAGTTGGGTGGGCATGACAACGCCAAACTCGGCCTCTCCCGCTTCGACGGCATCGAGCACTCTAGGACCGAAATCGTCCAATAACCGCACGGTCACGCCCGGGTGGGCTCGCATGAATTGCGTAATCACCGCGGGCAGCATGTGCTGGGCTACCGTCAGCATGCTGCCGATGGTCACGGTGCCGGCCCTGAGCTGAACAATGTCTCTGATTTCATCCAGCGATTGCTGGAATCCGCTGAGGGCGCGTGCGGCAATCGGCACGAAAGCTTCGCCGACCGGCGTTAGTGTGACGTTGCGAGAGTTTCGATCGAAGAGCCGCGTTGCCAACACGGCTTCAAGTTTGCTGATTCGTCGTGAAAGCGCGGACTGGGTCAGGAACAGCGTTTGAGCAGCCCGCACAAAGCTCTGAGTTTCGGCCAACGTGGCAAAAGCCCGGAGGTCGTTGATAGACGTGCGGTCTCTCATCCGGCGGATTCGCGGCATTGCGAATCAATGAATCTAAATCACTGATTCTTGATATATTTGAGTTTTTATTATGATTGCGGGCCTGTCAACCTTGCTGCCACAGCCCGCCGCGAAAGCGGTGCAATCCATGCGCCAGCAACGGGAACGCTGCCATGGCCGATGCAGGAGACCGTTTTCATGCAGCAAGCAACCACCACGTCGCTGGAGATCGTGCCGTCCTCGGGCTCGCTCGGCGCTGAGGTACGCGGCGTTGACCTAGCGTTACCGCTCGATGACGCAACCGTCGCTGTCATCGATGCCGCCTGGCGCGAGCATCTGGTGCTGGTATTGCGCGACCAGCACATTGATGACGACCAGCTGATCGCCTTCAGCCGCCGCTTCGGAGAGCTGGATCCCCCTGGCCCGAATCCATATAGCGGCGCTCCGATCTATCCCGAATATCCGGAACTGAACGTCATCTCGAATATCCGACAAGGCGATAAACCGGTCGGAAACCTGGGATCCGGAGAAGCCGTGTGGCACGCGGACATGACGTATAACGACATACCGCCGGCAGGCGCGATCCTCTACGCAGTCGAGTTGCCGGCCGACGGCGGCAACACCGAGTTTGCTGATATGCGCCTTGCCTACGACACCCTGCCGTATCACCTCAAAGATCAGATTTGCGGCCGTCGTGCGATACACGACGCGTCGCACAACAGTGCCGGAATTCGCCGGCGGGGTTATGCCGAGGTAACCGATGTCAGGCATACGCCGGGTGCACGCCAGCCGCTCGTGCGCACCGATCCGGTTACCGGGCGCCGATCGCTGTTTCTCGGCCGGCGTCCGCGCAGCTACATCGTAGGCCTCGAGCTGGACGACAGCGAAGCGCTATTGGATGCGCTATGGGCGCATGCCGGGCGGCGCGAGGGCGTATTTACGCATCGGTGGAAACTGGGCGACGTGTTGATGTGGGACAACCTTTCGGTACTGCACCGCCGCGACGCCTTCGAGTCGACCGATCGGCGGCGCCTGCACCGGGCGCAGCTCAAAGGCACCGGGCCCATAGCCTGAGAAAGCGCGGCCCGGTTTGCCGGTTCCGCGGCATCGGGTTGGTCTGGTCGCTGGCGAACTCAAGAGCGCGCGGCCCGGCTCCGCGGCCGTCGCGGTTTACACCGGGTTGCGATATCGCTCCAACGGCGTTTTCAACGCCGGCGCACCCCGCGGCATCAACGAATCGCCCACCTGGTCGAAGCGCGATTGCTCGTAGAGCTTCGCGTATTTCAGGAACACGTAGAAGCTACCGACCACGGACGCGATGAAACCCGCCCAGCCATTGGTAAATCCCCGTTTGAACAGGTAGCTCCGCAAGAAGAACAGTGGTGGGTAGCACACCATGATCCAAGGGCTGGCGCGCCGGCCGTGCGCAATTTTGTCCCGCACCAGTCCTGTCGAATAACCGTTGACCTTATCGACCTTGCAGTGAATATCGGTTTCGCCGAAGTGAAAGAATGGTGCGTCGATACGCGCGATCGGTCCGTTTACCGCAACGGTTGCGTGCACCGGCATCCGGGTAAAGCTGGCCGCATCCCGGCGGAACAGGCGCACGTAGAAGTTCTTGCGGGTCGCATCAGCCGACATCCGCCAGAACAGCTGCTCTACCCGTGGGAACTCGTAGCCGGTGACGTCGTCACGACCGAGTGCGCCCGCGTCCCGAAGCCTGATGAGTTCAGCTGCCAACGCCGGCGAGATCATCTCATCGGCGTCCAGAAACAGCACCCATTCGTGTGTTGTCAGCTCGAGGGCGCGCTGTTTTTGGGGCCCGAAGCCCTGGAACTTTTGTTGTTCAAACCGGGCACCGTGGTGGCTCGCGATGTCGACCGTGCGGTCGGTGCTGTACGAATCCAGCACGACGAGTTCGTCAGCGAATGCGGCACTCGCCAGGCAAGCATCCAGGGTTTCTTCGTTATTGAAGGTTGTGACGAAGATGGATAGCTTCTGCATGGTCTACTCTCTGCAGTCGTCGGCGGTGACGACCGGCGCCGACGCGCGATGTGTGATCCGCAAATTCTGACGCGGAAGGACGAACCTTGGAATACCAAAGCCTGCACGTCATCGGCAGCCGCACGTCCGGCGGCGCGGAGCGCTTTTACGTGCGGCTCTGCGCCGCGCTGCACGCAGCCGGTCATGACGTCCTGGCTGTCAACCCGCCGGCCAGCGCGGTAGCGCGGGAACTGGGCAACCGCGCGCCGCAACGACATGTGAAGATGCGCGGCGTATGGGATCCGCTCGCGCGTTGGGGATTACGGCGAATCGTACGCAACACGGGTGCGCCGATCGTGCAGACATATATGGGGCGCGCTACCCGGTTGATGCGGGTCGACGGAGCGTCGAGTCGCCACATCGCCCGCCTCGGGGGCTTTTACGACATCAAAGGATACCGACACGCCGATGCCTGGGTCGGCAACACCCGGGGCATTTGCGATCACCTGATCGCAGCAGGCCTCGAGGCGAAACGCGTATTCCATATCGGTAACTTCGTGGATCCGGTCGACCGGGCCGGGCTTGTCTCCTCGGGGTTTCGTGTCGACCACGACCTGCCCGAGGACTGCTGGATTGTGCTGTTCACCGGCCGGCTGCATCCGAACAAGGGCGTTGTCGATCTGTTGCAGGCACTTGCCGCAACGCCGCCGGTACTCGACGGACGGCCGCTGCGTGTGCTGATGCTCGGTGACGGACCGCTTCGCGACGAACTCGAACGTGCCACCGCCAGCCTGGGTCTCGGCGAGATCGTGCGCTGGCTCGGGTGGGTAGAGGATCCCGGCAGGTACTACGCCAATGCGGACCTGTTCGTGTGTCCGTCGGTGCATGAGCCGCTCGGCAACGTCGTCCTCGAAGCCTGGGCGCATCGCGTGCCCGTGATCGCAACGCGCAGTCAGGGTCCGCTGGAAATCGCGACCGACCAGCATGATGCCTGGCTCGTCGACATCGGCGATACCGGAGGGATGGCAGGCGCGATCGAAACGCTGTTGACGGTCGACAACGGGCTGCGTTGCGAACTGGCGGAGGCCGCTCATCAGACGCTGGCGGCGGCACACTCGAGCGAGGTAATCACGCGCGCATATCTCGACCTGTACGACGCGCTCGCGGCCTGAGCCTGGCATTCGCACAACTCACGCGGCGCCGCGTTCTTTCGAAACCAGACGCACGGCCGGCCCGCATCCGGTTTGCCCCGGCTTTAAGCGCGCGCTCTGACGATGATGTTGTTGCGGGTAAAGGGTCGCGCTGCGAGACGGCGGTTCTTCAATAGTGAGCGTCTCTTGATGACGCCATTGCGGCACAAGACCACTTCCTCCGGCACCAGCCCGGCGTCGATGCAGAGCTTTGCGATGGTGTACGGCGTGAACCAGAAGCGGTGGTCGGAGTTGACCACTTCCGTGCCGTTTCTTGCCGCTGCCACAATCTCCTCGGCAAACGCGTTCGGGACTGTGATGATGAACTCGTTTGCAACGCCGCCGAAACGTTCGCGCAGCGTACGCAGAAAGGTCACCGGGTCGCCGATGTGCTCGAGCACCTCGGCAAGCAGCATGATGTCCCACTTCTCCGCGAAGATCGGTTCGCAGGGATCGGTCAGCAGATTGGCACTCAGCAGATCGTCGATACCGAACTTCTGTTCCAGCGCGGCCAGCCCCTCGGCGTCTATGTCCACGCCCAGCACGCGTTCCGCCGCTTCCATGAGCTCGCCGTGCAGCCACTTACCCCGGGCGCGTTTGTGTTCCACCATCGCGATGTCGTGATCGACGCAGCCCACGTGAACGACACGCCGGCCCCGGCAGCGCTCGGTCAACCAGCTGATGCGCGAGTGCAACACGTAGTCGCTCTGGTCGAACGTGAACTCGGCGCGTAGTCCATTCGAAAACTGTTCGCCACGAAGATAGCTGAACAGCGTGTCATTCAATCGCATGGCTTGGTTGTGTTCTGCCTGTGGAGCGGCGTGGCTGCCATGATCTCAATGCCGCGGCGCATCCGCCAGCGCCGCGTAAAGGGCCAGCGTGGCTTGCTGCATCCGCGCGAGTGAGAACTTTGTTACCGGCTCTACGGCAGGCGGTTTCGCGAGAACTTCCGTGACGCGCGACCTGAGGGTTTCCTCATCCCCAAGGCCTACCGCGCCTTCTGGAAACAGCTGTGCGAGGATCTCACCGACACCGCCGTGATCGAACCCGACCACCGGTCGCCCGAGGGCGAGCGCTTCAAGCACTGTACGTCCGAATGACTCTGGTTGGCTGGAGAGGGACAGCACCACGTCGGCGAGCGCCATCCAGTCGCGTAAGTCCCGCCTGGCGCCGATGAAGCGGATCGGCAAGCCGTCGGCCGCGGCGTAGATCGACCGCGCGTACGCCCGCCGGCGGGCATCTTCGCCCCCTGCGACAATGCCGCACACCGGCTGCCCGGCCGCGTTTAGCGAGGCGACGAGCCTGACGAAGGTTTCGTGTCCTTTCAGCCGCGTCAGCCGCCCGGGCAACAGCAACAAAGGTACGTCTTCTTCCAGGTCCCATTCGCTTCGTTGTTCAGCTGCCCAATCGGGGTCTGCGGATAAGCCGTGGGGATAATGGCCGTGGTCGATGCCTCGATGGATGACATGTATGTTCTGCGGCGGCGTTTGCGGATAGCGCGTTTGGACGTATTGGCCGATCGCGTCCGATACGGCTATGACCCGTTCGCCGCGCGTCATGATCGCGCTGTAGCGGCTGACGGAGTAGAAGCCGTGGACCGTCGTCACCAGCCGTGGGCGGGTGGCGGGATCCATGGCCCGCCAGGCCAGCCAGCCGATCCAGGCCGGTAACCGTGAGCGCAGGTGGAGGATATCGGCCCTGGCTGTTTCCAGCCACGTCCGAAGCTGCCTGACGAGAAGCAGTGTTCGCAGGCTTTTTGCACCGATCGGCAGGCGGTGATGTTCCGCGCCCAGGGCTTCCAGCTCCTGGACCAGCGGCCCGCCACCCGAGACGACGAGCGCGCGATGGCCGGCAGCGACGAGCGCAGCCGCGATCTCGACCGTGCCGCGCTCTACACCGCCTTGACCGAGCGCGGGCAGCAACTGTACGACCGTCAGCGAACGTTCAGCCATCGCTCGACAATCCACCTGGCGACGCGGTCGGCTTCGGCCAGTGGTGTGCGTGGCGCCGTGATCGAAGCACCTTGTTGCCACATCTGAAACAGCGTCACACTGCCGTCGGCGATCAGCGCGGTAACACCGTGCAGTACGCGGCTCACCCGCCGGCGCGGTATGGCGAGCAGTCCGACGCCAGCGCCGCTGCTCAGAGCCTCGTACACCATCGACACACTGTCTTCGGTAACCCAGACGGTGCTGGCGGTGGCCATCTGTTCTACCAGCCAGCCGGCGGGTTGCCGTGCCCACTCCACCAGTTGTGTGTGTGGCAGTTGCGCGGACTCGATCGCGGACCACGTCTCGACCGGCGTGCGCCTCGAATTGGTCACGGTGAGCGGCGCAGCGTCTGACGCGCGCGCGGCAATTTCGGTCAACTGAGCCAGCAGCTCGGCACCGAGCCAGTCGTGGTGGCGGCTCGGACCGCCGATCGCGACGACCGTCGCTCCGGAGCGCTCCGACGATGACGGCGTCACCCGATTCAACACCCCGCGCGTACAGAGCACAGCTGGACGGTGTGCTTCAAGTTGCTCATCGGGCCGGTCGTGTTGCGGGATCACACACAGATCGAACCGGCTGGTAGCGCCGGATGGCCGCATCAGCAATACCGCTCGCGCGGATGTGCGCGCCTTGGCCTTGAGCAGTGCCCGATGGGTGCGATGGCCGGCGCCGATTACCAGATCGGGCCCGCCCGTTTCCGGTTCGCCACTCGTGGCGCCGAATCGACCCTGCACGCGGACGTCGGTGCACGCGATCGGGATGCGCCGCGCCAGTGCCTCGGTCAGACCAGCGGTCTGGTTTTCGTGCCCGCGCAGGCCGTCGCAATAGCGCCAGATGGCAAGCGGCCGTCTGGCCGAGACCTCGATACGGTGTTTCGACACCAACGTTCCGGTGCGCAGTACGCTCAGCCGCCGGCGGCGGCGGTGTCGCGCGAAAACTGGAAGTGATAGAGGCCAGCGTAAAGCGAGTTACGCGCGAGTAGCTCCTTGTGCTGACCTTCTTCGACGATCTGCCCTTCGGTCATGACGAGGATTCGGTCGGCGCGCTCTACGGTCGATAGCCGATGGGCCACGATCAGTGTGGTGCGGCCTTTGCGCAACGCGTCCAGCGCTTCCTGTACGTGTCGCTCGGAGACGGAGTCGAGGGCGGACGTCGCCTCATCCATGATCAGCACCGGAGCGCGTTTCAAGAAAGCGCGAGCCACGGCGATGCGCTGGCGTTGGCCCCCCGAGAGGCGCACGCCGTTTTCACCGATGCGGGTCTGCATGCCTTCCGGCAGGCTGCGAATGAAATCCATTGCATTGGCGCTCTCGGCCGCCGCGACGATGTCGGCCTCCGGCGCCGAGGCCAGCGGTCCATACGCGATATTGGCTGCCACCGTGTCGTCGAACAGCACAATGTCCTGACTCACCAGCGCCACCTGTTGCCGGAGCGATGTCAGGGTCAGTTCGCGCACGTCGATGCCGTCCAGCATCACGCGGCCTTCAGTGGCTTCGTGAAAACGCGGGATGAGGTGCGTCATGGTCGTCTTGCCGCTACCAGACGGCCCGACCAGTGCCACCGTTTCTCCGGGCCTTACGGTCAGGTTGATGTTGCCCAGAACGACCCGCTCGGTGCCGGGATAAACAAAGCTCACATCTTTGAATTCGAGTTTGCCCTCCGCCTTCTCAAGACTTTGCCTGCCGGCGTCCCGTTCGGTCGGTTCGTCGATGAGAGCGAATACCGTACGGGCTGCCGCCAGGCCTTTCTGCAGGCTGGAGTTGACGTTCGTCAGGCGTCTTAGCGGCGAGAAGATGGCCGCCATCGCGGTGAAGAAGCTGACGAACCCGCCGACCGTGATCGTGCCGTCGGCCGCGTGGCTCGCGGCGACGATGATGACGGCGGCGAGCGCAAGTGATGCCAGCAGTTGCGCGATGGGCGCTACTGCGGTGGCGGCAGAGGTGAATTTCAGATGGAAGAGCCGGGCGGTGTTGGCGGCCCGCCTGAAACGGCCGCGCTCGTAGTCCTGGCCGCCGAAGACGCGCACCACTTTCTGGCCGTCCAGCACCTCTTCGATGACTTGTGTGACATCGCCCATGCTGGATTGCAGCCCGGTGCTGGTAGCTCGCAGCCGCCGGCTGAAATGCATCACGACGAGCGTTACGAACGGCGCCGACACCATCGCGATCAGTGTGAGCTGCCAGTCGATCCACAGCATCCAGGCGAGCAGGCCGATGATCGCGACGGTATCACGCACCAGCACCGTCACAACGTAAGTGCCCGCTTCCATAACCTGGTTGGTGTTGAATGTGACGCGCGAGATCAGCTGGCCGGACGCATTCTCGTCGATGTAGCGCGTCGGCACGCAGAGCAGCTTGTCCATCATCGCCGTACGCAGGTCCATGACCAGGCGTCCCGCGACCCACGCGAGGCCGATCTGAGACAGATAGGAGGACGCGCCGCGGATCAGGAATACCAGGACGAGGAGGCCTGCGATCGAATGCACGCTTTCGTAGTCCTTCTCGACGAAACTCCCGTCCAGCAGCGGCTTCAGCAGCGCCGGAATCGCCGGTTCTGTCAGCGCCAGGAGCATCATCGCGAGAAGCGCCAGTCCGAACGTGCGCCAGTACGGCACGACGTAGCCGAGCAGGCGCTTGTATATCTGGAAGGAGGTTGGTTCCAAAACGGTTTGTGTGTGCTCTGTGGCGTCGCGCGGTCGCACCGCGCCTGCGCTGCCGCTCCGTCTCGCTTAAGTGTAGACGTCGAGCGGTGCCGGGTCAGCGCACCCGAAGTAGATGCTCAGGCGGAATCGGTACCCATCATTTCAGTCCAGATGCGCGCCACGTTGTCGCGGAGATCGGCAAATTCGGCGGCGCCGGTAACGGAGTCTTCCTCCTGCAGAGCGAGCGCGTGTCCGCGCGCGCGGAACACCTGGTAAGTCTCAGCAAGTGCCTTGGCGTCTTCCGCGGCCATCAGGCCGCTTGCCGCCATGCCTTCCAACAGGCGGATGTTGTCGGTGTACTTCAGGTGATCCCCAAGTGCCCTTGCCGAACGGAGCACCAGGTACTGCACGATGAACTCGATATCAGCGATGCCGCCGCGGTCCTGTTTCAGGTCGAAGCGCGACGGGTCACGATTGCCGTGGTGGGATAGCATGCGCGCGCGCATCGTGCGTACTTCGTCGCGCAGCGCGTCGGGATCGCGCTCGGTCAGCAGAACCTGTCGGCGCACTTCCGCGAACTCGGTGCCGATCGCGGGATCGCCGCAGATGAATCGGGCGCGTACGAGCGCCTGATGTTCCCAGGTCCACGCTTCGTTGCGCTGGTAGTCGAGGAATCCGTCGATGCCGATCACGGGCAGGCCGGAGTTGCCATTCGGACGCAGCCGCACGTCGACTTCGTAGAGCACCCCGCCCGGCGTGCGCGTGGTGATGACATGGCCCAACCGCTGCGCGAGCCGGGCGAAATAGAGCTGATTGTCGACTTCGCGCGGTCCCGACGTAACGCGCTGTTCGCCACGGCTGTTGTGGATATATACGAGGTCAAGGTCTGAGCCGTAACCGAGTTCTATCCCGCCGAGCTTGCCGTATCCGATCACTGCGACGCCGGCGTCGCGGCGGCGCCCGTCGACTGTGCAACGCGGTACGCCGAGGCCGGCCTGCAGGTCACGGGAGGTAATGCGCAAGGCCTCGTCCAGGCACACTTCGGCAATTTCGGTCAGGTGATCGCTCACCTGCATGAGTGGCAGCGCGTTGGCCACATCCGCCGCCGCCACACGCAGAACATTGGTTTGCTTTTCGCGCCGCAGGGTTTCCATCTCCTGCTCGAGGTCGCCGGCGTCGTCGGCCGTCAGCCGCGAGCGAAGCTCCGTTTCGAGCGCCGCTTTGCGCAGCGGCGAGTAGAGGGTGCGCGTATCGAGCAGCTCGTCGATGACCAGCGGGTAGCGACGGATGTGGTGCGCGATCAGCGGACTGGCGGCCGTCAGTTGGACGAGTTGTGACATCGCCAGCGGGCGCTCGACCAGCAAAGCGAGGTAAGTGGAGCGCGGCGCGATGGCGGTCATGACGTCGTTTAGCCGTTCGAGCGTCACGAGCGGCTGCCCGGTGCCGCCGGCTGCTTCGATGAGCTGCGGCAACAGTCTGCCCAGCCATTGTTTCGGGCGTTCCCCCAGACTGCGTACGTGGAGGTTACCGAGCAGGTGCCTGACGATTTCGAAGGCGCGCGGCGCATCGTCGCCGAAGCCCGCACCGACCAGCAGCTCGGTTCCAGTGGTGCTCTCGACGTCTGGCTGCATCAATACGGCCAGCGGACTGATGCGCGCTTCGACGTCTTCATCGTCGTCGCGACCGAACACCTGGTCGAAATGGGCCCGCACCAGTTCGCGGTGCCGGTCGAGCTGACGCTGCAGCGCGGCCCAGTCTTCGGCGTGCATGGACACGGCGATGCGCGCCCGTGCCGACGGCTCCGACGGCAACGTGTGGACCTGGCGGTCATCGATCTGTTGTAGCCGGTGTTCGAGCGTGCGCAGAAACGCGTAGGTGCGCGCCAGCCCGCGGGCTGCAAACGTTGGCAAGAGTTCCAGATCGGCGAGACGCGCCAGAACCTGTGGCACGAGCCGGCCGCGCAATTCAGGTTGCCGGCCACCGCGCACGAGCTGAAACGCCTGCGCGATGAATTCAACCTCGCGAATGCCACCTGGACCGATCTTGACGTTGTGTTCCAGTCCACCGCGGCGCACCTCGGCATTGATCAGGCTTTTCATTTCGCGTAACGACTCGAGTGCGCCGAAATCGAGATAGCGCCGATAGATGAAAGGCCTCAGCATCTCGATGAGTCGGAAACCCGCCGGTACGTCGCCCGCGACGGGGCGCGCCCGGATCCAGGCGTAGCGCTCCCAGTCGCGACCATGCGTCTGATAGTAATCCTCCATCTGCGCGAAGCTCGCGACCATCGCGCCGGCCGTCCCAAACGGCCGCAGCCGCATGTCCACCCGATAAACGACCCCTTCCGGACCGGCTTCGCCGAGGTAGTTCATGAGTCTGCGGGCGACTCGCGGGTAGAAGTCTTCGAAATGGGTGGTGCGTGCGCCGTCGGTCTCGCCGTTCAGTTCGAAGGCGAAGATCAGGTCGATATCGGATGAGAAGTTGAGCTCGGACGCGCCGAGTTTACCGAGCGCGAAGACGACCATACGCTGGCGTTCGCCGGATGGCGTCAGGGCCTGACCAAAGCGTTGTTCCACATCCGCCTCGGCTCTTGCGAGCGTGGCGTCGACCAGCGCGTCCGCGAGCGCCGAGGTTTCGACTGCGATGGTTTCGAAGTCTCCCAGTTCGGCGATATCGCGCCACGCGATGCGAGCCATCTCGCGGCGTCTCAACCACCGCAGTTCGCGCTTCAGGTCGGCTTCTTCATGATCCGCCGACATCACTTCTGCAACCATCGCGTCGTAGTCGGCGCGGGCGTGGCAGCGGGTCAGTCGATCTCCGTTCAGACATTCGCTCAGTAGCCCGGGCGAGCGCCCGAGTTCCCGGTAAACGAAATCGCTGCTCGCGAGCACGCGAGCGAGTGCGTGCGGCGCCTCGGCAGTCCCGCATAACTCCGTCGCGCGCTCGCGTCCCAGCGCCAACCAGGTGGCGGTAGAGTTTTCACTCTCAGCCATTCGACTTCTCCCGTGGCCCGTCCGGCTTCAGGCCAGACTGGTATGCTCTAGCGCAACCCGCTGCCCGCGCAAGTGGCACGCTCGCCCCCGTCGAGGAGATTGTCTTGGAAGCCGAATCGAAAGAGTCGCCGGCGGTAGCCGATATCGCCCGCGATGTCTGGGCGCTGGTGCATCCGGATGGCGGTGCGCTGGCGCATCTCGGTTTCACTACCAGCGCGCCATCGCTGCCATCGATCTTTCGCGTCGACGCGGCGGCGGCCGCCAGCATCGGTGTGACGGCGCTTGCCGCCGCGGAGGTATGGCGCGAACGGACGGGTCGCCAGCAGACCGTGAGCGTCGATTCGGCTGACGCAGCGCTCGCCTACAGGAGTGAACGCTACCTTCAGTTGAACGGACAACCGGTCGAGCATCCGCGTCCTGCGCAGTCCTACTTCAAGGACCGCGACGGTCGGTGGATGCAGTTGCATATGGTGTATCCGCATCATCGGGCCGGGATTCTCGCGGCCCTTGGAGTCGCAGACGTCAGCGGAGAAAACGAGCGCGACGCCGTAACCGCTGCCGTGGCCGCCCGGGATGCGGTGGAACTGGAAACCGAGCTGGCCGCGTTGGGACTGCCGGCATACGCTGAACGCAGTCACGAAGAATGGTCTGCCGCCGGTCAGGCGGCGGCGCTCGCGGCGCTCCCGCTCATCGAGCTGGAACGCATCGGGGATGCACCGCCACTCAGGCTCGCCCCCGACGCCAGCCGCATTCTCGACGGCATCCGGGTCATGGACTTGACGCGCGTAATCGCCGGGCCGGTGTGCGGCCGCACTCTCGCCGCGCACGGCGCCGACGTGATGCGGATTCACCCGCCTCATTTGACCGAGGTGGCCGGTTTGCTGATGGACGGTGGGCGAGGCAAGCGCTGTACAAATCTGAATCTTCGCGAAACGGCTGATCGCCTCGCGTTCGAACGGCTGTTGGCCGATGCGCAGGTGTTCGTGCAGGGTTTTCGCCCCGGTGGGCTCGAAGAGCTGGGCTACGGTCCGGCCGCGCTCGCCGAGCGCGTGCCGGGGCTCGTATACGTATCACTGAGCGCCTGGAGTCATACCGGCCCCTGGGCCGGCCGCCACGGCTTTGATTCATTGGTGCAAACGGCCTCTGGGATCACGCGGGCCGGCGCGGTCGCGGCTTCCAGCGACAGTCCCAGGCCATTGCCGTGTCAGGTGCTCGACCACAGCACCGGCTACCTGGCGGCGTTTGGTGCGATGTGCGCGCTGGCCCGTCAGATGCGCGAAGGTGGGAGCTGGCTGGTGCGGCTGTCGCTCGCGCAGACCGGTCACTGGTTCGACCGTCTGGGCCGCGTCGACGGGCTCGATATCCCGGAGCCGGATGAAGCTCGCATCGCATCGCGTCTGCGCCCGATGGCGAGTCCGTTCGGCGAACTGCGGGCCAGCCTGCCCGTTGCGCGTTTTTCGGAAACCGAGCCCGGTTGGGCGCGGCCGCCGGTCCCGCTCGGTCACGACGTACCGTTCTGGTAAATCCCGGCTTTGGGTGACACCCCATCGGATCGCCCCGTGCCCAGCGGAACCGATCCAGACGAACTGAGACGCGCGCGGGCCGTGCTCATCTGGATGTGCGTGCTCATCTGCGTCAACCAGCTCGGCTTCGGCGGTATCGTGCCTGCCATGCCGCTCTACGCCGATACGTTCGGGGTGACCTCGACAGCTATCGGTGCGGCGGTTGCCATTTACGGACTCGCCCGCGTCGTGATCGCGATGCCTACCGGGCAATGCTCAGACAGGCTCGGCAGGCGGCCGACGCTCGCCATCGGTGGTTTGGTATCCGCGCTCGGAAACCTGTGGTGCGCCGAGGCCGACAGCTTCACGACGTTCATGGTCGCGCGCTTCGTCGCCGGTGCGGGTGCCGGGCTCGTCCTGACCGCTGGCCAGATCGTCATCGCCGATATCAGTGCGCCGCCTTACCGGGCGCGCATGATGGCGGTGTATCAGGGTGTCTTCCTGTTCTCCGTAGGACTTGGCCCGTTTCCCGGCGGCTGGCTGGCCGATCACTACGGCCTGGCGGCGCCGTTTTACGCATATACGGTGATGGCCGTCGTCGTAGGTCTTCTGGCGTGGTTCTTCGTGCCGGAAACGCGCGGCTTCAAAGCGGCCGACCGGGAACTACAAACAAGTGGGAGCCGGCCCTCCGTCCCGTTCATGACACAGATCCGGCTGCTTGGCAGCAACCTCGGCTTTACGCTCGCAGCGCTCGTCAGTTTCGTCAATGCATTCACGCGCACCGGCGGACTGTTCGCGCTGGTGCCGCTCTACGGTGCTGCCGTTCTGGCGCTCAATACCACCGAGATCGGTTTCGTCATGGCATTCGGCAGCGTCGCCGGCATGCTGGTGGTTTACCCGGCGGGTGCGATCGCGGACCGCCACGGGCGCAAGTTCGTTATCGTACCGATGACCTTCCTGACGGCTGTTGCCTACGTCTTGTTCTCGTATGCGCCCACTTACGCGTGGTTTGTAGCAGCCGGTCTCGCTTGGGGCGTCGCAGCGGCGGCATCCGGCTCCACGCCCGCCGCTTACGCGGCCGACCGCGCGCCGCCGGGCATGAACGCCGCGGCGATGAGTCTGTTTCGCATGCTGGGTGATATGGGATACGTGGTCGGGCCGTTGATGCTCGGGTTCATCGCTGACCTGACATCGACCAATTCGGCGTTTCTCTTTGGCGCGCTGATGTTGGCCGCCACGGGTTTGCTGTTTGGCATGTTGGCACCCGAATCTCGTCCCGGACACGACAGATGAGGCGCTCGCCCCGGATGCTTGAACTGACACTGGCCTCGCAGGGGGCGAATGCCTGGTGATTGCAACGGTGACCATGCAACTCATCGACGGCAATCTAATCCAGGTGCCGGACTCGCTGCATTCGCTGACGGCGTATGTGATCGCTGAGCAGGGCGACTGGTTCGAAGATGAGATCCGGTTTGTCCGCATTCTGCTCGGGGCTGGCGAGCGGGTTATCGACATCGGCGCGAATTACGGTGCCTACACGCTGTCGATGGCCCGGTCGGTCGGTCCCCAAGGCCGTGTCTGGGCGATCGAACCCGCAAGCGCCACGGCTTCGAACCTGCGCGCGAGCGTCGAGCTGAACGACTACGCACACGTGGTCGTCTGTCAGTACGCCTTGGGTGAACGAGCCGGCAAGGCCAGGCTCAGCTTGCACGACAATGCGGAGCTGAACGGCCTCGTTATCGCACAGCCTGGCAAGCGCGGGAGTTCGGGCGGGCGTGTCGAGCAGGTGCGGGTAATGGCGCTAGACGAGTTCGTGGGTCAACAGGGTATCCGCGAAGTCGGCTTCGTGAAGCTCGACGCCGAAGGCGCGGAGGGCGCCATCATCGCCGGTGCAGAGACTTTCCTTGCGACCGAGTCGCCGTTGATTCAATACGAGGCCAAAGAAGGCAAGACCCTGCACCTGGACCTCGCGGACCGCTTCCGTGAAAGAGGCTATCGCTCGTACCGTCTTATCCCCGGTCTGAACGTGCTGATACCGTTCGACGGAGACGCGGACGTGGACGCTTTCCTGTTGAACCTGTACGCCTGTAAACCGGATCGAGCTGAGATTCTGCGCACGCGCGGGCTACTGGTCGATGCGCCCGAGGTTGGATTCGACGCCGCTGAAATGCGCCGTCGTGCGGCGTCGCCCGACTGGCTCACCGACTTGACCGCCTCGCCGTACGCGCATAGCTACGCCGATCCCTGGCAACACTGGCAGGCGACTGATGGCGTTTCCGGATCGGGGCTCAAGTTAGCCGGCGCGCTTGCGCTCTTTCACCATGCCCGAAACCCGGCCGTCGAACCGGCTGTTCGGGTCAGTGCCTTGCACGCGAGCCTGGATTCCCTGAGAGACCTGACTGCGGAGACAACTTCACTCACACGGCTTGCGACCCTCGCGCGAGTCGCCCGCGAAGCCGGCGCGCAAACGGTCGCCGTCAAAGCCCTGAGACGGATTTGCAACACCATTCAGAAACGGCCATCCGTGTCGTTCGATGAGCCTTTCGTCGCGCCCACGCCCCGATTCGATGACGTCGTCGCAACCGGCGGTCCAAAAACCTGGCTGACGGCGGCCGCTCTCGAAGCGTACGAGTTGAACTGTGCGTTTTCATCCTACTTCACCGGCCCGCAGGCGCTGGGACAGCTGCGCTACTACCAGGCGCTAGGCTACCCGAGCGAGGTCATGGCGAAGCGGCTCAAGATGATCGAGCGGCGCTTCCCACCCGAACGCAGCGCCGGGCGTTAGTACACCGACTTCAGATTCGTCGCACCTCATCCAACCGGCCTGCCGGGCGCCGGCCCTCACGGCATATCTGTGGTTCTTTGCGTTGACGCCGGCATCGTTCAGTTATCTGATGCCCGACGACGCCGGGCTGAGGCGATTATCAAACCGGCGAGCAGCAAGCCGAACGAGCCCGGCGCCGGTACCGGATTGGTTTGATTCAGCTGAAGATTGAACAGGACGAGGTCTGTGCCGTTGTCGATGCGCACGTCCGCCGTGCCGAACCCCAGAGTGGCAATCCCGCCGACGACGTTCAGGAAGTCGTCGACACCACCCAGAATGCTGCCAGCGTTCAGGATGAAATACTCATCGGCGAAATTTGGCACGAAGTTCAGCAGGTCGACGGCCAGCGTGCCGGCGAGGTCGAAACTGCCGCTGACATCGATGAAGTCGTAAGTGCTGCCGCGGTTGCCGATCCCACCACTGCCGTCGATCTCGATCAGCAGCGTCGATGACGACGAGTTGTCCACGCTCCCGTCAATGAACAGTGAGCCCGGCGAGTTGCCGGCGGTGATCGTGCCGTTGTTGTTCAGCGTGCCGTTCAGGTCCAGCGTGCCGTCGCCCGTGATGACGCCGTCGGCGGTGTTGTCGAGCAGCGCAGGATCCAACAGGCTGATAGTGCCGTTTGCCCGAATGATGCCGCGGTTCACTACCTGGGTGCGGATCTGGCCGCTGCTGCCGGCCAGCGCGTGAATTTCGTGGCCGTTGCGCAGCTCGAGCGTGCCAGTGCCACCGATCTGGTTTTGATTGGCAGTCGTGAACTGGATTTCGCCGGCGCCGGACAGCGTGGCGCCCGATGCATCGACCGAGACAACCGAGCTGTTGAGGCCGGTCGTTTGAAGGTCGGCGAGCAGAATCGTGCCGGTATGGCCGATACTGCCCTGTAACCGCAGAGATTCGCCCGTACCGACTCTCGTCGTTAGCATTCCGACATCCACGGAGTCCCAACTGGCAGTGCTGATGACCTCGATGCTACCCGTGCCGGTAACACTGCCACCGGTGATACCAGCGCCCGACATCTCCAACGTACTGCTGTTGTCGACTGCGATCTGTCCGCCGAGGTTGTCGACATCGATGCTGGACAACCGCAGCGTTCCCCCGTTGCTCGCGCGCATCGTGGCGCGGTTGGCTTTGTCGGTGCTGCTCAAGTCGATCTCGCCGTTGTCGGCGTGAATCAACCCCTCGTTCACCATGTCGGCTTGAATCTGACCGCGCGTGCCGGCGATGGCGCCGTCGGTGCGAATGGTTTGCCCCGACGTCAACGTCGTTTGCCCGACCGAGGTTACAAGGTTCTGATTGGCCGTCTTGAAGACCACTTCACCAGTACCTGTCGGACTTGACCCGTCGTATGTCAGCACGCTGGAATTGAGGCCGGTCGACTGCAGATCGGCGAGCTCGATCGTGCTGTTGTTTTCGATGCTGCCAACGAGGCGAAGCGACTCGCCGGTACCGACCAGCACGCGCATGTTGTTGAGCGTCATGCCGACACCGTCGAGCGTGCTGGCGCCGGCGACG
>JBCCEJ010000027.1:0-63994 GCA_039030335.1 Pseudomonadota bacterium | reverse complement strand
GTAGCGTCGGCGTCGGGCAAGAGCGTGATAGTGATGGTCTCACGCTGGCTTTGTATCTCCGAACGGACTGTCTTCAGGCATCGATGCCGCCGCGCAGGCTATCGATTCATACCGGGCGCAGGTGCGCGAGCTCGATGACGAAAAAGCCGCGCTCAACGAAAGCCTGAAGACAGTCCGTTCGGAGATACAAAGCCAGCGTGAGACCATCACTATCACGCTCTTGCCCGACGCCGACGCTACCACGGTTTCACAGGCCGTCGACGAGACGGCCGCCACCGTCTTGCCAGAACAATTGCGAGCGCTGCAGGCGGAACTCGAAGCGACCAACTCCCGCATCGAGGCGATCGAGACCGACGAAGCATTTCTGACCAGTGCCGAGACGCTGGATCCCACTACTGGTACGTTGCAGTTAGCGCTCACGACCACCGAAGCGGCTGTTGAGAGGGCGAGCCTGGAGATCGACGGATTCGAGACCGAAGCATTCCTGTGGTTGTTCAATCGCCGATACCACGAACCGACGGAGAACAACGCTTTCGGTAAGTTCATGCGGGTCGTTACTCTCGCAAACCGGCGCGAACAACGCGCGCTGGCTTCCGTTCGCGAACACTTTGGGACAGAAGACTTCAAGGCACTCGTCGATGACTACCAGACGGCCATTCAGGCACACCAGTCGGCGCTCGAAGCCGCCGATCGGGCACGCCAGACCTACGATGCCGTCAGGGCGCTGGTGGAACAGCACGCAGAATTGGGCAAGTGGCGTGATAACTACGACGCACTGAGTCTCGAAAAACTCAGAGAGACCCTCGACGACCATCTGCAAAGCTGCGACCTGACCGAGTTCTACGGTCAGGTTTCGCAGACGCACCGGGGGGATGCCGCGAAGCTGCACGCGCTATCGAAGAAGGACGAGTACCTCACCAGTCTGGATCGCTATCTGAAACGCGAGCGCGACGACCGCGCGACGCGCATCGCGAGCATTCAGAGCGTCAAACAGAAGTGGCAGCGGCGTCCAGGGGATGCCCTGCGGGGCGACAAGACCCGGTGGCTCAAAACCACGCCCGAGATGAAACGCGCGGGGACGCGCAAGCGCGTAGGGTGGGTACGTACGATTCATCACAACGTATATCACTACGACGACTACGACCACTACCAGACGCGTTGGGCTGGCGGCAGCTATCTCGCCTATGACACGTTCGCCGAGCTTGGTGATGAACGCATGCCATACGACGGTTTCACGCGAGACGTTATCGAAGACGTCGGTTCCGACCGCGCGGACCGGGAGATCTTCCCGACGGATGAGATAGACATGGACCTCGAGATCGATGACGTGGCAGATGAAACCTTCGAACTCGCGGCGGCAAACGCGTTGGCTGAAGAATCACTCGATGGCATGGACGACACGATGGAAGATCTGTCGTGACGCAGTAGTGCGGGTAGGACAGCTCGCCCGGCGCCGGCTTGCGCGAGCAGAGCTTGCCAAATCGGCGCGCGTCCCCAAATTCCCGATTCGGGGGTTCGGTCCCGCCACTGCCTTACACGAGTCAACAGCATGCAGACCCGGCCGCTTCATCCGCGCTTCGGCGTCGAAATCGAGGGCGTTGATCTGCGTACGGTCAGCGCGAGCCGTCACTACCGGCATATTCGCGCACTGTTCGAGGAACACTCAGTGCTGTTGTTCAAGCGGCAGACACTCGATGACGACGCCCACACGGATTTGGCCTCTCAGTTCGGTCCGATCGAAGACCGCGCCGCTGATGCCGCGCGGACGCGCGCGCGAACCCGACCGCCCGTGCCGTTGCTCACAAATCTGAACGAGGCAGGCGACGGTGCACTGGCTCCGAACTCGCTGACCACCCTGAATCTGGTCGCCAACAGCTTCTGGCATACGGACAGCACGTTCCTGCGCAAACCCGCGCTGCTGAACGCCATCACTGCACGCGTAGTACCGTCCTCCGGCGGCGCTACCGAACTCGTGTCAACCCGCGCCGCCTGGGACGACCTGCCGCCCGCGCTACAGCGCAGGGCCGAAGCGACCGTATTCCTGCACTCCGTGCTGCCATCGCGCATTCAAACGGACGCGCGCCTCCTCGAAATACCGGAGGTGACCCGCTATCAGGGCCAGGCGTGGCGCGCGCATTGGCCGAATCCTGAAAACGGACGAAACGCACTCTACATCGCCAACCATATCTACGGGGCACGTGACTGCGACTGGCGGGCTGCCCGCGCGTTCGCAGAAGACCTCATCGAGCGCGCGACGCAGCCGGAATGCATCTACGCGCACGAGTGGGAAACCGGCGATGTACTCATCTGGGATGAACGCGCGACGATGCACCGCGTTCGTCCCTGGCCCTACGAGGAGGTCCGAACGCTCGCGAGCATCTGCGTCACGGCGGGCGGGCGCGACGGTGTCGACCTGGTCACGCCGGCCGACGGACCCATTCGTGATGATGAACTCTTCCAAGCCGCTTGAGGCGAGGAGGCACCTTGGTCAGCAGCCGCGGAAGCCCGATACGCGCAAAACCGCCTCTAGTGAGTAGCAGCGGATACCGTTGGCTGCGACCGGATGACCATAGCGCCGCGAACCAGGTGCCAGTTTCCGCGGCGACCCGATCACCCCGTGCGGCAACACCAATCCCGCTCTTGAGAGGCCGTGCCCGCGCGTGCATCCTTGGCACGCCAACCGCGCCTTTCCAGGCGCCCTGGTGAAGCTCCCCCAAGCCTTCTCAGATGGAGTCCACATGACCACGACCGGCCTGATGATCTGCGGACATGGCAGCCGCTCCAAGTCGGCGGAAGCCGAGTTTTCTCTGCTGGCGAAGGGCTTGCGTGCGCGGTATCCCGACGTGCCCGTCGAGTACGGTTTTCTCGAATACTCCGCACCGAACATACACATGGGTCTGGACGCCCTGGTAGCGGCCGGGGTCACTGAGATAGTCGCCGTTCCAGGCATGCTGTTCGCAGCGACGCACGCAAAGAACGATATACCGTCCGTACTGACCACGTACGGCCAAAAGCACCCCGGCGTCACGATGCGCTACGGCCGGGAACTGGGTTTGCATCCCCAGATGATCGCGGCTTTCGAGGCGCGCATCCTGGAAGCGATCGACAAATCTCACGTGCATGACGGAGAACTCTACGACACCATGCTCGTTGTCGTCGGACGCGGCACGTCCGACACACTGGCCAACGCGGAGGCGGCGAGGCTCACCCGAATCGTGGCGGAGAACCTCGGCTTCGGCTGGTCTGAAACGGTCTATTCCGGCGTCACGTTCCCGTCAGTCGGGCGCGGGCTTGAGATGGCACTGAAACTCGGCTATCGCAAAGTTGTCGTGGCGCCCTACTTTCTGTTTTCAGGCCGCCTTATCGACCGCATCTACGGATACGTCGATCGGGCCGCAAGAGCTGCGCCAGGCGTGCAGTTCTTCAAGGCGCACTACCTGGCCGATCAGGACCACGTACTCGACACTTTCATCGCACGCATCGAGGAAGCCAGATCGGGCACGATCGTCGAAACCCAGGACCTGATGGCTTCGTTCCAGGCAAGACTCGCAAGGGGTGAAGTCGATGTGCACCATCACCACGCCGAATTCCGTGATCCGTTAGACGACGAAGCCGGTGGCGGACATGGTCATCATCATGGTGCCGGCGACGGGCATCACCACCATCACGGCCACACGCATGATCACGGGCATGATCATGACCATGATCAAGGACATCAACACACACACGGCCATACTCACGGTGTCTACCGGCACATCGGGCATCCCAACGGGCCGCGCACGATGATAGACCAGGGTGTGTGCTGCTGTTTCATGAGCCAGTTTCCGCAGACTGTAGTCGACGAAGAGCGCGAGCTGCGAAACAGCGACTGATGTCACTCGAAGCGGTCGCGGCATGCGTGGAATGGCCCGATGGCGACACCCACGGCCGGCGCGGGGACAGGTCTGGAACTACCGAAGCAACGTGGAGTCCCTATTGCCAGAGAGTTTAACCGCGACGGATATCGATCGCCGCGCGCGCAGCCCGGCACCGACACCGGTGCCCGGAAACAGATTTCTTCATCTCAAGCGGATTTACACGAAAGGAGATCCACCCATGCGTAATAAACTTCTACCAGCGCTGGTACTCGCACTATTCGCCGGTCCTGTAATGGCAGCCGACTGCGAGTTCACCATCGAAGGGAACGACGCGTTGCAGTTTTCGACCAATCTCATTGAAGCCAACGCATCCTGCGGGACGGTCAAAGTCACGCTGAAGCACACCGGCAAGCTGGCGGCCAACGTCATGGGCCACAACTTCGTACTGAGTGCATCAGGTGACTTCCAGGCAGTTGCGACGGATGCCGTCGGCGCCGGACTCGACAACAACTATGTTCCGCCCGGTGACAAGCGGGTGCTTGCGGCTACCAAGATCATCGGCGGCGGTGAGTCGACCAGCGTCGACATCGACGTCAGCGGCATGGCCGGCAAGGAGTACACTTTCTTCTGCTCGTTCCCGGGCCATTGGTCGATCATGAAAGGCACGTTCCGGGTCAAGTAACGCCACCGGATACGCTTCGAGACCGCCCGGCTCGTACCGTATGACCACCCGAGCCGGGCAAGCTTCAGACGACGCGGGGCAGCCAGCCCCGCCGCTCCACCGGTCGGAGCGCTTCTCGCGCAACGGCCCCGCCAGACCACCCAAAGCACCGTCGCGAGTCCGCCGCGTGACGATTTGCGGTCGCTGAGGTCTGCCTGCAGGACTCTGACAACCCGCCTGAGGCACGTCATCTGAGCGGCGCACCCCGGCGCGCGGCTGCCCGGTCGGGCGCGAGCAAAGATAGCAGCACGGCTGCAAGCACCAGGCCGCCGCCGAGCAGCACGACGGAGCCGGGAACCTCATCGAAGAACAGCAACGCAAAGACGAGGGCCAGCGGCGTTTCCAAGGCGCTCAGCAACGCAGTTTGTCCTGTAGCGATGCGCTTCGCGCCCTCTGCCAGTGCAACCGACGAAACGGCGAACAGCAGGCCAAACGCTGCGAGCACCATCATCTCGGTCCGCTCGATCTGCAACGGGGAACTGACGACTGCAGCGACCGGCAGCAGCAATAACGACTGCAAGGCTGACGGACCTGCACCCGGTGTGCCCGGGTACTTCCTGTAGATGACCATGATCGAGGCCATCGCGACAGTCATGCAAAGAGCGAGCAAATCACCGGTCAGGCTAGCCTCGCCAAGCGAACCCGAAACGATAATCGCAATACCACCGAGAGCGACCGCGCTTCCGACCAGGGTCCGCGCCGAGGCACGCTCACCGATGGCGAGCCACCCCAACAATGCGGCAACAAGCGGTGCGACCGCGTAGATCAGTGAGACATTCGCAATCGTCGTCAACTTAAATGCCGGGATGAATGCCGCGGAGCCAAGCGCTCCGACGATTCCAACCGCCCATCCGCTGCTGCCCATGCGGGCAAACTCCGCGGTCCAACTTCTGCGCGCGAGCGTCCAGAGAACGGTGAACGCAGAGGCGAAAATTCCACGCCAGAAGATCACCTCCCAAGCGCCTGCGGAAACGCCCTTCGTGAACAATCCGGCGGTACTGTAAGTCGCCGCAGCTACGACAACGAACGTGACACCGAGGTAGTAGTCCGACCGGGCCGCACCGTCAGCCGGTTGATCCATCAATCAGTTCCACTCATGAATTCAGCAGCGGACACATCCTGATGATTTCCCGCTAACTTCGTAAAACTTGCTGAAAAATATGATCTTGACGGCCCAGCGACAAACGAAAAGGCTTCATAGACTGATTAGAATTGTTTAATAATTGAGGGATGCCTGAGTCATTCCCGCCGTTGAACGCCCTGCGCGCCTTCGAGGCTGCGGGCCGGCATTTGAGTTTTACGAAAGCGGCGGCGGAGCTTCACGTAACGCCGGCCGCCATCAGTCACCAGATCAAGACACTCGAATCACTGCTGGGGCTCAAGCTGTTCACCCGCAGTACTCGGGCGATACACCTGACCGAGGCGGGGCGGTCGGCACTACCAGCACTCGGCGCGGGATTCGGCAAGCTCGCCGAGGGCGTGCAGGAACTGCGTACCCATCGGGACAGCCGGTTGTTGACGGTTAGCGTAAGCCCGTCGTTTGGGGCGATGTGGCTGGTACCCCGCCTGGATCGTTTTCGCCGTAAACACCCCGACATCGAGATTCGCATCGACGGCACTGACCGCCGCGTCGACCTTCTGCGCGACCAAGCAGACGTCGCTATCCGCTACGGCCCTGGCGACTACGAGGGCGCTCGGGTCGATTACCTCTTCGGGCAGCACAACACACCGGTTTGCAGCCCCGTGCTGCTCGAGGGCAGACACCGGCTGCAACACCCCCGCGACCTGCGCCACCACACCCTCTTACACGTCGAGTGGAAAGACGCCGAGGCCAGCTGGCGAATGTGGCTGTTGGCCGCCGGACTGCATGAGGTAGATCCAAACCGCGGCCCGCGTTTTTCGATGGAGAGCATGGCTATCCAGGCCGCGCTGGATGGTCAGGGCGTGGCCCTGGTCGGCGATAAGCTGGTTGCCGACGAACTGGCGAGCGGACGCCTTGTCCAGCCGTTCGAAGAGGCGTTGTCGAGACTCCTGACGTTCGGCTACTACCTGCTCTGCCCGCACGTCGCGGTGTCACCCGGGCGCGTCAGCGCGTTCCGCGATTGGCTGGTCGAAGAAGCACGCCAGTGCGATCTTTGAAACTCAAGTCCATGGTGGCCGGAAGCGACCGTGGACTTCCTGCAGGCGAGGGCCGGAGGTTCGGTCGCGCATGTCCGGCGCGCACGGCGACACTTGGTTGCCGGCTCAGCTAAGCGGAATCCGACAGGCGTTCGCGGAGAGAATCCACCACGCCCGCGAGCGCGGTCAGCTGCTGCGAGACGCGCTCCAACTCGCCGCGCATCTCTTCGATATCCAGGTTCCTCGCCGTTGGCGAGCCCTGACTGCCTCCGTCGAGCAGCCAGGCGAGTGTCACATCCAGCATGCCGCTCAACAGGTTCAGGCGGTTTGCGCGAGGCTGGCGCTCGCCCGACTCCCACGCCGCGAGCGAAGCCGTTTCAACGCCCATGTTGCGAGCCAGTGCTTCGACGGAAAGGCCGCGGTGCAAGCGTGCTTCGCGGATACGATCACCCAGTGTTTCCGCAGGCCCGCCGGTGACAGTGTCATCTGTTGTCGTGGAATTCAAAGGTGTTCCTCCGGTGTGGTGCGCGAACAGGGACGCGGCGCCTGTCCGTCGATCCAGCCGTTCAAGGTCAGTCATCGCACGCTTCATGGTAACAGTTGAGCGCGTGCCTCCGATGCGAAACTGAACCCGCACACGCGGCCTGGCCGCAACCCTGTGCAGGTAGAAATGCACCTGAAAGCAGCCGACCAGGTGCTGATCGGTCACCCGGCAGCGAAGGCGCCAATGGAGGCTGCGCTGCTCGGTCACACCGGCCAGACCGCTGGACTATCGATTTCCGAACTCGTCGGAGATCGCCTGCGCGGCCGGCATAGATATCCATGGCGGCTGCAGGTTCGAGACTGGCGTTGCGCACCTCGCTGGCACACACGTGCGGGCGGCCGTTCCGGAACTGAGGCGCGAGTGCGGATTCTATATGGCGGCGTACCACGCGCAGTAAGTCATTCCGACCGGGCCATTTCCGGTCAAGGACGGAACAATCCAAGCACCGACCGGCCCCGGACTCGGTATGAGTGTCGACGCGGAGAAACTGTCGCGGGCGACGGTGGCACCGGTGATGGAGTGACCAGCAATCCGGCCGCGCCTCGCGCACGGCCTACGATTCGGCTATCCCCTTGAGTTCGTACAGCGCTATTGGCGTCGTCTGCCCGCGCACCACCGTTTCGCCCGCAGCGAGTAGCTCGAACTCATCGACCAGCGCCGCGGTGTGTCCGGACACCAGGATCCGGGTCCCGAGTTCCTTGTTCAATGACTCCAGCCGTGCAGCGAGGTTGACTGCGTCACCGTGCACCGTGTAGCTCAACCGGCCGCTCGCGCCGACCGCGCCGGCCACGACGGAACCGGTGTTGATGCCGATACGTATGCTGACTCGCCGGCCGGCATAAAGACGTGACTGAACGGAGCCCTGCATTTCGAGTGCCGAGCGCAACGCGTTGGCGGCATGGCGGTAATCGGGCGCCGGAACGTTGAACGTAGCGAGGATGGCGTCACCCTGGAACTGGGTCACGACACCATTGTGCCGTTCGAGGATGGACACCATGTCCTCGAAGTACTCGTTCAACAGGGTCATGATCCCGTTCGGACCGACTTCTTCAGTGAGCGCTGTAAAGCCCTCCACGTCGCAAAACAAGATGGTGGCCTGTGAGCGCGCGACGGCGAGTTCACCACCGGCGGACAGCAGCGATTGGGCAATCTTCTCGGGCACGAATCGACCGAGCGTGCGCCTTATCAGCTCGCGCTCGCGCAATCCGATGACCATTTGATTGAATGCGCGCGCCGCATCGTCCAACTCGCGAACGCGGCTGCCGGCTACGCGCGGTGCCGCATCCAGGCCGGCCGATTGAACCGTGACGGCCGCTTCGGCCAACTGCTGGACCGGGTGACTCAGCGCACGTCCGGCTTGCGCTGTGATGAGCACCGAAACCAGCAGTACGGCGAGCCCGGTCCACAGTGATCGGACCAGGCGGTTGTACTCGTCGGAGCCTGTGAGCGCCGTATTGAAGTACACGCCGACCGTCCAGTCGCCGAAGCTCGAAAGCTCGCGATGCAGATAGATGTGGAAGTCGTCATCGATCTCAGCGCCCGCAGCGGCCACACCCTGCATGTCACGCAAAATGAATATGGAGTCTTCGTCCGGTGTCCAGATGCGCTTCAGCGCGGCGTCGGAGAATTCTGCAAGTGCCGGCAGCGGCACTTCCGCTCCGGTGACAGGCGGCACCCATGTGACCATATCCGGATGCGCCAGAAGCCGATCGCGTTGATGCAGAACAAACGGCGTGAAGCCCACAGGCAGATCCATGTCTGTCAGCGTCTGCGACAATTCGGCGATGGGAACGACCTGCGCCAACATGCCGTACACCTGCCCGTTGCGTGTCAGCGGGGTGTCCAACATAACGACTGCTGAGTTCAGCGCATCTGTCCAGAACGGAGGGCGCCAGGTCGATTCGGTCTGCAAAAGAGCCTCTTTCAACCAGTTCACGACACCGGGATTGTCACTCCAGTCGTCCTGAACCGCGATGTGCTCGCGTTGACCCCAACGGCGCGCCACGGCCGATGGCTGGACGATCGCAATGCCCGAGATCTGGGGTGTGCCAGCGAGCGCACCGAACATGTACGCATCCAGCCTCTGCAGATCATCGAGCCCGATATCGCCACGTGAGAAGGCACTGGCAATGGCCTGCGCCTGGGACATGACCGGGCTCAACCGCGCACGAATATCGCGTTCCACCTGCGCGACTACGGTCTCGCCCTTGTCCTGCAGCAACACGCTCGTGTTCTTCGTCGCACCACCGATGCCAACGAGTAGCACCAGGCCCACCGCCACGGCGACCAGCGCTCCAAACCCGAGGGTCACGATCGCGGAAACCGGGATTCGTCGCCCCCGACCGTCCGCCCTGACAGGCAGCACGATCGGGCCGCCGTCTGCCGCCGATGCGCGTAATTCGCTCATTTCAGGAATATCCTTCGCGGCAACCCGCCGCGATCAGCTGGAGTTGGTGCTACATCGATCATCCGGTCCCGTCTGAGACGAGATCCGGTCTCTGCCGCCGGTCGGGGCACGTGCGATAGTACCCATGGAAGTTGGAACCCGGTCTCGGGACAGAGTTCGGCCAATTGCGGAAACGTCGATACCATGGCAGTCGGGCGAACTGTCCCGCTGGCACTTATCGTGGCCGGTTCGATGCGATCGAACGCAGCCGCCGAACCGAGACAGTCAGACCCGCCTGATAGAGTGCTCTATGCGCCCGCGCGAGGCCGCGCTCGAGCTTGCGTTGGCGGGCGAGATATCGAGGGTCCAGGCGAGTTCCTGGTAGCTCTGGCCGGCCGCATACACGGGCGCCATCTCGCGTTCACGCCGGCTCCGCTCGTCCGCCTTAAGGTGCCCGTTTTGCACGTCTCGGGTCTACCTGTCCGGGGGAGGTGAATCCTGCATCAACTGCTACATTCGAAGGAGGTTCGGCACTGCCTCGGCAAAGCAAGATAGGATTTGCCAACCAGACCCGAAGTCGGCCGCACGCCTGACTCCGGGATGCGCCCACCAACCCGAAAGATGGAGCCATACAAATGAGCATTACAGAAGCTGCCAGAGCGTTCTTCGAAGCTTGCGAAACGGGCCAAGGCTGGGCCGGCTGCTCGCCGTACTGCAAGCCGGGGGCAACGTTCAGTTGCCAGTCAGGCGCACTCGCCGACACCAACACCGTGGAAGCATACGCCGAGTGGATGAAAGGACTGCTCGTACCGCTGCCGGACGGACACTACGAACTCAAGGGCTTCGCTACGGATGAGGAGCGCGCGACCGTGCTCGCTTTCGCCGTGTTCCATGGGACCCACACCGCTGACGGCGGTCCGATGGCCCCGACCGGCAACAGCGTTGCGGCCGACTATGTCTACGCGATGGAGTTCGCTGACGGCAAGCTCACGCACATGACCAAGATCTGGAACGACGCCCACTCACTGCAATCACTCGGTTGGGGCTGAGGCTGGTACTCCGCTCGCCGGCGACCTTTGCGAACGCCTCGAGGTGCGGGGCAACAGGGTCAGCCGGTTGGGCGAGGCGCGTGCAGCGGCCCCGTTTCTCGACGTCAGCCGGGCGAGTTCGTGCGGACGCCGCACGTTCGGTATCGGCGTTTTCCTGACCGCCTAGGTCGCGGTGAGCGCGGGTGCGCCGACGATCGCCGGAAACCTCCACGACCTCCAGCGCGAGGCTCATGTGGCCGTACTGGTCGGTGCGGCCCTGTTTGGCGGAGCGGCGACCGCGCTCGCGGCTTTAACGGTGCATCAGCGCACGTCGAAAGCACCACGATGAGGCTGCGCCATCCGCAGTGCACCACGCTGTTGCACCGATAGCGCGCACACCCCCGGAAGCGACCACGAAATGACGTGGCATGGAACTTGCGTTTTGTTGACGTGAAACGATCGCAACGTCTGGTTACGGTGTGGATGAACTGCGCTTCTTCGAGATCTACCGCAATGCAGACTATCTGGCATTGCTCGCTGAAGGCATGGGATTCAGTTTCGGCCTTACGCTCGGCGGCGCGGTCTTCGGACTCGCGTTCGCGTTGCTGCTCTCCGTAACGCGCCATATCCGGACCCCCATGCTGGGTCTCGCGAGCGCTGCGTACACCGATTTCATCCGCAATACGCCCCTGATCGTGCAGTTGTTCTTTGTCGCTTTCGGGCTGCCGTTGCTGCTCGGTTACCAGTGGCCATTTTGGGGTCATGCTCTATTGGCATTGACCTTGAACTTCTCCGCCTACTTCGCCGAGATTCTGCGCGCCGGTTACCGGGCCGTACCGTCGGGGCAGCACGAGGCAGCAAGATCACTGGGGCTTCGTCCGGCTCACGTGTTCTGTCTGATCACGTTGCCGCAGGCGATCGCAACCATGTATCCATCACTCACCAGTCAGTTCATCTTCCTGTTTCTGACCACTGGCGTAGTTTCGGAGATCGGCGCCAGAGATCTTACCTACGCTGGCGTCTTCATCGACAGTCGCACGTTCCGATCCTTCGAGGTGTTTCTGACGCTGACCGCGCTCTACATGCTCATGGCGCTGTCGTTCAAAGGTTTGTTGACACTGCTGCACCGACGACTCTGCCCGTGGTTGCACATCCGGTGAAAGAGTTGCTGATCAGCATCCTGGGTAAACCGGAAGGCATCGTTGTTTTCCAACTACTCGCCGCTACCCAGTACACCCTCTATCTGTCTCTGATCGCATTCGTGGGCGGCGGCATCACCGCCGCACTTCTGACGCTGGCACGCATCGCCCCCGCAAGGAGCGTGCGGGCACTTTCAGCAGCGTATATCTGGCTGTTCCAGTCCGTCCCGCTGCTCATGCTGCTGTTCCTGCTCGGACTCGGCATTCCCCGACTGTTCTCGACCGATATCGATCCATGGTGGGCGGCCGGTATCGCGCTGACACTCTTCACGAGCGCTTATCTCGGCGAAGTCTGGCGCGGCGCGGTCGAGGCAGTGCCGATGGGGCAATGGGAAGCCGCACGCGCCTTGGGCCTCGGATTCATGCGGACCTTTCGCGTGGTCGTGTTGCCTCAGGCGGTTCGCCTTGCGCTGGCACCAACCGTCGGATTCATGGTGCAGATCATCAAGGGCACCTCGCTCGCCTACATCATCGGATTCCACGACCTGATGAACATCGGCAAGCGCTGGGCCAACGCGCCGGTAGACGGCACCGAGCCATTCATCATTTTTCCGCTGATGGCGTTCATTTACTTCGCCATCTGTTTTCCGTTGTCCCGTCTCGCCATCTGGCTCGAGCGTCGTGGTCGGAGCGGCCCGCGTGCGACCGATGACGACGGGTCGTCTCCATCAGTAACGAGGTCACTCAATGTTCAAGCAAGTTAAGTCGCTGGCCGCTGCGTTCGGTCTTCTCGCATTGGCCACGCCTTTCGTCGTGCACGCCGATCTGGACGACGTACTCAAGTCCGGCACGGTCAAGATCGCCGTACCCGAGAATTTCCCACCGTTTGGCTCGCTTGGCGCAAGTGGGGAACACGAAGGCTACGACGTAGACGTTGCAAAACTGATCGCGAAGGACCTCGGCGTGACCCTGGAACTCGTACCCGTCACCTCCAAACAACGCATTCCGTTCCTGGAAACCAGCAAGGTCGATCTCGTGATCTCGTCGATGGGGGCTAACCCGGGGCGCGCCAAGTCGATCTGGTTCTCAAACGCTTACGCGCCATTTTTCTCCGGTGCTTTTGCCCCCTCGGGAGTTGCGATCTCCGGCGTGGCCGACCTCGCTGGCAAGAAGGTTGGCCTGACGGGCGGCACCCTGGAAGACCTGGAGCTGACCAAGACCGCGCCGAAAAGTGCCGAGATCGTCCGCTTCGGTGACAACGCTGCGACCATCGCCGCGTACCAGTCATCGCAGGTCGACGTGATCGTGACCGGCAACACCGTGGCTGCCAAGATGTCAGCCGACGACGCCAAGCTCGACATCGAAACGAAGTTCATCATCAAAGAGTCGCCGGCGTTCATTGGCGTCAAGAGCGGCGACATGGACCTGTTGCGCTGGGTGAACGTGTTCATTTTGCACAAGACGCTCGGCGGCGAACTGAATGCGATGTCGGAGAAATGGCTGGGACAGAAACTGCCGCCATTGCCAAGCCTCTGAGGCACCGCCTGGCCGTTCCAGGAACCAGAACGACGCCATGAAGCGGGCCGCCGGCAGGCTGACTGTTCACCTTCGACGCACGCAGGTCGCACTCGAGACCCGATCGATACAGCTGCGGTGTGTCTCAGACGAGCCTGCCGGCGGCCCGCCCCTCAGTGCCTGCCGGCGCCTGACGCCGTAGTGCTCTGAACCTACCGCCCTGGCACAAACCAAGTCAGGTTGGCCCAGAGCGTTTCCCAGACGGCACCGGTTTCAGCAGCGAGTTGCCTGGAGGGTGCCCGTAGTACAACGGCATCAGCCATATACGCAAACCCGGGTCGCACGGCGATGACGGCGATACCGTCACCGTTCGTTCGATAGGTCTTCAGCGCGACCGCGCCATCCGGTCCTTTCTCGAACACCTCGACCTGCGCATCACCGCGCGTGGCGTCGCCGTAGAAAAGCTGCAGGCGCATGCCGCCCGAAAGATCGTCTCGATAAGGATTACTGAGAGCGACGAACTCGGTCTCGAGACCAGTGCGAAGGTCGTGGCCTGCCCCGGCTCCCACGCCGACCAGAGACTTCGCAAGGCGAATGTAAACTTCGTCGAAGCCGGTCGCGGGCAAGCCACGTTCGGCGTGTTGCCGATCGACATCACCCAAATCCTTGCGCTTCGCGAACTTCCTGAACTTATCCCAATCGTTGTAGCCCAACGTCAGCGGGCGTCCGTGATATGCGATCACGTGTAGTCCCTCACCAACCGGCGGCTGGTTGAGCGCCGGTACGTCCCCGACACGCCCCTTGACCGGCACCATCGCGCCTGCGTACGCGACTACGAAACGGACAAACCGTTTTGGCAGGAAAGGTTGAGGGCTGCCTGCGAAGTCTTCACCATTTAGGAGCCGCGCGGTCATTTGCCCATCGACGGGCGGTTGGTAATCGCGGGGTTCTATCCAGAACTCGTGCGCCCCCGACGAGGCGGCGAACAAACACAGCAACAGGCAAACAAGACGCATGTGGGACTCCCTCTGGTTCCGCCCATCGTTCAGTGAGGCGAAGCGAGCGCTCTGCGTGGCGCTGTTCTACTGCGGCTTGACGATGGCAGCTGCCGCCCATGAGGTACTCCCCGCTATCGCTGACATGCGTCAGAGCGGTGACGTACTGATCTTCGACGTGCGCCTGAACGCTGAGAGTTTTCTTGCCGGCATCGACCAGAGCGCTGTCAGCGACACGGATGACGCGCCGCAGGCCGCGCAGTATGACGCGTTCCGGGCCCTGCAACCGAGCGCGCTCGAAGCGGCATTCCAACGCGAGTGGCCCCGTATCGCCGACGGCATACGCGTCGTCGTCGATGGATCCAGGTTGGGTCTGGCCCTGACGGCCATCCGCACGCCCACGTCGGAAGATATTGAGCGGGTTCGAACCTCGGAAGTTCAGTTCGAGGCCGCATTGCCAGCGGGTGCCAGCGACGTCACGGTGGGCTGGGTGTCGGCCTACGGGACACTGGTAGTACGGCAGATGGACGTCGGAGAGCCCTACGACGGCTATCTGGAAGCTGGCGCTGAAAGCCCGCCAATACCGCTGGCAGGTGGTCGAAGTGCCAGTGCCTTCGAGACCTTCTGGAACTACATTCCGGTCGGCTTCGATCACATCGTGCCGAAGGGGCTCGATCACATACTCTTCGTCCTGGGTCTGTTTCTGTTGTCGACCCGAATCGGCGCACTGCTGTGGCAGATCAGTGCCTTCACACTCGCGCATACGCTCACGCTCGCGCTTGCAGCGCTTGGCTACGTCGCGGTTCCGGCCAGCATCGTCGAGCCTCTGATCGCCGCGTCGATCGTCTACGTGGCCGTCGAGAACCTTTACGCGACCGGGCTCTCGCGTTGGCGTCCGGTCGTCATTTTTGGATTCGGCCTGTTGCACGGCCTTGGCTTCGCCTCGGTGCTGGCAGAATTTGGCCTGCCCGAGGGCCGCTTCATTCCAGCGCTGGTCGGTTTCAACGTCGGTGTGGAGCTTGGTCAGATCGCGGTTGTCGCCATCGCCTACGCCGTGGTCCTGAAGGCAGCTCGGCTGAGCGACCGGGTCACACAGTCGAACGCGACGGCGGCTGTGTACCTCGCTGCAATGCTGCTGGTCACCGCCTTGGTTGTGCCAGCTGCCAACGCGGGGCAACTCGAAGATCTGGGCTCGCTGATCGGGGCGACCGCCTTACTGCTTGGCTTCTGTGCGGCGGCAGCACGCGTCGGGCGGCTGGACGGTTATCGCGACATCGTTGCGATGCCGGGGTCCATCGTCATCGCCGTGGTAGCGGCGTACTGGTGTGTCGAGCGGGTGTTTCTCTAGACCTGGTCCAACAACAGACCTGCCGCGTCGGATCCTTGCCGACGTCGACCCCGACATCCCCGCTTTGACGTTACAGACGTCAGGCCACTAGCCACCGGGTTCCCGTCAATCCAGATGCACAGGCGAGCGCGCCGCACCGGCGTTCATTGGGCTTGTGGCATGATGCATGTCATCAGACGTGTGGTGAGTTCACGAGACCCGGACGGACCCTGGGAAGCCAAAACCTCGGATGTCAGTCCAGTCCATCAAAATTGAGGCCGATCCGGGTTGCTACCCGGCGCGCCTGCTACATGTCAGCGTCGAGGCCGGGCACCGGGTCCACGCGGGGCAGATCATCGCGGTGGTCGAGACGCCGCTCGGCGTCGTCGAGCTGGCCGCGCCGGCCATCGCCGACGTCTGCGCTGTGCGCGCAAGCCCGGGCGATGAGCTGTCGCCGGCGAGTGCGATCGTCGATATCGACCTCGCGGCACCCTACTTCGCAGTGGACGGCCAAAGCGTGGCGGTACGCGATTCAGCCTCGGCATCGGGCAGGGCCCGCGTATTGCCGTGGCGGCGTCTCGGATTGACACTCGGTTTAGCCTTCGGTGCCGCCCTGACCGCATACGGCTACGTGCAGCACGGGCAGGATCTTCCGTATCTCGTCGCGGAACACTGGCCAGACATGGTATCGATGCCAACGCCGCGACCCGACCGTCGCTGGCGCCTCGAGTCAGGTGGCAGCGTCCCGGCGTTTCGGATCGCCGTCGGTGAGGAACTGTGGACGCTGCGGATCGAACCAGCGTCTGGCGAGGATGCGTCACTTCGCGTGGCGCCGGCCGGAAGCATCCGGGTGCGGGGCGCTGAAGTCCGTTTCCGAAAGCGCGACCCAACCCCGCTATCGTTTGTCGCAAAGACGCCGCTAGCCCACGCGGAGGAACCAATACCGCTCACCGCGGCTGACCTGAGCGCACTCGCCAGCGGACACGAACTGCGGCTGCGAACAGATGGCCACGGCGAACTCGGCATTCCTCTAACCGGCAGTGCGCTCGCGATCCGAGCGGCCCGCAAACGTTGGTCTGATGGTGCGCTCAGTCAGCGCCTGATCGCGAGCGAAGGCGCGAACGAGCGCCGCCGCATCAATCACCGTCAACAGACCTACCAAGACCCATGGCCACTCGACGGAATTCCAGGACGACGCTCGCGATCGGACCGGGATACGGCAGCTGCGGCGTCACCCGACCGCGCCACGGATTTAAAGCTCGATGACGTGAGAAGCTGCGCCGAGTTGTCCGTGTCCGCGGATGACTACGAGGACCGCATCGGCAGACTCGAAGACAAACTCGGGCGCTATCGGCGCCAGATCGCATCAGCCGATGAAGCGATGTCGGAAGCCCGCACGTGGATGGGCGTGTTCCAGGGTCTGAACGACGCCCAGAGCTATAACCGGCAGGCCAACCTCTACAACGATGCGGTGCGCAAGAAGCGGCGCGCGGTCAGCGGCTACAACGGGCGGGTCGACTCTATCAATTCGAACCGGCGCAAGCTCAACAAAGCCATACGCCGCTACAACGCAAAGTGCGTTAGCAAGAGCTTCCTGACAGTCGACATCAAAGCCGTATGTGGCGAGCGAAAGTTCAAACGTACCAGGTTCTGCAGGAGCTGATATGGCCCGCTACTCCGCGCCTTGTGTAACCTGTCGTGAATTCCTGCCGCTCCCCGATACCCTGTCGGGCGAGCCGTTCCAGTGCACTTGCTGCGGTGAATACCTGGTGGTGACCAGCGCTCGTGGCGAACGACGCATCTACAGGGCGGAAGCTCCGTCCATCGGCGCAGACGCACACAGCGGTAAGGACAAGGACCCACCGGAATCTTTCTGGTTCTATGCGTTCCTGGCCGCCCTTCTCTATATAGCCTGGCCGTGGCTCACGGAACAATGGACCGATGCGCGGGCCTGGGCGGTCGAGCAGGAACTGTTGGAAGCGGGATCGCCGGTCGTTTCCAGCGCGCGCGAATCAAGTGAACGCAAAGCGGCGCTGGACGCGGTGTACAAGCAGCTCGGAGTCAAGCCGTGATCGGCTTTACCGCAAGGCTTGCAGTCCGGGCAACACTGCTCGCGGTGACGGTCGGTGTTCCAGGGGCTGCGCAAGGCTATCTGGACTTTGCGTCCAGTGCCGTCGCGAAACAACAAACCCGCGAGATGGTGAAACGCGGTGCGGCCATACGCGGACGCATCGGTGCGGTCGACGACGCGATCGAGCAGGCCGAGCGCCGCGTCAATGAGTTGAACTGGCGCGGACCTGATACCGCCCGCATCGACGCCGCGACGCAGGAACTCGAAGCGCGCCGCTTCGACAGCACCGAGTTCGATGCGAAGTTGAGCGATCTCCGCGCGGCGCGCTGGATGCAAAACGCAGAACAGCGCCAGCGCATTCACGCAGCGCGCGCGGCCGGACCAGACACCTCCAGCATCGACCGCCAGGTGAGCCGCCTGCGCGCCGATATCTCCGAGTTGGAGGCCGTCAAACGGCGTTCGCTTCGAGAACTGCGCGACGGGCTCTACTGTTCCAAATGCAACCGCCCGAAGAGTCAAATAGAGTTGGAAACGCGGCAGACCTTCCGTCAACACCTGCGCGAGGTGCGTGGCCGCGCCAGACCGGCAAGCAATGCCCAGATCAAACGCAAGCGCGACGAGTTCGACGCCAAGATCGCGCGGCTCCAAGCACGCGTGAAGTCGCAGGAACAGCGCAAGGAACCGCTGCGCCGCAAACACGCAGACAAGCTGACGCGCCTCGACGCCACAGCCGACCAGAAAGACCGCGCGTTTGCCGAACGTATCCGCGCCTTCGAGCAGCGTCGAAGCGACTATCAGAAGCGCTTCAAAGAGAACGTCCGAAAGCGCCTGGAACAGCTCGCGGCCGACCGCGAACGCATCCGCCACAAGCACCGCGAAGCAGTGAACGGAGCGAGCCGCGAGCTCGCCGACCTGCGTGCTCGCCGACGGACGCTCAAGCGACAGTACAACGATACGGAGAACGCCTATCGACGTGCCCACTGGCAGATGAGACAGCTCGAGAATACGGAACGGGATGCGGCCGAAGCGGCGCTCAGGGAACAGCGTCATACGGCGGAGCGCGAAGCACGGCGGGCAGCGCGCGAAGCCCGGCTGGCCGAAGCGAAAGCGCGCGGTATCGCGCGCCAACGCTACCGGGCCCGGCAGAAACCACATCGCCAGGCAACCGCTGTGACGGCGGCGTCGTCCCCTACCCGGCGGGAACCGGGACCAGCCCGAATTCGCGACTTGAAACGCGAGCAGCGCGCCGCCGAGCAGCGACTCGAAGGCTTGCGCAAGCGTCAGGCCAAAGCGCTCGCCGCCTGGGAAGCGAGCGAAAGGTCACTGGCTGCTGAACAGGCGGCACGGGCGGTTGCCGATGCGCGCGCCCGCCGGCGGCAACTCGCCGCGAACGACGGAACCCGAACGTCGGCGTTTGCAACCGTTCCCGACGCGGCGACCGGGCTCGCAGCATTGTCGAGCGCCCGGCGGCAGACGCGCGAGCGCATGATGGCGAGCCTCGCACGCCTCGGACCCGATGCCCCGTCTCCAACCGCCAACGCCGACGGCAAAGGAGCGGTAAGACGTGCTCTCGACCGGCTCGTAGACAGCCTGCCCGAAAGCGGTCAACGGCTGCGCCAGCGCGTCACATTCAAGACGCGGGCACTGCGCGACTCCGTTGTCGAAGTGTGGCGGGACGGCCGCGACGCGTTCCGGCAGAGCTACCGCGAGGACGTCGCCGGCACGCCGAAGCGTATCTGGGGGGCATTCCAGTCATCGAAGCAAGACCACCTGGCGACCCGCCTGACCGACTCGGTGCGCGGCGCCATACACCGACTGACCCCGGCTGGACAACTCGAACAGGCTGCCAGGCGCCTCGACCCGAAGGAGCAGGCGAAACGCTGGAAACGGAAGGTCACCGGCTACCTCCGCGAGCGTTCCATAACGTCGATCGCGAGCAATAACTACGAACGCCGCACCGGCGCGGTCTGGAGCGAGGCGAGCGGCCTCGAACAGAATACCGAAACGCTGTTTACCGAGGCTCGTTTCATCGCGCCTCCCAAAGAGTATCTGGACCGGCTCATGCAGGCATTCGCGAGAACCACCTCGCGCTGGGATGAAGCGTTCCTGGGCGACCTTAAAGAAGACGAGGATCTGATCCGATGAGAGATTTCCAGCCTCCTGGCCGCAGAGTGGGCTGGCTCGCGGCGGTGGCGGTCAGTTGTGTCCTGGCGGCCACCCAGGCCATGGCGCTCGACAAACAGCTGCGGCGCAAGTCGGAAGCAGACTTCACGGCCGCAACCGCATCATTTCTGAAAAGCCGCGACATCGCTTCTGCCGTCGCGGCGTACGAGTCCATCATCGGTGCCGATCCCACCTACGCCAAAGCAATGTACAACCTCGCAACGCTGGAAGAGCGGCGAGGCAATATCGAGAAGGCCATCGTATGGCTGGAGCGATATCTTCAGAACGACAAGGGTTCCAGGACTTACCGGGCCAACGCGCAGGGACGGTTGAGCGCCCTGCGTGACGTCCGTTCCGGTGCCTACAGTCAAAACGACGCGTATGAAGATGCCGTAGCGCGCGCCGTCGAGATGCTGGAGAGCAACGCTTCGGTCGACGCTTACACCGAAGCACTTGGCGCTGCGGAGATCGATGACCAGCGCTTTGAAGCCTACGCGGTCGCCGCATCCGCGCTGATGCGCGGCGGCGATTTCGACATGGCCAGGGAATTCCTGCAACAAGCGCAGCAGCGCGCACCGGAGGATAAACAGGCCGAGCTTCGCGCGATCGGAGACAGCGCGAACGAGGAGTTCCGGTACCAGACTCACATGTCGGCCGGGCGCAAAGCCCAATCGGGGCAGAAGTTCGCACGGGCCGGCGGCGCCTACGCCCTCGCTGCCGCGCTGTTTCCGGAACGGGAGGCATCTCTCGCTGCCGGCATTGCCTACGCGCTGGCGGGAGACCCTGAGCGCGCCGAGCGCTATCTCACGCAGGCGTTGGAGCGCGGTGACGCGGATGTCTCAAAGACCGCCGGCGAACATCTGAAGAGGCTCCGCGGCGAAGCGGAGCTGGCGGCGCTCGACGCACGCGCCCAAGCTCCCATCCCTGGCTGGGGGGTGTATCTGGACGGGCTCGATGCGCTCAAGCGAAAAGATCCGGAAACGGCCCTCGACCGTTTCGATGCCGCGATCGCGCGAGTACCGGTCAAACGCGAATACGGGCTCTACTTCCAGATGCGCGGCGCCACGTTCCTGGCCCTGGGGCAACCCGAGCGCTCTCTCGAGGATCTCGGACGTGCGTTGCTGATCGACCCATCCCTCGATGAGGTGCATCGCCTGCGCGCCGTCGCTCATGCACGAACCGGCGAGCAGCAGCTGGCACTGCGCTCGTTCAACCAGGCCGTAAGAGTCGAGCGCGACCCGGCAGCGCGCCGCGAGCTGCGCTATGCACGCGCGGGCATCAACCGCGCCCTCGGCAACCACTGGGCGGCAGTTGACGATCTGGACGCCGTGTTGAACGAGGCGGACGGCTGGCCAAAGATCCGGCGCGCCAAAGCCCACGTCGCCCGCGGCGCCTCCCATGATCAACTCGGGTCTACCCGCGCGGCGATGAGCGATTACGACCGGGCGAGCCGTCTCGCCAAGGTCCCGGCCCGCGTCAGCAACCGGCTGAGCGAGATCCGAGACCGCTGGGTTGTCGTCATGAACAAGGCCAAGTACTTCAGCTCGAGCTTCGTCACTTCGAAGACCCTCCCAGATGCCGAGATCAAGGCCGCCTGGAAAAACAAACACGATGTCGCGTACGTAGTCTTCGACCACCGGCAGCAACAGTGGCTGCTCGGCATCGCCAAGGACAATCCCTACAACGGTCAGAGCTACTGGGCGCCGCGCGACTTTCCGCTGAAATGGATCCAGGAGCGGTTCGCCAAGAACCGGTACATAACCAGCATCGACTACGGAAACGGCCACTGGTTCGTCGTGATGTCGGGCACGAAGGAAACCGGCCTGCAGCGTGTCACGGTATCAGCCCGTGTGCCGGTGCAGGCGATGGAGAAAGCGTGGAGCGCCGGGCGCAAAGTCCAGCACCTCAAGTACGGCGCTGGTAAGTGGGCGCTCGTAACCGGGGCGAAATCTGCATTCGGAGCGCAAATCCTGATCCAGCACGAGCGTTGGCCGGAGCGGCGCATCGAACTCGCCCGCAAGCAGGGCTACGGCATCGTCACGGTTGGCTACGGCGGAGGCGACTACGCCATCGTCATGGGCAAGACCCGTGAACCTCAACGCTATCGGGAGAGCCACGCGTTTCCGCGACGGTTTGTGCAAAAAGGGTGGCGTGACAGCTTCGATGTAGGCGCCATCGTGCACGTGCGCCAGCGCGTCGATTCATGATCCGCGCGCTGGCCCTGCTCCTCCTCGGCGGCGTGCTTGCGCCAGTCGCTGCCGCTCAGCTGCTGAGTGACGACATCGCTACCATCCGTTGGTTCGAGCCAGTGCGCCAACTCCCGCCTTTGCGCGTATCCGGGCCTGACGGCGAGACAGACATTCGCAGCGTGCTGCGGCCGGTAACGCTAATCGTAATGTGGGGCAGCTGGTGCCATGCGTGCGCCCACGAGATGCCCTCACTCGACCGGCTACAGGCGAAATTCGCTGGTCGGGGGCTGCTGGTACTGCCAGTCGCCATGTTCGACCAGCCGTTTGCAAGCCGGCATTTCTATCGACGCTTCGCCATCCGTCATCTGCCGGCCTTCGCGGCGTCTGACGAAGCCGACTGGGTCCCGTTGACGCTGGCCGACCACTACCCCACGACCTTGATCGTCACCGGGGACGGGGACTGGTTGGGCCGGCATATCGGCGCATTGCAATGGGACGCCACTCCGGCGACAGAGCTCATCGAAAAGCTGCTCACAACGGCGCACGCGGCTCCGGGACCGGCGCCGCCGGTCCCGAAGTAATCCGTTATCGCCGCGCGCTTCGTTGGCCGCCTGGAGTAGAAACTGTCGAAACCCGGCGCGGGAACACCCAGGGCGCGCACCTCGACTGAACTTCCAATCCGCCACCAGCCCACGCGGCAGCGGCCGCACGTAACCAGTACGCTCCGACCATCAACCAGCCGCGCGCGACTTACGGCAAAAACACGACGCCGTGATCGGAATGTCCGCCACCGCCGAGGCCTTGGCGAGCGCGGCCGTGGCACGCTGATGACCGTCGTGGTCACCGAGACGTTCGCAGCATTCGGCATAGCCGTGCAGGCTCCAGACGTTGTCCGGGTGTTGCGACGGACGCACGAGTGTCGCGTCGAGTCCGAGGTCGGCTTTATAGACCTCGGCAGCCTCCTCCACGTGGCCTTGTTCCAGCAGCAGCGCGCCCAGCGCATGCCGCGGCGGCTGCATCCACGACCACGGTTCGGAGTAGTTCAGCGTGTCGTAGAGGTGCACAGCACGACGCAGATGTTCAAAGGCGTCAGCATAGTTCTCGCGCCGATACTCATACTCCCCGTCCAACATGGCCACGGCGATCGCGACGATGTCCCGGGCTTCGTTGTGAAAAACCAGCCGTTGTTCGGGAATGCGGGCGAGTGCCTGTCGCAGCGCACTGCGCTGCTGGTCGGCTTGCGCAATATTCCCGAGGACCGCGTGCGCGATACCTTTCGCGTATTCCCAGAACGCGCTGGAGACACAGAACAGCGCCGGCTCGGCCGGAAGCGGTTCGTCCAGGATCGCTTGCCACTTGCCAAAGCGGATCTGAACGTGCGCCTTCATGCCGTAGAACGCTTCGAGATAGTTGACCAGGAAAGCGTTGTCCACCCGCAGATAGTCCGGTTGGACCGAAGCACACATCAGCTCAGCTGCGCGAATTGCCGGTTGGTACTGTCCCGAGAACAGGCCACCGTAGACCTGAAAGTGAAGATTGTGCAGCCGGTAGATATGAAAGATGCCGAGTTCGGGGTATTGCTGCAGGTACTTCTCATCGGCGACCACGGCCTGCTGGTTCGACGTGATGGTCCGCTCGTACAAACCGCAGAGCACGTAGATATGCGACGGCATGTGTACCAGATGCCCCGCGTCAGGTAGCAGTGCTTCCAACTCATAGCCGGCCTCCAGTGCCTTCTCAGGCTCGGGCGACATCTCCATGATGTGGATGTAGAAATGCAGCAGCCCGGGATGCGCCGCCGCGCCGGAGCGCTTCACCTCGGCGAGCCCGCGCTCGACGATCCCGATCGCCTCTACGGTGTCCGTGCCTTGTGCGGCGACGCGGTTTTCGAGATCCCACAATTGCCAGGGTGTGCGAACGATCAACGCCTCCGCACATAGCGCCGCGACGTCGTAGTCATCGGCATGGCGTGCGTGCACCCTGCGCATGGCTTCAGCATAGGCGTCGTCCCAGTCGGAGAGGATATCGGTGTCGGCAACCTGTGGCGCCTGAAAGCGGCTGGTCAACGCTTCGCAGAGTGCCTTTTCGACGTCGCTCGCCTGACCCGATGCCGCCAGTTCCAGGGCACGCTGCGAATGCTCGTACGTGATCTCCAGCGCCGCGACGCGTCCCGCCGCGGACATCTTGGCCCATGGAATGTTGTAGTACGGCCCGGTGGCGTAGGCCTTGCCCCAGTGGCCCATCGGGCACGCGGGATCGAGTGCGATCATCCGATCGAAGCAACGGATGGCTTCAGCGTGATGAAACGCATAGCACCAGTTCAGGCCGCGATTAAACCAGACCTCGGCCTCCGGCACGTCAGTCGTGACCGTCCTCTCGTAGGTGCCCAGGTCAAAATACTCGTCCATCGTATCTCCAACTGATATTGGGCAAACGCCCGGGGACCGTGTTCGACGACAGCGGATACCGCCAGGAACCGGCAAACGACCGCATCCGAACACGTCAGCATGGTAACGGACGGACGTCACCATTGCGCGCCAGCGCATTCCCGTTGCGGCCGCTGGGCTGGCCTTTGCGGCGAGGCGGTACCGGCCAGGGTCCGGTCGACGAAGCGCCTGGCGCCAGGCGAGGGTGCACGCACTTAAGCAAAACCGAAAACTCAGTTGCGTGACCCTAAACGACCTCGTCACGCGTTACGATCCGATGACGAGATCGCACGGGGTGTGACGCTGTAACAACATCTGGCGGGCGCTCTCATCAGCTCAACAAAAGGCATTACATGACCCTCATCAACTCGCGACCACGCGGTCGCGCCGTCGCCACGGCCCTGTTCTTGGAAGCCTGCCTTTGCGCCGGCACCATCGCGTACGCCCCCACGGCGGCCGCGGCGACGAAACAAGTGCGCGTGAACCTCAAGCAATACTGTGCGTCGCAAAAGCTGCAGTTTGCCGGCTATAACGCCAAGCTCAGAAAGTTCAGGTGCGGCGTACAGGCGCCGGGCTTCAACACCTATTTCTGGACCAAACTACGCAGTATCGATCTGAGTCGCGTCTGCTCCCGTGCCCACGGCACAACCCGCTGGCGCTACCAGGGCAACAAGGTCTGGTGCATTGTCGAGGTCGGCGCGAACCTGAGCATCTGCAATCGTCGGAACGGACCGATCTGGACCGTCGTCGCGCACTACGTGCGTCCACCGCGCAACGGTTCCGCGACCGGTTGGGTCACACAAGGCTGGTGGAAAGTCGACGCGGGTAACTGCAGGCGACTCTGGTCCGACCGTAAGTACGAAGGCGATATCTACCTGCACGCCACCACGAAATCAGGAGACCTGGCTGGCCGCGACGCAACCATGTGCATCAACCCCGGCCGCAAATTCAAAATCGGCAATGCGGATAAGGCCGCGAACTGCCGGGCCGGCGGACTGAAGCGGGCCGGGATGTACAAATTCGCCGTGAAGAGCGGTAACAACACCTTCAACTTTCGCTGACTTCTCGTTAGACGCGAACGAATTCTGACGCATCAGCGGCAGGCTGACCCCGACCGGCGACGTGCCACCACTCAGCGCCGCGCGGTCGCGCCGTGAAAGGGTTCCGCGACGAAGAAGGTGCCAGCTGACTCGGCCGCCGTTGCGAGTTCCGAAAATTCGGCGGCTTCGTCGCCCGTCAGCATAGCCAGCAGGCGCTCGCGCACTTCCAGGCAGCGCGCATCGGCGCAATAGATGGCGAGCTGAGGCCGCATGCGTACCTGTTGAAAGCCCGCGCGCGTGACCCGCGCGTAAAGACTCGCATCAGCGCAACCGCCGGGGCCGGCTCCAGAACTGGTACGGGGCGCGAGGGAATTCAACTGACTGCGTAGTGTGTCGTTGCCGGTGATGTTGACCCACCAGGGCATATCCATCGAGCGTACGGCTACCGCCAGGCGTCCACCGGGCCTCAGCACGCGCAGAAACTCGCCCAGCATTGCATCGGCATGCCCTTCCTCGAGCACTGTCGAGCAGTAGAGCAGATCGAATTCGCCGTCTTCGAAGGGCAGAGCTTCCGCGTTGCCGTGCGTGATTTCGATGCGTTCAGCGAGTCCGGCGCTAGCGTTCAATGCGCGCGCTTCATCCATCAGATAGTTATTGATGTCGGCGCCCCGAAGAGGCTGGTCGAACTGATGGCGGGTCGCGAGCTCACGCAACAGTGACCCGGGCCCGCAGCCAACTTCGAGCACCCGGTCTGCGGGCTTCGGCTCCAACTCGTCGAGCAGGGTCCGCACAACTTTGCCGTAGCCAGACTCGGCCCGCGACTCTAACGTGGCGACCATCCCGAGCGGTGCGCCGCCGAGTGTTACGATCGTGAACGCGTCTGCCAGTGACCCGGTAACCGCATCCCACTGACCCGGCACGAGCCCGATGGGCAACACGACGAGCGGCGGCCCCTCTCCGCGCACCGTGTAACGAATCTCACCAACCTGACCATCTTGTGCACGCATCACGACGCCCGGGATCGGGTGCTCCGCGAAGAAGGCGCGCATGCTCGATTCCATGGTCGCCGCATTGTCGGCGATGACATCGTTCCAGAGCGCCGCGTTGTAGCCGGCAAATTCGACCTCCCGCAAAGCGGTCGCTCTGGACCGCAGGCGCGCGGCATTGACGGGGCCGTTACCCTGGTCGGAGGTAAAGCCAAGCACCGGTGGCTCGATCTGGTCCGGGGTGCCGAGCCTCAGTGCCGGGAAAGCGAGAGTTAGTGAACTGATGCGGTCGGCATATCCACTGACTGTCGGGCCCCAATCGGCCGATCCCCATCCGACCAGATGCACGCGGTCGAGGCCGAGCGCGTCCAGCACCGCAGCCATCTGTTGCCCTATGTCGATCATGTTCGGGTCGCTCCTTCTATGTACACTTCGCGCCCGTCGGTTCCACGGACAGGAAAGTCGCCAAGAATAACGGTTTACGACACGCCCGCATCATTTACGGGCCCGGCCCCGAATCCAGCTAGACTGTGGCGGTCGATGCGCAAACGCCATCTCGATGGGCCGCCGCCCAGCAGCCCTGACAGATTCAAACTATCCAGAGCGCGACACCGCAGGAGTCTCATCCTCTTGAACACCGATGTCCTCCCTCCTTCGCCGAACATCGATGCAATTCGACTTAGCGCCGCATCGTTGGCACCACACGTCGACCGGACACCTGTGATCGAGTGGACCGGCGACCGGGCGCACAAGGTCAGCGGGCTCGATGCGACGCTCGTTTTCAAACTCGAACTCATGCAGCGGACCGGCTCGTTCAAAGCACGGGGCGCGGTCGCGAGCGTGATGGCGCTCAGCGCGCCGGAACGGGCCCGCGGAGTCACGGCAATCAGTGCCGGCAATCATGCTATCGCGGTGGCGTACGCGGCCCGCGTTCTGGGCACCTCTGCGAAGGTGGTCATGTTGCAATCAGCCAACCCCGCGCGAGTTGCGGCCGTGCGGGCACTCGGTGCTGAGCTCTTGATGGCAAGCGACGGCATGACCGGGTTTCAGATGGTCGATGACATCGCGCGGGAAGAGGAACGCACTTTTATCCATCCTTTCGAGGGTGAAACGCTGGTCACCGCAACGGGTACGATCGGGCTGGAACTAGACGCACAGTCGGAACCCCTCGACGCCTGCATCGTAGCGCTCGGCGGTGGCGGACTCGGCGCGGGAATCGCCGCATCGTTGAAGCAGCTACAGCCAGACTGCCAGATGATCGGCGTCGAACCGGAAGGTGCCGATGTGGTCCACCAGAGCTTCGCTCGCGGGGCACCGGTGAGCGGGGTTACCAACAACACCATCGCCGACAGTCTCGCTCCACCGATGACGGAGCCATACACGCTAGGTGTTTGCCGCAGGTATTTCGACGCGCTCGTCAAAGTCGACGACGTCGCCATGTGCCGGGGCATGGTGGATCTCTACACGGAGCTGAAACTTGTCACCGAGCCGGCCGGCGCGGCAGCGTACGCGGCCGCCACCGGTCCGCTTCAACAGGCACTTGCCGGCAAGCGCGTCGGCATCATCGTTTGCGGCGGCAACATCGACGTTGAAAGCTTCGCAGCACATCTGCGCACGGGAGGGCATGCGCCCACGTGAAGCCCGCATCGTTTGCCATCGCGTGAGGTCGGCCGTGCCCTGCAACTGCTGCCTGACTCGGCCGGCCGAGCCAGGCTACCGCGCCCGATAAGGCGACCAACACGCCCGCCGCCTGGCGGCATGGCAAGGCTCAGTTGAACGCAGCGAGAGCCCGGCCGGTTGCCCCGACATAACCGCCCCCGAATTTGATCGCGTGCACGATCAGCGGTGCGAGTTGGTGTAACGGCACGCGCTCGCGCCACCCTGAGGCGAGCGGCGTCACTTCTGCGTACGCATCGAAGCAAGTCTCTCCAAATCCTCCAAAGAGCCGCATCATGGCCAGGTCGAATTCACGATGGCCGCCATGCGCGGCAGGGTCGATGAGCCAACTCGATCCGTGCAGATCGATGACACGATTACCGGCCCATAGGTCGCCGTGCAGGCGTGCGGGTGGCTCCGCCGGACCACCTAGATCATCGAGGCGCGAAGCGATCGACTCTATCGCTCGAACACTGGCGCCCGGTAGCGCGCGACTATCGGATGCCAGTTTTGCCAGCGGCAACAGACGATTGTGCGCATAGAATGCCGGCCAGGTAGCGCACGGGTCGTTCGGCAACCCACGGCTGCCGGTTCGGCGACCGTCTTCTCTACCGAAAGACGCCGCACCGCACTGATGGAGCGCGGCCAGCGCGCGCCCGAAATCAGCTTCGGTGGAGCTCGTTTCGCGACCGATGTCGATCCACTGAAGCACCAGGAACGGCGGGTCGTCGGAAACGGCCAAAACCCGCGGCACGCGTACGGTGCCCGCATCGCGGAGCCAGCTGAGACCCGCGGCTTCTGTCGTAAAGAACCGCGCCGGCGGGTTGCGGTGGGTTTTCGCGAAGGCGCTCGTGCCATCATCCAGGACGACTTTGAAAGCTTCGGCGACATCGCCGCCAGACACCGGCACGATTGACACGACGCGAGCGCCGAGATGGTCTGCGACCTGAGAACCGAGCGATCGCATCAGGAGCCGCGTGGTTCATGGGGCCGCTCGGGTTCAGCGCGGCACTGCTGCGGGCTTCCCGAGAGAACCGACTCGACGGCGAGGTGGCGATTGTGTAGACACGACGGTATCGGGAGCCAGTTATCATCACGTCGCGCGGGCGGCGGCCTCGGGAAATGCGCAGCCGGCGTCGGGTGCCGTGCCAAGCTGGTTCTCCAACCGCCGCACAGTGCCGATTGGCCCGGTCCATTGGCCGGGTGGCATCTCGCGCGGCTGGCGCGCCGGAAATGGAGCCGGCGAGAATCTGGCAACGCGAGCGCCCGGCATCGATGGAGTTGTCCGGTCATGGTGAGAATTGCCCAGTCATCCGACGTCACTGACATGATGCGCGTACGCCATGCGGTGCGCGAGAATCGCCTCACATCCACGGTCATATCTTGCGCCGATGTAGAAGAAGCGATCACAAGCCCCGGGCGCGGATGGGTAATCGAACGGGACGGGGCGGTCGTCGCGTTCGCGATCGGCAACGCAGCAACCGGTAACGTGTGGGCGCTGTTCGTGGATCCGGCCTACGAGAGCCGCGGCTTTGGACGGCTCTTGCACGACACGATGCTGGACTGGCTTTGGTCTCAGGGCCTGACGACGGTCTGGCTCACGACTGAATGCGGGACCCGCGCGCAAATGTTCTACGAAACCGCAGGTTGGCTGCCGGTCGGTGCGATCAGTTGCGGCGAGCAGCGCTACGAACGGCAAAGACCTGCCGCAAGAGCACCATCAATTGCTGGCGACGATAGCCAGACGAGCGCATGACTGAACGTTCCAACCGAGCGGCCCGACCGAACGCCTGATGCCAGCCGCCCTAAGTGCGCCTCGCCCGACACCCCGTAGCCTCTGCGTCTGCCGGACTGGCTGGCCTCAGACATGACGCAAGGCCGTAATGCCTGCCGTGGCGGGGCGCCAGATCGTCTGAGTACCAGCACCCGGGCACGCAGCAGCTTTTCTCAGGTGCAGGAATGGCAGCGAGATTCGCCGAAGATCTCTTCTTCGAGATCCGAGCGTTCGAAGGAGAAGTCGATCAGAATGCGCACCGCCTTGCCGACGTCGGGCAAATCGTACTTCTCGACCATTTCATTCAAATAGTCCTTCTGAAAGTCCTTCAGCTCGACGCCATACTCTTCGCGCATTAACTCTCTCCCGCACGTGTTGATGTGATGTGTACGGTGTCGAGGTTATCAGATCGAAGGCCGCCACGAAGCCCACCGAGACGCAGTCTGCCAACTCGACAGAGTTTCGGTCCGAAATCGCCCGTACGGCGCTCCGGGAATGTTCAGAAACGCACGCGCAATGGTCCCGGAGTCTGGTTCGCTGCAGGCAGCGTGTCGCCGAGTTCGTACAGGTACTGCACCCGTCGGTCGAGGTAACGCAAATAGCCGTGTAGAGCGTCTTCCAGCACATCGTCGTAGCTTTCACCGGCGCGCACGATCGACCTGAACAGGCCTTCCCAGTCCCTGTCCAGCGTCAACAACGCGGGATCGAGCTGGCGTAACACCGGACGTGCATCCGTGCGCCCGCTGTTGGCGACCACGATCTGGCGACGGATCTGTTGGGCGAGTCGCTCCGATTTCATCGCCACCACGGAGAGCAACACAGCCGGCAGTTCAGCCAGCCGGGCCGCCTGTGCCGTCGGCATCAGTTTCAGCTGATCGAGACGATGACGGAATCGGCGTCGTTCGATGGTTGCTGCATCGAAGGCATCTGGTGCATCTGCACGCACCGACACTCTATCCGCGGACGCCCCCGCACGTTGCGCGGAACGCATCTGGTCCTGCCGCCTCATAGGCCCCCCTAGACTGCAAGCACGCGCCATCCTCAAGCGCGCGCACGAACGTTACTGAGCTCGCAGGGCCACGGGTTAAAGCTGATTTTTTATGTAGTTACTTACCCCCCCCGGGTAAGTGTCTGAATTTTCGCTGTAAAGCGCTTCGAAAGTCAATGCAGCGCAATACCTACCCCACGTTGCCGATGCACGCAGCAGGACGCGGTCAGCGAAGGGAGCTGCAAACGGCGATGACCAAGGGACGTGCCAGGTCCACGCGGGCTACAGGCCGGCGCAGGCCCGTTCGCGCTGCACACATGCGTAGGGGCGGAGCTTGGGCGCACCGGAACGGGCGAGAACAGCGCGTCTCACGGGTCGCTCCCGCGAGCCGACACGGTTTCCTACCGGACGAAGCAGCGCAGGTCGCCCATGCGCTGGCGCAGCACCCGAATTCGCGCAACGTCGGCCTGCACGTGCTGTCGCTCGGCCCCGCGCGCGTAGGCGCTCACACCAAGCATTAGCGGTGCCGGCCTCGCGATCAGGCCGAGGCCTAGAAACGCTGCCGTAGCAGGGTCCTGAAAGAAAGGTTTACGCTCTGGCTGCGCGAGCTTTTCCAGCGCCGTTACGCGGTTGTACATCTCAATGCAGGTGGCGTTGGGACCGAGCGGCGGCAGAGCCGGCGTCCGGCGTGCCCGAATCCTTGCGTCAGGCCCCAGAATGACTTCGATAGGGCCGACCGGCGTCTTCCCCGCGTCGAGTTTGTCCTTCGCATCTTTCCTGACCTCGTCTGGAATCCGCTTCTCGGTGTCAGGAAACCAGAAGTCGAACGACCAGGCCCCCTCGTGTGCCATCGCCGGCGCACTGGCCAATACGACCATCCAACCGAGCGCACAGCTACGCAGCAGCGTCACGAACCTGCATCCGGCCCACTTTATCCGCAGTTTCCCGTCCAACAACTAGATCTCCGTGATGCTTCGACCGCCTCGCGTGCGGTCTACAGTTCCACCATCGTCATATACGGCGCCGCCATCCGACGTGCCGGAAAGGATGTCCAGAACCTGGGTTGCGGTCTGGCGCGCGATGGCCAGAATGCGCCCGTTAGCCTGATTAGCCGCCGCGATGTCGGCCGCGGCTTGGGTGAACGCCCGCCACTCGGCTGCGCACTCGACTCGGGTCGATGGCGGCGCTGCCTCGATCGCCGCGGCTACCGAGCTTCCGGGTGTATCCGTATCCAGTCCGGCGCTGCGCAGCCAGCTCAGCAGTTCATCCCAGGCCGCCGCGACCTGCTCGCTCGCCGCGGTCTTCGCCGCTGCCGTAACCTCCAATGCGTCACTGTCGCGTTTAGTGAGAGCCATGCGCTCGTCGGACAACACGACTTTCAGGTGCTCGGCCGACTCGACGTTCCGGCGCAGCACGAGGCGCAGTTCAGTCTCTTGATACGACATTAAATATTCTCCTCGCGCGACCCACTCGTTTACATGCGCACCCGCACGACGCCGGCTGAAGATACGACGCCTTCCACAGTTCGACGGCTGGCGAGGTTCTGCACCGTCACGATGTCGCCTCGTGCGCCGTCGCGCAGCGCCTTGCCGGCCGCGCGAATCTCGATGCCGTGTACTCCGGCGATGATCGTCACCCGCTTACCGCGACGCACCAGCAGCGGCGGCGCCAGCGACCGTGGAGTGACGACATTGCCCGGGCGCAACGCGCGCTTGACGCGCATACCGAAGACTGGCGGTAACCCGTCGGAACGCTTTTCGCTCCGTTCGTAGTAGCCGTTCGGCAGTCGGGCGAGATCGCGGCTTTCCAGGCGCACATCGCCCGGCTCGAGAAACGCGCCACGCGCCACGAAACGCGTTGCGACCAGCACTTCGCCCGGAAGTGAGACGTAAACCGGCACGAACACAGTCCAACCACGGCCGTCGCTACATCTGACGCCAACCGAGAGGTTGCCGACGGTACGGCCGCCGCGAGGGCGGAATGCCTCCAGCGGCAGGCCACATCGCGCGAGGCGAAGGCGTGGATCCAGACGCCCCGCCTGCACCTCTGGCATCACGTTGGCCTGCGCTTCGGCCTGCTGCAACGCAAACTGGACGGCCGCCGCGCGAATGTCCAACGGGTCGTGTAGTGCCGGCTTCGCCGCGGCCGCCATCTGAGCTACCGACACCAGCGCCGCCGCCGACAGGATCCGACGCAGATGTGCCATCGCGCCCCGCCACCATGCTGTTGGCGAGGTGACCGCTCGAACCACCCGACCACTGGCCGCGAACCGCGCCCGGTCGCGGGGGGCGTCGTTACTTCTCACGGTTACCCCGCAAGGTGATCGCGATCTGGTCAGCGCACCGGAAACCGTGTCGTAACCAAGCGTGTTTGCCAAACCGGTTGGTCCCCCTCGCCTCTCGCACATGCACGTCCACTCCAGATGCTCTGTCAGCCTGGCCATGACGATGCACGTTCTGTGCCAGGTGAGAAGGCCGTACCAGTGCCGCGCCAGGCCCCCGGGCGCCGGCAAGCGTTGCCGGCAACCGGCCGAGCGTTGCCGGCGCGAATGGCCAGGATCGGTCCCGCCGCCAGCCGCTGTGCCATCCAAACGAGTCCGCCGACGGCTATGCCCACCATGGCTTTGTCCGGGCAACGGACCGGCCGCGGCGGTGTTATTGCGTGTTGAGGCTGTACCGAACTGCGGCCCGATACCGGTCTGGCATGACCCTTGCTTGTGGTCTTTTCAAGTAACGCGATTCAACGCGCTGGACGAGCGACCGACACCACGGCACCAGCGCATCAGGACCAGAGGCCCGAGCATGCCCCTCAATCTGGACAACATCTTTGGAGTACACGAGCAGGCGCTGAGTGTTGGCGCCCGCCGCGCGACGGTACTCGCCAGCAACATCGCGAACGTCGACACGCCCGGCTACATCGCTCGAGACGTGGACTTCCGCGCCACGCTCGCCGCCGCACGTGACGAATTGGCGGTGCACCGCAGCAGACCTGAGCACATGGCTGCCAACCAGGCAGCCGAGTTGGGCGTGCGAATCCGGCTGAGCAACCAGCCCAGTGTCGACGGCAATACCGTGGACATGCAGGTCGAGAAAGCCGAGTTCATGCGCAATGCCATGCGTTACAACGCGAGCCTTACGTTCATCGGCGCACGTATTAACGGCCTTCTGAACGCAATTCGTGGAGGACAGTAGCCTTGTCACTGTTTAGCGCCATCACGACGGCAAGCACTGCGCTTGCCGCTCAGACCATCCGGCTCAACCTGACCGCCAGCAACATAGCCAATGCCGAATCACTGGCGAGTTCCGAAGAAGATGCGTACCGAACACAGCACGCGATCTTCCAGAGCATCCCGGTCGGACAAACGCAGAACTCTGTCGGTGAAGGCGTGACGGTTGTGGGCATCACCCGCAGCGACACGCCGGGGCCGCGCCAATACATGCCGAATCACGCATTGGCCGATGATGAGGGGTACGTATTCGGCTCCAACGTCAATGCGGCCGCGGAAATGGCCGACATGATCTCGGCTTCGCGGGCCTACCAGAACAATGTCGAAGTCATGAATACCAGTAAGGATCTCCTGATTCGCACATTATCACTAGGCCGGTGAGCGAGGTTGCCCGCCATGAGGATCATCGAATATGACTGACCCGGTTCATTCCAGCCTGCTCAGTATTCCCGGCCTGGCGCAGCAAGGCCGGACCGATAATGACGCGGACAGCTCAGGCGAGCTTGGTCAAGCTGACTTCCTGCGGCTGATGACAGCCCAACTCGAAGCACAGGATCCGTTCAACCCGCAGGACTCCGGTGAATTCCTGAGTCAACTTGCCGAGTTCGGCACCGTCAGCGGAATCCAGGACCTGCAGGATTCTTTTACTGATCTCAGCAACTCCTTGCAGTCACTGCAGGCGTTGCAGGCATCCACGCTGGTAGGGCGCTCCGTGCTCCTCAATCAATCTTCGGCGCGGCTCGATTCCGGTGGAACGATCACCGGTGACGTCGCGGCCGGCGCGGCCAACAACGTCACCGTATCGGTGCTGAACGCTGCCGGTGTGCTGGTGCACCAGGAGACCCTGGACGTAGGCGCGGACGGCAGTGCGCCGTTTAGCTGGGACGGCACCGGATTTGATGGGACTACACAACCAGCCGGTGTCTACCAGGTTAGCGCGCAGGGCACGCTAGCCGGAGAACCCGTGGCTCTGGAAGCCCGGACCGTCGCGACAGTAGACAGCGTGTCGATCGGCGCGGGCGGTATCGGGCTGACATTGAACATAGCGGGACTCGGCAGCGTGAATGCCACCGATGTCCTGGAAATCCGTTGACCTTGAAGGTCTTTTCACCAGCGCACCCCTGCACGCGCAATCACTCAAGTAACAGGTAGAAACGATGTCCTTCAGAATTGCATTGACCGGTCTGGGCGCGGCAGCAACCGACCTCGGGATAACCGCTGACAATATCGCCAACGCCAATACCAACGGATTCAAATCGTCGCGCACCGAATTCGCCGACATCGTTGCACGCAACGAGCGAGGCGCGAACATCGTCGGTGATGGCGTGCAGATCGCGGCGGTGACGCAACAATTCAGCCAGGGAAACGTATCGTTTACCGGCAATCCGCTGGATCTCGCCATCAGTGGCGAAGGGTTCTTTCGCGTCAATGATGGCGGCAGCATCGTGTACACGCGAAGCGGCGCCTTTGGTACGGACCGGGAAGGTTTTATCGTCAACGCCCTGGGACAGCGCCTGACCGGATTCGGCGCAGACTCGTCGGGCAATATCAGCGGTACCATCGACAACCTGCGCATCGACACGGGTGACGTGGCGCCGCAAGCCTCCACGGAAGTGGACGTCGGTGCGAATCTGAACGCCGCCGCGACCGCACCCACAGCGGCTTTCGATCCGACCAACCCAGCGACCTTCAACGACTCGACCTCGCTCACGTTCTTCGATTCGCTCGGAGCTCCCCATACGGCATCGCTGTTCTTCCGCAAAACCGCCGCCAACACTTGGGAGAACTTTCTCACGGTAGACGGAACGCAGGTCGGTGGAGCCACTGCGGTGACCTTTGATACGTCTGGCCAACTGACGGCTCCCGCTGGTGGCACCTTTACTTCTGCGTCCTTTACACCTGCAGGGGCAGCCGCGCAGACACTGACCGTCGATTTGAATGAAGTCACGCAGTTCGGGAGCCAGTTCGGCGTCAACTTCCTGCTTCAGGACGGATTCAGCAGCGGGCAGCTTGCCGGTGTGGAGATTGAAGACACGGGGATCGTGTTCGCGCGATACACCAACGGCGAGTCACTCGCGCTCGGCCAGGTATCTCTGACGAACTTCTCGAACGTGCAGGGATTGACACGTGTCGGTGACAACGCGTGGGCAGAATCGTTTGCCTCCGGCCAGCCGCTGACCGGCGCGCCGGGGTCAGCGACGCTAGGCGTCGTACAGGCCGGGTCACTGGAAGACTCGAATGTCGAACTGACCGAACAGCTGGTCAACGTCATCACGGCGCAGCGCAGCTTTCAGGCGAATGCCCAGGTCATCACCGCATCCGACCAGCTGACCCAGACGATCCTGAACATCAACTAGTTACCAGACGGCAAGTAATCGCGAATCGACACGTAATCACTAACGGGAAATAAGGCCAATGGATCGTCTCCTGTATCTGTCGATGAATGGAGCGTCGCAGATGTTGTCCGCGCAGGCGGTCAACAGTCACAACCTCGCGAACCTCAACACCGTTGGGTTTCGCGAAGATTTGCTCGGTTTCGAGAGCATTCAGGTCGAAGGGGAAGGGTTGCCCACCCGAACCTATTCGCTGGCGGAGGGAGCTGGCGTCAATCTGAATCCCGGGTCGATCATCACGACTGGCCGAAATCTCGATGTGGCCATCAATGGAGACGGTTACCTCACGATCCAGGCACGCGACGGTACCGAAGCCTATACGCGGGCCGGTGACTTACGCCTGGGGCCGGGGGGGATCCTGACGACGGGCGCCGGCCATCCGGTTATCGGCGATGGTGGACCCATCGCAATCGAGCCGGCGGAGAGTATCGACATCGGCACCGACGGCACCATCAGCATCAAGCCGCTCGGCGCAGCCGATGAAGAAGGTCTGGTGGTAGTCGACCGGTTGAAGCTCGTCAATCCAGACGAGAACGACCTCATCAAGAGTCCGGACGGGCTGTTGCGCATCGTCGGCGGTGCGCCGGCGCAGGCCGATGCGGATGTGCGTCTTGCACCGGGCGCGGTCGAGACCAGCAATGTCAACGCCATTGCTGCCATGGTTTCGGTGATCACCTACTCGCGCACACACGAACTCAACGTGAAGATGATGGAAGTCGCAGAAGAAAGTGATGCCGCGTCTGCGCGCCTCCTGAGTCTGAGCGGCTGACCCTTGATGTCAGCGCCCACCAGACAACCGATCACCGCGCGGCCTCTCGCCGCGCTGAGCAGGAACTGAAGCAATGAACCCAGCCCTTTGGGTAGCCAAGACCGGCCTCGACGCTCAGCAAGTTCGCATGAACGTCATCGCGAACAACCTGGCGAACGTCAACACGACAGGCTTCAAGCGCGATCATGCGGTCTTCGAAGACCTCGTCTACCAGAACATCCGTCAGGTGGGCGCCAATGCCACGCTCGACACGGAGTTGCCATCGGGACTATCCCTTGGCACCGGCGTACGTCCGGTCGCCACCGAGAAGCTGTTTACGCAAGGAAACGTCACTCTCACCGGAAACTCGATGGACATCGCCATCCAGGGTCGCGGCTTCTTCCAGATTCTTCAGCCCGACGGTTCGCTCGCGTACACGCGCGATGGCACCTTCCAGGTCAATGCCGACGGCGAGGTCGTGACTTCGAGCGGCGCACGTTTGCAGCCCGGACTCACAATCCCCCCGAACAGCCAGTCCATCACCATCGGCATCGACGGCACCGTGACCGCTATCGTCGGCACGAGCCCGACACCGACCCAACTCGGCACTTTGCAGCTTGCAGACTTCATCAATCCGGTCGGACTACAGGCGGTCGGAGAGAACCGGTACAAGGAATCTGCCGCGAGCGGCACACCGCAGGTAGCAACTCCCGGGCAGAACGGCATCGGCACTCTGATTCAAGGTTCCCTGGAGACCTCGAATGTCAACGTGGTCGAGGAGTTGGTCAACATGATCGAGACGCAGCGAGCCTATGAAATGAATTCGAAAGCGATTGCCGCGGCTGACGAAATGATGCGCTTCGTCAACAACAACCTGTAGCGGTCCGCGGTGATGAAACACAGTCTTCCGGTACGCGTCCGACGTAACCCGACGCATGCGGTCCTGACACTGATGTTCGTCGGTGCGCTGGTCAGCGGCTGCCAGCAAGCCGAACTGCGGCCCGACCCGGCGTACGCACCATTGCGGCCGAGCACGATTGCACCGACCGAGCGGTACGACGGTGCCATCTACAAGGCCGGCTTTGGGATGCGGCTCTTCGAAGACACGCGCGCCCGACACGTCGGCGACATCCTTACCGTGCAGTTGACCGAGGCGACCAACGCCACCACGGCAACCTCCACCACGACTTCGAAAGAAAGCAGTGTCACTGCCGCGAACCCCGTACTGCTCGGCACTGCCGCGCAGTTCAATGTCCCGGGCGCGTTACCGCTTGCCGCCACCTCGGATCTCAACTTGCAGGTGACGCAGGAATCCGAGCAGGACTTTGAAGGGTCGGGAACCAGCGAACAGAGCAATTCACTTACGGGTTTCGTAACCGTCACGGTCGTGGAAGTTCTGCCGAACCAAAACCTGCTGATCCGCGGCGAAAAGCTCATGCAACTCAATCGCGGACAGGAGCACGTCAGGCTTTCCGGGATCGTGCGGCCTCAGGATATCAACGGCGACAACGTGGTCGCCTCCAACCGGATCGGCAATGTGTCCATTACCTACGCGGGAACAGGCGAGCTCGCGGCCCAGAGTTCGATGGGTTGGCTGACGCGGTTTTTCAGCTCCACGTTGTGGCCGTTCTGAGGCTTGCCGAAACATGCCCTTCAAAGCGACATTCCGCCTTTTGTTTCAGCGACTTTCGCGATGGCTGGTGATCGCGATCGGATGCGCGCTCTGCCTCCCGGTACAGGCCGAGCGCATCAAGGATCTGGTCAGCATCGGTGGTATCCGCGACAACCCATTGACCGGCTATGGCCTGGTCGTCGGTCTCGTCGGCACGGGTGACCAGACAACGCAGGCGCCGTTCACCAGCCAGAGCCTGCGCAGCATGCTGAACCAGTTGGGCGTCTCACTGCCCGCGAACGTGAATCTGCAGGTAAACAACGTCGCCGCGGTTGCCGTGCACGCCACGCTACCCGCGTTCGCCAAACCAGGACAGAAGATCGACGTGAACGTCTCTTCCATCGGCAACTCGAGCAGTTTGCGCGGTGGGACGCTGCTACTGACATCGCTGAAGGGGATCGACGGCAACGTCTACGCCGTCGCGCAGGGCAACCTGACGGTGGGCGGCCTGTCCGTCAACTCCGATGGCGGCACGAGCCTCACGGTGAACATTCCAAGCGCGGGGAGGATTCCGAACGGCGCCCAGGTCGAGCGTAGTGTGCCAACCCGGTTCGGGCGCACGAACACGTTGACGTTGAACCTGCACACGCCGGATTTCACCACGGTTCAGCGCATTGTCGAAACGATCGGCGACAGTATCGGAAAAGACGTTGCCACACCGGTCGATGCGACATCGATATCGCTGCGGATGCCCGAGGACCCGGGCAGTCACGTTCAGTTCGTATCGATGGTTGAAAACCTGGAAGTAAACCCCGCCGAGGGACCAGCCCGCATCATCATCAATTCCCGTACCGGTACGGTCGTCATCGGCCGACACGTCCGCGTGCTGGCTGCCGCTGTGACCCACGGCAACCTGTCGGTAACGGTGACCAATGACAATCAGGTAAGTCAGCCCAATGCTCTCGCACAGGGCGGGCAGACAACGCAGACCACACAGTCGAGCATCGACGTCGTCGAGGACCGAAACCCGATGTTTCTGTTTGCACCCGGTGTGTCACTCGATGACATCGTACGGGCAGTCAATCAGGTTGGCGCATCACCTGGCGACCTCGTCGCGATCCTGCAGGCTCTCAAGGCCGCAGGAGCGCTTCGAGCCGAGATCGTGGTGATTTGAGTGGCCGCTCCACAGGCAGAACGAGCTATGAACAGAACTCCCGGGATCGCGTCGGACAACGACCCGCGCCAGACCGTGCGCGCGCCTTCGAAATGGTCCGGCGGTCCGGCACTCGTGACGCTCGGCCTGCTCGTGACCACGGCCCAGATCGCCGCGCTGACGGCCGCGATGTCTCCGTGGCCGCCAGCCGTGCAGCCGGCGGACACCGAACGCGTCGAGATCCACGCGCCGCGCCGAGAACCGTTCTACCCGGTGTCTCCGCTTGGCGACGCCATCGCGGATATCCGCCCCGCGGTTATCGCCCCGTTGCCGCCGCACGCGGAACCCGATCTGCAGTACGAACAACTTGTAGCCAACGACCCGCTCACGCCCGATCTGGTGCGCGCACGGAAGCCGACTGACGCCGGCGCAGACGGTCTCCCGTCGCAGCGACTACGGCAAAGCGACAGGATGGCAAACGACTCCGTGGCGCCCGAGAGTTGGCCGCGTCCGCGCCCCCGGCCTGTCGGCCTGGGGACCACAACCGCATTCCAGCGTTCCGCCTCGACGGTGGAGCCGCAGCCAACGGCGGCGCCGGTTGGAGGACCATCCGGACAGAACTGGTGGGCGTACCAACCGGGTGACCATTTCACGCTCCAACTCGTGAGCATGCGCAATGCCGAGCGGGTGCGAAAGCTCGCGAGTGAGTTGACCGCCTACCCACGTCTCGCCGAACTCACGCTGAAGCGCGGCGAGCGGGTCCAACACGTGCTCGTGCAAGGTACCTACCGAAACGCAGCCGCAGCGGCGGGCATCGCCAAGGAGCTGGCTCGCAAGACGGGCGAGCAACCATGGCTCAGGCGCTTCAGCGAGTTGCGTAGAGCACTGTCGAATGACGCCTGAAATGCAACCGATGAGTGAGTTGCGGACATGATCAAATCAGGCGGTGCCCTGCCCACCGCAACCGCGCTCTACGCGAATACCAATCCGTTGAAAGCGCTGGCGGCACAGTCCGGAGAACATTCGGAAACGGCCCTGCGTCAGGCGGCACAACAATTTGAGGCGCTGTTCGTGCAGATGTTGTTCGCCAATATGCGCAACGCCCGGCTCGCCGACGGACTGCTCGATAGCCAGGGTTCCAAGTTCTATCAGGAGATGCACGACAAACAGCTGGCCCTCGCGCTGTCGTCTGAGCGCGGCGGCGGCCTCGGCATCGCAGAGATGCTGGTTCGCCAGTTGCGGCCCGCTACGTCGCATCCGCCCGCGGTCGAGGTCGCATCGTCGCCGCAGCGCGCAACGGCGATGGACATCGCCGCATATCAGGAGATTCAGAACACCGTTGTCGCGCTCAGGCAGGCGCGGACACATAACGCCAATGCGCCATCGACGGCGGGACCGACTGGCACCAACATCGGCAGCGACCAGTCTGTCGCCGATTTCGCCTCACCAGCTGCCTTTGTCGAATCGGTTTGGCCGCACGCGGAAGCTGCCAGCCGTAAGCTCGGGGTACCCCCTGTAGCGCTCGTTGCACAGGCTGCCCTCGAGTCGGGCTGGGGCCAACACATCCCAAAACTCGCAAACGGCGCCAGCTCGCACAACCTGTTTGGGATCAAGTCCACTGGCGGCTGGTCCGGGCCCGTGACGGTCCAACCGACGCGGGAATTCAAGGACGGCGAACTGCAGCCGATACAGGATTCGTTCCGGGTGTATCCCGGCATAGCGGAGAGCTTCAATGACTATGCGGCACTGCTGAGCGCCGCGCCGCGCTACCGCTTGGCATTGGCCGCCGCAGCCGACCCGGAGACCTATTTCAAAGCGCTGCAGGAAGCGGGTTATGCAACCGACCCCGGGTACGCGGAAAAGCTGATGGCAGTGATGTCAGGACCGACGATGCGCGCAGCGTTGAACACCGATAAACCAGACGCAGGCTGAACGACCGATGCCAGCACTACCGAGCCTGACCAACATCGGCCTGTCGGCATTGCGGGCCGCGCAGTCGTCTCTCGCCGGGACCGCGCATAACATCGCCAACGTCAACACCGAAGGCTACAGCCGCCAACGTGTCGAGCTGCAAAATGCACGCCCACAGCCGCTCGGCGGCTTCAACGTCGGCAACGGCGTAGAGGTTCGCGGTATCTCCCGACTGGTCGACGGCGCGCTCAATTCGCAACTGCTGGTGCAGACCTCCAACGCCAGCCACGCGGAGAACTTCCTGTCGCTCGCGAACCGCATCGACAACGTGCTGGCAGACCCGAACGCAGGCCTGTCACCCGCTCTCGATGATTTCTTCGGTGCCGTACAAGGCGTAGCGGGCGACCCCTCTTCGGCGACCCAACGCCAGGTACTGTTGACCGAAGCCGGCACGCTCAGTCAGCGCTTTGGCCTGCTGGACGAAAGGCTTCGGGAGATCGACGGGCTCATCAACGCGGACGTGCGCAACTCGGTCACGGAGATCAATTTCCTGACCGGGTCGATCGCCGAACTGAATGGCCAGATCGGCCGTTCGGCGGCCGCGGCCGGTCAGCCGAACGACCTGCTGGACCAGCGCGATACCGTGGTACGGCAGCTGGGTGAGCTGGTTTCCGTGTCCACCGTCGAACTCGGCGACGGTACGCTAAACGTGCTGGCGGGCGCCCAGTCACTGGTGCTCGGTCGCGAGACCACCGAGCTCAGCGTCGTCCGCGGAACGTTTGATCCGAATCGGCTCGAAGTCACCAATTCGAGCGGCGTCAACATCACCAACACCCTGCGAGGCGGCTCCCTGGGAGCAGCCTTCCAGTTCCGTGATGAGGTGCTGGACCCGGCCGCCAACGGACTCGGGCGCGTGGCCGCCGGACTCGCCGAATCGTTCAATGCGCAACACCGGCTCGGCATGGACGTCAACGGCAGCCTGGGCGGTGACTTCTTTACGAGCGCTACTTCGTCCGTGTTCGCGAACCCGACCAACGCCGGCGGCGCAGTCACCGCACAGATCGTGGACGTCGCCAATCTGACGACGAGCAACTACAGCCTGTCGGCAGATGGCGGGAACGCCTATACGCTGACTCGCGACAGCGACGGCCAGACCTTTGCCATCAATACAGGCGGTGCTTCGCCGTTCACCACTACCGAAATCGATGGCTTCACGCTGACGATCACCGCTGGCGCCGCCACCGGAGATACGTTCGAGGTGCGACCAGTCGCGACCCACGCGGCCGGATTCGGACTCGCGCTCACGTCGGCGTCGCAAATTGCCGCCGCCGGTCCCGTTCGCGGTGAAGTGGCGTTCGGAAATGCCGGAACAGGTGATATCACCGGCATCACGGTCGCAAGCGTCGCCAACCTGCCGCTGAACGGCGCCCCCGTCAGTGGCACTCTCACACTGACCTTCGACGACACCGCAAACCAGCTGACCTTGAGCCCTGATCCGTTGGGCGAAGGTCCGCTCGCCTACGATCCGAGCACGGACGCCGGCGGCAAGAGCTTCACACTGCTCGGCGGCGACGTCTCGTTCACAATTTCCGGCACACCTTCGAATGGTGACACCTTTACGCTGTCGCACAACGGTGGCGGCGTTGGTGATAACCGTAATGCGACAGCGCTCGCCGCCTTACAAAACGAGCAGATTCTCGATACGAACTCTGCGAGCGTGCAGGAAGCTTATGGTCAGCTGGTCACCACGGTCGGGGCTCAGACGCGCGATGCACAGGTCTCGGACAGTGCCTTCAGCGCCCTGCTGGAGCAGGCGCGCTCCGATCGCGAGCAGATATCCGGCGTGAACCTGGATGAAGAGGCCGCCGACCTGTTGCGCTTTCAGCAGGCGTATCAGGCGTCGGCGCGTTTGTTGACTGTCGTAGACGACCTCTTCCAGACACTGTTGAGCGCGGTGCGCAGCTGAGTCATGCGAATATCCACCGCGCAGCTCTTCCGTCAGGGCATCAATGAGATCACGGCGCAGCAAACCAACGTTGCCCGCACTCAGCTGGAACTCGCGACTGGCACCAGACTCCTGACGCCGGCGAGCGACCCGGCCGGCAGCGCCGAGGCGCTGCGCCTCGGCGAGCGGATCGCTGCGACCAATCAGCATCAGGACAACATCGTCTTTGCGCGAACCCGCCTTAATCAGGAGGAGAACGCGACGTCGCGCTCGATCGAAATATTGCAACGGGTTCGTGAACTGGCGATTTCCGCCAACGACGCGGCCCTGGTGCTCTCAGATCGCCAGGCGATCGCAGCGGAAGTCGAGCAACGACTGGCGGAGCTTGTCGACGTCGCCAACAGCCGTGACGCCAGCGGCGAATTCTTGTTCGCGGGATTCAAGGGCAGAACGCAACCTTTCACCCGGGATGCCTCCGGTAGCGTGAGCTATGCAGGCGACCAGGGCCAGCGGGTCGTTCAAGTAGGCACGCAGAACACGGTCGCCGTAGCGGACTCGGGCTTCGACACGTTCCAGGCCATACGCAACGGCAACGGCACTTTCACGGTTGCCCCTGCGACGGCCAACGTCGGCAGCGGTGTGATCGACCCCGGCAACGTTCAGGATGCCAGCGCCATCGATGGTGACACCTACACGATCACGATGGCGCGCGACAGTGCTGCCAGCAGCGGTGCCATCGGTCTCGTAGACAGCGGCACCAACGACGCCCTGACCTACGAACTGCGTATCAACGGAACGCTGGTCGACACGCTGAATGAAGGCGATAGCCGCACGCTCGCGCAGCTCGAGAGCGCCATCGACGCCCAGTCGGGCACCACCGGCGTGGCAGCGACGACGGACGGTACCAGGCTCTACCTCCACAGCACCACGGCGGGCGGCGCCATCGCCATTACTGAAACCCTGGTCGGCGCGTCCGAAGACGCTGATACGGTGACCGGATTCTTCGGTGCCAGTCTCACCGGAACCACAACCCCATCGGTCACGACGACGCTGGACTCCGCCGCGAATGCTCTGCTCGTCACCGACAGCGCCAACAATCTCGAACTCGCCGAGGATTACGCCGCTGACGCGGTCTTCGAATTCAACGGGATCTCAACGTCCATCCGGGGCACACCATCGCAGGGCGACACGTTCACCATCGCCCCATCGACCAATCAGAGTGTCTTCACCACTCTGGGCAATCTGAGCGACGACCTGGATCTCAGTGGCGCGCCGCTCAGCAACGCGCTGAACCGGGCGCTGGTCGACATCGACCGCGGCATAGACAACCTCAATGCACTGCGTACCGAGATCGGCGCCCGCCTGAATACACTGGATTCGCAGGAAGAGGCGAACGCGGATTTCATTCTCGAGCTGGAGACGTCTCTCTCCAACGTCCAGGATCTGGATTTCGCCGAAGCTGCCAGCCGTCTGTCCCGCCAGATCCTGGCCCTGCAAGCCTCTCAGAGCGCCTTCGTGCAGGTTCAGGGCCTCTCGCTGTTCAACTTCCTGAACTAAGCGAACCGACCCCAAAACAGACCCGCACCCTCGCCTCCTGACCGACGCGACGTCACCGCGTCGCGCGACCTTCCCCAATACACCAGCGTTCTTTCGCGCGAACTTCAAGAAATTCCTAAAGGTCGCCGCGAACCCGCCGATGCCATGGTCAACGCAGGCGAGAACCGCTCGGCTGCCTGAACTTGCAAACCAGCCAGATTCAACCTGTTGCAGAACCTGGCACCTGCTCAAAGCAGTACAGCACTCTCAGGAGAGACACATGGCCCAAACCATCAGCACGAACGTCGCCTCGCTGAATGCACAGCGTAACCTGACGAATTCACAGGGTTCGCTGCAGGTTTCTTTGCAGCGCCTGTCGTCGGGCCTGCGCATCAACAGCGCGAAGGACGACGCTGCCGGACTTGCGATCACAGAACGCTTCACGACGCAGATTCGAGGCCTCAATCAGGCCCTGCGCAACGCGAACGACGGTATCTCGCTCGCGCAGACTGCAGAAGGCGCGCTGGCCGAGTCCGGTAACTCACTGCAGCGTATCCGGGAACTCGCAGTGCAGTCGGCGAACTCGACGAACTCAGCCTCTGACCGCGCCGCACTGAACGCGGAAGCCCAGCAGCTGCTGGCGGAAATTCAGCGCATTGGCCAGACCACGCAGTTCAACGGTCAGGCTATCCTCGACGGTTCGTTTCAGTCGGCGCAGTTCCAGGTTGGCGCTGAGGCCAACCAGGTCATCAGTTTTTCGATCAATGGCGCGACAACCGAAGGACTGGGTTCATTCCAGGCCACCGGCACGACCGTAACCTCCAGCGCCTTTGACGGTGCCGGCTTTACCATCAACGGCATTGAAGTGGGTGTGTCTGCCGCGACGAGCGCTGCCGGCGTCACCGCAGACAGTGCAACCGCCAAGGCAACCGCGATCAATTCCGTGTCCGACGAGACCGGCGTCAGTGCGACAGCTTCGAACTCCGTTACCGGCGCAGCACCAAATGCCGGCAAGGCGCTCGCCAACGGCGACCTCGTCGTGAACGGCATCGCCGTCGGCTCGATCAGTTCCGACACGAACGCGATTACGCAAGGCCGCAACGCCGCCACGGCGATCAATGCCATCTCGGCGCAGACGGGAGTCACCGCCGTCGCCGACGCGAGCACTGGGGCGTTGTCACTGACCGCAACGGACGGACGCAACATCTCACTGACAGGCGGAGCTGGCACCGCGGCGAATGCACAGGACGTGTTCAACGCGACCGGGCTGGATATCTCTGCCGGTTCCAACGCCACCACCAACGAATCCGTGACGCTCTCGTTCGCGAACTTCAACATCGACTCGACCGGCGCCACCGGCGGTATCGACGTCGGCTTGACCCCGGGCGATGGTGACACCATCACGATCGGCGAACAGACCTATCAGTTCGTCACCAACGCCGCCAACGTCACAGCCGGTAACGTCGCAGTCGTCGTGACCGACGGCGCTGGCGAAGAAACCGCGGTAGATGCACTCGAAGCGGCGATCGACGCGGAACGCGCCGCGGGACGTACGACGGTCGATACCGGCGCGAAGGATAGCGACGGGTCCGGCGGTGACAGCCTGGTGGTCACCTCTACCCTGGTTGGTCTGAACACCGTCGCAAGCGGTGGTGCGATTGCCGAATCGTCGACCAATGCCGGCGCCATCACGACCGCTGTCACCACTGCAGGTGTGGCACCCGCAGACGGCAACGGCGTGACGACCCGGGGCACGATTACGCTGAACTCAGCCGAGAACTTCACGATCGGCGGCGCCGACCTGGCGTTCGGTGGTCTGACCGCAGCGTCTCCGGCGCTGACCAAGCTGAGCTCGGTGGACATTTCATCGCTGGCCGGCGCCAATTCGGCCATCGCGGTCCTGGACGGTGCGCTCGGGCAGATCTCGAGCACTCGTGCCGACCTCGGTGCCATTCAGAACCGCTTTGAATCCACCATCGCGGCGCTGGGCGCTCAGACCGAGAATCTCTCGGCTGCACGTGGCCGTATTCGGGATGCCGATTTCGCCGCTGAAACGGCAGAGCTGACTCGGTTGCAGATTCTGCAGCAGGCCGGTGTGTCGGTCCTGTCGCAGGCCAACGCGCAACCGCAGCTGGTTCTTGCACTTCTGCAGTAAATTGCAGCGCAAAGCGCACATTGATCGCAACGCCCGTAGCCCGCACTCGTGCGGGCTACGGACGTTTGCGTATGTACTCGAAGGGTGAGTGACATGGCTATTGAACAAACCCTCCCGTCGGCCGCGGTGCTCGGACATGGGCGCGTGACGACACCTTTCCCACGAGAGAGCGGCAATGCCTCAGGAAGTGGCTCCGCGACAGCTTCGGATGCCGCGGGCGTGCCGGGTAGCCCGGCTGCCAACGCAACCCCACCCGTCGAGGCCGTAGACGAAGCCCAGCTGGAGGAGTCGGCGGCACAGCTGCAGGATCTGGCCAAACTCGCCGGGCGTCAGATCAATTTCGAAGTCGATGAAGAGCTCGGCCAGACGCTTGTCAAGGTGGTGGATCCGCAAACGGGCGATGTGATCCGGCAACTTCCGCCGGAATTTGTCGTCGCCACGGCGGCAGCTCTTGCCGAAATGGCCGAATCAGGCCGTGACGATCCTCCGCCGGGCCTGCTGATCGAAGATGCAGTTTGATATCCACGCGGTGCGAGCTCCCGACAGAACGCGACAGAAGCATCTGGCAAGGCCGAAAAGCCGATCCCGGACGCACCATCGCGCCTGCCAGAGGTAGCTGGCATGGCACTTGCTTTGCTTTGTACATCTGAGAATGCACCCGGGTGCAAAGCGCAGTGCATCAGTTGTACTGCGACCCTGTGCAAACCGCAGATGCGGCCGATATAGAGGCATGAGCGGAGAAATCCTGCTGCGCGGCCAATCCGCGTGCTCAAAGTGACGACGAAGCGGCATAGGACGCGGTAACGATGGCGGTCAGCGCAATAGGTATCGGCTCAGGGCTGGACCTGAACAATCTGGTGAACCAGCTGATCGCCGCGCAGCGCGACCCGGCCAATCAGCGAATCAATACGCGCGAAGCCGGATTGCAAACGCGTATCTCGGGTCTAGGTACACTCAAATCGGGCCTCGAAGAATTCCGCACCACGCTGTCGGGATTGCGCGCGAGCTCCGCCTTCACAGCCAACCAGGCGGAATCGAGCGACACCTCGGCGTTCACAGCGAGCGCCCAGGCCGGCGCGCTACCAGCGAGCTACAGCGTTGATGTGACGCAGCTCGCACAGAGTCAGAAGCTCGCTTCGGCCGCATACTCCGATACGGGCGATGTCGTCGGCGAAGGCACGTTGACCATCCGCTTCGGTACGTTCGACTCCGGTGCAAACACCTTTACCGCTGACCCGGATCGCGATATCGGTACGATCACCATCGACAGCACGAACAATACGCTGGCCGGCATTCGCGACGCGATAAACGACGCAAACGTGGGCGTCAGCGCCAGCGTCGTCGATGACGGTACCGGCAACCGCCTGGTGCTCGGCGCCAACCAGACCGGGACCGCGAGTTCGATGCAGATAACCGTGACTGGCGATAGTGGCGGCACTGACGTCGACTCGACGGGGCTATCAGCGCTCGCTTTCGACCCGACCGCGAGCGCGGGCGCCGGCAAGAATCTGACTCAGACCGCCGCCGCGCTCGACGCGGCACTGACGATAGACGGTCTGAATGTGACCCGCTCCGACAACACGGTTACGGGCGCCATCGAAGGCGTCACCCTGACGCTGAAAGACACATCGGATACGCCTGGCACACTTTCTGTCAGTCGCGACACTTCGGCAGTAACGAGCGCCGTACAATCCTTCGTGGATGCCTACAACTCACTCGTGGACACCTTCGAGTCGCTTGGTGGATTCGATGAAGAAACGGAAACCGGCGGCATCCTCATAGGCGACGCCGTGCTGCGCAGCATCGAGTCGAGCGTGCGCAGGGTCTCGACCAATCTGGTGGCCGGACTAGGCAACACAGACTTCCGGGCGCTTGCCGATATCGGCGTGACGACCGTGGAGGGCGGCAGGCTGGCGCTGGATAGCGCGGTTTTAGACGCCGCGTTCGCCAGCTCTCCGGACGGCATTGCGGGGCTGCTGGCAGTGTCCGGCTTCGCAACCGATTCTGCGGTCGGATTCGTGTCCGCCACGAGCGACGCTCCCGTTGGCGAATTTACCGTCGAGGTCACCCAACTCGCGACGCGAGGCAGCTACGTCGGCGCGGCGGCCAGTTCCTTGGTCATCGACGCGAATAACAGTACGCTCGCCATCAATCTGGACGGCGTTCAGTCCGGCACCATTACCCTCAGCGAGGGTACCTATGCTAGCGAGACCGAGCTGGCCGCAGAATTGCAGGCCCGCATCAACGCCGACAGTGCGCTCAGCGCGGAAAATGCCCGCATCGCCGTCAGCTTTTCTGGCGGTGTGTATACCCTGACATCGGATCGCTTCGGCTCAGCATCCCAAGTGCAGATAACGTCGGCCGGCAGCGCCAGCGCCGCGACCCTGGGCATCGGTAGCGCGGTCGGCACCGCGACGGGCGGGCAGGATGTGGCCGGACTGATCGGCAATACCGTGGCGACGGGTGACGGCCGGCAACTGACCGGGGCGGGCGTCGCGGCCGGGCTGGCGGTCGAAGTTAGCGGCGGCAGCGTCGGGCAGCGCGGCACCGTCACGTTCTCGCGGGGCGTGGCGGACCAACTGCACGATATCGTCGAGACCTTCCTCGCCGATGATGCGGTACTGGAAGCCAGCCTGGATGGTCTCGACGCGCAGGTGGCCGCACTGGATGGCGAACGCGAGTCGCTCGCACGTCGGCTGGAAGCCAATGAAGCCAGACTGCGCAGTCAGTTCACGGCACTGGACGTGCTGGTCTCGCAGCTGCAGACGACGAGTACCTTCCTGACTCAGCAGCTCGCAGCCATTCCCCAAATCAACGTCAACAACAACTAGAGGCAACTATGCAATTTGGCGCTGACGCTTTGCTACGTGAATACAAGACCATGGGTTTGGAAGGGTTGGTCGTGCAGGCGTCACCCCACGAACGGATCCGCATGTTGCTGGACGGCTGCCTCGAACGCATTGCGACAGCCAAAGCGCAACTCGAGCGAAGCGACCAGGCGGGCAAGGGCCAGAGCATCAGCAAGGCGCTTGCGATTCTGGACGGCCTGCGCTCGGCGCTGGACGCGGACCGCGGCGGTGAGGTGGCCGCCAACCTCGAGTCTCTCTACGAGTACTGCAGTCGTCGCTTGCTGGAAGCGAGTGCCGGTAACGACCCAGCTGTCATGTCCGAGGTCGAAACGCTGTTGACGCAGATACGCGATGCATGGATTGCCATCGGCGACGCGCCACACGGTCACGCAGCTTGAAACCTGACGACGTGCCCGACCGACTGGCCGATCAGCCCGACGCGGCCGTTACACGCACGCGCAGGCACGTGCTGACGACGTTACTGACGCTGACCGAATCGCAACTCTACGCGGCCAGGGAAGGTCACTGGGAGCGCGTCGCCAAGAACGAATCCCGTCGGCTCGAACTGGCGCGCGAATTGTTTGCCGAACCGTTCGGCGTATCCGAGACCGGGCACTACCAGAGCACGCTTGCGCGGCTTGCCGAACTCTCGACCGAGCTCACCCGTATCGCTACCGATCACCGGAGCGCTCTACGCTCGGAATTGCAGACCGTACAACGCGGTCGCCAGGCAGCCGCGGCCTATAGTGCCGGGGAGCTTACCGACCGCTAACCAGCGAGATGTGCCGGCATCCGGCGGCACCCGGCTCCGCCCCTTCCCGTGCGATGCGAATCGCGACACCGCCATCCTTTATAGTGCAGTCTGGAAAACCTGCAAAAGCAGGCCCGCATCCGTAATCAGAACGGAAAGACGACGCGGACACCAGGCTTGTCGATGATGAAACCACTGCTGGTTCTGGCGGCGCCAGAGGGCACCACCACCATCCCGAGGACGCTTGCGTTCCTTGAGTTCCCGGCGGTGTGCGTCGACGCCGCAGCGGATCTCATCAACGAGCTGGAATACGATCCCGACGGCTTTTCGGCAGTGCTGCTGGAAGGCACTGAGTGGGTGCGGTCCCGAGACGGCAGGGCTCTCGTTGAAAGACTTTCCGGACCCGCCGTTCGGTTTCCGGTCCTGATCCTCGGTTCCGACCCGGAAACAGGCGTCGGCGCTGCCGCTGAGACCGGACCACTGAAACACGCGGCATTGCCACAACACCTGTCCGGATGGCTGGAACTGTGGACAACTCTTCGGGCCATCGCCGCGCCGCAAGCACACCTGGCCTTTGACCTGCACGCACGGTTCCCGGGCAACGGTGCCGCTGACACGGCCTTGCGCAACGCCATCAGCGGGTGGTGTGAATGTGACGATGCCTTCCTGGTCGCTGGCCCGCCGGGCACTCCACGCCACAGCGTCGCCGCGCTGGTCCACCGGCATTCGGGTCGCCGCAACGAACCGTTTATCGCGCTGGACTGCAACAACCTCTCCGCCGCCCGTGCGGCAAGCGAGCTGTTCGGTCATCGCGCTGGAGACTTCGAAGGCGCGCTCAGCGACCACGTTGGAGCGGTCGCCCGCGCGGGCAGCGGCACGCTGTTCGTCGACCATGCATCCAGGTTGCCCGACGAGTTGCAAGCTCGCCTGCTCGGCGAATTGCATGACGACGTCGACGTGCGCACCGGCGAGTTATCGAGCCGGGCACGCCTGATCGTGGGCTGCGAGTGCCCGGACCCGGCGACGAGCGCGACGACGCCCGGCAGCGCCATGACCAGACTGCGTCAGTCGCAATGCGTGACGATTCCGTCATTGAGCGAACGCGCGGAGGCGCTGCCGGCGATGCTCAGCGCGCATCTGAACACGTTGTCCCACGCGCCGTTGGCGCCGTTTTACCTCGACGACGCTGCGCTTCGCGTGTTGCGGCGCTACACGTGGCCCGGGAACGACGATGAATTCCATAACCTGATAGCGCGACTGCGGGAAGACAGCGCCTTTCGGCTGGTTAGCGACCATGACCTCCCGGCGCGCATCCGCCAGGCTCCATCGGCGACCGATGCACCATCGGTCGCGGACAACTCACGCCAACTTGAACAAGAGTCGAGAACAGGTCCCTTCGGTCCGACAGTACAGGACTATCCCAAAGCTGCATCGGCGGGTTCGCTCCCGTCCGGCAACGTTGATCTGCGGGCGCGGGTTGGCGAGTTGGAGAAACACCTGATCCTCTGGGCGATCGAGCAGAGCGATGGCGTGATTACGACCGCTGCCAGCAGGCTCGCCATCAACCGTACGACGCTCGTCGAAAAGATGCGCAAATACCGCATCCCCCGCAACCCAGTACGCTGAGCCTGAAGTCCAGGCCCGTCCTTCTGACCCGGTCACGTAGCAGCCACAATGCGCGGGGAATTTGACGGTGCCGGGATTTCGACGCCGCGATTTTGACACTCGAGCAAAAAAGACCGGCTCGAAAACAACGCTGAAACCCGCCGGAGATCTGACGAATGTGCCGAGATCGTGCTGGCGGTGCGCGCGGTATCACCAATTCAGCAGGTGGTTTTATTCAATATTTCACTTGAATATATTTCTTTAACTTATTGAATAATAAGAATTAGTCATTTTATTGACGAATATCGCTCTCCCCCTTCGGCCGTTTTTTGGATTGCGTGCTGAAACTCCCAATAAAAACAAAGAAAAGTTTTGACATATATCTTCAGTCCTTCTATAAAAATACGTTGTAAGCCGTTGTCATATATGGCTTTGCATGATTTTTGGCATGCCGATTGCTTCACAAAACGCGAATGTCAAATTTCCTGCATGGTGGCGCCCGAGGCGCTCCCGAATGCCCTAACCGGCGGAGAACCAGCATGACGAACACGAGCACGATGGAATCGGATCAAACACTCCCGGCCGCAACGCCCGTCGCGGCATCCGGCGGGGTGTGTGTGCCGTCGTCCGCATCAGCCGCGGAAGCTCTTACAGCCATTACGTCATCCGACGATGCGCTGATGGCACTCCCGTCAGGGGTCATCGTCGTCGATGACAGAGGCAAGGTGCGACTGGCGAATCCTGCCGCGCTCGACATGCTGGCCGGCCCCGTCGAAGACACGCTCTGGCGCGACATCGTCGGCCGGTCGTTCGTGCTGCAGGCAAATCCGTCCGGTAACGATCTGGCGCTGACGGACGGTCGCCGGGTGCGCATTGAGACTTGCCCGCTCGAAAGCCGGCGCGGTCAGCTACTGGTGCTGCATGACGTCACCGAACTGGCGAAGCTCAAAACTCAGCTGAAGCGCCAGGAGCGCCTGAGTGCGCTCGGCGAAGTCTCCGCCTCGCTGGCCCACCAGATCCGCACCCCATTGTCGGTGGCGATGCTCTATGCGAGCCGGATGCAGAAGCCGGAAGCGGAATTACGCACCAACGCCGCCAAACGACTCAAACGCTCGCTCGACGATATCGAAAGTCTGGTCCGCGACCTGCTGATGTTCGTGCGCGGTGAAGTGCTCGATGCGCGCCCGGTCAGCGTCGATGCACTGCTCGCCCAGGTTGACGAAGCGCTGCGCGAGCATCTGAGTGGCACGGGGAGCACCCTGCAGATCCACCAGCCCGCGGCTGGATCGAGTGTAAACGGTAATCCGGACGCCCTCGCGAGCGTCATCCAGAACCTCGTCTTGAACAGTGTTCAGGCAAAAGCGAGCGAAATCGAAATACTCACCCGCTCCGAAGCCGGTCCGAGCGGTACGGAGCTGGTCCTGACACTGCGTGACAACGGCCCGGGTATCCCCGACGGCGTGCGCAGCCATGTGTTCGATCCGTTCTTCACGACCCGCGGTAACGGGACGGGCCTCGGACTCGCCGTCGCCCGAAACGTATTCGAAACCCACGGCGGCAGTATCGAACTGATGGAAACCTTCTCCGGGTGCACATTCGAACTCCGTCTCCCGCTCGGCGGTGACCGTGATGCGATTCAACCGGGGCCAATAATAGAGACCGCTGCATGAGCGAATTACTGGCAGACGCTGGCTGTGCACCTCCTCCCGTATTGCTCGTGGAAGACGATGACGCGCTGCGCGAAGCGTTGGTGGACGCCCTCACGGGCGATGGCTATGACGTTCACGCGACGTCGGAAGGTCAGGTGGCGCTCGAGCTGCTCGAGCAACGCGACTTCGGACTCGTGCTGAGCGACATCCGCATGCCCGGCATGACTGGCGAAGCGTTGCTGAATCGCATCAGCACCCATCATCCTGATGTGCCGGTCGTTCTCATGACCGCGCACGGCAGCATCAGCGGTGCCGTTACCGCGATGCAAGCCGGCGCAGTCGATTACCTGCAGAAACCCTTCGGTCACGACGATCTGCTCGACCGCGTGCGGCGCTTCGCCTGCGCGCGCACTCCAGATGCAAGCTTCGTGTCGCAGGACCCGACCATGCAGGCCGTGATGCAGCTGGCAGAGCGTGTAGCAGCTACCGATGTGACGGCGCTCATCCAGGGGGAGAGCGGTACCGGCAAAGAGGTACTCGCGCGTTTCATCCACAACAACTCATCGCGCGCTAACAGTGCGTTCGTCGCGATCAACTGTGCCGCGATCCCGGAAAATCTGCTCGAAGCAACGCTGTTTGGCCACGAGCGCGGCGCGTTTACCGGTGCGCATCAAGCGCGCCCGGGCAAGTTCGAACAGGCGACTGGCGGGACCCTGTTGCTGGATGAGGTGACCGAGATGGACGTTGGCCTGCAGGCAAAGCTCCTGCGGGTGATCCAGGAGCGGGAACTGGAACGCGTCGGGGGTACCCGCACGATCGCGTTGGATGTACGTCTGCTCGCTACCACCAATCGCGATCTGCGCGAAGCGGTGCAGGCAGGCATGCTGCGCGAAGATCTCTACTACCGATTGAACGTGATGCCACTCACCCTGCCTCCGCTTCGCGAGCGCAGCGCCGATATCCTGCCGCTCGCGCGTCAGTTGCTGCGCCGTGCAGCGAACGGCATGCGACGCCCCATACCGGAACTGGGGCCCACGGCAGAGCATACGTTGCTGTGCCATCCATGGCCCGGCAACGTACGCGAGCTCGACAACCTGATGCAGCGCGCGCTGGTACTCCAGGCTGGCACGCTGGTATCCGCCGAAGATCTGATCTTCGAAAACGCGTCGCCTTGCCCAGTGGTGAAAACCCCGCCGCCAGACGAGTTGCCGGGCAACGCCGAAGACCTGCGCGGACACGAGCAGCGGGTGATTCTGGAGACGTTGATGGCCCTCAACGGCAATCGTCAACGCGTCGCGGAGCAGCTTGGAATCAGCCCGAGAACTTTGCGATACAAAATTGCGCGGATGCGCGAACAAGGCCTGGAAATTCCCGGCGGCCGCTGAGCGAACCGAAGGCACTTCAACGCGAACATGGAGCCACAAGCATGATTATCGACTCGAGCAAACAAGCTGCGCTGCTCGCCCAGATGCGCGAGATGGCAGCCGCGGCGCGTGCGGAAGCGCCGGGCGTACAAACCGATGCAACGGGTGCCTCCGACAGCGGTTTCGCAACGGTACTCAAACAGATGGTCGATCAGGTTGATGCGGCGCAAAAGGAGAGCGCCCAGATGGCGAGCGACTTCGCAACGGGTGAACCGCACGCGAACCTGGCGGAAGCGATGGTCGCAATGCAGAAAGCCCGTATCCATTTCGAAACGATGGTGCAGGTGCGCAACCGGCTCGTGACTGCCTACGAGGAGATCATGCGCCTCCCGGTGTAGCCGCTGTCCCTGACCCAATAAAACAACGATATCTTCACCCGCCGCAGCACCCGAGACACACATGGCCGAAGAACAAGGTTCCGTACAACCCGTGCCCGCAGACGCCGCGTCTCCCAGCTTTACGCTGTTTGGCCGCGACGTGAATCGTCCGAGCTTCATCGGAGGACGCCAGCTCGGCATCATCGTGGCAGCCGCGGTGGCCCTCGCACTGCTCATAGCCGGACTGATGTGGCTCGACCGGGCTACTTACCAGGCGGTTTATCCTGGTCTTTCCGACACCGACGCAGCCGCGGTGCTGAGCACTCTGGAAAGTACCGGCATTCCAGCGCGGGTCGACCCGACGAGCGGCGCTGTCGAAGTGCCGGCGGACCAGGTCCATCAGGCCCGCTTCGCGCTCGCTGCCGAAGGACTGCCGCGAGGTGGCGGCGCGGGTTACGAATTCCTGCAGGAGAGTGCTCCGATCGGCACCAGCCAGTTCATGGACACCGTACGACTCCGCCACGCGCTCGAGACAGAACTCGCGAGGTCGATCGGCAGTCTGCACGTGATCGAGAACGCGCGCGTGCACCTGGCGATGGAGCGACGTTCGGCGTTTGTACGCGACAGGATTCCGCCAACCGCGTCAGTGGTCGTAAAACTCTATCCGGGTCGTGAGCTGAATGCCGGCCAGACCGCTGCGATCGTGCACCTGGTTGCCACCGCGGTGCCGGGTATGGAGGCGGACGGCGTGACGGTGATCGACCAGCTCGGGCGTATGCTGAGCGAACCGGAGCGCGCTGGCGGCGCTAATCTGAGCCTGGATCAGCTGGAATACGCGCGCCGGGTCGAATCCGGCTACGTGCGCCGCATCGAACAGATTCTCGCGCCGCTCGTCGGTATCGGCAAAGTGCGCGCGGAAGCGACGGCGACGATCGACTTTTCGGTCGTGGAACGCACCGAAGAGCGTTTTGACGACGGCCCCCGCCCGCAGATTCGCAGCGAGCAGATCACCCGGGATGGCACGGAACTGCCGCCGGTTCAGGGCGCCGCCGGGGCAATCGCGAACGAACCTGCAGGTGCCGACGACGCCGCAGCCCCGGACGCGGCAGCGGCCACGCAGGGCCGCCAGACAGCGACTCGCTGGATCCGCAACTACGAACTCGACAAGAGCATCAGCCATGTGCAGGTACCGGTAGGACGCATCCAGCGTCTGACCGTGGCCGTGGTTATCGATCACGCCGAACGGGCCCAGGAGAACGGCGATGTCGCGCGCGGACCGCTACCGGCTGAGGAAATGACCCGAATCACCCAGTTAGTCAAGGACGCGATCGGTTTCAACGCGGAACGAGGCGACTCCGTCAACGTGGTCAATTCGCCGTTCCAGGAGACACCGGTCGAAGTCACGCCGGTATGGCAGGAGGGGTGGTTCCTGACGCTTGGTAAGCTGGCATCCATCACGCTTGTCGTCCTGCTGTTGCTGCTCGTGGTGGTGCGCCCACTGCTCAAGAATCTGCTCAAACCGGAGGCCGAAGCCGGCCCCAACCGTTTACCCAACCCCGGCATGCCCGGCGTCGCAGTCGGCGAAGCTCTCGCCGCCGGCCCGCAGGTCGATAACGCTGGAGAGTGGCTGGAAGAACTGAGCGCGGGGCCTGACTACAAGGCCGACATCCGCCTGGCGCAACGGGTTGCTGCCAGTGACCCGCGCAGGGCCGCGCAAGTAGTCAAACGGTGGTTGGAAAATGGCGGCTGAAGTCGAAACAGAATCTGAAGCTGTCGAGGAGAGCGTCCCGCTGAGCGGCCAGGAGCGCGCGGCCGCGTTTCTGTTGATGCTGGGAGAACGTGAGGCCTCGGAAGTTTTGCGCCACGTCGAGCCAGAGCATATCGACACCCTCGCTACTGCGATGAGCACGCTGCCGGATCTGACCCCCGCGCAGGTGCACGAAACCGTCGTGGACTTTTGCCGACAGGCCGGAACGGCATCGGCGGTAGGCGCCAATGCGGACGCGCAGCGTCATATCCGCAAGCTGCTGGTCATGGCTCTCGGACGCGACAAGGCCAACGAAATCACCAGTCGACTGTCACTGTGGAATCAGGAGACCGGCGGAATCGAAGCTCTGGCGAAACGAGACCCCAAAGACATTGCCGAGCTGGTCCGCGACGAACACCCGCAGGTGGTCGCGACGCTACTCGCCTACCAGGACCCACGCCTCGGTGGGCAGGTTCTGAGTCTGCTCCCGATGGACACTCGCAGCGATGTCGTGCTGCGAATGGCGACTCTCGAACACGTTTCCGTCTCCGCGATGGAAGAGTTGAACGCCCTGGTCCTCGACCATCTGACCAATGAGGACGTCGGCGCCGCTCCGTCATTTACCGGCGGCCCCAAGCTGGCCGCCAGCGTGTTGAACAACCTCGACATGGAGGTTCAGCAGGACATCCTCACGTCGATCAAGTCCCACGAGGCCGATCTGGGTGAACTAATCGAGAACAGCATGTTCACGTTCGAGGATCTGATGAAGATCGATGACCGCTCGATTCAGACCTTGCTCGCAGAAGTCTCGAGCGCAATCCTCTGCACGGCTTTGAAGGGCTGCGACGATGCGACGAAAGACAAATTCCTGAACAACATGTCCAAACGTGCCGCTGACCTGTTGACCGATGATATGGAGGCACGCGGCCCCGTCAAACTGAGCGAAGTGGAAACTGCCCAGCGCGAGGTCGTAGAAGCTACCAGGCGTTTGATCGACGCCGGTACCATCGTCGTCGCCGGCTTCGGCGGCGGTGAGGAACTGGTTTACTGACGATGCCAGACAACCTGCACAACGACCCGCCGAAGACACGGATTCCGCGTGCACGCGTGTTGCCGGCGAACGGCGCTGGCGGTTTTCGCCGGTGGCCGTTCGCGGCACTTGAGAAGGAGACTGCGGCCTCCGCTGCCGAGCCACCGGCAACGCCCGATGCCCCAGCCATGGCGTCACGCGCGGATGAATCGCTGGAGGCTCTGCGCGCCGCGGCACGGGACGAAGGTTATGCCGCCGGACGCGCTGAAGGGCTGGAAGCCGGCCGAGCCGAAGCCGCCACCGAGTTGAACCAACAGCTCGAGATCCTGGCCGCCCTCATCGATAGCGCTGGCCAGCCGCTTGAGGCACTCGACAACGCCCTCGAACTACAGCTCGCCGAGCTGGCACTGGGACTCGCTGGCGCCCTGTTTCAGGCCGAGATCGAGACGCGGCCCGAGCAGCTCACAGAGATCATTCGCACCGCTGCTGCGACGTTGCCGGCCGCATCGCCAGACCTGCGTATCAGTGTCTGCGCCGCTGACCAGGCACTGCTGCACCCCTACGCGGAGACTCAGCAGCTCTCATGGAACATCGTCGTAGACCCGGCGCTGGAACGCGGCGAACTGCGCATTGAGTCAGGTTTCAGCGAAGTGGACGGGCGACTCGAGTCGCGTCTGCGCGAGTTCCGCGCAGCCCTGCACGCATCGTGACCATGCCCGCATCTGCCGGCCGCATCCACGACGGGAATCGCTGGTCTCGCGGCTACGGGCCGAATCCCAATCGCCTCGCCGTGCAGGGCAAGCAGATGAAGCGCGACGCGTGCCGATGACGAACGATCCGGCTGCCTCCCCCACCCTGCTCCAGCATCGGCGCACGCGCGTCGCCGAATTTCTGCGGCGCGCTGACGATCGCATGGTCGAACTGCATGGATTTTGCCTGAATGGACGACTGACCCGCGTCGCTGGAATTACGCTGGAGGCTTCGGGATGTCAGGCTGCGGTCGGCGCCCGCTGTACCATAGAAACAGCTCCTGGCGCCGCCTCGCTCGAAGCGGAGGTGGTCGGGTTCAGCGATGACCGCTTGTTCCTGATGCCAATCGGCGAACCGGAGGGCGTCGCTCCCGGCGCCCGCGTCATTCCGCGCGCATCGCAAAGCACGATCACTGCAGGAGAATCCTTACTGGGCCGGGTGTTGGATGCCGGCGGCGCACCTCTAGACGGCCGTCCCCAACCACGTTGCACCGCGCGAGTCGCCCTGCTTGGACAGCGCCGCAATCCGCTCGAGCGCACCCCGATCGCAGACTCTCTGGACGTCGGAGTGCGGTCGCTGAACGGGCTCCTCACCATCGGCAGAGGGCAGCGGATCGGTCTCTTCGCGAGTGCTGGCGTCGGCAAGAGCGTACTGCTCGGCATGATGACGCGGTTTACCGAAGCCGATGTGGTTGTCGTGGGCCTCATCGGGGAGCGCGGCCGGGAAGTGCAGGAGTTCATCGTCAACAATCTTGGCAGCGCCGGGCTGGCGCGTGCGGTCGTGGTCGCTGCGCCAGCCGACTGCTCACCGTTGATGCGACTGCATGGCGCGTTTCGGGCGACGGCGATCGCCGAATATTTTCGCGACCAGGGTCTGCGCGTCTTACTGTTGATGGATTCGCTTACGCGCTTTGCGCAGGCGCAACGCGAGATCGGCCTCGCGATCGGAGAGCCGCCGGTCACCCGCGGCTACCCACCCTCCACGTTCGCCCGACTGCCCCAACTGGTGGAACGCGCCGGCACGAGCGGCGAACAGCAAGGCTCCATCACGGGGATCTACACGGTGCTGACCGAAGGTGAACCGGAAATGGACCCGATCGCCGAAAGTGCCAGGGCGATTCTGGACGGGCACATCGTGTTGTCGCGGCGCATCGCCGATTCCGGCTGTTTTCCGGCCGTGGATATCGAGTCTTCCGTGAGCCGGACGATGTTGCAGGTCTGCAGCGCGGAGCAGGCGCAGATGGCGCGGCGCTTCAGGCAGATCTACTCAGCTTATGAACAAAACCGCGATCTGATCACGGTCGGTGCCTACACCCCCGGTACTAATCCAGATGTCGACATCGCGCTGCAACAACGCCCTGCGATGGACGCCTTCATTCAGCAAGACCTTAACGAAAAAGTCTCGCTGGCCGATAGCGTGAGTCAGCTGGAGCTGCTTTGCCAGAAGCTCGGCGGGAACTGACGGAAGGTCTTGTCAGGGAGCCCTAAAGGTCGCGCGGATCGCCGCCATCAGGACCTCGCCGGCGCCCAGGTGGTCACGCCCACAGCCTGAATCGACACGGGCCAACCGAAAAATCCGGCACGCTTGTTGCAGAACGCTCCGTTAAGGCGCTCGCAGGCATCGGCTTGCGGGCACGTCCAAGCCGGCATTGCGGAGGTTCGCAGTACATGCGTCGACCGACTCAGCTCGACACCCTGACGACAGTGGCCGAACGGCAAGAAGCGGCAACCGCCCGCGCATTGGGCGATTGCCGCGCGCGGCTCGACGCCAAAACCGGGCGACTGGAGCAGCTCGAGAACTACTACCTCGAATACACCCGCACACTCAGCCCGGCACCCGGTCAACAGCTCACGCCAGCGCTACTGGCGAGCCATGGTGCCTTCCTCGCACAGCTGCGCAACGTGATCGACGACGAGACCGGTGCGCACTCGAAGCTCTGCGACGAACTCGCGCATCATCAGGTGCACTACGGCGCCGCGCGAGCACATACGCAAGGGCTCAAGAAGCTTGGCGAGCGACGCGAACATGCCAGCATGCTCAAGGACTTACGCCAGGAACAATCCGTTTCAGATGAACTCGCCGCGCGAGCCCGCTCACGCATCTGGCGAGCCTGAACCAGGCTGTTCGACGAGACTGGCGTGACCACCGACCCCGGCCGACAACAGCCATGAGCGCGGAGCAGTCAGGCGCGGCGCAGCTACCCGCTTTCGCGGTGCTGGCCGGTGTGGTGCCGTCCGCTGCCGAGACCCGCTCGGGCCCGCGCGGAGGCGCGCCCGGCGGAGACTCTTTTGCCGCCTCCCTTGACGCCGCGGGAGATGCTCTACGCCCAGGTCTCGAGGAGGCCGACAACACGCAGGACGCAGCCCGTATCAATGAGCCCATCGGGTTGGCGGCCCTCCCCCCGTCGACGGCACCCAGAGCGGAAAAAATTGCCGCTACCGCATCCGCAGGGCTGCAAACATTGCCGCTTTCGGGCCCATACAGCCCCGATGCCGAGACGCTGCCGGACGTCTCGCTGGACCCTATCCATGACCTTGGCAGCGGCGAAGCGCAGCGACTACCGGGCGCGGCGGCCCACGCTGCGGCGCTGGGGTTCGCGTCTAGCGCTTCGGCCGGCGCGACCCTGCAACACGGTGCGCCCGCGGCCCGGACCGGACCGATCACGCCGGGCAGTTCCAGTGCGGTTGGCGGAACACCTGCGCTGACACCGCCGGTGCCGGTGAGCGCGGCCGTCTCCAGCCCGACGTCAGACCCGCTTGCCGCGATCGCGGCTACCGCGGCGGCGCCGGCTGAGGCACAACGGGCGGCTCTGCCCGTTTCGAACATTTTGCAACGACCCGCTGCGGGTCAGCTGCCGCTCCAGCCGACGGGCATAGCGGATCTGGCGACGGGCGCACCGCGCCTGCGGGCACTCGAGTCGAGCGCGCTGCTCACCGGCAGCGCCATTGTGCGGACAGGCTCCAGCGTGCCTCGGACCTCGGCAGCGCCAACGGAGATCGCGGCTTCGTACCTGCACGGTCTATCTGGCCTGACCGGCGCGTTGGCCGGGAATGAGCTGGGCAACACAGGGGTTTTCGCCGGTTCGCAGCCGTCTTACGGTGTGTTTGGCGGTGCGTTGAGCACAGCTGGACAAGGGTATCTGCCGATGGCCACAGCGCCAGGGCTACTTCCAGAATTCGGGCGCGCCGGTTGGGAGCAGGCGCTTGGAAGCCGGTTACTCCAGCTTTCCCTGAAGGGCGAGCAGCACGCCCAAATCGCTCTGAATCCACCGCAACTTGGCCACCTCAAGGTCGCGTTGAGTATCGACAGCGAATATGCGAGCGTCCAGTTCGCGAGTCTCAGTCCTCAGGTTCGCGAGGCTCTGGAAGCCGCGCTACCCCGCTTTCGCGAGATCTTTCAGCAAAGTGGCCTGGAACTCGTCAATGTCGACGTGAATGATGGCGGCGGCGCCAATGAACAGGGCGCATCGCCACACCGATCAGCCGCACTACCACTGCACGATCTGCCGCCGGACGAATCTTCTTCCGATGGGCCGCCGGAGCTACGCCGGACGACCGCAATCGGTTTGATCGACGCCTACGTCTAGCCGCTACCTGCCCACCATTCGCCAGGTCTCATCGGTGCGCTCCAGCCCCGCGCGCGGAGTGGCACAGCGATTGCAATAGGTTCTGTACGAAGCGAGTGCAAGCAGCACTCCGACGGAGCCCTGTGTGTTCAGTACAGCGACCGAAACGTCACCCAAGGCGTGCCTACGTGCCGCCGCCGCAGATGCCACCAGGGGCACGGCCAGCCGTCGCCCAGCCGGCCGCGCGCCGAGTGGTGAGCTGACCGGGACGTGCCGGAGTCACTGAGCCCATGGCAGCAGACGAAATTCTCAGCACCGAAGAACTCGATGAGCTGATGCGTGCCGTCAGCGACGGCAACGTCGGCACGATCGCGCATAGCGATGCGAGCAGGCACACCGCGCTGCCGTACGATTTCACGGCCCCGCGGCGCATCATCGCCAACATTCTGCCGACCCTGGACATGATCAACGGCCGTTTCGCGGACGCGGTCGGCAGCACCGTCTACAACATGCTTCAACAGCGTCCGCAAGTCTCCATCTCGGCGCCGCAAATGGTGACGATGGGGGAGTACATGCGGACGTTGCCACTGCCGGCCAGCATCAATCAGGTCAAGGTCCTGCCGCTACGCGGAACCGCGTTGATGGTGCTGGAGCCGCACCTGGTGACATTGATGGTTGACGGCTTCTTCGGCGGCACCAGTCAGG
>JBCCEJ010000026.1:0-65278 GCA_039030335.1 Pseudomonadota bacterium | reverse complement strand
GAAGACCACTGCTGGGCACGACACTTCACCCGGGTCGTGGACATCAACAGCCCGACCCCGTTCCCTGCAATCGTGCCAAGCGGCTCACCGCTCTTGGGACGGTATCGTCGAGAAGCTGTGCACCGCTGCTCCTCAAGGCGCGCCGGACGACCCGTACGGCTTGCTCATGGCTGCGGCGGGCATCCATCCATATCCACAGCAACACGCCTACAACGACCAGCGCAAACAGCGTAGAGCGCACTACGCTATGCTGCCGCCAGGGCTCTGGGAGTGGCTCAGATGATCGAAGTCCGGATCGCGGATATCACCACGCTTGAAATCGATGTCATCGTCAATGCCGCGAACGAAGGTTTGCTGGGTGGCGGTGGTGTCGATGGCGCCATCCACCGGGCGGCGGGTCCGGCGCTGAGCGACGCATGCCGCGCGATCGGTCACTGCCCCACCGGCAGCGCCGTTCTGACCGAAGCTTTCCGTTTGCCAGCAAAGGCTGTGATCCATACGGTGGGCCCGATATGGACCGGCGGAAGCGCTGGCGAGGCCGTGCTGCTGGCATCGTGCTATCGCGCTTCTTTCGAACTCGCCCGGGCTCATGGATTCGGCTCTATAGCCTTCCCAGCGATCAGCACCGGCATCTATGGTTATCCTCCAGCGTTGGCCGCGGGTATCGCCATCGACTCCATGCAGCGCTACACAGCGGCGTTCGATAGAATCGTTGCATGCTGCTTCAGCGCCGCTGACGCCGAACTGTATGAACGACGTCTCGAAGAATGCTGACCTGGACGGCTAACTCCGGTACTCGAACAGTTTCACGACCCGCTGTACTCCACCTACCCGCCGAGTAACCTCGGTCGCGGTGTTGGCTTCGGTTCTGCTCAAGATGCCCATCAGGAACACCGTGCCCGCTTCGGTAACCACTTTGACATGGTTCGCGGTGACATCCGGGGCGCTTAGCAGCGCGGACTTCACCTTGGCGGACAAATAGGTGTCGTTGGAGCGCGACAGCACTGAACTGGGCGCTGCGATGGCGACCTCGTTGTAGACGTGACGGACTTTTTCAATGCGCCGCACGATGTCGGCAGCCCGCTGCTTCATCTCCGCAGACGGAGCCTCACCCGACAACAACACGATGCCGTTGTAGCTGGTTACACTGAGATGCGCCTGATCCCAGAGCTCGGTGTCCTCTCCGAGGGCGGTCAGGCCTTTGACCTCGATGATCTCGTCATCGATGAGCGTGCCCGCGGTGCGGCGATCAACTGCCGCCGAAACGCCCGCTGCGCCCGCTCCGACGGCGGTCGCCGCACAACCGGCGTTCAGCAGCGTCGCCAGCATCACGGTAAGTACCAAAACCAACTGTCCCTGATTTAGCGAACGCATATTACTCAACCTCCATCCCCCCTATCTGGTGGTCAATCAGTTCACACAGACAATGCAGAATCAACAGGTGTACTTCCTGGATTCGTGCTGTCGACCAGGCCGGGACCCGCAGTTCGATGTCCCGCGCATCAAGTACTTCAGCTGCTGGACCACCGTCGCGCCCGCTCAGCAGGATTACGCTCATGTCGCGATCGTGGGCTGCGTCGATGGCGAGCGTTACGTTGGGCGAGCGGCCGCTGGTGCTGATCGCAATGAGGACATCTCCGCTGGCGCCGAGCGCGCGGATCTGCCGTGAAAACACTTCATCAAACCGGTAGTCGTTCGCGATCGAAGTCAGGGTCGACGAGTCTGTCGTCAAGGCGATGGCTGGCAGTCCGGGACGCTCCATCTCGAAACGGTTCAGCAACTCGGACGACAGGTGCTGCGCGTCTGCCGCCGACCCGCCGTTGCCGCACACGAGGACCTTGCCCTGGTTCAACAGCACGTGCCAGATCTCCTCGGCCGCAGCTGTAATCGGTCCGGCCAGGGTTTCGAGGCTGCGTTGTTTGGTCAGGATGCTCTCTTCGAAGCTCTTGACCACGCGTTCGCTCAGATCAGCGGACATCGAGGCTTCTTGTTCCCTGTTGGTTTACAGATATTCCGAGGGTGCGTCGAACGCGCCCTTTATCCACGCTATCTGGTGGCGTTCCGGGCCGATCCCAATGACGTCAAAACGGCACGCGACGTCTTCGTCGACGTGGCGCTCGGTCAGGAAACGCGTGGCGGCGCGCGCGAGCCGGCGTTGTTTGGCGCCGTCGACCGTTGCCGTGGCGCCGCCAAAATCACGCCTCTGCCTGAATCGTACCTCAACGAAAACCAGGACTTCTGAGTCCCACATCACGAGGTCGATCTCACCTTCCCGGCACGCGTAGTTGGATTCCTGCAATCTGAGCCCGGCCGCGCAGAGGTGATTCCTGGCGATGTCTTCAGCGGCCCGCCCCGCGTCCAGATGCGGCGCGGGCGATTCCGGGTCAGAAACGCGTTGGGGGCGCGATGACGCTCGGCGGCACATGACTACAGGCGTTGGTCTTACTGGTCCGGTTGACCTGCGGCGCCGGGTACGCCAGCCTCCGCCAGCTCAGCGAGCCCTTTGGAAAAACGTGCCCAGGTCAGCCTGCGTTCGACGACATTGTCGGGCCGCACCGACAGCGTGCCCGTGTAGCCGGCGTATTCGGTGCCCGGTTGAGCGCGCAGCGGTCCGACGCGCGAGATGAGGGCCTGGGCATCAGCGCCCAGGGCGAAGAGACGTGCAAACCCTGCCATGGTCTCCGACCAAAACTCATTCATCTCCCGAATCAGGGCATCGCCCTGCATCGATGGTTCGACTACCCATGGCATGTCACCGAATACGACGCCATCGATGTCGCGGTCGCGATCGGGTGACGGGACGCCGCCGTACACATGTGACGTGGCGTAAACCGGCACACCGGAGGCGCGATGAAAGCGCAGCTGCGGGCGCAGCAGGCGGGCCTGATTGGCGAAACCCGCCATGAAAATTGCGTCGATGTCCTGGCGTCTGCGCACCTCACTTTTCATTTCCACACGGACCAGTCGGCGCATCGAAGAGATGCGCTGCTCGCTGTTGTCGATGTTGAGAAGCTGTTTGACCGGGTCTGACATATCGCGGGCGGTGGCCGCGAAGTTCGCGGCTTCGAGAACGCGCCCTCCGAGGTTTGTGAAGGCGTCGCGAAACGCGTCGCTGACGCGTTGTCCCCAGTCGTTGTCAGGTGTGATTGCGACGGCATTGTGGTGTCCGTCAAACCAGATCTTGCGCGCTACTTCACGCGCTTCCATCTCAGGGGATAGGGCCAGCTGGTAGAGGTCGGCCGGTGGGGCTGGTCGGTCCGCGGACGGCGAGTACGCATTCAATGCCAAAGTTGGAACATTTACTGCGTTACCGGCGACAAGGGCTGCGATGGTCGCCTTACGTAGCGGTCCGACGACGAAGTCGGCGCCATTGGCAACCACGCCCTGGAACAGGCTTACCGCGTTCTTGTCCACGGTATCGACGATCGTGAGCTGGATGTTTGGGTTGACGTTGTTATGCAGCCACGCGGCCACAAAACCATCTCGCACCGCGGCCCCGGCTCGCGCAAAGCGTCCGCTGAGCGGTAACAACAGGGCCACATGCGTCGCTGGCCGCGTCAACCGTTCCGAGCGCTCGACCAGACGCGTGGTGAACCCGTCGTTCCCTGCATGACCTGGGAAGCGCACACGCCATACGTCGAGGGCGCTTTGCAAACTGGCCGCGTCGCCAGCATACAGCCGGCCAAACTCCACGAGTTGCAGCCACCCTGTGAATGCATCCGGCGCGACGCCTTTCGCGCCTTCAATCTCGGGTGTGGTCAGGCCGCTGACGGACAGCCATAGCGCTTCCAGGTTATTGCGCCGGGCATTCGGTTCGCGCAGATAAGCATCCAACTCGGCCCGGGCACGGGCGAGTTCCAACGGACTGGTGCCATCCGCGTAAGCCAGCATTCGCGTATCGACGTGAACACGGTTCAGCGTTGGTGGGATCGCCGACTGGGGAGGCAACAGCTGCAACGCATCGGCGGTGCGCTGTTCAGCGGCTGCCAGCCGCGCGCGCGCCAGGCTCGCACTCGCCGTTCCGACCTGGCTCAGTTTCAGCTTTTCAAGTAGCTTGAGTTGCTGACGAGCGGCCGGCACATTGTTGTTCAGAATAAATACATTCGCCGCTGCGGCGCGAAAATCACCCGCCGTGGCCGGGTCGGCATCCGCGGCCAGACGCAGATATTCCGTTGCCGCTTCTTTGAGTTTGCCAGCGTTGATCAGCTGTTGTGCTTCGATGTCTGGCGGCGGCGCGTCGGCGGTGCCGGCGCCTCCTGCGCATCCGAGCAGGAACACTGCGGCTGTCAGGGCGAGCGCCTGAGCAACCCGTCGTGCGATCTGGTGTGTGGAAGGCGAGGCAATTCCAGGCAGAGGCCTCAGGGGAACCGGATACATCAGCGGTACTGCCTCGTGGGATAGAAGATGATGCGGGCCTCGGGCAAGACATCGGTTGCTTGCGAGTGGCTCGGCGAACACAGGTCCTGCCGGAACCTTTTGTGCGGCGCGCCCCGGTTCGACCACATGGCCGCAGGGAGCTGGACGTTTGAGCAGTACCGAGGTTAACAAAACTTACGTGCAAAATTCACCAACGTACTCGAATTCCGAGGCGGAGGATGGTGTCCTGTATGTGGTGGCGACACCGATCGGGAATCTCGATGACATCACGATCCGCGCCGCCCGGGTTCTCGGTGATGTCGACTGTGTGGTCGCTGAAGACACGCGCCATACCCAGAAGCTCCTCCAGCACCTTGGGATCGCGGCGCGGACGCAGGCTCTACACGAGCACAACGAACGGCGCGTGGCTCCGGAAGTGGCCCGTCTGATCGCGGACGGCGGTTCGGTTGCGTTGGTGAGTGATGCGGGGACACCTCTCATAAGCGACCCGGGCTATGTCCTGGTTGACCTCGTAAGGTCCGCGGGAGGGCGTGTAGTACCCATTCCCGGGGCCAGTGCAGTAACAGCCGCGCTCAGTGCCAGCGGGCTGCCCACACATCGGTTTGCATTCGAGGGATTTCTTCCCGCGCGGCGCGGACCACGACTCGAACGGCTGACGTCGCTACAAGGCGAAAGCCGCACGCTCGTGTTCTACGAGGCACCGCACCGCGTCTCCGATTGTCTTGAGGATCTGGTCGAGACGATGGGCGCAGACCGCACCGTGGCGGTAGCCAAAGAACTCACGAAGTTGCACGAGGGGATCTTCAGGGGACCCGTTGCCGCCGCGCTCCAATGGCTGCAGGCCGACCCTGCCCGTGCTCGCGGAGAGTTCGTGATCATGGTCGGAGCAGCCAGCGAACAGCAGGCTGAACTGGCAGTGTGGGATCCCTGGCTCAGAGCTCTCCTGTCCGAGCTTCCGCCGGCGCGGGCCAGCCGCCTTCTGGCCCACGTGGCCGGGATTCCGCGCAAGCAGATCTATCGACGCGCACTGGAGCTGAACTCCGACGACGGCGGCTGACACGTCGGCCTTGCCAAGTGTCCCGTGCGCCCACACACTGCTTGCGGGAGTCGGCCAGACAGCCGCTGCCACCACGTGTGGGAGAGGAAAGTCCGGGCTCCATAGGGCAGGGTGCCAGGTAACGCCTGGGGGGCGCGAGCCTACGGAAAGTGCCACAGAAAATATACCGCCCGGCTACGTCCGGGTAAGGGTGAAATGGTGCGGTAAGAGCGCACCGCGACGCTGGTAACAGCGTTGGCAGGGTAAACCCCACCCGGAGCAAGACCGAATAGGAAAGTAATGGCGTCGCCCGCGTCGGCTTTCGGGTAGGTCGCTGGAGACTGCTGGTGACAGCAGTCGTAGATGAATGGCTGTCCACGACAGAACCCGGCTTACCGGCCGGCTCCCACTTCCGTTCTCCCACGCATTGCAGTAACGCCGCGCTGCCCATCGTCCGGCCGTGCGCCAGGCGCCAGCGGGTTCCTCCGCTGGCGGTTGCGAGCTTGTGGACCTTCGACACAGCTCTGAATCGCTCCGCCCGCCCCAATTCAGCTGCGGCCCTACGCAAGAAAGTCATGATTCAACGCGATCCTGACCTCGGACCGCGCCGTTTCGCTCGGGGCCGTTCCTAAAACTTAAAGTGAAACATTAACTAATGAAAATAACTACATGAGCTGTATGAATTCAATAGGAAATTCTTGCGGAAGATTTTGCGGTCTGCGTCGTAAGTCTTTGTGCTGCCTCGCTTTTTCACCAATTTCGCGTTGACAGTGGTAAGTCCGTGGACTAATGTTGCGCCCTAGTGGGGAACTGTGGGTTTTTCTGGGGAAAGTTGGGGCAATGTTCCGCGGCGAGTCTACGCTCAATGTCGACAGCAAAGGCCGCATGGCCGTGCCGGCGCGATACCGCGAGGATCTCGACCGCCTGTGTGATGGTCACCTCATAGTGACGATCAGCCTGTTGCACCGCAGCCTGACGGTTTATCCCGCACAGGACTGGCAGCGAATCGAGGATGATCTGAAGCGGCTGCCAGCCCTGGACCAGAAGGCGCAGTCGATTCGCCATCTGCTGATAGGTCATGCCACCGAGTGCGATATGGATTCGCAGGGGCGCATCCTGTTGCCTCAATCCCTGCGCGACTTCGCCTCACTTGGCAAGCGGGTGAAGATGATCGGCCAGGCCAGCAAATTCGAGCTTTGGGACGAGTCCGCGTGGGCTGCGCATCGCGAGGATCTGCTTGAGCGGGTCGAGGATCTGATGAGCGCGCCGTCGGCCGCTTTGAGCGAGTTGGTGCTGTGACGAGCCCATTCGGACTGGAACAACCCGCTCATGTGCCGGTGCTGTTCGAAGAAACGATCGCTGCGCTCGATTTGCAGGCTGACGACGTTGCGTTGGACTGCACCTTCGGCCGGGGCGGACACAGTCGCGGCATGTTGGCGAAAGTGGGGGATGGAGGGCGCGTGTTGGCGCTGGATCGTGACCCGCAAGCCGTCTCCGCCGGCCATGCCCTGGCCGCTGAAGACGCCCGCTTCGCCATTCAACAGACACCATTTAGCGGGCTCGTCATGGCGTTGGGCCATTGGGGGGTCGGCAGTGTCGATGCGGTGCTGTTCGATCTGGGTGTCTCTTCCCCGCAGCTCGACCAGCCCGAGCGCGGATTCAGTTTCAGCCATGACGGCCCGCTGGATATGCGGATGGATCCCGGCACAGGCGTCTCCGCGGCGCAGTGGCTGCGAGACGTCTCGCAGTCAGAGTTGGCACGCGTCCTGAAGGAACTCGGTGAAGAACGTTTTGCGGGACGCATCGCCGCGGCGATCGTGCGCCGCCGCGCCGAAGCGCCGTTTGAGCGGACCACCGACCTCGCCGGCGTAATCGCCAGCGCGATGCCGCGGCGCGAGCCAGGCAAACATCCGGCCACCCGCAGTTTTCAGGCAATTCGCATGGCGCTGAACGCCGAACTCGATGAATTGCGGGCCGCCCTGTCCGATGCACTCGGGTGCCTGAAGGCGGGTGGGCGCCTGGTTGTTCTCAGCTTTCACTCGCTGGAAGACCGAATCGTCAAACATTTCCTGCGCGAACAGCACCGCGGCCCAGAGTTACCGCGCGGCCTGCCGCCGCCACCAGACTGGGTCGACCCGCCGCTCGCCTCGGTCGCGAAGGCGGTGCGTGCAACTGCGGCCGAAGCGGCAACGAACCCGCGTGCGCGTAGTGCCGTATTGCGGGCCGCGAGGCGGCGTGTATGAACAGCCGGTTCGTTATCGCCGCAGTCGTGTTCGTGAGCGTGATCGTGACCTCGATCTCGGTGGTCTACGTGAAGCACCGGAACCGGGCGCTGTTCGTCGAGCTGCAGCTGCTCGAACGCGAGCGGGATCGCCTGAACACGGAGTGGACCAAGCTTCGCCTGGAGAGCAGTGCGTGGGCCACGCACGACCGGCTTGAACAGGTTGCCTCCAAGCGGCTCAGTCTGCGCGTGCCGCGCGCGGAAGACATGGAAGTGGTGCGCTAGCGATGGATGCCCAGGAAATGCGCTTCGCGGCACGTCACTGGTTCATTCTCGGTGTGTTGCTGACCGGTTTCGTCCTGCTCGGACTGAGAGCGGTTGACCTGCAGGTCAACCGCAAGGCTTTCCTGCAGCAACAAGGTGACATGCGTCACCTGCGCGTCGTTCGCAGTCCCGCGCATCGAGGCGTCATTCTGGATCGGGCCGGCGACCCGCTGGCGCTCAGCACGCCGGTGGTTTCGTTGTGGGCCAACCCCAAAGAGCTGGCGGAGGTGAAGGAGGAGTGGCCGGCGCTCGCGGCGGCGCTCAGCTTCAAGCCGGGCGCGCTCGAACGGCTGGTCGCTGGCCGTCTGAACCGGGATTTCATCTACTTGCGTCGGCATGTCCACCCGGAACTCGCAGATGCGGTTCTGGGGCTCGAACTTCGCGGTGTATACGCCCAGCGCGAGTACCGCCGCTACTACCCACACGCCGAGGTGTCAGCACACGTGCTCGGCTTCACCAACATCGATGATCATGGCCAGGAAGGGCTCGAACTCGCATTCGACACGTGGCTGACCGGGCGGGATGGCGCCAAGCGTGTCGTCCGCGACCGCCTTGGCCGGGTGATCGAAGATGTGGAGAGTATCCGTACCGCACGCAATGGGCGTGCCCTGCGGCTCAGCATTGACCAGCGTTTGCAATACCTCGCTTACCGTTCGTTGAAGGCGGCCGTGCTGAAGCACCGCGCCAAAGGCGGCTCGCTGGTGATGCTCGACACGCGGACCGGCGAAGTACTCGCCATGGTCAACCAGCCGAGCTTCAATCCGAACAGCCGTAGTCGCGGTACCAGTGCCATGCGCCGCAACCGGGCGGCGACCGATCTATTCGAACCGGGTTCGACCATGAAGCCGTTCACGGTTGCGATGGGGCTGGAGACCGGGAAATTCGGGACGACCGACGTTATCGATACGAATCCCGGACGGATGCGTATCGGCAAGCACGAAATCACAGATCACCGCAACTACGGCACCATCGACCTACCCACGCTCATCAAGAAGTCGAGCAACGTGGGCGCCAGCCGCATCGCACTCGCGATCGAGCGCGATGCCCAGTGGCGATGGCTTTCCGCGCTTGGCTTCGGGCAACCGACCGGCAGTGGATTCCCCGGCGAATCGGGAGGCATTCTGACCGACTTCCGGTCGTGGGGGCAGATCCGCCGCGCGACGCTGTCATTCGGGTACGGCTTATCCGTGACGCCGCTGCAGCTGGCACAGGCGTACGTGGTACTCGCCAACGACGGTGTCGCGTTGCCAATTTCGCTGCAGATGGTGAAACAGCCACCCAAGGGGCGACGTGTGCTCAGTACTGAAGTCGCGAGCGCGGTACGTCGCATGATGGAGGTTGTTACCAGCCCCACCGGGACCGGTGCGCGCGCTGCCATCCCCGGGTACAGGGTCGCGGGAAAGACCGGCACGATTCGCAAGTCGATGGTGGGGGGATATCGGGAAGGCACGTACTTCGCCGCCTTCGCCGGCATCGCGCCGGCCAGCCGCCCGCGGCTGGTAGCCGTGGTGGTCGTGGATGAACCGGGCGGGGACGAATATTACGGAGGCCAGGTTGCCGCGCCGGTGTTCAGGCAGGTGATGGCCGACTCACTGCGCTTGCTCGGCGTCTCGCCCGATCGGCCCGATGAACTTGGCCGCGCGCTGCTGGCCGGGAGCTGATGGTGGAGGCCGCAATGCAACTGACACCCCATCAGCCAACTTTTTCGCTGGCGGAACTCGTGCCCGAACTCGCCGACACCAACGGTCGCGAACTCGCCGTGACGGATGTTGCCGTGGACAGCCGGAAGGTCGTCCCCGGCGCGGTGTTTTTCGCCCGTTCCGGCGCTCGGTTCGATGCCGGCATGGTGGCGCGAGATGCGGCCGCACGCGGTGCTGCCGTCGTCGTGACGGCCCATGAGGAGACGGTGCAGCTCGACGGAGTTCCGGTGCTGCGGGTGCGCAACTTCAAGGCGGCGTTGGGCCACGCGGCGGCGGTTTGCGCGGGTTGGCCGAGCCGCCAGTTGAAGCTCATTGGAGTCACGGGTACCAATGGCAAGACTACGGTTGCTGATCTGGTAGCACGGAGTCTGAATCAAGTCCGGCTTTGCGGTCTGATCGGCACGCTCGGGTCTGGCTATCCCGATGCGCTCGAGAGTGGACTGCATACGACGCCCGATATCGTCGCCATTCAACGGGACCTCGCGCGCTTTCAACAGGACGGCGCCGCGGCCGCCGTGATGGAGGTCTCGTCTCACGGCATCGATCAGGGGCGCGCTGAAGGACTGCACTTTCACGCTGCCGCGTTTACGAATTTGAGCCGCGACCACCTGGACTATCATGGTTCGATGTCGGCCTATGGGGCGACCAAGGCACGGTTGTTTTCCGAATACCGTCCCGGCACGGTTGTGATCAACTGCGACGATACGTTCGGCCGCGAGTTGATCGAACACCATGCCGGCGCAGCTGAACTGATCGGCTACTCACTTCGCGTAGACGCCGAACACGCCGCTCTACGGGCCACCCGCGTCGTAGACGACGGTAATGGATTGACGCTCGAGGTCTCTGGCGAGTTTGGCGACGTCGAAGTCCGGAGTCAGCTGATCGGGGATTTTAACGCCCACAACTTGCTGGCGGCGCTCGGATTGCTCCTGGCGGCTGGCATGACAGCGGGCGAAGCAGCGTCGCGACTTGCTGCGGTTCCACCTGTGGACGGACGCATGCAGTGGCTGGGCGGACGCGGCCAGCCGCGTATCGTTGTCGACTACGCGCACACACCTGATGCGCTCCGCGCTGCGTTGGAGGCACTACGTCCGGGTGTCGTCGGTCAACTCTGGGTCGTGTTCGGCTGCGGAGGCGACCGCGACCCGGGTAAACGCCCGCAGATGGCCGCTGAGGCTGAGCGGCACGCGGACCGCGTAGTCATCACTGACGACAACCCGAGAACTGAAGCGAGCGCGGGCATTCTTGCCGACATCTTGCGCGGTTTCGCTGCGCCTGATGGCGTACTCGTGCAACCCGATCGTGCAACTGCAATTCACGATGCAATCCGGTCAGCTGACCCTGCTGACACAGTACTACTTGCTGGCAAGGGGCACGAGACGTACCAGGAACGTCACGGTGAGCGGCGTGATTTCGACGACCGCGAACATGCCCGCGCGGCGCTCGCGCGTCGTGCCAGTGCCGACACGCGCCACGCCGGAGGGCGTCGCGATGACTGAAGAGCGGATGTTGAGCAGTGACGCGGCGCGGGTCTTGGGAGCACGCCGCATCGGACCCGACGCGGCGTTTCACGGTTGCGCGATCGACAGTCGCACCGTCCGGCCCGGGCAGCTGTTCGCAGCCCTGGCGGGCGAGCACAGCGACGGACACGATCACGTGGCCGCCGCGGTGGCTGCAGGGGCTGCGGTGGTGCTGGTCAGTCGGCAGGCAGACTACGGCGTCCCAACTCTCGTCGTCGATGATGTACGCAATGCGATGGCAGCCCTCGCACGGCACCAGCGTCGGTCGCTCTCTCCGCGCGTGGTCGGCATTACCGGCAGCAATGGCAAAACCACGGTGAAGGAGCTGGTAGGCGCTATCGCGTCCGGAGATGCACCTGCCCTGGTGACGTCGGGGAATTTGAACAACGACCTCGGTCTGCCGATGACACTGCTCGCCCTCGCGCCCGAACACCGCTATGCGGTACTCGAAATGGGCGCTAACCACACTGGTGAGATCGCCGCACTCGCTTCTATCGCCGCACCGCACGTCGGTCTCATCACGCACTGCGGACCGGCGCACCTCGAAGGCTTCGGTTCAATCGAAGGCGTCGCGCATGCCAAGGGCGAAATGATCTCGGCGCTGCCAGCCGACGGTGTTGCGGTGTTGAATGCAGACGACCAGTTCTTCGGGCTGTGGCGCGACCTCGCAGGCGAGCGCAAGGTACTGTCGTTCGGTTTGCAAAACCGCGCCGACCTGAGCGCGCAATGGTCGGCGACCACGACCGGGCTGGAACTGACGGTCGAGTCACCGGCCGGGGTTTTGCGCATTCGAAGCGCACTGCTCGGGCGACACAATGTCCTGAATTTGCTCGCGGCGACCGCCGCCGGCATCGCGCTCGGTATCGAACCGGACATCATCGTCCGCGGCATCAGCACGGTGCAGCCGGTGCCCGGACGCATGCAGCCGCTGATGGCCGCATCGGGCGGTCTCGTGATCAACGACAGCTACAACGCCAACCCGGCCTCGCTACGGGCGGCGGTAGACGTGCTGCAAGACCAGCCAGGCGAACACGTGGTCGTGTTGGGGGACATGGCCGAACTCGGCTGCGATGCGCGTGAGCTGCACCGCGAGGCGGGTGAATACATCCGCCGCGCTGGCGTCCAGCGGCTGTTGACTATCGGGTCGTTGAGCTCCGCGGCCGCTGAGGCCTTTGGCGAAGGCGGGCGACACTTCAACGAGCTGCAGGATCTGACCGGTTTTCTGTCTACGGGGCTCAACGCCCGACAGACCGTGCTTGTCAAAGGTTCTCGCTCCATGGGCATGGAGCGTGTGGTTCAGGCATTGACGAGCGCAGGTAACTAATAGTGCTGCTTGAACTGACCCAATTACTGGAATCTCTTCACTCTGGTTTCGGAGTGTTCCAGTATCTGACGTTCCGCGCGATTCTCGGAGTGTTGACGGCGCTCATCATCTCGTTGGTGGTAGGCCCGTTGATGATCAGCCGGTTGGCCCGCTATCAGATCGGCCAGAACGTGCGTGACGACGGTCCGCAGTCGCACCTGGAAAAAGCCGGCACACCAACGATGGGGGGCGCGTTGATCCTGGTCGCCATCTCGGTCGGCACGCTCTTCTGGTCTGATCTCAGCAATCGCTTTGTCTGGGTGGTGCTGCTGACGACTCTGCTGTTTGGTGCGATCGGTTGGATCGACGACTACCGGAAACTGATCAGGCGCCAGTCAAAGGGATTGAGCGCGCGTGCGAAGTTCCTGTCTCAATCTATCGTGGCGGGCATTTGCGCGGCCGTGTTGTTTTTGTCCGCCACGACACCGGCAGAGACGAGTTTGCTGATTCCGTTTGTCAAAGATGCCGCGATCGAGCTCGGCATCGGATTCATCCTGCTCACCTACCTCGTGATCGTCGGCACCAGCAATGCCGTAAACCTCACCGATGGACTCGACGGCCTCGCGATCATGCCGACCGTGCTCGTCGCTGGCGCGCTCGCGATCTTCGCCTATGTCACCGGCAACGCGAAGTTCGCCGCCTACCTGGGTTTTCCCTTCATCAGCGGGGTCGGGGAGATCGTTGTCTTCTGCGGGGCCATCGTCGGTGCCGGCCTCGGATTTCTCTGGTTCAACACCTATCCGGCGCAGGTATTCATGGGGGATGTCGGCGCGTTGGCTCTGGGTGCCGCGCTCGGGGTCGTGGCCGTCGTGGTGCGTCAGGAACTGGTGTTGATGGTGATGGGTGGCGTGTTCGTTATGGAGACCGTCTCCGTAATACTGCAGGTGGCCAGTTTCAAACTGACCGGCCGCCGCATTTTTCGAATGGCGCCGTTGCATCACCACTTCGAACTCAAGGGCTGGCCTGAGCCGCGCGTGATTGTGAGGTTCTGGGTGATCACGGTCATCCTGGTTCTGGTCGGCCTCGCGACGTTGAAGATTCGGTAGCGGATATGAAGACGCTGCCGACATACCTTCCGGTTTTGGAGCTTTCGGGTTTGGATTTCTTGGTTGCGTGGGTGCCGGGTGCCGAATGTGAATGGTCAGTGGTGGATGAATATACAGTACAAAAACTGTATGTCAAACCAGTACTGGATATAAACTCAATGGTGAGCAGTCAAGCGTGAATCCCGGCGTCGACATCGTGGAGCCTGTGGAGATCGTTGGACTCGGCGCCAGCGGTGTCTCCGCCGCCCGCTTTTTGCATCGCAATGGTGTTGCAGCCGGTTTGATGGATACTCGCCGCGAACCTCCAGGACTCGCGGAGCTCTCGGCGCTCGGCATCGCCGGAGGGGCCGTGCTGGGCGAGTTGGACCAGCAGCGGCTCGAGCGTGCCGGCACGATAATACTGAGTCCGGGGCTACCGTTGGCGTCTCCCTCGATCGTCGCGGCCGTGGAAGCGGGCACCGATGTGATCGGTGATATCGAACTGTTTGCGCGGCATGTCCGGGCGCCGGTCATTGCGGTCACTGGCTCGAACGGTAAGAGCACGGTTACGACGATGGTGCGCGACATGGCACTGGCCGCCGGACAGGACGTACGCGCGGGCGGAAACCTCGGGCCAGCCGCACTCGATCTCTGCACTGGCGTCGAACCGTCCGCCTACGTTCTCGAATTGTCGAGCTTCCAGCTGGAAACTACCCGGTCACTGAAAACGTCCGCCGCGGCGCTGTTGAATCTGAGCGAAGACCATCTGGACAGGTATGCGGATATGGCCGCCTACGCGGCTGCCAAGGCGCGGATTTTTGTCGGCGCTGCCTTGTGCGTAGCAGGCGACCAGGTTCCCACTCCCGCCGGCCGCGCCGTGGTGCGCTTCGGTTTGGGCGTGCCGGCGGATGGTGACTACGGACTGCGCACCCACGCCGGTGAGATTTGGCTTGCGCGCGGCGCAGACCGTTACCTGCGCGCGGCCGACCTCCCGGTCCCGGGTCGGCACAACGCACTGAACGCGCTCGCCGCGCTGGCCCTCGGCGATGCGTTGGCGTTGCCGCGCGACGCGATGTGCGCCGCGCTGCGGGCGTTTCGCGGTCTTGAGCACCGGTGCGAACTCGTCAGCACGGCCGGCGGGGTCCGGTGGATCAACGATTCGAAGGGCACGAATGTCGGTGCTGCAGTGGCCGCGGTGGAAGGGCTGGCCGATGCTGGACCGATCTGGCTGATCGCCGGTGGTCTCGGTAAGGGCCAGGACTTCGGGCCGCTCGGTGCCGCCGTGCGTGGCCGGGTCGCGGAAGTCGTCCTGCTCGGCGCTGACCGGGCACTGGTTGCCGCAAGTCTGCCCGACACGGTGGCGCGTACGGAGGTTCCGGACCTGCGCGCCGCCGTCCAGCACACGGCCGCGCATGCCGGTCCCGGTGACACCGTGCTGTTATCGCCTGCGTGTGCGAGTTTCGACATGTTTGCGAGCTACGCCGAGCGCGGCACCTGCTTTCGCGCACTGGTCGGCGAGGTGACTGGCGCATGAGTCGCGCGATCGCCAATGGACGCACCTCGCAGGCGGTGCCGTTGACCGAACTCGAACCGGTGCCGGGCTGGGCGCAGCACCTCGACCAGGTCTTGCTCGGCGCAACCTTCGCACTGCTTGCAATCGGCCTGGTGATGGTCGCCTCCGCGTCGATCGACACCGCGGCGCGGGCCAGCGCGGCACCGCTCGCGATGTTCTGGCGACACCTCATCTACGTCATGCTGGCTTTGACGGCTCTGCTGGTGGTGGCGCGCGTAGAACTTGCGTGGCTGAGACGGATATCTCCGTTGCTGCTGGTCGGCAGCATTATTGCGCTCGCGCTGGTGCTCGTGCCCGGCATCGGGCGCGCGGTCAATGGGAGTACCCGCTGGATGGCGCTCGGCCCGTTGACGCTACAGCCGTCGGAACTGGTCAAGGTATTCGTCGTCCTCTATCTGTCTGGATATCTCGTGCGGCGCGCCGAAGAAGTTCGCAGCGACCTCAAAGGCTTCTTCAAGCCGGTCTCGATCCTCGTACTCATCGCCGGGCTGTTGCTGCTGGAACCCGATTTCGGTGCCACTGTCGTCATTTTTGCGACTGCCCTCGGCATGCTGTTTCTCGGTGGCGTCCCGCTCAGAACCTTTGCGGCGTGGATGGTCACGATCACGGTGGCGCTCGGCATCATCTTGCTGATGGCGCCATATCGCCTCGAACGGCTGATGACCTTCCTCAATCCCTGGGCGCACCCGTGGGACAGCGGCTTCCAGCTCATTCAGGCACTGATCGCGGTGGGACGCGGCGAATGGTTCGGGGTGGGGCTTGGGGCGTCGGTGCAAAAGCTCTTCTATCTACCGGAGGCGCATACTGATTTTCTGCTGGCCGTGTTGGGCGAGGAACTCGGCGTTGCCGGCATTTGCACAGTACTCGCGCTGTTTGCAACGGTCGTGTGGCGCGGTTTTGCTATTGCACGCCGGGCTGCTGCGCGCGGCGATATGTTCGGCGCCCATCTCGCGCACGGGCTGTCATTGCTGATCGGAATGCAGGCCGGCGTAAACGTCGGTGTCAATCTGGGCGTACTGCCCACCAAAGGCCTGACGCTGCCGTTGATGAGCTACGGCGGGTCCAGTCTGCTGGCGTCGGGCATCGTCATCGGCCTGCTCGTGCGCATCGAGCTCGAATCGAGGCGGGTGCAGTGATCGCGTCCGCACCACTGGTACTCATCATGGCTGGCGGTACGGGCGGGCACGTCTACCCGGGCCTGGCCGTTGCCGAGCGTTTACAAGACGCCGGGATTGCGGTGGCCTGGCTGGGTACTGCGGAAGGGATTGAAAGCCGGCTGGTGCCTGCTGCCGGGATCGCGCTGCACACTATCCGTGTGCACGGCCTGCGCGGCAGCGGCTGGCGGCGCTGGCTGTATGCGCCATACGCCGTGGGCCGGGCCGTGGTGTCAGCCCTGCGTGTGCTGCGGGATGTGCAGCCGACCGCCGTGCTGGGCTTTGGGGGATTTGCCTCGGGACCGGGTGGCGTCGCCGCGTGGTTGACTGGCCGTCCGCTGCTGGTCCACGAGCAAAACGCGCGGCCCGGCTTGACGAACCGGCTCCTGGCGCGTCTTGCCAGGCGCGTACTGGAAGCCTTTCCGAACACCTTCTCAGGTGAGCGGGAGGTGTTTCACACCGGTAATCCTGTGCGTTCCGCCATCGTGCGCGTCGCACCGTACGCGCCGCCCGTCGGAACGGTTCGAATTCTGGTTCTGGGGGGTAGTCAGGGGGCGCTGTATCTCAATCAGACCGTGCCGGCAGCACTGTCCGTAGTCAGCACACACCATCCGCTGCAAGTCTGGCACCAGTGCGGGCCCGCGCATCTCGACGTGACGGGTGCCGCGTACCGGGACGCGGGCGGTCAGGCTGAGGTGACGGCGTTCATCGAGGACATGGCCCACGCGTACGCATGGGCACATCTCGTGATCGCGCGAGCCGGCGCGATGACCGTTGCGGAACTCGCGGCCGCCGGGCGACCGGCGCTGCTGGTGCCGTTTCCTTACGCCGTCGACGACCATCAGGCCCACAACGCGATGTACCTCGCAGATCGCGATGCGGCGGTTTGGGTCCGGCAGGCAGAGGCTGACGCGGCGAATCTGGCGGCCCGTCTCTCGGCCCTGTTGGATGACGCGGAAACGCTGCCGCGCATGGCCGCGTCAGCCCGCGCGGCGGCGCGGCCGGACGCAGGCGCCTGCGTCGCCGAGCACTGCCGGGAGGTCATGGCATGAACGCGCCGCGATCGCCCGTTCAAAGTGGTCGGACCACGCCCTGGATGGGTCGTGTCAGACGTGTACATCTGGTCGGCGTCGGCGGCGTCGGCATGGGCGGTATCGCCGAGGTCCTGCAGAATCTCGGCTACGCCGTATCGGGTTCCGACCTGCGTGCGGGTGCGATGACTGAGCATCTGACGCGGCTCGGCGTCGATGTCGCCATCGGACACGCAGCGGAGAACGTCGCGGATGCCGACGTGGTCGTCACCTCTACAGCGATCGCTGATGACAATCCCGAGATCACAGCATGCCGCGAACGCGGTACGCCGATGGTGCCGCGCGCCGAGATGCTGGCTGAGTTGATGCGCTTCAAACTCGGTATTGCGGTTGCCGGCACGCATGGCAAGACCACCACGACCAGCCTGATCGCGAGCCTGCTCGGCGAGGGGGCAATGGATCCCACCTACGTGATCGGTGGGCGTCTGACCGGTTCCGGCACGCACGCGCGTCTCGGCGATGGCGACTATCTGGTCGCGGAAGCCGATGAGAGCGACGCCTCGTTCCTGTACCTGAAGCCGATGATGGCCGTGGTTACCAACATCGATCTCGATCACATGGAAACCTACGGCGGCAAACCTGAACGGCTGTATCAGGCATTCGTGGATTTCCTGCATCACCTGCCGTTTTACGGTCTCGCGGTGCTGTGTTCGGACGATGCCGGCGTGCAGGCGATCGCCGACCGCGTCGCGCGTCCAACGGTGACCTACGGATTCGAAGAGGGCGCCCAGTACCGCGCGACGAATGTTCGGCAGAACGGTCCACGGATGGTCTTCGATTTGGGCACGCCGGACAGCCGCTATACCGACCTGTCGCTGAACCTGGCTGGATTGCACAACGTGCTCAATGCCTGTGCAGCGATCGCGGTGGCACACGAGACCGGTGTGGGCGATGCGGCTATCCGCCGGGCGCTGGACGGTTTCCAGGGCATCGGGCGGCGCTTCCAGATGTACGGTGAGATGGATCTCGGAGCAGCCCGGGTTCTCGTCGTCGACGACTACGGACATCACCCTCGTGAAATTGCCGCAACCGTGTCTGCGGCGCGCGCGAGCTGGCCGGATCGGCGTCTGGTAGTGGCTTTTCAGCTGCATCGATACTCGCGTACGCGCGACCTGTTCGAGGATTTCGCACTAACTCTGAGCGAACTCGACGTGTTGTTGCTGCTCGACGTCTATCCCGCTGGCGAGGCGCCGATCGCGGGTGCTGACGGCCGCGCTCTGGCGCGCGCGATACGTAACCGCGGTTATGTGGACCCGGTGTTCGTGCCGGGGCCGGATGAACTACCCGAAGTGCTGCGCGGAGTGCTGCGCGATGACGATGTTCTGCTGTTGCTAGGTGCCGGGTCCATCGGCACGGTTGCAGCGAGGCTGCAGGCGGAGGGGCTGTGAACGCCTGCGCAAATATCGCGAAGCCGCGTGGCAAGCTTCGTCATGGTGAACCGATGAGCCAACACACGGTGTGGGCGTGTGGTGGCCCAGCCGAGCGGTTTTTTGAGCCAGCCGACCTCGAAGATCTGGTTGGCTACGTCGGTTCACGAGACTCCACGGAGCCGATGTTCTGGCTCGGACTGGGCTCGAATCTGCTGGTCCGCGACGGCGGCTTGCGGGGCTCGGTAATCGCGCTCGCCGGTGCGCTGGATGGTTGCGATTTCGACGGCTCGACCGCTCGGGTTCAGGCAGGTACGCCGTGCGCGAAGCTGGCCCGCGCGGCGGGCCGCGCCGGGCTCGCCGGTGCAACGTTCTTCGCCGGCATTCCCGGCACCGTGGGCGGCGCTCTGGCAATGAACGCCGGTGCGTTCGGCGGCGAAACCTGGTCTCACGTGCGACGGGTGCACACGCTCGACCGGGCTGGCGCCTTGCGTTGGCGCGAGGTATCCGAGTACGCGGTTGGTTACCGGACCGTCACGGGCCCCGCAGATGAGTGGTTCGTTGCGGCGGAGCTCGAGTTCGAACGTGCCGCAGATCCAGCGCGCGACGCGCGTCAGGAAATCCGCGCGTTGCTCGCGAGGCGGGCAGCGTCTCAACCGACGGGCGTGCGCAGTTGCGGGTCGGTGTTCCGCAATCCCCAAGGCGACTACGCGGGCCGCCTCATCGAGAGCTGCGGCCTGAAAGGCCGACGGCGCGGTGACGCCTACGTGTCCGAGAAGCACGCCAATTTCATCATCAATGCCGGTACTGCGACGGCTGCGGATATCGAGGCGCTCATCGACGACGTGCGTATGACCGTGCTGAACGAGACGGGCATCGCTTTACAGCCCGAAGTGTGCATTGTCGGAGAAGTTGCATGATCGACACTGGCAACTTTCGCGAGCGGCTAGGCGCAACGTGGTCCGGATGCCGTCACTGGTCGGTATGGCGTGCGCGCGAATGGCGTCCTCGGACGCGCCGTGCAGGCCTCGCGGCAGTGGTTCTTGGCGCGGCTGTGGTGGTGCTGACTACCGCTGAGCCGGCCCGGATCGAGCAGCTCCGTCCGCACTGGCCGATCGAATCTGTCGCGGTAACGGGCGAGCTCCGGCAGGTCTCGCGTACCGACCTCGAGGCCGCCATCGGCACATCGCTCGCGACCGACTTCTTCGAAGTGGATGTGGGTGCGCTGCGCGCCGCCGCGCTCGCGTTGCCGTGGGTGGAAGACGCGTCGGTCAGACGCGTCTGGCCAAATCACGTCGAAGTCAACGTGCGCGAGCGCCAGGTCGCGGCCAGATGGGTGGCCGGCGGATTGATCGATACCAACGCACAGTTGTTTCACCCGCTCGGTGGACGCGGCCTGTCGTTGCTGCCATTGCTCGAAGGGCCCGACGGCAGCGAAGCACAGTTGCTGGAGCGTTATCGCACCCTGGTGGTTCAGCTACAGCCACTCGAACAACGAGTGGTTCGGGTGACTTTGGATAAACGGGATAACTGGACCGTGGAGCTCGAAAGCGGCCTGCAAATGGTACTGGGCCAGCAGGTCACCGCCCTGGCATCTACCGCCATGGCGTTGCGGCGCGCACTCGGCGCACGGCTGACCGAGGCCGAGCGTATCGACCTCCGCTACGCCAACGGCTTCGCGGTGCGTTGGGAGCGTGTGCCGGACGCGGATCTGGCACTCCGCGACACGATCCGCCGGGCGGCGCCGGCATCGGCTCGCAGGGAGGACGGGCAATGAAGCGAAGCGGCAAGAACCTCATCGTGGGGCTCGATGTCGGCACGTCCAAGGTCGTTGCGATCGTCGGTGAGATATCGACCGACGGCAGCATCGAAATCGTCGGTTTGGGGTCGCACCCTTCGAACGGCCTGAAACGCGGCGTAGTCGTCAATATCGAGTCTACCGTGCAGTCGATACAGCGCGCGGTAGAAGAGGCAGAGCTGATGGCGGGCTGCCAGATCAACGGTGTGTACGCCGGGATCGCCGGGAGCCACATCCGCAGCTTGAACTCTCACGGCATCGTGGCGATCAAGGATAAGGAGGTGATGGCAGGTGACGTCGACCGGGTGATCGACGCGGCCCGCGCCGTCGCGATCCCGGCTGACCAGCGCATCGTCCATATCCTTCCACAGGAATTCATCATCGATTCCCAGGAAGGCATCAAGGAACCGATCGGAATGTCGGGTGTCAGGCTCGAGTCGCGCGTGCACATCGTTACGGGCGCGCTCAGCGCTGCGCAGAACATCGTGAAGTGCGTGCGGCGGTGTGGTCTGGAAGTAGACGACATCATTCTGGAACAGATCGCGTCCGGCTATTCGGTGTTGCTCGAGGATGAAAAGGACCTCGGCGTGTGCCTCGTCGACATCGGTGGCGGAACGACCGATATCGCCGTGTTTATCGACGGTGCGATCCAGCACACAGCGGTCATCCCGATCGCTGGCGACCAGGTCACGAACGATATCGCGGTCGCGTTGCGCACCCCAACGCAGCATGCCGAGGAGATCAAGATCAAGTACGCGTGCGCGCTCGCACAGCTGGCCACGCCTGAGGAGAGCATTGAAGTTCCCGGCGTGGGAGACCGCCCACCTCGAAGACTGCAGCGCCAGACGCTCGCGGAGGTGGTAGAGCCCCGTTACGACGAGCTACTCAATCTGGTGCATGCCGAGCTCGAACGCAGCGGATTCGAGGACATGATCGCCGCCGGCGTGGTTCTGACCGGGGGCAGCGCAAAGATGGAAGGCCTCGCTGAGCTGGCCGAGGAGATATTTCACGCACCGGTTCGTATCGGTGTGCCGCACACCGTCACCGGCCTCGTGGACGTTGTTCGCAACCCGATCTATGCGACTGGTGTCGGCTTGTTGCTGTTCGGTCATCAGCACGCGCGCGAAGGCGGTATCGACGGTGGTGATGGCGGCGGAATCGGCGCGTTGTTCGCGCGCATGAAGAGTTGGTTTCAAGGCAACTTCTGAAGGGATCGAAAGTGGACTTGAAATTGGCCATGAAGAGTACGGGAAGGAATCCGGCGACGTATTCGAAGGGACTTGGTTTTAGGGGACCGCTGGTTGCGTATGGCGCAACACGTACGCGTAACCGGCAATTGCTAGCAGCCTGATCTTAGAAGAGGAGGCGTGGGATGTTTGAACTGATGGACAGTGGCTTTAGCCACACCAATGCGGTCATCAAGGTGGTCGGCGTCGGCGGCGGTGGCGGCAATGCTCTGGAGCATATGCTGGCGACCAATGTCGAGGGAGTCGAATTCGTCTGCGCGAACACCGATGCGCAGGCGTTGAAGAACTCGTCCGCCCGCACGGTGCTGCAACTGGGTAACTCCGTCACCAAAGGGCTTGGCGCGGGCGCCAACCCGGAGGTGGGTCGGCAGGCCGCGCTAGAGGACCGCGATCGCATCGTGGAGGTCCTCCAGGGTGCCGACATGGTGTTCATTACCGCCGGCATGGGCGGCGGCACGGGGACTGGCGCGTCGCCGGTCGTCGCGCAACTTGCGAAAGAGCTCGGCATTCTGACCGTCGCCGTCGTCACGAAGCCATTTCCGTTCGAGTTGAAGCGCCGGATGGCCGTCGCCGAGGCTGGCATTGCGGAACTGGCCGAACACGTTGATTCGCTGATCACGGTGCCCAACGAGAAGCTGCTGAGCGTGCTGGGGCGGGGCATAACGCTGCGCGATGCATTCAAGGCGGCGAACGATGTATTGCTGGGCGCCACCCAGGGCATCGCCGAGCTGATCACGCGTCCGGGCATGATCAACGTCGACTTCGCTGACGTGCGCACGGTCATGTCGGAAAAAGGGCGTGCGATGATGGGCTCTGGCCGGGCGACCGGTGAGGATCGAGCCCGTGCAGCGGCTGAAGCGGCGATCCATTGCCCACTGCTCGACGACGTGAACTTGCGCGGAGCGCGGGGCATCCTCGTCAACATCACGGCGGGTCCGAATCTCGGTATCGACGAGTTTCAGGCGGTCGGTGAGGCGATCGGCGAGTTCGCGAGTGAGAACGCGCTGGTCGTGATCGGCACCGCGCTCGATGAGTCCGTCAAGGAGGAACTGCGGGTTACGGTGGTTGCGACCGGGCTCGGCCAGGCGCAGCTCGCCGGGTTGCCTGGCGAGGCAGGGGAACTCGTGGCGGCACCGGTCGCGCCCGTGCCCGTAGCGCCAGCCCCGAAGCCGGCCGCAGCTGAGGTCGACTACAAGAGCCTGGAGATGCCCGCGGTGCTGCGTTCCAAGCCCGCCCGCGAGCCATCGGTCGCCGCGGCGGCGGCGGCTGTCAACGTGGAAAACGATCCGGATTATCTGGATATTCCCGCGTTTCTTCGGCGGCAGGTTGACTGAGATCGCCCGATGAGCTGCGTTCCAGATGCCCACGCGGGCGGTGCTGCCGAGGGGCCGCCAGCGATCCACGATGGCAGGATGGTTGCGCATCCTGCCATCGGCCTCCCGTTGGGGTCTGACGCAAGATTTGTGCTAATATTCGGTGGCGAAATACAGCCTGCCTGAAACAAAAATGAAATGCGTCTGATGGTTCAGCACCTGACGCTGGTCCGGGGGCAGACGCACACAAGGCAGTCAATAAGTGCGGCATCGCCGCAGCGGTGCTCGGTGGGGGTTCAGAATCGCGATGATCAGTCAGCGCACGCTGAAGAATGTTATTCGTGCCACGGGTGTAGGGTTGCACACCGGGCAAAAGGTCTACCTGACGCTGAGACCGGCCCCGCCAAACTCGGGCATCATGTTCCGACGTATCGACGGGCCTGGACCGGTGGAGATCCCGGCGACCCCATTGAACGTGTGCGACACGCGGCTGTCGACGACGCTGGGCGCCAACAACTACACGGTATCTACGGTCGAGCACCTGCTCTCCGCGATGGCAGGTCTTGGCATCGACAATGCGATCGTCGATCTGAGCGCGGCCGAGGTGCCGATCATGGACGGCAGTTCCGGCCCGTTCGTGTTCCTGCTGCAATCAGCTGGGATCATCGAGCAGGAAGCGCCGAAGCGGTTCATCCGCATTCGGCGGCCCGTGCGGGTGACCGAAGACGACAAATGGGCAGAATTTCATCCGTTCGATGGCTTCAAAGTCAGCATGTCGATCGACTTCGACCACCCGGTCTTCGCGCAGAGCAGCAGTGACCGTTCGGTCGATTTCTCGACCACCTCGTTCGTCAAGGAAGTGAGCCGCGCGCGCACCTTCGGCTTCATGCGCGACCTCGAAAGCCTGCGCGAGGAGAACCTTGCGCTCGGCGGCACGTTGGACAACGCGATCGTGGTCGACGATTACCGGATCCTGAACGACGACGGCTTGCGTTACGAAGACGAGTTTGTACGTCACAAGATTCTGGATGCGATCGGCGACCTGTATCTGCTCGGCCACAGTTTGATCGGCCATTTCCGCGGCTATAAGTCCGGGCACGGCCTGAACAACCGCCTCCTCCGCGCGCTTGTTGCGGACGAGTCGGCCTGGGAAATGGTTACGTACGAAGAGCCGACGAAAGTCCCGATCATCTTCATGCAACCGGTCGCTGCCGAATAGCCTGAGGCCGGCGTGTGCCGGCCGCCCCCTCCCTTAACGCTGAGAACCAGCGTTGCGCTAACGCCTCGACTGAGCGGTCAGCACCCTGCGCCCGGCTTCGCGATCCGCTTCAACACGGCCTGCAACGCCGGGTTCTCTACCGTGCGCGCGGCTGCCTCCAGTGCCGCTCGTCCATCCGCACTCAAAACATGGCGTCGGGAAGGCGGGCTTGCCGCGACGGCGGAGGCGACCTTGACGGTGGCGCGGCACCGGCCCATGTCCGTAAACAGCTGCTCGATCTGGGGAAGCAGATAACGGATGCGGCTTGCCCAGGCCGCTGAGTCCACCATCACCACGACTTCAGTCGGCGTAAGCCGCGCTATGCTGCAGTGCTCGCCGAAAACCGGATCAAGGTGGCCGCGCAAGCGCTGAGTCGCGTCCAGAAGACGGTTGACCTCATCGCGCAGACGTTGCAGCCTCGCGGCGTCTCCTGTCGTACGTTGAGGTGAAAATCGCCCGGCGTCGTCCATCTGGAATCAGCTGTCTGTCGGAGGATATGTGCAGTTCATTATCTTAACCGGGCGCGATGGCAACCGGGTAAGGCTAAGCCCGATGGCTCCGGTGTGGGCACTTGCGCTCGTATGCGTCGCCGTTGCGGCCGCGTTTTCTGCCGGCTTTCGGGCTGGAATCTCGGAGGCCCCGCTGGCTCGTGCGGACGCGGGTTTCGAACAAACGGCTGCCTTGCTGCATCAACGCCATGACCTCGACATCGCCCTGCAGGCGGCTGGGCGCCGGCTTGAGTTCGTGGACGCATTCGCGGCGGCGTTGGGGGCCCGGGTACAGGCGCTGGAGGCGGCAGCGGCGCGCGTCGTCGCTCGCGGAGGGCTGGCCGGCGAGGAGTTCGCGGCGCCGCGTCGCAGCGCGGATTCGATTTCCGACGGTGCAGCCGGGCAGGCGACCCGGGTGTTCGCCCGCCTCGAGGCCTTGAAGGCCCATCTCGCGGATAGCGAACCCCGTCTGAATGCGCTCGATTGGGCCATATCCATGCAAAACGTACGCGACGTAACGCAACCGCGCGGTCGGCCAGTGGCCAAGGGATGGGTCTCGTCGCGCTTCGGACCCCGCCGCGATCCCGTGAGCGGCCGTCGGGCGTTTCACGACGGAATGGACTTCGCCGGCCGCTTTCGAACGCCGATTCTCGCCGTTGCCGACGGGGTTGTCAGTCACGCTGAGCGCCGCCGTGGGTATGGCAACATCGTGCAGATCACCCATGGCAACGGGGTTGTGACGCGATACGCGCACAATCAGAAGAATCTCGTCAAAGCTGGTGAGCGAGTCCGCCGCGGGGACGTGATCGCGCTGATGGGCTCGACCGGGCGGTCGACCGGGACACACGTCCACTTCGAAGTCCTGCGCCACGGCAAGCCGGTTGACCCGAAGCCATTTGTCAGCGCGACGGGCCAATAGCTGTAGGAGCGCGCGCCGGCTCCGCGGCACCGCGGATTCGAACTGGGGCCGCTGGCAGTGGGTCACAGGCAATAGAGCGTCTGGTCGCAGGCGGTACGCAGGTTGCGAGAGCTCGCTTGAACGGGGCTCTGGCGGTCCCCACTACCACCGGGGCGCACGTCAGCGCGGCGCTCCTCGTATGCGTGTGCATCGCGCTATAATTCAGCGTTTCGTCCGATCCTTATAACCTCAGCCCGCCGGTCGCGCCGCCGGGGCACCGGGGATTCGCCGCGGCGCTCCCCTACACCTTGAGCATCACCCATGTTGAAAGTTCTGCAGAAGATCGTCGGTTCAAGAAACGACCGGATCATCAAGAAGCACTTCAAGGTCGTGAAGCGCATCAACGCGCTGGAACCCGATATGCAGGCCCTGTCGGATGATGATCTGAAGGGTAAGACGGATGATTTCAGGCAGCGGGTTGCGGATGGCACGCCGCTCGACCAGCTGCTTCCCGATGCGTTCGCGGTCGTGCGCGAGGCGGGAAGACGCGTTCTCGATATGCGCCACTTCGACGTGCAGCTCGTGGGCGGAATGACGCTGCACTACGGCCAGATCTCTGAAATGCGCACGGGGGAAGGCAAGACTCTGGTGGCGACCCTACCGGCGTACCTGAATGCGCTGACCGGCAACGGCGTGCACATCGTCACAGTGAACGATTACCTGGCCCGCCGTGATGCCGAATGGATGGGCCAGATCTACACCGCGCTCGGGTTGCGCACGGGTGTGGTCGTGCCGGGGATGAGCCACGCCGAGAAGCAGGACGCGTACGGCTGCGACGTGGTCTACGGCACGAACAACGAGTTCGGCTTCGACTATCTGCGCGACAATATGTCGTTCACGCTCGCCGAGAAGATGCAGGGAGCGTTGTCCTTCGCGATCGTCGACGAGGTCGACTCGATCCTGATCGACGAGGCGCGCACGCCGCTCATCATCTCCGGTCCGACCGACGAGAGCTCCGACCTCTACCCGCGGATCAACACCATCATTCCGAAACTCGAGCGTCAGGCTGACGAAGAGAGTGAGGGCGACTTTCTGGTCGACGAGAAGGCGCGGCAGGTCACGCTGTCCGAATCCGGGCATCAGCACGTTGAGCAACTGCTCGAGGAAGCGGGCCTTCTCGAAGCCGGCAGCCTCTACGACACGGCCAACATCGTACTGATGCACCACGTCAATGCCGCGCTTCGCGCTCACTCGATGTTCCAGCGCAATGTGGACTACATCGTACGTGACGACGAGATCGTGATCGTCGACGAGTTCACGGGCCGCACGATGCCCGGCCGGCGCTGGTCTGAAGGTTTGCATCAGGCGGTAGAGGCCAAGGAAGGCGTCAGTATCCAGTCAGAGAACCAGACGCTCGCGTCGATCACATTCCAGAACTACTTCCGGCTGTATGGCAAGCTCGCCGGAATGACGGGTACGGCGGACACCGAGGCAACGGAGTTCCAGCAGATCTACGGCCTCGAGGTGGTAGTCATCCCGACCCACCGCCCCATGGTTCGCGACGACCGCACCGATCTCGTGTACCTCACCAAGGAGGAAAAGTACGAGGCGATCATCGAGGACATTCAGGACTGCATCGCGCGACGCCAGCCGGTACTGCTCGGCACCGCTTCGATCGAGACATCCGAGTTCGTATCGGGCCTGCTCAAGCAGGCCGACATCGACCATCAGGTACTGAATGCCAAGCAGCATGCGATGGAAGCGAACATCGTAGCTCAGGCCGGTCGCCCGGGGGCGGTGACCATCGCGACCAACATGGCGGGGCGCGGTACCGATATCGTACTCGGGGGTAGCGACAAGCTTACCGCGCCTGAGGCAGACCCCGACGACGAGGTTGCGCAGGCGCGCGCGCGACAGGAATGGCAGGATTCCCACGACGCGGTGCTCGGTGCTGGCGGCTTGCACATCATCGGCTCCGAGCGGCATGAATCCAGACGTATCGACAACCAGTTACGCGGCCGCTCCGGACGTCAGGGCGATCCGGGTTCGAGCCGCTTCTACCTGTCGCTGGAAGACGACCTGATGCGCATCTTCGCGTCGGACCGGGTTTCGACACTGATGAAGAAGCTTGGCATGGAGCGGGGCGAAGCGATCGAGCACAAGCTCGTGACGCGCGCCATCGAAAATGCCCAGAAGAAGGTGGAGGGGCGCAACTTCGATATCCGCAAACAGCTGCTCGAATACGACGACGTGGCCAACGACCAGCGCAAGGAAGTGTATGCGCTGCGCAACGAGCTGATGTCAGTCGACGACGTCTCCGACCGGATCGATGCGATTCGAAGCGACGTCGTGGAAGAACTCATCGACACCTACATTCCGCCGCAGAGCCTCGACGAGCTTTGGGACGTGCCGGGCCTTCAGTCGGCTCTGGAGGAGAGTTTTGCGATCGACATGCCAGTACAGAAGTGGCTCGACGACGACGACGACCTGCACGAAGAACCACTGCGCGAACGCATCCATGACCTGATCAAGGCCACCTACGGCGAGAAGGAAGAGCTGGCAGGTCCCGAACTGATGCGCTCGGTCGAGAAGGCGATCATGCTGCAGGTGCTGGATTCGACCTGGAAAGAGCATCTTGCATCGATGGATTACCTGCGGCAGGGCATACACCTGCGCGGCTACGCCCAGAAGAATCCGAAGCAGGAGTACAAACGTGAAGCGTTCGAGATGTTTACGAGCCTGCTCGAACGCTTCAAGCACGAAGTGGTTGCCATTTTGACCAAGGGGACTATTCGGCCTGAATTGCAGCCGATGCCCGAGCAGGTCATGGATGAGCAGCACCTGGAGTTCCAGCACGCTGCACCGGAAGCACTGGCCGAGCCGGGGGAGAATGCCGCCGGCGACGCGCCCGGTCCGGCCGCTGCGCCCGGTGCAGCACCGTTTGTCCGGGCAGGACGCAAGATCGGCCGCAACGAACCTTGTCCGTGCGGATCTGGCAAGAAATTCAAACAATGTCACGGGCGCTTGCGCTGAGCTGACGCGGAGAGTCACAACGATGGCGGTGGGATTGGAACCGGCGCGTGCTTTGCTGCCGGTCAAGGGCGTTCGCCTGGGGACAGCGCAAGCCGGGGTGCGTTACCAGGGCCGTACCGATCTGGCCCTGATCGAACTGGCGCCTGGCTCGACGACAGCGGCAACCTTCACGCAAAACTCTTTCGAGGCGGCACCGGTGACACTCGCGCGGCAGCACCTGTCGACCGGGACGTCCCGCTACTGGCTCATCAACTCCGGCAATGCGAATGCCGCCACCGGTTCGCCTGGCATTGCGGATGCGCTCGCGACGTGCGAAATGGTGGGACGCGCCGGTACGGTGCCGGCCACGGCGGTGTTGCCTTTCTCAACCGGCGTCATCGGTGAGCGGATGCCCCTCGCGGCCTTTGAACACGGTGTGCCAGCGGCGTTCGCAGCCTTGGCCGAGGACGGCTGGATGGGCGCGGCCGAAGCGATTATGACGACCGACACGGTGCCCAAGGGCGCCAGTCGGGAAGTGACCTTGAGCGATGGAGCCTGCACGATCACGGGTATCGTCAAGGGTTCGGGCATGATCCGGCCCGACATGGCTACGATGCTCGCGTTTGTGGCGACCGACGCGGCAATCGCAGCCGATGATCTGCAATCCATGCTGCGCAACGCTGTCGAGTTTTCGTTCAACCGCGTTACTGTGGATGGCGATACCTCGACCAATGACGCGTGCGTGCTGGCGGCTACCGGCGCTTCTGGCGTGGGGTTGGCGGCTGCAGCGGACCGACAACAGTTCGTACAGGTGCTTCAAGAGCTGATGCTCGAGCTGGCGCAGTCGCTGGTACGTGATGGAGAGGGTGCGACAAAGTTCATCGCCGTCGAGGTAACGGGCGGCGCGGACGCCACGGAGTCACTGCGGGTCGCTTACACCGTCGCTCACTCGCCGCTCGTCAAGACCGCCATTTTCGCGTCCGATCCCAACTGGGGGCGCATCGTCATGGCGATTGGACGGGCCGGGGTGCGCGATCTGGACGTGAGCGGCGTGCACGTCCATCTGGGCGATGTCTGTATCGTGCGCAACGGTGGGCGGGCGGAGGATTACACCGAGGAGGCCGGGCAGCGGGTGATGGATGAGGAGGAGATCCTCGTGCGCATCGAGCTCGGCCGTGGCGGTGCGGCCGAGACGGTATGGACCAGCGACCTGTCGCACGACTACGTGACCATCAACGCGGAATACCGCACTTAAGGGCATTGCGTACCGCGATCCGCTCCGTACCGTCCAGGGTGGAAGCCCGGCGGTGGGTCAGCGTTCCAGGTACTGAAGTTTGTCAGTCACGTTTTCCCAATCAGCAACATCGTCGGGCGGGTCCTGTTGTTCGGTGATGATGGGCCAGGTCTGGGCCAGTTCCGCGTTGATCGCGATGAACACCTGCTGATCCTCGTTCAGGTCGTCTTCACTCAGTATGGCTTCAACCGGACACTCCGGTTCGCACAGGGTGCAGTCGATACACTCCTCTGGATCGATCACCAGGAAGTTCGGCCCTTCATGGAAGCAGTCCACCGGGCACACTTCCACGCAGTCGGTGAACTTGCATTTGATGCAGGGATCGGTAACTACAAAGGCCATCAGTACCCAGGTGTCTCGACGCGCGATTCAGCCCGTTAGTTTACCAGCACGGGCAAATCGCCATCCATGCTTGGAGATGGCGCGAGCCTGACGAAATGCGACCTCTGAGCGGATATTGACCGATGTGTCGCGAGCACTCTTCGCCGCTACTGCGCCAGAGCCGCTTCGATGTCCGAAGGCACCGGCTGGCCGGGGAACCGGGTCTGCAACTGGGTGAGTGCGGCACGGGCAGCGTCCAGGCGGCCCCGGCTCAAGTGGTCCCGAACAATCTCGAGCGCCAGTTGGTACGCACGGGTGGCCCGGCGCTGGTCGGACGCGACATCGCCCGCGGGTGTGGCCGCCGCGGGAACTTCGGCGCCGGCACCCGCGGCCTCTGGTTCAACCGTCCCGTCCGCTTCGTTGGTGCCCGGTGCAGGCCTGGCCTGCTCAGGTACCAGACGGCCGGCTGCCTCGGCGCCCCTGGCGGCGTTCTTGTCCCTTTCCAGCGACTCTGACAATGGGCCCGGCTTCGGCCTGGTAAGGTTTTCTGAGGCCTGTTCGGCCAGGCGCCGCCGTGCCTCGGCGCGCGCCTGTTCGGCCCGCTGCGTCTGCTCCAGCGCCTGACGGGTCGCGTCCTCGCGGGCGGACCGTGCGGCATTGATCGCGTCGGCTTCCTGTCGGCGTTGCGATACCTCCCTCTCCGCTTCGACTTTCGCCCGCCGCTCCTGCGCCTGTTGCCGTGCCCGCTCAGCATCGATTACGGCCCGGTTGAGCGGCCTTACGGTCGAGCCTGGATCTTCGTTGCGGGCGTCGGTGCGCGGCGGCTCTTCATCTTTCAGGGCGCGCGCAGCGGTTCCGGCCGCGCTGGACGGACGCAGCGACCGGGCACTGCTTCCCCCACCTGGCCGTGCCGCTGCCGGGCTTCGTTCAGACCCGTTTGCCGATGCCGCCGGGAGCGGTGTCCGGGCAGTGGGTGCGGCGGGTCGCAAGGTCGCCCGCGGTGCGAGAGATCGCGACCCACCGGGTGATGATTTACGGGCCGGTGGCGGTGCGTCTGGTTGCACGGGCCCGGGAGTGGAAAGTGTCTCCAACGGAGCTGCGTCGGTACGGTTCGAAGGGACCGACAGCGCGCGTTGGTCGTTCGTCTGCGATGTGGGCTGTATCACTACTACCAGTGATACGGACAAAACCACGACCGCTGCCAAGGATACCGGCAAGGCCCAGTGTCGGCTGAAACTCTGGCGCCGCGCTATGGGTGCAAGGGGCTCGGGCGCTACCGACTGTCTTGCCGCACCGAGCACCCGCGCGTCCAGGTGCATGGGCGGCAGCGCTGGCGTCGATTCACGAATCTCGGCGTAGGCGTCCGTGAGCTCCGAGCCGCCCGCCAGATACTGTTCCAGATGCTGGTCGTCAGAAGCGGTACTCACCGATACTCCTCCAGCGCCTTGCGCAGTCGGCTGACGGCATAGCGCAAGCGGCTCTTGGCCGTCTCGCGTCCGACGTTTGTCGCGGCCGCGATCTCGTCCAGACTGAGTCCGCCTTCTTCGCGTAGTACGAAAGCTTCCCGTTGCTCCTCCGGCAGGTTATCGAGGGCTTCGGCAAACCGCGCAACCTGCTCGCGGCGTCCACTGATGGCCGACGGCTCCTCGGTGGCCGGCGCGGCCGGTTCGTAGCCGTCATCTTCGCTGGCCGCATCCAATGATGTTTCGTCGCGACGCGCGCGCATGCGGTAGTGATCGACCAGGCGGTTGTGCGCGATGCGGTACAGATAAGTCGTGAACTTGGCCTCCACCTGGTAGGACTCTCGCGACTTGATGAGGCGCATCCACACATCCTGGAACAGTTCCTCCGCCTGACTGGGCTCGCACTGACGCTGGAAGTAACGAAATAGCGGGCCCTTGTGGCGCGCGTACAGCGTTTCGAACGCTGCCGCGTCGCCGGCTGCGTAACGCAGCATCAGCGCTTCATCGGTGTCATCAGTTGCCACGGAGCGTCCGGCGGTTGCGCTTGCTGTCAGTCATGGCGGCGGCATTCGCCCCGAGATTCCCGGGACTTTAACACCTCGACCGAAGCAATACCGCGTCCCGGACGCGTGCAGCGCTTACGGTGCATAAACGCCGATGCGCGCCCTGGAGGGTTGTGGGAATGGTCCGACGTCTACGCGGCCGCCGGACCAGGCCGTTACCGTCGCAAATCATGACGATCCGGATGCCGTCGTGCCCGTCCGTGTATCCGAGCGACAAAGCCGGTTGCGCCACTTGGGTCTCGTCCGCCTGAGCGACGCACGGCGCAGTCGAATCGTCGCTGAAGAACTCAACAACACCGGCGATCGGATCTCTTTGTCACATCGCGCGCCGTCCCGGAGGCCGCTCTGGGCTAGAGCAGACCGCGTAACTCGTAGATCAGCGCGAGCGCATCACGAGGGGTCAGCTCATCCGGGTCGACGCTGCGCAGTCGTTCCAACGCCGCGGATGACGGCAACCCGCGGGGCTCGCCTGACGTCGGCACGGACGTTTCGAACAATCCGAGCTGCGGGTGGTTCGCCTCGTCCATGGGAGCTGGCGGGTTCTTCTGTTCCAGCTGCATCAAGAGTTCGCGCGCGGCTGTCAGCACGCCTTCGGGCACGCCGGCCAGCGCGGCTACCTGCAGCCCGTAGCTGCGGTTGGCGGGGCCAGAGCGCACTTTGTGCAGGAATACGATACGCGCGCCGTGTTCGATGGCGTCCAGATGCACGTTGCCGACCGACTCGAACTCGTGGGCCAGTTCGGTGAGTTCAAAGTAGTGGGTCGCGAACAGTGTGAGCGGTGTGATCGCGCCAGCCAGGTAACGCGCGCTCGCGAACGCGAGGGCAAGCCCGTCGTAGGTGCTCGTGCCGCGGCCGATCTCGTCCATCAGTACGAGCGACTGGGCAGTCGCATTGTTCAGGATCTCGGCGGTCTCGGTCATCTCGACCATGAAGGTGGAGCGCCCGCCGGCCAGATCGTCGCCCGCACCGATACGTGTGAAAATCCGGTCCAGCGGGCCGATGCGCGCGCGGCCGGCAGGTACGAAGGCACCGCAATGGGCGAGCAGCGCGATGAGCGCGGTCTGGCGCATGAACGTGGATTTTCCGCCCATGTTCGGGCCCGTCACGACCAGCATATGGACGTTGCCGTCGAGCGTTACGTCGTTTGGCTCGAATGGGTTTTCGGAGGCCTGTTCAACGACCAGATGGCGCCCTTCGGAAATCTCGATACCGCGCGTATCGGTGAGTTCCGGCTGTACCAGGTCGAGACTTTCGGCGCGTTCGGCGAACGTGGTCAGCACGTCGACGTGGGCCACGGCGTCGGTCATGGTCTGCAGCTGCTCGAGGCTTTCGAGCAGCTGATCGAGTATTCCATCGTACAGACTGCGCTCGCGGGCGAGTGCGCGCTCGCGAGCGCCGAGCACTTTGTCTTCGAGCTCCTTCAACTCGGCCGTGATGTAGCGTTCGGCGTTCTTCAGGGTCTGCCGGCGCACGTAGTCGGCCGGGATCTGTGGCGTCTGGGTGCGGCTTACCTCGATGTAGTACCCGTGTACTTTGTTGAAACCCACTTTCAGACCGGCGACTCCGGTGCGCTCCCGCTCGCGTTGTTCGATATCGAGCAGCACCGATGAGACGTTCGACGACAGACGGCGCAGTTCGTCGAGCTCAGCGTCATATCCGTGGGCGATCACGCCGCCGTCGCGCAGAACCACGGGAGGTTCCTCGGTCAACGCACGCCTTAGCAGGTCGGTTGGTTCGTCCAGTCCGGCACATCGCATTGCGAGGGTGTCTGCGAGTGCGCACGGCACCATCGTCAGATGCGTGCGCAGCTCTGGCAGCCGGAAGAGCGCTGCACCGAGCTGGGCCAGGTCTCGGGGACGGGCACTACGCAGCGCAATGCGGGCGACGATGCGCTCGAGATCGCCGATACCGCGAAGCACGCTACGTACCTCGTCGAAGTGCCCGTCGATCAGTGCGCCGCGCACGAAGTCCTGACGCTCACGTAATTCGTTGCGGTCGCGAATCGGACGGTGCAGCCATGTGCGCAGGGTACGGGAGCCCATCGGGGTCACGGTACGTCCGAGTACGCCGAATACCGTATGCCGTTCGTTTCCGGCGAGACTTTCCGTCAGCTCGAGATTACGTCGCGTGCCGGGATCCAGAATGACTGCGTCGTCCCGCTTCTCCACCGTGAAGTACCGCAGGTGGGGCAGGGCCGTACGCTGGGTCTCCCGCGCGTAGTGCAGTGCCGCCCCGGCAGCTCCGTGAACCAGGGTCAATGCTTCGGCGCCGAAGCCCCGCAGGTCATTGGTGCCGAGCTGCTCGCAAAGTGCGCGGTGTCCGGCCGCCGGGTCAAAGTGCCACGGTGCCATCCTCCGAACGCTGGCGAACCGTTGTTCCAGGTCCTCGACGGCACTGTCATCTGTGGCCAGAAGTTCAGCAGGCGCGAGCCTTGCGAGTTCTGACTCGAACGCGTCGCCGTCGTCCAGTTCCAGGGCGATCAGCTGTCCGCGGGCCAGGTCCAGCGCGACGATCCCGCCGCGCTGTCCGGCGCGATTGATGGCGACCAGCAGGTTCGCCCGGCGTTCGTCTACCAGGGCAGCGTCGGTGACCGTGCCGGGCGTGATAACGCGCGTGACGCGGCGCTCTACGGGACCCTTCGCCAAAGCCGGGTCGCCGATCTGCTCGCAGATTGCCGCAGACTCGCCCAGGCGCACCAGGCGTGCCAGGTAGTTATCAACCGCGTGATAGGGCACGCCGGCCATCGGGATCGGCCGGTCGGTGTCTTTTCCGCGTGCCGTCAACGTGATGTCGAGCAATTCCGACGCGCGCCTGGCGTCGTCGAAGAACAGCTCGTAGAAGTCGCCCATCCGGAATAGCAGCAGTTCATCCGGATGCTCGGCTTTGATACTGAGGTACTGGCGCATGACCGGCGTCAGCTGTTCAGGGGCGGAAACGGAGATCATTGGCGGATTCCGGGGATGCTCCGATCGAAGTTAACGCCTTGATACAGGCTGGATGCGCCTGCCCAATCAGCTGCAACCGTACCGCAACCGCCTCCGCAGCGTATATGTATCCGGTTGCGAAGGTGAGCCGGGAATCGATTGTTCGCCCGCGGCCGGCGAGTCTGCGAGTCTGGTCGGCTGGATGTGTTAGCTCCGCCAGGATCTATCGGATACACACAGTCGGCAGGCTGGCTGAGCCATGCCGGGCACGGGCGGACGTCGCTCTCGCCGCACCTTGAAATGAGCGCTGCGAGCCCCATATCCGCACGGCGCGCCGGGGCCAAATCCGGCGTTCTTAAGATTTGCCAACCGGAACTGCCGATGTAAGGGCGGCTACCCGGCCGGTTGCTGCGCAGTTCGACCACTGCCGCGCGACCCGTGCCGAGGACGCCCTGACAGGGGAATTACAGATGAGTCAGGTAGACGCCAACCAAGAAACGCTCGGCTTCCAGACCGAGGTTGCCCAACTGCTGGATCTGATGATCCACTCGCTGTACAGCAACAAGGAGATCTTTCTCCGCGAACTCATTTCGAACGCCTCGGATGCTGCGGACAAGCTGCGCTTCGAGGCGTTGTCGAATGCCGACCTTTTCGAAAGCGACCCAGACCTCAAGATCCGGGTCGCGTTCGACCAGGAGTCGCGTACGGTCACTGGGTCCGACAACGGCATCGGCATGAGCCGTGAAGAGGTGATCAACAACCTCGGGACCATTGCGAAGTCTGGTACCCGTCAGTTCCTGCAGTCGCTGACGGGCGACCAGGCACGTGACTCTCAGCTCATCGGTCAGTTCGGCGTCGGTTTCTACTCGAGCTTCATCGTCGCCGATCGCGTGACGGTGCGCACACGTCGCGCTGGTGCACTGCGCAGCGAAGGCGTGCGCTGGGAATCAGGCGGCGAAGGTGAGTACGTCATCGAGACCATCGACCGGCCCCGTCGCGGCACGGAGGTCACCTTGCATCTGCGCGAAGACGCCGACGAGTTTCTGGATGATTACCGGCTGCGCACGGTCGTTCGCAAGTACTCGGACCATATCTCGCTGCCGATCGTCATGACCGCGCCGCCGCCCCCGGCGCGCGATGATGATGATGAGGAGGACGCGCCGATCGATGTGCCGGTAGACGAGACCGTCAATAGTGCCACTGCGCTTTGGACGCGCTCGAAGAGTGATGTCAGCGACGAAGAGTACGATGAGTTCTACAAGCACGTTGCGCACGACTTCGAAGCACCGCTGCTCAAGGTACATAGCAAGGTCGAGGGCCGCCTCGAATACACGTCGTTACTGTTCGTGCCCGCGCGCGCGCCGTTCGACCTTTGGGATCGCAATGCGCGGCGCGGTGTAAAGCTCTATGTGCGACGCGTGTTCATCATGGACGATGCGGAGCAACTGATGCCCCCGTACCTGCGTTTCGTTCGCGGGGTCATCGATTCCAACGATCTGCCGCTCAACATCTCGCGCGAGATTTTGCAGGGGAATCGCCAGATCGATTCGATGCGCAACGGGTCGGTCAAAAAGGTGCTGAACCTGCTCGAAAGCACCGCAAAGAACGACGCTGAGACCTACCAGACCTTCTGGGAGCAGTTCGGACGGGTTCTGAAAGAGGGGATCGTCGAAGACGCTTCCAATCGCGAAACGCTTGCGGGCCTGATGCGGTTTGCGAGCACTCACGATCCGGTTAGCCAAAGCGTTTCGCTTTCGGACTATGTCGCCCGGATGCGCGAAGGTCAAAAGCACATCTACTACATCACGGCAGACACGGTAGAGGCGGCTGCCGCCAGCCCACATCTCGAGATCTTCAACAAGCACAACGTCGAGGTGCTGTATCTGACCGACGAGGTCGACGAATGGCTTGTCGGGCATCTGCACGAGTTCGGCGGCACGCCGTTACAGTCAGTGACCAAAGGCGAACTCGGCCTCGATGACCTCGGCGCGGACGCGAGCGACGCCGATACGGATACGGCGACGGCCGATACCGACGAAGACGCAACGCCTAACGCTCTGATCGAACAGATCAAGGCCTGTCTGGGCGAGCAGGTGAAAGATGTGCGGGTTACAAAGCGACTCGTCAATTCTCCGGCTTGCCTCGTGGCGGACGAGCACGAACTGGGCGCGCACCTCGAACGAATCCTGAAGGCATCCGGGCAGGAGATCTCAGCCTCGAAGCCGATCATGGAAGTCAATCTCGAGCACCCGCTGGTAAAGCGCATGGAGGGGCAAGACGAGTCCGCACTCGAAGACTGGGCTTACCTCCTCTACGGTCAGGCGGTGTTGAGCGAAGGCGCGCAGCTTCCGGATGGCGCGGATTTCGTGCGTCGCCTGAACCGCCTGCTGGACGCTGCCTGACGCCGCGCTACCGCCCTCGCAAGCGAAGGCCCGCAGCTTGCTCTCCGGCGTGCAGCACCTGTTGGGAAATAGAGTCGCACCGGCCTTCTGTCCGGTCGGGCGCTCACCCCCGAAACGGCTCTTTGCCATGGGGGATACGTCACAACGTTGTCGTCTGCATGCCTGCTACACTGGGCTCGCCATGATAGACGGACGCGCTTGATCAGACGTTCGTCCCGCTCAATGCAGGGGTGCACATGGAGACAACGGCGCAGACCTTTCGGGAGCCCCCAGCGGTCGAAGAGACCCTCGTGCGTGACGACGCCGCGGCCGTCGGCGTCACGTCGCTCGACCTGATCGGCCGCCTGACCCGGATTGGTGCGGCGCTGTCGGCAGAAAAGGACAGCGGCCGGCTGATGGAACTCATCCTCGACAGCGCCAGGGAGTTCACCGGCGCTGATGGCGGCACGCTCTACACCCGCACAGACGACGATCGCCTCGCGTTCGAAATCATGTTCAACGAGTCGCTGAATATCCATCTCGGCGGAACCAGCGGAAAGCCCGTCGAACTGCCTCCTTTGAATCTGTATCACGCCGATGGCAGCGCCAACCGGGATATGGTCGCAGCCTGGACCGCCGTCAGCGGCGACACCGTCAGTATCGCGGACGCCTACGACACGCAGGATTTCGACTTCTCCGGGACCCGCACTTTCGACGAGAAGACGGGTTACCGGTCGAAATCGTTTCTGACCGTGCCGATGCGCAACCACACCGATGAGGTGATCGGCGTGTTGCAGCTCATCAACGCGCGCGAACGCACGGGCGATGGTTTTGGCGAGTTGCGGCCGTTCAGTCTGGGCGACCAGCAACTCGTCGAATCGTTGACGTCGCAGGCCGCCATCGCACTTACCAACAAGCGCCTGATCGAAGAGCAGAAACAGCTCTTTGAATCGTTTATCGAACTGATCGCCGCGGCCATCGACGACAAGTCGCCCTACACCGGCGGGCACTGTCGTCGCGTGCCGGTCCTGACCATGGCGCTGGCTGACGCGGCTGCCGCCACCAGCGACGGGCCGCTCGCCGACTTTGCCATGTCAGAGGAAGACCGGTACGAACTGCGCATCGCCGGATGGTTGCACGACTGCGGGAAGGTCACGACACCGGAGTACGTGGTTGATAAGGCCACCAAACTCGAGACCATCCACGATCGAATCAATGTCGTCGATGCGCGCTTCGATGTGTTGCGGCAGGCCGCGCGCGCGGATCATGCGGAGCGCTGCATCGCGGCGATCGACGCCGGCGATGCGGCCTCGGTACGGGAGCAATCGGAAGCCGAGTACCGGGCGGTCATGACACGACTCGACGACGAGCAGGCCTTCTTGCGTACGGCCAATGTCGGGGGCGAGTTCATGTCCGAGGAGCATCAGGCTCGTGTGCGCGAAATCGGGTCGCAGACCGTACCGGGGGCCGATCCGCAGCCGCTTCTGACCGAAGACGAGATCGAAAACCTGAACATTGAGCGCGGCACGCTGACGCAGGCCGAACGGGGGATCATCAACTATCACATCGTTGCGACCATAAAGATGTTGGAGTCGCTCCCGTACCCGAAGCACCTCGCCCGCGTGCCTGAGTTCGCGGGTGGCCATCACGAGCGGATGGACGGCAAGGGCTACCCGCGCGGCCTCACGCGCGACCAGATGTCGATCCAGGCGCGCGTAATGGGTATCGCTGACATCTTCGAAGCGTTAACAGCCGCAGATCGTCCCTACAAGAAGGCGATGAAACTCTCTCAGGCGCTTACCATCCTCGGGCGCATGAAAGAGGACAACCACGTCGATCCGGACCTGTTCGACGTCTTTATTCGCAGCAAGGTCTATCTCGACTACGCGAACACGCATCTCGACCCGGCCCAGGTGGACGAGGTCGACGAATCCAAGATTCCGGGATACGTCGCTTGAACGACGGGTTGGAAAGCTCCGCGCAGGCTGCCTGCGCGGAGCTTCGCTCCGCTGTCGATATGATCCGTTGGGCCGCCTCGACGATGACTGCCCACGGTGTTTACCACGGCCACGGCTTCGACAACGCAGTCGACGAGGCACTGCATCTGGTCCTGCGCACGCTGCATCTGCCCGCCGACATTCCCGATACGTTACTCGAGTCGTGGCTTACCCGCGATGAACGCGCCGCCATCGCCGCGCGCGTGCGTCGCCGCGTGGAGGAACGCAAACCGGCTGCCTACCTGACCGGCCGCGCGCGCTTTGCGGGCCTGGAGTTCGATGTCGATGAGCGCGTGCTCGTGCCACGGTCTCCAATTGCCGAACTCATCGAGTGTGGTTTTGCACCGTGGGTGGATTGCGACTCTGTCGATAAGGTTCTGGAGATCGGCACCGGCAGCGGATGTATCAGCGTCGCGTGCGCGGTGCACATGCCGTGGGTGCATATCGTCGCTACGGATATCAGTACGGAGGCGCTGGCGCTCGCCAGGCGCAATGCCACCGCAAACGGCGTCGATGATCGTGTGAGTTTTGTGACAGGCGACCTGTTCACGGACGTTGAAGGACGCTTTGATCTGATCGTCAGTAATCCACCTTACGTTGCCCTGGCCGACCTCGCCGCCGCGCCGCCGGAGTTTCACCATGAACCGGTAGTGGGTCTGGCCGCAGGCGAAGATGGGCTCGATGTCGTGGGGCGGATGCTGAAGGAGGCGGCTCACTACCTGAGTCCGCGCGGTGTGCTGGTCGTGGAAGTGGGCGTGAGCCGGCGATACCTGGAGGCGGCGTTTCCTGATCTGCCATTTCAATGGCCTGAGTTTGAGCGCGGCGGCGAGGGCGTGTTCGTGATCGAACGGGAGCCACTGGAAAGGCTCGGGTGAGCCCGCTCAGGCGATGCGCCAATGCGGTGACAAAAGCGTCAGATCCTGAGGGCACGCGCTACTGTCAGCGGTTCTCGGGGGCGTTCACCTCGGCGCAGGTGTACCGCCTCGCGTGAATGATTTGCGGTATGACACAAGGACTGGCGCAGCCCAGAATGATGTTTGACGATGCCCTGCACCCCGTCGACCAGGGGAGTTGGGTGAAAGTGACCGCTCCGCCCGGGCCGGCCAGTCACGCGACCCGGTCGAGTTTCAAGTTGGTGCGTATTCCATGAGTTCCGTACGGCCTGGCGATCTCCTCGGCAAATACCGCGTAATCGAGGAGATAGGTCGCGGCTCGATGGGGACGGTATACGTTGGCTACGACCCGTTGTTCGATCGCTCGGTAGCACTGAAGGTCGCCAACGAACCTGCATACCGTGGTCCGGATGGTCGTGAGCTCTACCGCCAGCTGTTCTTCAACGAGATGCGTGCCGCCAGCATCCTGTCGCATCCCAACATCGTCGAAGTGTTCGATGCGGGGGCGCATGGCGAGCACTACTACATCGCGATGGAGTTCGTCGAAGGCGCCAGGACGCTCGAAACCTGCTGTGACCCGGATGGTCTGTTGCCGCTCGAGCGCGTCGCGGAAATTGTCTTCAAGTGCGCCCAGGCGCTCGATTATGCGCACGGCAACGGCGTTATTCACCGTGACATCAAGCCCGGCAATATCCTGCTTTCGCAATGCGGGGATGTGAAACTTGCGGACTTCAGCGTCGCCTTGCTGATCGATCCGCGGATCGACTCTACGCAGTTGATGGATCCGGTTGGATCCCCGCTCTACATGTCACCGGAACAGTTCACGGCGAGCGGCGTGACCAACAAATCGGACCTGTTTTCACTCGGCAATGTGCTCTACGAACTGCTGACAGGCCGCTTGCCATTCGCGGCCGAGACGCTGGCTGGCGTGACGCACAACGTGCTCAGGGAATCCGCGCCGCCGGTGTCACGCTGGCGCCGGGATGTGCCCGCGAGTGTCGAGCGGATCGTCTCTCGTGCGCTCGCCCGGGACCCCGAAGATAGATACGGCACGGCGGTCGAGATGGCTGCTGACCTCAGCATGGCCTTTGCCGTGTTGCGGGATAACACTCCGGCAGTCGCGGTGGACGACCGCGTGGAGGCGCTCAAGAACACGCCGTTCTTTGCTGAATTTCGCGACGCCGAGATCTGGGAACTGCTGCGCTGGTCCAGCTGGCGCGAATGTGAAGACGGCGAGGTGCTGATCGCGCAAGGCGCCGATGACCACACCGTTTACGTGCTGGTCTCGGGAACTGCGGAGGTCGTCAAGGACGGACGCTCGGTCAGCACGCTCGCCCCAGGCGAGTGTTTTGGCGAGATCGCGTACCTCAGCCGTCAGACCCGCACCGCCTCCATCGTCGCCACGTCGACCGCGCGGGTGCTCGGACTGAACGCAGAGGTGCTCGCACAGGCGAGCCTGGCCTGCCAGGTGCAGTTTCAGCGGACCTTTATCCGCACGTTGTTGGAGCGTCTCGTTGCCACCACCGCAGATCTCGTCAAGGAGCGGCCTCGCGAGTTACCGTGAAGGTGGGCACCGCGGTGCGCGGCGAGGTTACAATGCCGTGCGCCAGCGAACTGGCTGGCCGTCCGCGACGTAATGCCGGTGCTTCGGGCGCCGACGCTGTCCCAAACCGACCGTATCGGGTCCATTCGAGGTGGCCGTTCGCACCATGTCTGGAAATACCTTCGGCAAATTGTTTTGCGTGTCTTCCTTCGGCGAAAGCCATGGCCCCGCGATCGGCTGTGTTGTAGACGGCTGTCCCCCGGGTGTCACGATCGATGAGGCCGCTATCCAGCACGAACTGGATCGGCGCCGCCCCGGTAAGAGCCGGCATACGACACAGCGTCGCGAGACCGACGCAGTGCGAATCCTGTCGGGCGTTTTCGAAGGTCAGACCACCGGCACGCCGATCGCGTTACTTATCGAAAACGTCGATCAGCGCTCGCGCGACTACACAAAGATCAAGGACGTGTTTCGGCCCGCACACGCGGACTACGTATACCGACAAAAGTACGGGATTCGTGATTATCGGGGCGGCGGGCGCGCGTCCGCGCGGGAAACCGCGGTGCGCGTTGCGGCCGGTACCGTTGCGAAGAGATTGCTGGCCGAGCGGCTGGGGATAACCGTGCGTGGCTATCTGGCCCAGTTGGGTCCGCTGCAGCCCGACCCCAAGGCGTTCGACTGGGACGAAGTGGACCGAAACCCCTTCTTTACGCCCGATCCGAACCTGGTACCTGAACTCGAACGGTACATGGACGCATTGCGCAAGTCGGGGGACTCGATCGGCGCACGGGTCAATGTGGTAGCCGAAGGGGTGCCACCGGGCCTCGGCGAGCCTGTGTTCGACCGGCTGGATGCGGACATTGCGCATGCGTTGATGAGCATCAACGCGGTGAAGGGGGTCGAGATCGGCGCTGGTTTTGCCGCGGTAGAGCAGCGTGGCACAGAGCACCGCGACGAGATGACGCCAGACGGTTTCCTGAGCAATGACGCCGGCGGCGTGCTGGGTGGGATCTCGTCAGGCCAGGATGTGCTTGCCAGCATGGCGCTCAAGCCGACGTCGAGCCTTCGACTACCCGGTCGCGGTATCGATGTTCACGGTGAACCGGTGGAGGTGGTCACGCACGGGCGGCACGACCCGTGCGTAGGTATTCGCGCGACGCCTATCGCTGAGGCGATGCTGGCTCTGGTGCTCGCCGATCACTGGTTGCGCCATCGTGGGCAGAATGCCGATGTGCGCACTAATACACCCGTGCTGCCCGCCCGCGCCTGACGCCGTGGGCCCCTTCGCCGGACACCGCCGGCCTTTCGCCTGTGTAGATGCCGTCCGGGTCGGCTGAGCCACGCGCCCGCTGGTTGTTACCGCCGGGCACATGGCCGCTGGCGTGCTTCTACGCGTTGTTTTTTGCGGTTGCCGGCGCGGCGCTTCCCTACCTGCCCGTGTACCTGCTCGACGCGGGTCTGCGGCCGGCCGATATCGGGGCTGCGCTGGCGGTTGGTATCGTCACCAAAGTCGTATCGCCATACCTGGGTGCGTGGCTCGCCGAACGTCTGGGCGACCCGTTGGCACTCGTACGCGTTGGTCTCGTCGGCGGCTTGCTGAGCTGGCTGATATTCGGTGCGGTGCCGCAGTCGTTCTGGTGGCTGGCCGCGGCCCTGCTCCTCTACAACTTCTTCATGAACGGCGTGCTGCCGCAGTTCGAAGTACTGACACTGGACCGTCTGCGGGGCCGTGAGGCGGATTATGGGGCGATCCGGCTCTGGGGTTCGGCTGGCTTCGTGCTGGCGGTGCTCGGCACCGGCGCGCTGACCGCCCGGCTCGGGATTGCGCGCCTCGAGATGATCGTCGCGGCGTTGCTGGCGGCACTGGTCGGGATCTCGTTCTGGATTCGCGCCTTGGCGCCGCGCTACGCCGCACGCACCCCGACCGTTGGCGCGGACGACGGCTCGTCAGCTATATCCCTCCGCGACGTGCTGCGCCAGCCCGCCGTCATCGGTTTTCTGGTCGCCATCTTCTGCCTGCAGGCCAGCCATGGCCCGTACTACACGTTCTTTACGATCCAGCTCGAGAGCGCTGGCTACAGCCGCGAGCAGGCCGCGTGGTTCTGGGTTCTCGGCGTGATCGCGGAGATCGGGTTGTTTGCGGCAGCTCCACGACTGCTGCGGCGCTGGACCGGAGAGCAGCTGTTCTTGTGTTGTGCGGGGGTGACGACGCTTCGGTGGCTGCTGACCGGCGCGTTCGCAGACAGTCTTGTCGTACTGCTGTTTGCGCAACTTTTGCACGCGGTGACCTTCGGGCTTTACCACGCCGCAGGCGTGCACATCGTACGGTCGCGATTCAGCGGGGCGCTGCAGGGCCGTGGGCAGGCGCTCTACAGTGCCGTGGGCTTTGGCATCGGCGGTGGGCTCGGTGGCCTTGCGAGCGGTTTCCTGTGGGAAAGTGTGGGGCCATTCGGAAGTTACCTGAGCGCCGCAGCGGCAGCCGGTATCGCAACACTCGTGCTCTGGCTGTGCCGGTTCCGGCCGGCTGCTAACATATAGGCCATTACAGCGTTGGCGGTCATCATCGCCAGTCCGTTCGCAGGCAGGCTCGAGGGGAGACAATGGCCGGGCGCACGCTCTACGACAAACTGTTTGATGAGCACGCGGTGCGGCACAACGACGACGGCACGTCGCTGCTCTACATCGACCGTCATCTGCTGCACGAAGTCACGTCGGCGCAAGCCTTCGAGGGCGTGCGCATGGCGGGCCGCGAGCTGTGGCGGCTGGATGCCAACCTCGCAGTGGTCGATCACAACATTCCCACCACCGCGCTTTCGGAAGGGATCAAAGATCCAATCTCCAAGCTGCAGGTCGACACCCTGAACGCGAACTGCGCGCGTACCGGTGTCGAGTACTTTCAGCGCAACGATCCGCGCAATGGCATCGTTCACGTCGTCGGCCCGGAGCAGGGCGCCACGCTGCCTGGCGCAACCCTGGTCTGTGGGGATTCACATACATCTACCCACGGGGCACTGGCTGTCCTGGCGTTCGGAATCGGTACGTCTGAAGTCGAACATGTCATGGCGACCCAGTGTCTGCTCGTTCACAAGATGAAGAACATGCGGGTCACGGTGGATGGCGAGCTGGGACCGGGTGTGACCGCCAAGGACATGGCACTTGCGATCATCGGCCGCATCGGTACCGCCGGGGGCACCGGTCACACGATCGAATACGCCGGCGAAGCCGTGCGGGCACTGTCGATGGAAGGGCGTATGACGCTGTCGAACATGACCATCGAAGCGGGTGCCCGCACCGGACTGATAGCGGTCGACGATACGACCATCGACTACGTTCGTGGGCGCCCGTTCGCACCGCGCGGTGACCTTTGGGAACTGGCCGAAGCGGCGTGGCGGGAACTCGTCAGTGACCCCGACGCAGCGTTCGACCGCGAGATCCATCTCGATGCCGCGACCATCGTGCCGCAGATCACCTGGGGAACATCTCCCGAGATGGTGCTGCCGGTGAACGCCCAGACTCCAAATCCTGAGCGTGAAGACGACGAGGCGCGCAAGGCGGGGATTTCGCGGGCGCTCGAATACATGGATCTCGTCGCGGACATGCCGCTCACCGATATCCGACTCGACAAGATTTTCATCGGCTCTTGCACGAACTCCCGTATCGAGGACTTGCGTGCGGCTGCCGATGTTCTGCGCGGCCGACGTATCGCCGACAGCATCAAGCTCGCGATGATCGTGCCGGGTTCCGGGCTCATCAAGCGCCAGGCCGAGAGCGAAGGCCTGGATCGCGTGTTCATCGACGCAGGCTTCGAGTGGCGTGAGCCGGGTTGCTCGATGTGCCTTGCGATGAACGATGATCGCCTGAATGCCGGAGAACGCTGCGCATCCACTTCCAACCGCAACTTCGAAGGCCGCCAGGGTCCTGGTGGTCGCACGCATCTCGTCAGTCCCGCAATGGCCGCTGCTGCGGCGGTGGCTGGACACTTCGTCGATGTGCGCGAGTTCGGGTCGTCAGCCTGAGGCGCAGTAAATGCCAGTAGTCGATTGGTTTAAATCCGGAGTTCCTACCGTCGTCTGGCTGCTGGCGGCAACGCTGGCCGTGGCCGGCTGCCTCCCGGAGGGCGCACCGTTCAAGAGGATCGAGCCTGCGGCTGATACCGGTACGATCTATATCTACCGCGACACCGGTGCCATCGGTCACGGGCTGGACCTCGAGATATTCGCCAATCGCGAGTCGATCGCGCGGCTGCAGGTGGGTACTTACAAAGCCTTGCAGCTGGCGCCGGGCGAATACCGGATCATGGCGGAGCCGCACAAGACGCAAGGCATCGTCTTGAGCGGCATAGAAACGAGCGGCATCAAGGGCAACACGCTGCTTCGCCTCACGGTGCAGCCAGGCGAAGTCTATTACCTTGAACTGGAAGAGGGCTTGGGGTCGTTGCTCGTCAACGACGTCGACTGGAAAACGGCCGAGCCGGTCCTGTCACGGATGCGTCTCGCGCAGGACTCGCCGCAGTAAACCCGGCTCAGGCCTGAGTGCCGCCGACGGTCAGGGCGTCGACCTTGAGCGTTGGCTGGCCGACGCCAACCGGCACGCTCTGGCCTTCTTTCCCACACATACCGACGCCGGCGTCCAGTTCCAGATCGTTACCGACCATGCTGATGAGATGCATGCTCTCGGGCCCGTTGCCGATCAGCGTCGCGCCTTTGACTGGCGCCGTTACCTTGCCGTCCTCGATGAGATAAGCCTCGCTGGCCGAGAACACGAACTTCCCGGACGTTATATCAACCTGACCTCCGCCGAAGTTGACCGCGTACAGCCCAGACTTGACCGAGCGCACTATCTCCTCGGGCGCGTAGTCGCCGGGCAGCATGTACGTATTCGTCATTCGCGGCATGGGAAGATGCGCATACGACTCGCGACGCCCGTTTCCGGTCGGTGCTACGCCCATCAGCCGGGCGTTCATCTTGTCTTGCATGTAGCCGGTCAGGATGCCGTTTTCGATAAGCGTCGTGCACTGGCTCGGCGTGCCCTCAGCATCGATGTTCAACGATCCGCGGCGCGACGGTAACGTACCGTCGTCGACAACCGTACATTGGGCGGTCGCGACCGACTGACCAACCCGCCCGGAGAACGCTGAGCTGCCTTTTCGGTTGAAATCACCTTCGAGGCCGTGGCCGACGGCTTCGTGCAGCAGCACGCCAGGCCAGCCAGGCCCGAGGACGACCGGCATCGAGCCGGCCGGGGCATCGACGGCCTCGAGGTTGACCAGGGCCTGGCGCACGGCCTCGCGCGCGTAGCTCGCGACCCGGTCTTCCTCCTGGAACCAGCTGAAGTCGACGCGCGCGCCGCCGCCGAAGCCGGCCTGTTCGCGGCGACCGTTGCGTTCGACGATGACGGATACGTTCATCCTCACGAGTGGCCGCACGTCGGCGGCAAATGTGCCGTCGCTGCCGGCCACCAGCACGGTGCGCAATTCGCCAGCCAGACTGACGATTACCTGCTGCACAGCCGGGTCGGCAGAGCGCGCTACCGCATCGGCCTGATGCAATAGTGCAATCCTCGCTGACTCGTCCAGCCGCGACGCCGGATCCAGAGGTGCGTACAGCGCGTCATCGCCGTGCGGGTGCCAGGCCTTGACGCGGGCGCCATGACCGCTCACCGCAATCGCCCTGGCGGCCCTGGCCGCCTGCGTGAGTGCCGGGACGGCGATCTCATCGGAATAGGCAAAGCCGGTCTTCTCACCCGCCAGCGCGCGCACGCCAACCCCTTGCTCGATGTTGTGCGCGCCTTCCTTGATGATGCCGTCCTCCAAGACCCAGCTTTCGCTCCTGGAGTGCTGAAAATAAAGATCCGCCGCGTCGACCCGATGACTCAGCAGCTGTTCCAGCGCGGCCCGTACCCGCGACTCATCGAGATCGCCGGGCAGCAGTAGCCGCTCGCTGGCGGTCGTCAACAGATTGGTCATGCGAGTCTACTCATAGCGGTGTGGGCGCGCGGCCGTCAGAAGTCCTGGTGCCGCATGGTACCGGCCGGCGGCGGCGCGTTGGAACTGTCGCGGCGCACGGCTCCGCCAGAGAAGCTAACGCTGAGATCGCGGTCGACCAGACACGAGCCATCTTTGACAAGATTTTTTCCGGGACGTTAGGCTAGCGGGCTAACCTTTACTCGGCATCCTACGCCATGATCGAGCCCGAATTTCCGCGTATCAAGAGACTGCCTCCGTACGTCTTCAACATCGTCAACGAGCTGAAGGGCGAGGCGCGTGCGCGGGGCGAGGACATCATTGACTTCGGTATGGGCAACCCCGAGCGCCCCACGCCCGAGCACATCGTCGATAAGCTCGTGGAGACGGTGCGTCGCGGCGATACCCATCGCTATTCGATGTCGCGCGGCATCCCGCGGCTGCGGCGCGCCATCACGCACTGGTACGCCGATCGCTACGATGTCGACCTGGACCCGGAATCTGAAGCCATCGTCACGATCGGATCCAAAGAAGGTCTGGCACATCTGGCCATGGCTACGGTAGGCCCGGGAGATGCCGTACTCGTCCCCAACCCGAGTTACCCGATCCATCCCTACGGCATGGTCATAGCCGGTGCGGAGATTCGCCATGTGCCGTTGGTGGAGGGCGGCGACTTCTTCGCCGAGCTCACCCATTCGATCCGGAACACCTGGCCGCAGCCGAAGATGCTGGTGCTCAGCTTTCCGAGCAACCCGACCGGCCAGTGCGTCGGGCTCGATTTCTTCGAGGAGGTGGTATCGATCTGCAAGGAGCATGGGATCTGGCTCGTGCACGATCTCGCCTACGCCGATCTGGGATTCGACGGCTACCGGCCGCCGTCCGTATTGCAGGTACCAGGCGCGCGGGACGTCGGGGTCGAATTCTTCTCGCTCTCGAAAAGCTACAACATGCCCGGCTGGCGCGTCGGGTTCATGTGCGGAAACGCAACGCTTGTCAGTGCGCTCGCGCGCATGAAGTCTTACCTCGACTACGGCCTCTTCACGCCGATTCAGGTGGCTGCCATCGCTGCACTGGAAGGGCCGCAGGACTGCGTCGATGAAATTCGCGAAACCTACCAGGCACGTCGGGATCTGCTGTGCGATGGGTTGACGAGTGCCGGTTGGGAAGTCGCCCGCCCGCAGGCGACGATGTTCGTGTGGGCACCGATTCCGGCACCGTACCGGGAGCTCGGCTCGCTCGAGTTCTCGAAGAAACTGTTGAAGGATGCCAAGGTTGCCGTGTCGCCCGGTATTGGCTTCGGGCACTACGGCGATGACCACGTCCGGTTCGCGATCATCGAGAACGAACACCGCACCCGGCAGGCGTTGCGCGGGATTCGCCAGATGCTGCGCCGCGACGGCGTCGCGCCAGAAGGAGCGGCCGCGTGATGAAGCCCGTTCGCGTCGGCCTGTTAGGACTGGGAACCGTCGGCGGCGGCACCGTCAATGTGCTCGCCCGCAACGGTAGCGAGATCGCGCGCCGGGCTGGTCGCGAGATACACGCAACCCGGGCCGTTGTGCGCGATCCGGCCAAAGGCCGCATCTGCGCCGTCGACGGCCTGGAGGTGAGTGTTGATCCGCGCGCCGTCGTGGACGATCCGGACATCGCGGTCGTCGTCGAGCTGATGGGCGGCCTGGAGCCGGCGCGGGCACTCGTGCTGCAGGCCATCGCGAACGGTAAACACGTCGTTACGGCCAACAAGGCACTGATCGCGTTGCACGGCAACGAGATCTTCCAGGCTGCACACGCGAATGGAGTAACGGTGGCCTTCGAGTCGGCCGTGGCCGGCGGTATACCGATCATCAAAGCTATCCGCGAAGGGCTCGCCGGCAACCGCATCGAGTGGTTGGCGGGGATCATCAACGGCACCGGCAACTTCATCCTGACGGCCATGCGCGAAGACGGGCGGGCATTTGACGACGTGCTTTCGGAGGCGCAGGCGCTCGGCTACGCGGAAGCGGATCCCACTTTTGACGTCGAAGGTATCGACGCCGCCCACAAGCTGGCGATCCTCGGCGCAATCGCGTTTGGCCGTCCGCTCGCTTTCGACCAGCTGACGGTCGAAGGGATCAGCCGGATCACGCCGATGGACGTCGAGTTCGCTGAGGAACTCGGCTATCGCATCAAACACCTCGGAATTGCCCGCCGGCGCGCTGATGGCGTTGAGCTGCGGGTTCACCCGACCCTCATCCCGTCGCGCTGTCTGTTGGCGAACGTGAACGGCGTCATGAACGCCGTGCTCGTGCAGGGCGACGCGGTAGGCTCGACGCTCTACTACGGGGCCGGGGCAGGCGCCGAGGCGACCGCTAGCGCCGTCGTGGCCGACCTGGTGGACGTCGTACGTGCTCTCACGACGGATCCCGGCAATCGCGTGCCGCACCTCGCGTTTCAGCCGGATGCGCTGGATGATGTGCCGGTGCTGCCGGCCGCGGACATCGAGTCAGCCTACTACCTGCGGATGACGGTGGACGACCGTCCTGGCGTTCTCGCCTCCGTAGCCAGCATTCTCGCCGAAAGCGATATAAGCATCGAGGCGGTCGTGCAGAAGGAGCCGGCACCCGGGGCCAGCCGGGTGCCCCTGATCATGCTGACGCACACCGTCAGAGAGGGCAGCATCGAGGCGGCGATAGCCAGGATCGAGGCCAGCACCTATGTCGAAGGGGACATCATGCGCCTGCGCGTCGAAGCGCTCGACAGCTGATGGCCGGTCCGGGTTCCTGCCGCACCAAACCGTTCATGCACGGGGTCTGAGCGAATATGCCAGCGATGGGTTATCAAGGCCTGATTGACCACTACCGCGAGTTCATGCCGCTCGCGCCGGATGTCGCGCCTATCTCGTTGCGCGAAGGTGCAACACCGTTGCTCCGCCTTTCACGGATCGAGGCGGAGTTCGGTCTGGACTTCGAACTCTATGCGAAGTACGAGGGCGCCAATCCGACCGGGTCGTTCAAGGATCGGGGTATGACGGTCGCCGTCAGTCAGGCCGTTAGCGAAGGCGCGCAGGCGATCATTTGCGCGTCGACCGGCAACACCTCGGCGTCTGCCGCCGCGTACGCCGCACGCGCCGGTATTCGCGCTTTCGTGCTGATTCCGGACGGTAAGATCGCGCTCGGCAAGCTGGCCCAGGCGATGATGCACGGCGCGACCGTATTGCAGATTCAGGGCAACTTCGACGATGGCATGCGACTGGTCAAGGAAATGGCCGAAGTCGCACCGGTCAGCCTGGTGAACTCCGTCAATCCGTATCGCCTGCACGGTCAGAAGACCGCTGCCTTCGAGATCGTCGATCAACTCGGCGGCGCGCCCGACTACCACTGCCTGCCGGTGGGAAATGCCGGCAACATCAGCGCCTACTGGATGGGTTATTCCGAATATAACGCGGCTGGAAAAGGTAATGCGCGCCCGCGCATGGTCGGATGCCAGGCAGCCGGCGCGGCACCATTCGTCTCTGGTTCGCCCGTCAGTGACCCCGAAACCATCGCGACGGCGATACGGATCGGTCAGCCGCAGTCCTGGGACAAGGCATGGGCCGCCAATCGCGAATCAGACGGTTGGTTCGAAGGCTTTGATGACGACGCCATACTGGAAGCGCAGACACTGCTCGCAACTCGCGAAGGCATGTTCTGCGAACCTGCCTCCGCGGTATCGCTGGCGGGCGCGCTGAGCGCCGCCCGGGCCGGGAAAATCCGCCCTGACACGCGGGTCGTATGCACGGTTACCGGGCACGGTCTCAAGGATCCGGACACTGCGATCGCCCAGTGTGCTGAGGCGCCCGTGCGGGTGCCAGCTACCTCTGAGGCAGTGCGCAGCGCGATCATGGACGCGCTTTGAGTCGCGGCCGGCCCTGCGTGGCCTTTGGCTGACGCCGCGTACCCGACACGCAATCAGCAGATGGCCACAGAGGTTCAGCTTCGCCAGCGCGAAGTGCCGGGATCGGACTTTTCAGACGACGTACACCCGTTACTGCGCAGGATCTATGCGGCTCGGGGGGTTCGCCATGCGGCCGAACTGAGGCGCGGCCTGGAAGGTCTCGAGCCCCCAACGGCACTCGGTGGCCTCGACGCTGCGGTGATGCTCCTGGCGGCTGCGCGCGATCGTGGCGACCGGGTGCTGGTGATAGGTGACTTCGACGCTGACGGCGCGACCAGCTGTGCGGTCGCCTGCCTGGGATTACGCGAGCTGGGCGTCGCCGACGTCGACTATCTGGTGCCCAACCGGTTCGAGTACGGCTACGGCCTGACGCCTGAGATAGTGGCCGAAGCACTGACCCGGGGCCCCGACCTGATCGTCACGGTCGATAACGGCGTGGCAAGCGTCGCGGGTGTGGCGAAGGCCCGCGCGGCAGGTGTCCAGGTACTGGTAACCGACCATCATCTGCCGGGCCCCGAACTCCCCCAGGCAGACGCGATAGTCAACCCGAATCTCGACGGTGACAGCTTTCCCAGCAAACACCTCGCCGGCGTCGGCGTCATCTTCTACGTCCTGCTTGCGCTGCGCGCGCACCTGCGGAGCAAGGGCGCGTTCGCGGCACCTGCCGAACCGCGCGGTCCAAATCTGGCACGTCTGTTGGACCTCGTGGCCCTCGGCACCGTGGCGGACGTGGTGCCGCTCGACGCGAACAACCGCATTCTCGTGCACCAGGGACTGCAACGTATGCGCGCCGGCCATATGTGCGCCGGACTCGCCGCGTTGCTCGAAGTGGCCGGGCGCAACGCCGAGACGGTCACGGCAGCCGATCTGGCATTCGGGGTGGGGCCGCGCTTGAATGCCGCTGGTCGACTGGATGACATTTCGGTAGGTATCGAATGCCTGATGGCTCCCGACCGCGAAACAGCGTTGCCAAAAGCCCGTGAACTGAACGATCTCAACCAGGCCCGGCGCGAGATCGAGACCGAGATGCGCGATGACGCGCAGCGCGTCATCGCGGCTATGCCGATCGGCGACGAGCCGCCGCCCGCGCTCTGTCTGCACGAACACGACTGGCATCCGGGCGTGGTAGGCATTGTTGCCGCGCGCATCAAAGACCAGGTGAACCGTCCGGTGATCGCGTTCGCGCGCGATGGTGACGAGCACCTGCGGGGGTCCGCCCGGTCCATTGCCGGAGTGCATCTACGCGATGCCATCGCCGCTGTAGACGCTCGTAGTCCCGGCCTGATCGCACGATTCGGCGGGCACGCGATGGCGGCTGGTCTGACCATTCCCACCGTCAACCTGGAACGGTTCCGCCTGGCCTTCGTGCAGGAAATTGCCGTTCGCCTGGCACCCGAGATCGTGGAACGCGTGTTGTGGACCGACGGAGAGATTCCAGCTGAACGGTTGACGTTGGAGCTTGCAGAACTGATTCGGGACGCGGGACCGTGGGGCCAGGGTTTTCCAGAGCCGCTGTTCGAGGGCGAATTCGCGCTAATCGAGCAGCGCATCGTCGGTGGACGGCACCTCAAACTGAAGGTGGAGGCGCCCATCCCCCCGGGGCGCAGTGGGCGCAGCGGCCGTCGAGCGATCGACGCCATCGTATTTAACTTTGGCGAGCGCGTTCTGCCGGCAGACCGCGCGCGACTCGCCTACCGGCTTGACGTGAATCACTATCGCGGTTTGCGTACGCTGCAGCTCATGGTCGAGCACGTCGAGGCACTATGAGCGAGGTGATCTGCGCCGTGAATTCCACGAGACGGCGGTGGTTCGCGTGAGCAAGGTGCGAATGCACTACGAGTGCCAGTCCTGCGGTCACTTGACTCAGCGCTGGGCCGGCCAGTGTCCCGGGTGCAGCGCCTGGAACACCATGGTCGAGCAAAGCGGCGCCGCACCCCGCGCGACCGGTGGCGGCTACGCCGGTGCGGCAGGCACGGCCGTGGTGTCGGCTGCCGACGTTGATGTCAGCGCCGATCCGGGTCGTCCAACCGGCCTCGGCGAGCTCGATCGTGTGCTCGGCGGGGGGCTGGTGCCGGGCGCGGTGGTACTGATCGGGGGCGACCCCGGCATCGGCAAATCCACACTGTTGCTCCAGGCGCTCGCGTCTCTGGTGACTGCGGGGCTGGCCGGCATATACGTCACCGGCGAAGAGTCGTTAGCCCAGGTCGTGCAGCGTGCCGATCGTCTCGGCCTGTCGCGCGAAGGTCTGCAGCTGTTGGCTGAGACCGAAGTAGAGCGCATCGTCGCTTCCGCGCGACGCGACTCACCCGGCGTATTGATCATCGATTCCGTTCAAACCATGCACACCGAAGCGGTACCGTCCGCGCCCGGGGGGGTCGCGCAGGTGCGTGAATCGACCGCGATGCTCGTGCGCTTCGCGAAGTCTACCGGTACATCGCTGTTCCTCGTCGGCCATGTCACCAAAGAAGGCGCGCTCGCGGGGCCGCGTGTACTCGAGCACATGGTCGACACGGTACTCTACTTCGAGAGCGAGAGTTCGAGCCGGTTTCGCCTGGTGAGGGCGATCAAGAACCGCTACGGCGCCGTCAACGAAATTGGCATATTCGCGATGACCGAGCGCGGGCTGAAAGGGGTCAGCAACCCGTCGGCGATCTTCTTGTCGCGCGCCGGCGCCTCACCCGGCAGCGTGGTGATGGTCACCCGTGAAGGCACTCGCCCGCTGTTGGTGGAACTGCAGGCGTTGGTCGACCCGACCAGCCTCGGCAATCCCCGGCGTCTCGCGCTCGGCCTCGACCAGAACCGTATGGCGCTGTTGCTGGCCGTGCTGCACCGGCACGGGGGCATCGCGACGCAGGACCAGGACGTGTTTGTGAACGTCGTCGGCGGAGTGCGCATCAGCGAGCCGGCAGCCGATTTGCCGGTCGTCCTGGCCGTGTTGTCGTCGTTGAAGGATCGCGCCATTGCGGCAGATACCGTCGTGTTCGGAGAGCTCGGTCTGGCCGGCGAAGTACGGCCCGTGCCGAATGGCGAGGAACGTATCCGGGAAGCGAGCAAACATGGTTTCAAGCGTGCACTGGCACCGCGCGCCAACGTCCCGCGCAAAGGGCCAGCCGGGTTCGAGGTAGTCGCGCTCGACACACTGGCAGATGCGTTGGACGCGATCTGAGGCCTCGGTCGTCGGTCGGTGTGGCCGCAGCCGACCGGCCGGTTGCGGAGCAAGGGACAGGTGCTGGCGTCCGCTGGCTCAGTCGGTCGCTTCGGAAGGCTGAGTCTTGCGTAACTGCGGTTTGACCTTCGCGGTCTTCACCGCATGGCCGGCCGTCTGGACGATCTCTACCGGATAACCAGCGACGAGCAGGCTGATACCCGGCTCCGGGATCGCCTCCAGATACTCGAGCACGACGCCGTTGATGGTCTTGGGTCCATCGGTTGGCAGTTCCCAGCCCATGCGGCGGTTCAGGTCTCGAATCGTCAAGCCCCCGTCTACGAGGTAGCTGCCATCCTCCTGAGGATGGATATCGGTGTCGTGTTGGGCCGGGTCGGTGGTGAATTCCCCGACGATCTCTTCGAGGATGTCTTCCAACGTGACAAGCCCCTGCACTTCCCCATATTCGTCTACCGCGAGCGCCACCCGCTCGCTGTTCAGCTGGAAGTCGAACAACTGAGTGCTGAGGGGATTGCCGATCGGCACGTAGTAGGGCTCATCGCACGCTTCGAGAAGCGACTCGCGCGTCAGCTCCCCGCGTTGCGCGGCAGCCAGCACTTTGCGCAGGTGCAGCACACCTTCCATCGCGTTGATATCGTCCGTACATACCGGTAAGCGGGTGTGCTGGCTGAAGATGATCTGTTTGATGATCTCGGGCTCGCTGTCCATCAGGTCGACGGCTTTGATGTCGGCGCGCGGGATCATGATGTCCTCGACGGTCACGTGCTCCAGATCGAGGATACCGACCAGCATCTCCCGGTGCCGCTTCGAAATCCGCACGCCTGCTTCGTTTACGACCGAGCGCAGCTCCTCCGGCGACAGGCGATCACCATCGCCGCGGTCGGTGGAGATGCCGAGTGGCCGCAGCAGGCCATTCGCGATCCAGTTGATGGTGAAGACCAGTGGGTAGGTGATTTTGAGGAGTGGAATCAACACCACGCTGGCCGGAAATGCGATCCGCTCGGGATGCAGCGCGGCCACCGTCTTGGGCGCGACCTCGGCGAAGATCAGGATCACCGCCGTCAGCAGACCGGCGGCGACGGCGATGCCGGCTTCACCCCACAGCCGCAAGGCGATAACGGTGGCGAGTGACGAGGCGAGGATGTTGACGAAGTTGTTGCCGAGTAGGATGAGGCCGATCAGACGGTCCGGGCGCTCGAGCAGGCGCGCAGCGCGCTGCGCGCCTGCGTGGCCTTGCTCGCGCAGGTGGCGCAGCCGATAGCGGTTCAGCGCCATCATGCCGGTCTCGGAGCTGGAGAAGAACGCGGACAGCGCTACCAGGCCAACCAGCGACAGAAACAGGGTTGTGAGGGACAGGTCGTGCACGTATGGATTACCTAGCCGCTCCAGGTGCGGCCGAGGATGACCTCCAGGACTAGTTTGGCACCGAAATAGGCCAGCATCAGAGAGATGAAAGCGCCGAGGCACCAGCGGACCACCGGACGGCCGCGCCAGCCGTGGCGCCAGCGCCCGTAGAGCAGCGCACCGAAGATGCACCACGCCAGCGCCGATAGCACGGTCTTGTGCAGCAGGTGCTGACCCATCAGGTCCTGCACGTACATCGCTCCGCTTGCGAGGCTCAGGCTGAGGAAAAAGAATCCGGCGCCAATCAGCTGGAACAGCAGGCTTTCCTGGCGCGTGAGTGGCGGCAGAGCGCGCAGCAGGGCACTCACCTGCTTGCGTCTCAGCAGGCGGTCCTGCAGCGCTACCAACGCAGCCTGGAGCGCGGCCAGTGCCAGCAGACCGTAGCCCAGCACCGAGACCGTGATGTGAACCTGTAGTCCGATGCTCTGGCTGACCGCGGTCGTATCCGGCGCGGGAAACAGCGCGGCGAGCGCCACGCAGATCGCGGTCAACGGCAGCACGAAGAGCGCCAGATTGTCGAGCGTACGACCGCGTAGCGTGACCAGAACCAGAGCAGCGACCACCCAGCCGATTAGCGATAAGGCATTGAAAAAGCTGAGCCTGAGCCCGGTACCGACCAAGGCGGTGTCGTAGAGGGTGACGCCGTGCAAACCGAGCCCCAACAGGGCTGGTGCAAGCAGGATAACGGGGTGTGGTCCGGAACTCGTGCCGCCGGACGTGAGCAGCCGGTTGCCGAGCTGCCAGGTGGCAGCCAGGTACAGCACGATGCTTGCGACCGCGACGAACGTCATGGCCGGAGGTTGTCAGCCATCGGACTTCGGTGCGGGAGCGGAAGTAGTCCGGCCCGATCAGTCGGCCGACTGAGTGGAGAGAACGGCGAAGGCACCATCGAGGCGCGCGACAATCCTCGCGTAGGGTAGTTCAGCCTGAATCAGGCCGCTCATCGGCGAAATGGTGCATGGCGTGGCGGAACCGGTCAAGCATCCTGAGACACCGGGATGAGCGTAAGCGGCCAGGAGCATCTGACCGGCTCACCGCATTCGCGACGTTGCGACGGTGCGCCGGGCGGTGTAATCACCAACTGTTTACGTTTGCAGGCCGAGCCGAGGGAAGCCCTCGGCGGTCGAGTTGGCTAGAATGACGGGCTTCGTGATGCACCGAATGACCTGTGCACCGAAGACGGCTCCGCAGGGTCATGCCCAAGGCGCCGCACGGCCGGTAGCGGCGGGCTGAACCTGGCGTGTCGATTGGGCGAAAAGTGGACGGAAACGGCTGATGTTTGAAAATTTGACCGAGCGGCTCGGACGGACGCTCAAGAATCTGAGCGGTAGCGGGCGCCTGACCGAAGACAACATCCAGGAGGCGCTCCGGGAAGTGCGCCGAGCGCTCCTGGAAGCCGACGTTGCACTCCCGGTCGTCACGACATTCCTCGACCGCGTGCGCGAGCGAGCCGTGGGTCAGGACGTATTGAAAGGCTTGCGGCCCGGTGAGGCGTTCGTCAGTGTCGTAAGAGACGAGTTGACGGGCATTCTCGGCGGCGCGAATGCCGAGTTGTCGCTCCAGTCGAGACCGCCGGCGGTCATTTTGCTGGCTGGATTGCAAGGGTCTGGTAAAACGACCAGCGCCGCCAAACTGGCCCGCTATCTGCAGACTCGCGAGCCGAAGGCTGACCGCAAGAGCGTCATGCTGACGAGCTGCGACGTCTATCGCCCAGCCGCGATCGAGCAGCTAAAGCGCCTTGGCCAGGAAGTGGAGGCGCTGTTCCATGACAGCGACGCCAGCCAGGCACCGGCCGATATCGCGGCTGCGGCGCTCGACACGGCAAGGCGGATGCACGTCGACGTGCTGATAGTCGATACCGCGGGTCGGCTCGCTATCGATGAGGAGATGATGGCGGAGGTCCGTGGGCTGCACCAGCAGCTCAACCCGGTCGAGACGCTGTTTGTCGTCGACGCGATGACCGGCCAGGACGCCGCGCGCACTGCGAAGGCCTTCGACGAGGCGCTGTCGCTTACGGGCGTAGTCCTGACGAAGACCGACGGCGACGCGCGCGGCGGCGCGGCGTTGTCGATCCGCGAGGTCACCGGCAAGCCGATCAAATTTATCGGTGAAGGTGAAAAAGTCGACAAGCTGGCGCCTTTCCACCCCGACCGCATCGCCTCCCGGATCCTCGGCATGGGTGACGTTCTGTCGCTTATCGAGGAAGTCGAGAGCAAGGTCGACCGCGAGAAGGCCGGGAAGCTCGCCGGGAAGCTGCAAAAGGGCAAGGGATTCGATCTGGAGGATCTGCGCGACCAGATCCAGCAGATGCGCAATATGGGTGGCGTCGCCAGTATGCTCGACAAGCTCCCTGGTATGTCGAACGTGCCGCAGAACGTGCGCGATCAGGTCAATGACAAGGAACTGTCCAGGACCGAGGCCATCATCAATTCGATGACGCCGCACGAACGGCGCCGCCCGGGGGTCATCAACGGCTCCCGCCGCAAACGCATCGCGGCGGGCTCGGGCACCCGGGTTCAGGACGTCAACAAGGTGCTGAAGCAGGTTACCCAGATGCAGAAGATGATGAAGCGAATGAAGAAGAAAGGTGGGCTTCAGGGTATGTTGGGCGGGATGCGCGGTGGACCTGGCGGGCTGCCGTTCGGCTAGACCGGCGTTATGCGACGCCGCGCGCGGGCTTGGGTTCGGTCTAAAGTCGAAGTACAATGTCCGGCTTTGCGCGAGCGAGTCCGATGCCCGCGCAAAATTACTCGAGTAGCGTACACACGATGGTCAAGATTCGCCTGGCTCGAACGGGGGCCAAGAAACGCCCGTTCTACCACCTGGTTATCGCTGACAGCCGCAAAGGCCGTGACGGCCGTTTCATCGAGCGCGTCGGATTCTTCAACCCGATCGCAGCCGGCGGAGAAGAGCGTCTGCGCGTCGATCAGGCGCGCGTGACGCACTGGATTTCCCAGGGAGCGCAGCCGACTGACCGGGCGCGCAAGCTCATCAAACAGCATGCGAAGGCCGAGGCGTCGGTCGCCGCCTGAAGCAGTAAGCGGCCCGGCGGGCCGCGGGCATCGGCCAGACGCCAACGCGCCACCAGAGTCTGCGCCGCCCGTTCCAGTCGGCAGGCTGGGTTCCGCATTCGGCGTAAGAGGTTGGGTGCATCTGCAAATCGATCTGGAGCCCGCTGAGGCGCTGGTCCGGTTGCCGGAATGGCTGATTGGGCAGCGCGACGCATGGCACTTGGTGACGGTGGCCGAGTGTCGCCCACACAGGGGCGGTTTCGTCGTGCGTTTCGAGGGCTCGGAAGACCGGGACAGGGCGCAGGATCTGGTCGGGTACGATGTCGCGTTGCCGCCGGCACTGCTGCCCGACCCGGATGAGGATGAGTACTACTGGTTCGCGCTGATCGGATGCGCGGTCCAGAACACAGACGGCGTCGACTTCGGAAGAGTAACGTCGCTGATGGAAACCGGCGCCAACGACGTGCTCGTCGTAACTGGTGACCGGGAGCGGTTGATACCGTTTGTTCTTCGCGAGATCGTTACGGCGGTCGAGCTGGACAACAAGCGCATCGTCGTGGACTGGCATCCGGACGACTGACGGCCGGGGCGGGGAACTGGCGGCGGGAGGGCGCAAACATGCGCGTTGCAGTCGTGTCGCTGTTTCCGGAGATGATCAGCGGCGCCTGCGGATACGGCATTTGCGGGCGTGCGCTGGACGCCGGGTTGCTGGAACTCTCGACGGTCAATCCGCGCGAATTCGCTCACGACCGTCACCGTACGGTCGACGATCGTCCGTACGGCGGTGGGCCTGGGATGGTCATGATGGTCGAACCGCTGCGCGCCGCGATAGGCGCTGCGCGAAAGGCCGTGGGCGGCACCGCGAAAACGGTGCACATGTCTCCGCAAGGGGTGCCGATCGATGATGCGGCCGTGCGGCGACTGGCCGCGGAGCCGGCTCTGGTGCTGGTCTGCAGTCGGTATGAAGGTGTCGATGAGCGGCTGATCGAACTTGAGATCGATGAGGAACTGTCGCTCGGCGATTTTGTGTTGAGCGGCGGCGAATTGCCGGCGCTGGCCCTGGTGGATGCGATGGCGCGTCAGCTGCCTGGCGCCCTGGGTCACGGCGAGTCAGCGCAGCAGGACTCGTTCGCAGACGGATTGCTCGACTGGCCGCACTACACGCGGCCCGAGCGGGTCGAAGGGCTTGAAGTGCCGCCGGTGCTGCTGAGCGGCCATCATGCCAGGATCGAAAAATGGCGGTTGCATCAGGCGCTGGTGCGAACCGCGGAACGCCGGCCAGACTTACTGGCCGAGCGGTCATTGAGTGAAGAAGAGCAGGCCGTGCTCGCCGCCCACCGGGCCGGGCACGCCGCCAACGAAGAGTAGACGAACAATGAGCAACGTCATTCAGGCGATCGAAGCGGAGCAGATGCAGCGTGAGCTGCCAGACTTTGGCCCGGGGGATACCGTCGTCGTACGTGTCAAGGTGCGCGAGGGTGCACGCGAACGCGTGCAGGCTTTCGAAGGCGTATGCATCGCCCGGCGCAACCGCGGTCTCAATTCCGCTTTCACGGTGCGCAAGATTTCGCACGGCGAGGGCGTGGAACGCGTCTTCCAGAGCTTCAGCCCGGCGATCGAGGAAGTGATCGTCAAGCGTCGCGGTGACGTCCGCCGTGCAAAGCTCTACTACCTGCGGGGTCGGACCGGTCACGCGGCGCGCATCAAGGAAAAACTGAGCCGCCGCAACTGAGTTGCCCGGCCGGCCGTCAGAGGCGACGGTCCTGGCGGCTGACAGTGCGCGGATCGAACGTTTCGTCGACACGCTGTGGATGGAACGCGGGCTGGCCGAAAATACCCTGCTGGCCTACCGTCGGGACCTCGAGCATTTCTGTCGCTGGCTGCATGAGCTGGGCATAGACCTTGAGCACGTAACACGTCCGCTGCTGCTCGACTACCTGGCCGCCCAGAGTGATACCCCCGCGCGAACGCTCGCGCGCCGGCTCTCCACGCTCAAGCGCTACTTTCAACTGCAGGTTCGTGACGGTCATCTGCGTCACGATCCGTCTGCGACCATAAGCGCCCCCAAACTCGGTCGCCCGCTCCCCGAGGCGCTGACCGAACCCGAGGTGGAGCGCCTGCTGGCCGCGCCCGACATAACCGACCCGCTCGGCCTTCGCGATCGCGCCATGCTCGAAGTGCTCTACGCCACCGGCCTCAGGGTGTCTGAGTTGGTCAATCTGGACTTTAGCGAAGTGAGTTTGCGGCAGGGCATTGTGCGCGTCACTGGCAAGGGCTCAAAAGAGCGACTGGTGCCGCTGGGCGAAGAAGCTCTCGACTGGCTTGAACGCTGCAATCGCGAGGCGCGCCCGGCGCTGCTGGGCATGCGCACATCAACGGCCATGTTTCCGACCCGCAGGGCGCGACCGATGAGCCGACAGGCGTTCTGGCAGAACATAAAGCGCTACGCCGTGCAGGCCGGCATTCACCGACACCTGTCTCCCCACACGTTGAGGCACTCATTCGCCACTCACCTGCTGAACCACGGCGCGGATCTGCGCGTCATTCAGATGCTGCTGGGACATAGCGACCTGTCGACGACACAGATCTACACGCACGTTGCGCGCACGCGTCTGCAGGCACTACACGCAGCGCACCACCCTCGCGGCTGACCGTCCGGCCAACAGCACGGCGACTAGTGCTGACCTTCAGGCGGCGCGACCGCAAACACCTCGGCCGGCGTCGTAATGCCCGACTGCACTTTCAGTGCGCCGGATAGCCGCAGCGAGCGCATACCTTCAGCAGAGGCTTCGGCGCGCAGGGCCTGTATGTCCATCGACGGCTCGATCATCTGCCGGAGGGATTCGCTGATGGGCATCATCTCGTAGATGCCGATGCGCCCCCGGTAACCCGTGTGACGGCATTCGTCGCAACCGACGGCTGTGTAGACTTGCTCTGGTGCACGGGCCTTGTGGGGCGCGGTCAGCGCTTCCCACTGCGGGAGGTCGGTTTCGACGGGAGCCTTGCAGCGGTCGCAGAGCGTGCGTACCAGCCGTTGAGCGATGACACCGAGCAGCGCTGCCCGGAGCAGAAACGGGGCCACGCCGAGGTCCAGAAGCCGCGTGACCGAAGACGGTGCGTCGTTGGTGTGTAGGGTGGTTAATACCAGATGCCCGGTCATCGCGGCTTGCAAGGCCGCGTCGGCCGTCTCCTTGTCCCGGATCTCGCCGACCATGATGATGTCGGGATCCTGGCGCAGCAGTGTGCGGATGCCGGTTGCGAAAGACACGCCGATGGAAGGTTGCACGGCCATTTGATTCAGCGACGGGTCAACCATCTCGATCGGGTCTTCGATGGTGCAGACGTTCAATTCAGGTCGGGCCAGCTGTTTCAGGGCGGAATAGAGCGTCGTCGTTTTGCCCGACCCGGTCGGCCCGGTCACGATCAGCATGCCGTTCGCCGCCTCGGTCAATGCTCGCCAGCGGTTCAGTTCGATGCCCACCAGGCCTAGTTCATCGATCGAACGGACCAGCACTTCGGGATCAAAGATCCGCATGACGAGCTTTTCGCCAAACGTGGTTGGCATCGTCGAAAGGCGCAGTTCGATCTCATGACCGTTCGGCGGCCGGGTCTTGACCCGACCATCCTGAGGCCGGCGCCGCTCGATGACGTCCATCCGGCCGAGCGCTTTAAGGCGGCTCACCATCGCGTTCAGCACTACGGTTTGCACGTGATGCACAAGGTGCATCACACCGTCGATGCGAAACCGTATATTGCCCTGCTCGCGCCGCGGTTCGAGGTGAATATCGCTCGCTCGTTGTTCGAAAGCGAACTGCAAGAGCCAGTCGACCAGACGCACGATGTGGCGGTCGTCTGCCCCCGGCTCCGCAGAGTTCTCCGCTACGTCTACCAGTTGCTCTAGGTTGGTCACCTTCAATACGGGCTCGTCGGATGCGGCCGCGGTGGCACCGCTCAGCGAGCGACTGACAGAGTAGAAATCCGTGAGGTAGCGTTCGACCGCGAGCGGATTGCAGATGACGTGCTCGACGCGCAGCCGCAACAATCCGGACAACTCGCCTATCCAGTCCGTTGCAAAAGGCTCGGCACTGGCGATCGTGATGCTGTCGTCTGAAACTCTGACCGGCAGGATGCGAAACCGTCTGGCGTAGGCGTAGGACACGATGCCGGTGACGCGCATGACATCGATCTTCAGCGGGTCGATGCGGATGTATTCGAGCGAACACTGAGTCGCCAGCCACCGCGTCAGCCACTCCAGTTCCAGCGGCTGACGCTCGTCACGCGCCGAGCGCCAGTTCATTTCGCTGATTCGCACGAGTGGATGTGGCAGCGTAGAATCAGGCGCACCGACCTGCAGGGCGCCCAGCTGTTCGGGCCGGATCAAGCCGTCGCGCACGAGCATCGTCCCGACGCGTTCCATCGTCAGCCAGGCATCCGCGCCGTGGCGCGTCGTTCGGTTCAGCATCTGTCACCCTTACCGGTGAGTACGGTTCCGGTCCGGCACCGGAACGATAGTGACTGCGCAGTGGTCTCACTGGAACGACCGGACGTGCGCGCGCTTTGCACAAACGTTAGCACGTCCGGGATCCACAGCCCGTGATGCGTGTCGCCTTCGCGCCGGGCGCTCGCCGCAAAGTGGTGCGCCTACGGGAAGTCATTTGTACTCCGTGCCGGCTATTCGGAGCCGCACGGTGGTAAGAATCGCCACAGCGCCGCACGCTGTAGATTGAATTGGGGTCGAACAACATGATGCGCATCGCCAACGGTCTCGTCCTGCTGCTGCTGGCTCTCGGTATCGGAGCCGCGGAAGTGCCTGACGCGGTAACCAAGCGGCTCGCGGAGCTGGTTCCGGATGTGAAACCGGACGAGGTGCGCCCGGCGGAGATGCCGGGGCTCTACGTCGTGACCTACGGGCCGCGGGTGCTCTATATGAGCGCCGACGGCCGGTATCTGCTGCGTGGCGATCTACTGGACGTCGAGGCGGGCGAGAATCTGACTGAGAATCAGCGCCGTAGCGGGCGCCTCAGCGCGATCGAGCGCTACAGCGACTCGATGATCGTCTTCGCCCCGGAAAAGGTGCGCTATACCATCAACGTGTTCACCGACGTCGACTGCGGCTACTGCGCGAAGATGCATTCAGAGATGGCGCAGTACAACGAACGAGGCATCTCGGTGCGCTATCTCGCTTACCCGCGGCGCGGCGTGCCGTCCAGCACGTATAACGAGATGGTTTCGGTGTGGTGTGCGGCGGACCAGCATTCGGCGATGACCGATGCCAAGGCCGGCCGGCGTGTTGCCAAGGCGAGCTGCGCAAACCGCGTGGCCGAGCACTATAGGCTTGGCGACATGCTCGGTGTGCGTGGCACGCCAACCATAGTGTTGGAGACGGGCGATCTAATCCCCGGTTACGCGCCGCCTGACGAACTTCTGAAGGTGCTGCGGGATAACGTAAGCGGGGGTTAGTTACCTGCAGACGATCCTGGAGGCTGTCATCGCGCTGCCTCTGTCAGCTCAGCATACTAGCGGCCCGGAATAGTAGATGCGCGCTCTGTTCGTAACGATGGCCGTTGCCATCGTGTTGGCCTGGACGGGATACCACACGCGAGTGTCTTACCCGTTGATAGGAACGACGTGCCTGACGCTCGCGGGCTTGCTGACCCTCCTGGGTATCGTAGTGTTCTACGG
>JBCCEJ010000025.1:0-66077 GCA_039030335.1 Pseudomonadota bacterium | reverse complement strand
GCCGGTCTACAACCTGTTGGGCGGTAAAGTGCACGAGCGGCTGCGCTCGTACACCTACCTGTATGGCGATACACATGAGGGCGGCGAACTGTCGGCCATCGATGTTCACAGCGATCCAGAGGCCGCGCCTGAGCGTGCACAGCACTATATAGATCTCGGCTTTACGGCCGTCGGTTTCGACCCGGTCATGCCGATGGGCTCGTTCGACCCGAGACAGCTACCGCTGGCCGCGCTCGACAACGCAGAGAAAGTCGCGCGCAACATGCGGGAAGTCGCGGGGAGCCGATGCGATCTGCTCGTAAAGACGCACGGCCAGATGACAACCTCGAGTGCTATACGCCTCGCCAGACGGCTGGAGCCGTTCGATCCGCTATGGTTCGAGGAACCGGTGCCTCCGGAGAACCGAGATGAGATGGCGCGGGTTGCGAGCGCCACCAGCATCCCCGTAGCCACTGGCGAACGTCTGATGAGCAAATATGAATTCGCCGATCTGCTGGGCAAGCAGGCTGCGGCTATTCTGCAGCCGGCGCTGGCGCGCGTCGGTGGCATTCTCGAAGGCAAGAAAATTGCTGGAATGGCCGAGGCGCACTACGCGCAGCTGGCGCCGCATCTGTACGCCGGGCCGATCGAAGCGGCTGCCAATATTCAGTTAGCTACCTGCAGCCCGAACTTCCTTATCCAGGAGAGTATCGAGACGTTCGACGGCTTCCACAATCAGCTACTGACGCGCCCGATTCAGTGGGAAGCGGGGTATATCGTGCCGCCGACGGAACCGGGTATTGGCTACGAGCTCGATGAAGCCGTTGCCGAGGCCAACCCGTACCACGGCAAGGAAGTGTTTCCGCCGATGGCGCGGACTCCCTTGTAACCTGGCTCGGGCCGGGTGGCGTTAATCCACCCCCAGGCGATGGCTCTGTCAGAACTTGGTTCGTCGCTAGCAACGTTATAACATTGCACATCTGATTACGTGTTTCCCGGGCGATGCGCGGGCGGCGGCCCGCATAGAGATCATTTGCGATAAATCCGCGCGCGTGCCGCCATGTCACCCACGCGAACGGGGCGGCTGCAGAGCATGTCGAAATATACCGATCACAAGAGCGCGTTTCGGCAAGTGCCCATTTTGCTTCTGACTGGATTCCTCGGCAGTGGCAAAACGACGCTGCTGAACTTTCTCGTCAAACAGCCAGCGTTTGCGCGGACCTTGGTACTCATCAATGAGTTTGGCGAGATCGGTCTCGACCACGACCTTGTGACGCACAGCACCGACGGCGTTGTCGTCGAGATGTCGAGCGGCTGTCTTTGCTGCACGATTCGGGGCGACCTTGCCGGGACTCTGCGTAGCGCTGCGGGTCGCTTTGGATATAAAGGCCGGCTCATGTTCGACCGTGTCGTGATCGAATCCACCGGACTCGCGGACCCGGCGCCAATTGTCCACACGCTGATGTCTCACTCCGACCTCGTTACGCAATTTCGCCTGGATGGGGTCGTGGCCACGGTCGACGCGGTCAACGGCGGTGGCACGCTGGATGCGCAGATTGAGTCTGTCAAGCAGGCCGCGGTGGCAGACCGGCTGCTGCTGACCAAAACCGATATCGTTGACGCGGATACGCTCCGCGACATTCAACAGCGCCTCAAGGCACTGAATCCAGGTGCGCCTCAGGTCGTCTCCAGTCACGGCCGCGTCGACCCGGAGTTGTTGTTCGGTGCCGGTCTCTATGACCCGAAGACCAGGAGTCCCGATGTGCAACGATGGCTTCAGGCCGAGTCGTATGCAGACGCGTCCGGACATTCGCACGAACATGGGCACGGCCCCCACGGGCACCATCATCACGACGTCAATCGACATGATGCGCGCATCAAGGCGTTCTGCATGACGCTCGATGAACCGGTCGAACGGGACGTCCTCAGCGTCTGGCTCCGGTTGCTTCTGCAGTTTCGCGGCGCGGATTTGCTCCGTGTAAAGGGCATCGTCAATGTGGTTGGCGCCGACGGACCGGTCGTCGTGCATGGGGTGCAGCACGTCTTTCATCCGGCGGTCACGCTGGAGGCATGGCCAAGCGAAGATCGCCGCACCCGTATGGTGTTCATCACACGTGATATCGATGAATCGCTGTTGCGCGAGACGCTTGGTGTAGTACTCGACGGTAAGACCCGGCAAGTGCTTGACGCCAAACTGGAGCAGAAGGTGCTCGTATAGGGCGTCGCGAACGGTCAAGGCCGCGTCCGATCTCCCTTGGCGCAGTCTCGTTGTAACCAAGAGTGCAACGTTATAACATTACAATTCCAATGCTGCTCGAGGAACGGTTTGTTGCCGCGAAGTGTCCGGCGGCCCCTGGCACGCGGGCTTGCGAAGCCTCACGAGGCTGGCCGGTCCACGCGAGTGCGCAAGTGAAAGGACCGTTCGCCTTTATCCAGGTGGCGGTGTTGTGCCGACTTCATTGCGGCACTGCTGACCGGCGCGCCGTCGACGCCTGGCGCGGTCTCGACCTCCGGCTCACGACGTCGGCGGTTCTGTTCGCATTCATCTGCCTGATCGGCGCGCCGCCTGTGCACGCCCATCCGCACGCGTGGATTGACTTGCGAAGTGCCGTGCTCATCGATTCGTCCGGCAGAGTTACGGGCCTGGAGCAGGAATGGCTTTTCGACGAATTCTATACGCTGTTCGTAACCGAAGATGCGGTCAGATCGCCCGGTAAACCGGCGGATGCCCTGAATGCGCTCGTTTCAGACACTCTCAAGAATCTGCGTGACTATGACTATTTCACGGAAGCGCGTGCTGGTGGCTCCCAGGTCAGCATCGACACGGTGCGAGAATTCGACGTTGAGTTGCGCAGCGGTCGGCTGTGGATCCGCTTCGTGGTGCCGTTCGTAACGCCCGTCGAGCCGACCGTGCAAGCCTTCGCATTCTCGGTCTTCGATCCGACCTACTACATCGAGATGCGACATGTCGGAGAGGACTCGGTAGCCGTGCGCGGAACCGGTGGGGATGGTTGCGTAAGTCGCCTCATCTCACCGAAGCCCACGGCTCAAGCGGTGTTTCTGGCCAGGGCAATGGACCGAAACGCCACACCCGATGCGACCCTCGGCCGCGTGTTTGCTGAACGTATAGAGGTCACGTGTCGATAGCGGGTACAACGACACTGGCGATCGCGGCAACCCTCATGCTTCTGGCCGGGATGGCCGCCGTACTCATGCCGTACGACAACGAGCTGGCCACCTCGTCCGGTCTGCTGCTGGAGATTCAAGCCGTACAACGAGATCTGCACCGCGAGCTTGCCGCCGCAATGCAGGCCGTGGGGGCCCGAGGAGCTGAGGCGGGCTATGCGCTGGTAGGACTCAGTTTCTTGTACGGCGTGTTTCATGCGGCCGGTCCGGGCCACGGCAAGATCGTGATCTCAACCTACCTTCTGACCCAGGAAAGCCAACTGCGCCGCGGACTGCTGTTGTCGCTAGTGGCCTCACTGTGCCAGGGATTTACAGCCATCGCCGTCGTCGCGGCGGTCGCCGGCGCTCTGGACCTCACACTACGCCAGACGACGGGAACTGCCAACGGGCTGGAGACGCTGAGCTACGCGTTGGTGGCAGTCGTCGGTCTCGCGCTCATCGCCAGCCGCATGCGCCGACTATTACGGCCTCGGGTACATGACCATGCACATGGCGACGACGGGGTGACATCTCATGTTCCCAGGCGCGCGGGCGCAGTTGGCGACGACACCGATCAAGTCGGCTGCTCGAGTTGCGGTCATTCTCACGGCCCCGGTCTGAGCGACCTGGAGGCGCCGCTCTCCTGGCACGGGTTGGCCGGCATAATCGCGTCGGTTGGCGTGCGCCCATGCAGCGGCGCGATACTCGTGCTGCTCGTAGCCTTTTCGCTAGACCTTCGTCTGGCCGGTGCTGTGGCGGTGCTCGCGATGTCGCTCGGAACGGCGATCACCGTCTCCATTCTCGCGGTGCTCTCGGTGTATGCGCGCAATGGCGCTATCCGCGTGGCGGCTCTTTTCCCGAACAGCAGCAAGGGACTTTCTGCTGCCGTAGACCTCGTTGCGGTGCTGGGGGGCGCAGTGATTCTCCTGACCGGGTTACTGATGCTGCAGGCCGACCTGACCGCATCGACGCACCCGCTACGCTGACGGTACGCCACATCGTCTGCGGGGCAAGAGTGACGTGTGCGCGCTCCGTTCACGCCGCCATGCCTCGCGCGCCGGCGCGGCTGCGTTGAGTGCCGGCTGGGTCTGCTGACCGGCTGTCGTGAGCCCGCCCAACCGGTCTGGCCGCCGGCTATGACCAGATCGGTATTGCCTTTCGATTACGCAACGTTATAACGTTACGTATCTTCCATCGTAACCCTGGACTTTCCGGCACCCCGGTGGGGCCGGAGCGATGCGGCTTGCGTAGAACGGCCGTGTGCGGAGAGCGCCGAGCTGTTCGCCGGCGGTGCAACCAGGCGGCCTCTCCCGCAGCACTTTGACCGAGCGGATACCGGCAACACGGCGGCCGTCAGCGTACTAGCTCAACGCTTCAGCGATTTAGCTGACGCAGTCCATCGAGGGGAACATTTGCGTGAACAGTGATAAACCCGAGGTGACCGTTTCAATGCCTTTTGCGCCGCGCGTCTCGGTCGCGCAGGTCGAAGAGGGTCTCGACCTCGCGCCCAGATTTGACGACGACGGGCTGATGCCATGTGTCACGACGGACGCCGGCACGGGCGAGGTGCTGATGTTGGGCTACATGAACGGTGAGGCGCTCACCCGGACCATCGAATCCGGCGAAGCCCACTACTGGAGTAGAAGTCGCCAGTGCCTCTGGCACAAGGGGGCAAGCAGCGGGCTTACACAGACCGTTGTGGCTTTGCTCATCGATGACGACCAGGACGCGATTTGGCTCCAGGTCGACGTTGTGGGCAGCGGCGCCAGTTGTCATGTGGGCTATCGATCCTGCTTCTATCGATCGGTTGCGTTGGGAGTTCCTGCGAGTGGTCCGGCCCGGCTCGCCTTTATCGAAGCCGGTAAAGCTTTTGACCCGCACGAAGTGTACGGCGACGCACCCAATCCGACGCAGCTTTGACGTTCCGCATCTGCGCCCGTGCATGCGGGCATGCCAACCGTCCGCGGCCCGTAGCTGTCGCTGCAAGTCCCTTTCCCGACGACTGGCAATTACGCCAGAAGAGGAGTTCGATGCCCCCGAATCAAGAGACGCATCTCAACCGAGCGCTACGTTCAGCGCCAGACTCCAGTGCCGGGCTGCGGTCATGGCCTCGGTGTCCGGTCTGCTCCGTGCTTGAGTGCTCCGTATGACGGCCGGTACGGTATCCGAGGGACATATCTACGATGCCGTTGTGGTGGGAGGTGGCGCGGCCGGCGTTGGTGCCGCTGTTGCGCTAAAACACGCGGGCGTAGGCAATTTTGTGGTTCTCGAACGCCATATGGTCGGTGCGTCCTTTGCCCTGTGGCCGGCCGAAACACGGTTCATCACCCCGTCGTTCGCGACCAACTCGATCGGTATGCTCGACCTCAACTCCATCGCGATCGGGGTGTCACCGGCCTTCAGTCTGGAGGTCGAACATCCAACCGGTGAACACTATGCGCTCCATCTGAACGCGGTCGCACAATACTTCGAGCTGCCGGTTCAGGCGCCGGCGGATGTGCGACAGATGGTTCGCTCCGACGAAGTGTTCACTCTGGACACGACGGCCGGGACCTTCCAGACCCGGCACGTGATTTGGGCTACCGGCGAATTCCAGTATCCGCGTCTCGATGGGTTCCCCGGCAGCGAACTCTGCGAGCACACGGCCAACATTGCACGCTACGAAGATATGGAAGGCGACGATTTCATTGTCGTGGGGGGATACGAGAGCGGCGTTGACGCCGCATATCACCTGGCGCATCGCAACAAGCGGGTGCGCCTCTTCGACCGGGGGCGCCCCTGGCGGGCCGAGAGCTCCGATCCGAGCGTTGCGCTCTCGACGTACTCGTTGGAACGGATGCGAAGCAGTCAGTTCGGTAGTTACGTGAGACTGTTCCCGAATACACCGATCGCTTCGGTGGCTTGCGTCGACTCTCTATATGAGGTCACGACGCAATCGGGACAGTGTTACCGCACCCCGACCAAACCTCTGCTGGCTGGCGGATTCACGGGTGGCCTTGGTCTTGTCGAGCACATGTTCATGCGACGCGACGACGGTTCCGTTGTGCTGAACAAGGATGACGAATCGACGCTCGTGCCAGGACTGTTTGTTTGCGGTCCCGCGGTTCGTCATGACAAGCAGGTTTTCTGCTTCATCTACAAATATCGTCAGCGTTTCGCCGTGGTCGCCAAGGCGATCGCAACCTCGCTCGGCTTGCGCGCCGAGTTCCTGGAAACGTATCGCAACTGGGGCATGTATCTGGATGACCTCTCGATCTGCGGAGAAGAGTGCGTATGCTGATGCGTAGCGATGATGGGCCGGCGCTGCATCGTGCGCATGGCAGCCGGTTGCCAAGGGCACTGCGTCTCAAATGGCTCGGGCAAACGGTCGCCAGCCTTTGCTGGATTGGCAGCGTACTGTCCTATGGGGTCAGCGCGACCGGAGATTGGCTGCAGTTGTTCGCTGCGCTGGCCTGGCTCTCGGCGAATCTCGCTGCGCTCGCAACAGCAGATGGGGACTGATACACCGGTGTCACTTTGTGTTTCCCCGACTCGGCTTTATAGTGCTTGGTTGGGCCAGCATCACACACGGATTCGACATCGTGATCCTTGATATGCACAACCATTCCATCAAGTCCGATGACGGACGCGCGAAGGTGGAGAACTACTGTCAGTGGATCCGCTCGCGCGACATGCCGATCGACGGGATTGTATTGACCGAGCACCGCCAGTTTGAACCGACCGACTATTCGCCTCTGGAGAAGAAGTACGGCCTGGTCATACTCGAGGGGAGTGAGGTCGAAACCGAATACGGTCACGTCCTCGTCTACGGGGTAACCGACGCGCTGATGCGTGAGTTCGATTTCGCCCGCGTCGACAATCCGCTCGCCGAGGTCCTCTCGGCCGTCGAAAAGCACGGCGCGATCGCGGCCCCTGCCCATCCGGGGCGGCCACGCGTCGGAATGTTCGCGCAAATCGAGGAACTCGGCGTCCCGGAAGGAATTGGTATCGTGGAGGTCTACAACGGCGGCAGCCGCGCTGACGAAGACCGGATCGCCCTCGAGAACGCCGAAAAGTTCGGCTATCTGGGAATCGGCGGCAGCGACGCGCACATCGTCAGCCACATAGGCCGTTGCGGCACCCGGTTTCCCGACCGCGTCGAGTCGATGGGCGAACTGGTGGAAGCGCTGGCGGCCGGTGAATTCGAAGCGGTGACGTTTCAGGACAAGAAATAGCGACCCGACTGCGCGAGCGCACTGCGTCGTTCGGATGCAAGTTACGACGAAAAGCGGCGCAGCGAACCAGGCCTCCTGAAATACCAGACCGGTTGGCCCGCGCGGCCGATCGATGCGCAACGCACGACGATCAGCCCTCAGCGGCCGCTCGCCGGAACCAGCTGAGCACCTGCTGATGCCAGGTTGTACCGTAGCGTTTGACGAAGCGTTGCGTCTCTTCGGACGTGGAGTCGCTCAGGGTCGCAATGCGTTCCTCAAGGTACGCTGAAGTGAGCGGCACGCGGCATTTCACTGTGATGCAGTGATGCCAGCTGACGTAGTCGGCCGGAAAAATATCGCTGGTATCGCGCTCGCGCATGGACATATAACCCTCACCGGCTCATCAGGTGTACGGCATCAGCAATCGGGTCAGAACACGACGGGCGCGTGCCCTGTTCCGGCCATGGGCGCCGACCGATGCACGAGGCCGCTGTCCCGCGCCTGCCGGTACCGGCGTTCCCCAGACCGGCCCCGCCCGCCACGGCACGCGATGATCATCATTCTCGAACAAGGCGATAATGTAATGTTATAACATTACATTACCAGATCAAGAACCTGTACGAATCTCCCGGCGGTGCGCTCGAAAAGCCGATCTTCAAAAGCGTTGCCGGGTGTCCTCGATTTGCAGCTGGTGACACCGCCCCGCGACCGTCGTCGTCGGGCAAGACGCCTGCGGCGCAGCGAGAACCCGGTTAGCTGACGTTCGCTGTGATGGCGCGCGGGCTCGCCGTGCGACCTCCATCCACCGGATACTGCGCACCGGTCACATTGCCGGCCAGGTCCGAGCAGAGGAACAGCACGACGTTCGCTACCTCCTGTGCCGTGCCATAGCGCCCCAGCGGTATCGACGCCTCATAGCCTTGCTGAACGGATTCCGGATTGTTCGGGCTCACCTGAAGCGCGAGGTCCTGCACCATACGGGTATCGATGGGACCGGGGCAGACGGCGTTGACCCGCACGCCGGCGCCTGATACCTCACCTGCCGCTACCTTCGTGAGCCCCATCACCGCATGCTTCGATGCGACGTACGCGGGCATACCAGGCGTCCCCACCATGCCGGCGATCGAGGCCGTGTTGACGACCGCGCCAGAGCGCTGCGTGAGCATTACCGGCAGGACATGGCGCAGACCGAGGAACACACCCTTGACGTTGACGGACAGGACCCGGTCGAACTCAGCTTCGTCGTACTCTGCAATTGGTGCGACCTTCCCCTCGATGCCGGCGTTGTTGAAGAAGCAGTCGATCCGGCCGAACGCCTCGGTGGCCGCGCCGACGTAGCCGGCGACCTGCGCGGCGTCGGAGACATCCGCCTGCAGTACCAGCGCGGTGCCGCCGTTGCCGCGAATGGTTGCGGCAGTGCGTTCCGCCGACCCGATGTCGACATCGACGACCACGACGCGCGCACCACCGGCTGCAAAGCCAAGCGCCGTCGCCTCCCCAATGCCATTTCCACCGCCAGTCACGAGCGCTACCTTGTCGTCGAAGTTCACTGCATTCTCCTGATTCCGATTCACCGGGCCGCGTTTGACAGTGCCTGTACGGGCCGACCTCTGCGCTAGCTTTCCCACTGTACGGTCTACGCGTCAACTGCGGCGACCGCGTTTCGCAAGCTGACCGTTCTGTACGGTGATGATGCTCCAGTGGGCCAGTGCCGTATCCAGCTTCCCCGCACCCCCGTATCGGCACGCGCACGATGGGGCGTTCAGTTGTCGTACGATAAGGCTCTTGCCCGAGCGATCCGGAGGTTTCGATATGCACGTCGGTGTTGCGATGTTCGCGACAACCTATGCGACTCCGGTCGCGGAGCTTGCGGTCGCGCTCGAGGCACGCGGTTTCGAGTCATTCTGGGCCCCCGAACACAGCCATATCCCAACGTCGCGAGAATCAGCTTTTCCGCAAGGTGGTGAGCTTCCGCGCAAGTACTACGACGTCATGGACCCGTTTGTCAGTCTGAGCGTTGCTGCCGCTGTCACGTCGTCATTGAAGGTAGCAACCGGCATCTGTCTCGTGCCGCAGCGCGACCCGATTCAAACGGCCAAGGCGGTTGCGTCGCTGGATCAGGTGAGCGGTGGCCGCTTCCTGTTCGGCATCGGCGCCGGTTGGAACGCCGACGAAATGCGCAATCACGGCACGCAGTTCAACGGCCGTATGCGCGTCATGCGTGAGCGGGTCGAAGCGATGCGGGCCATCTGGACCCGCGATGAAGCTGAGTATTCCGGCGAGACTCTCGAATTCGGTCCGATGCGGACCGAGCCGAAGCCGTTCCAGAAGCCTTATCCGCCGGTACTCGTCGGTGGTGGGTTTCCACATGGCGCGAAGCGGGCGATCGCGTATGGCGATGGCTGGGTTCCGCATGCAAGACGTCCGGACTATCACCTCCTCGATAAACTCGATGACTACCGGCAGATGGCCGAAGCCGCTGGCAAGAGCTTGCCGATCACGGCGTTCGGCGCGGAACACGACGCTGGCGCCTGGGAAGCCTATGCAGCGGCTGGAGTAGAGCGCATCGTCATCAGCGTAGACTCGGAACCCGCCAGCATCCTGCTACCGAAACTGGACCGCTTCGCCAAAGCGCTGGAGCGCCTGACGTAGTGCGACTCTGTCCAACCCCGAGGCGAGCCAGGAGATAGACGCCGTGCACGACCAGTTCAACCTGCAAACGATCGAGACCAATGGCATCAGACTCCGCGCGGCCGTCGAGGGAGAAGGACCGCTCGTCATCATGGTGCATGGGTGGCCGGAACTCTGGTATTCGTGGCGACACCAGATAAGACCGGTTGCCGACGCAGGGTATCGGGTGGTGGCCATCGACATGCGCGGCTATGGAGGAAGCGACAAGCCACATCCGATCGAAGCCTACGACATGACGACGTTGATCGCTGACGTGACCGGCGTCATCGACGCGTTCGGTGAACAGAAAGCGGTTCTGGTCGGTCACGATTGGGGTGCGCCGATCGTCTGGAACACCGCGGCGCTCAGGCCCGAGCGCGTGGCCGCTGTTGCGGGGTTGAGCGTGCCTTACCGGCCGCGCGGCGAAGTTTCGCAAATCGCCATCTGGCAACAACTCTATGAGGGAAGGTTTTTCTATCAGACTTATTTTCAGCAGGAAGGCGTGGCCGAGGCCGAGATGGAAGCAGACGTGCGCGCGACGATACGAAAACTATACTTCGCCGGTTCCGGCGACGCGCCGTCTCCAGAGTACTGGTCGGATCGTCCGCCTGGCACCACCCGGCTTCTGGAAGGCTTGATAGATCCCGATCCGTTCCCCGCCTGGTTGACCAACGCTGACCTGGACTACTTCGTGGCGGCTTTCGAAGCTGGCGGCTTTCGCGGCCCGGTCAATCGATACAGAAACCAGGAACGGGATTTTCACGCGCTACCCGGGATGGGGGCTGCGCCAGTGACACCGCCGAGTTGCTTCATCGCCGGCACCGAAGACATCGTCAGACGTTTTGTAAGGACATTTGACCCGTACGAGAACGTGCATAGCAATTGCACCGACTTCCGCGGCAAGACCATGATCGATGGTATTGGTCACTGGGTACAGCAAGAAGCGCCCGGGCCGGTGACATCGGCACTGCTTCAGTTTCTCGCATCGCTCGATTGAGTCGGACGAACCGAGTTCCGGCTCGTTGGGCAATCTTGGTCCCAGGCTTTATTGCTTCTTCAACTTTGCCTGCGACGGGTCATGATCTTGGTCCTCGTCAGAGATTGCTCCGGCTCCCGAAGTCCGGACACCAACGCCGCATTCGTGATGCCAAAACGTTGCGTCGCACCGTCGTGCGCTATGGGCACTGAGCGGTCGTATGAGCGCAGGGCGCCAGAAGGAGAACTTATTGATGCAGTTTTCGATCTTCAACCTGCTCGGATACCGTGACAAAGGCACGCCTGTTGCCGACATCTATGAGCGCGCGATCGCGGAGGTGCGAACGGCCGAAGAAGCCGGGTTCGAGACTGCCTGGTTCGCCGAGCACCACTTCTCGAACTACTCCGCCTGCCCCTCGCCGCTGATCATGTGCGCTCGTCTGGCCGGCGAGACCAGCCGCATCAAACTCGCGCCCGGGGTCGTAGTCGTGCCGCTCTATCATCCCGTGCGCCTCGCCTCAGAAGTCGGGATGCTGGCGGCGCTTACACGAGGCCGTCTGGTGCTTGGGATCGGCAGCGGCTACCAGCCTTATGAGTTCGAACGCTTCGATGAGGATCTCTCGGTCTCTACCGATAAACTGATCGAATTCATGGATATGCTGGAGACGGCGTTCGCGAACGAGACCTTCTCGTTCGAAGGCGAACACATCCGCTTGCCAGATACGCACATATCAACAGCGCCAGTCACTGGAATGCCGGATGTGTGGGTCGCAGGTGACAATCCGAGGCTCGGTACGTTTGCCGCGCAGAAGGGGTTTGCGTCGATGGTAACGCCGCGCCATTTCACGCCAGCGTTGCTCGCGGCGGCGCGAGAGAAGATCGTCGAGCGCTACGAAGAGGCCGGCGTCGACCCGGCCGGTCTCCGGCTTGGTGTGTTAAGGCACGTATGTGTGACGGAAAGCCGTGCCGAGGCCATGGAGTTTCTGGACAACGTTCGCCATCAGATCCGTCTGTCGCAAGCGCTGCGCCGACGCGAGGAACTGGTCGACGGGTCGATGATCATCGAGAAACCCTACGACAAGGAACCGACCCTCGAAGATATGTCGGAGTACATGTTGGTTGGCGATGCGGAGACGATCGCTTCGCGCATCGTAGCCGAATGGGAGGCTGCCCGGACTGATCAGATGCTGCTCCAGTTCCAGGCGGGTGCTTCCGATCACGCCCTGGCGATGCGCTCCATTGAACGATTCGCGACTGACGTCCGGCCGCTCGTAGACCAGGCGGTGGGACACGCCTGACGCTGGCATGCGCGGGGTGGCATGAGTTCGCCGCGGCCGCTCGGCGAGCGCCGGGTGTGGCGATGCGTTGACGCAGTGCGATCAGGCAGCGGAAAAGTTGACCGTACGCAGTGGTTGCTCCGCGTCGTCTTTGTAGCGGTCGAAACAATCTGACCGTGTGCCGGAGTAAACGATGAGGAACAGTTTTTCCTTGCGCACGGCACCTACCACCATCGCGCGCATGTCGAGTCCGTCCGCATTGATGCAGGTCAGTTCAAAGCGCAATCCGTCGGCGCCGCCGAGTGTGTAGGGACGCAAACCGTCTGCCTCGACATTGCTGCCGCCGAGGATCGTGAGTGAATCGGTATAGGGTTCCTGGATCTCGCTCGCGGTCATGCGCGAGCTGAATTTTGGGGAAGGTCTGCTGCTCAGGCCCGTCGAACAGTTGCTCATCCTGCGTGACGCCGTCGAAGAACGTGATGGCTTCGAGCAACACCCCGTCCACCGTCCAGATCTCCCGCGACCGCGCGAATCAGGTCGCAGGCGAATCTTTGCTTCAAGGATGAGTGCGTCACGGCCCTGACCGTTGCAGCGGTTGTCGCTCCCCGGCGTCCTGTCAGACTGCGTTCGCGAGCGCGACTACGAGTCCTATCAACCCACCCACGACGCCACCCCACACGACCAGCCAGCCGAGGTGCTCCTTGATGATGTCCTCGACGATCGCCTTGACGTGCTCTGGTGTAAGCTCGTCCAGGCGTTGGTCGATGAGGTGTTCGATCTGAGCGACCAGACGGTCGGCCAAAGTGCTCTCGACGCCGGTCTCCGAAGTCCCTTCCACCACGGACGCGATGAGCTCGGCAAGCTTGACGGACATCGGTTCGCGCAGTGGTTCCAGTGCCTTTCGGCCTCCGACCATCGATAGCATCGAACCCAACGACGACGCTTCGATGACCTCGACCATGCCGTCGAAGACCCGATCCCTGTCGACCTGCTCGCCCAGTTTGGCCGGTGACAACGGACCTTCAGCGAGAAATCGCTCCACCTGTTCGCGAGTGAAGAACTCGGACATGATGAGGTCGCGCAGCGTGCTCTTGAATTCGGCAAAACGCCGCGGCACGACGCCTGACCCGTACATCAGCGGTACTTTTTCGAACAGCATATGCACGGCCAGCCAGTTCGTGACACCTCCGGAGAGCGCGAACAGGCCGGTCATCATGATGACCTCGCCGTAGTGGGGTGCGAAGTATCCGGCTATGGCGACCAGCGCGGCCAGGCAGTTGGTCAGAAAACCCTTGGTCATGACGAATCAGCGCTCAGGCGGACAGGTTGGACACCGGCAATCCCGGGCCGTCAACGCGCCGAGTATCCCCCGTCTACTGGCATTGCGACGCCCGTGACAAATGACGCAGCCGGGCTTGCGAGAAAAGTGGCTACCGCGGCCACCTCCTCTGCTTCGCCAAGGCGTCCGATCGGATGCAGCTGTTCGAGGAATTCGGTACCGCCCTCCAACTCGCGGGCGGGCTCCGTCATCGGCGTGACGATATAGCCGGGGCACACTGCGTTGACGCGTACACCAGCCTTGCCGAATGCGACAGCGAACTGGCGAGTGATGCCGACCACGCCGTGCTTGGCGGCGACGTAGGCGTTGGTGCCTTCGAGGACCGGCAGGTTGTCGGTGTATTCCCGCGGCCGCATCAACGCGCCAAGACCCGCGATCGACGCGGTGTTGACGATCGCACCGCCGCCGGCAGCCGCCATGATCGGGCACGCGTGCAGCAGCCCGTAGTAGACGCCGCTCAAGTTGACCGCGATGGTGCTGTCCCAGGTATTGCCGCCGCCGACCCCCGCGTTGTTCATGAGGACGTGAACGCCGCCAAATTCGGCGACGGTTTTATCGAGCGCGGCCTTCACTGCGGCTGAGTCGGATACGTCCAGACCCATCGCAGCCGCTTTGGCACCGGATTCTTCGATGCGGCTCGCGGTTGCTCGAGCGCTTTGCTCGTTGACGTCCGTGCACATGACGGCAGCGCCGCGCGATGCCAGTTCGACGGCCATGGCACGGCCGATGCCCGATCCCGCCCCCGTTACGAGCGCAACCTTCGCCTCGAAATCAGTCATTAAAGCTCTCCAAAAGAAGTCAGACTCGGAATGCGTCAGGTCGCCTCCGCGTCCAGATTCAGAAATGCGCTCAGTAGCGGACCGTCCGCATCTCCCAGTTCCAGGCTCATATCCAGATGATTGCTGCGCGGCAGTTCGAACGCATTGCAGCGGCCACCCACGCGCCGCCATGCCGCCGCGAAGTCTTGCGACTGGCGCTTTAGCTCCTCACCCTCGTCGCTGCCCCAGCCGATCACCAGCGGACAAGGATGCTCGAGCACGCGCTGAATCGGGCTGTAGGCCTGGATCATGGCCGTGCTCAAGTGCAGGTATTCGTTGCGCTTGGTGTGCTGGATCGGGTCGAGATCGTAGATGCCGCTGATGAGCATGCCACCTTTTAACGGACAGCTGTCGGTGCCGAGTCGCTTTGGCCAGTTGGTCGTTACGGCCATCGCAGCGAGATGTGCGCCGGCCGCATGGCCGACCAGATAGATGGACTCGCCGGAATAGCCATGTGCGTTCTTGATCAAGAACTCGACGGCGCGCACCGCTTCCTCGATCTGGGTCTCGAACGGCACGTCCGGCACGCTATCGAAGTCGACGGCCGCGTACGCGAACCCGTCGGTGACCATGCTGTCGGCGATGTAGTGGAATTGCTCTTTCGTGTGCCGCTGCCACGCACCGCCATGAAAGAACACGACGAGTCCGGCATCCGGGCTGTTGCCGTGAAACAGATCGATGCGCTGGCGCGGGCTTTCGCCGTAGCTGAGCGTTTCGAAGTCCCACTTCTCCCGCACAGTCTGGCTCCAGGACTCCCAGCGCTCTACGTAGCGGTCGTGCTCCGGAATCTCATGAAACTGGTCGTAGAGGGCGTCCAGCTCGGTTTGTGTGTAACCGCCGTAAATCTCGTCGTCTTCGGCCATTGAACAGTACCCGCTCCCAATCGCGCGCGGATTCTGTGACCCGCTTGGCGCTTTCGCGACATCTTCTGACATATTCTGCCGTCGGTATAGATGCCCAACGGAAAGTGAATCCTTTAGACTCCCGCCGGTCCTGTGTCCGCTGCGAGCGTCGATCCCGCACCTTCCGCCATCCCGTGCCATGCTTCGGGTCGTCAACGGCGGCTGCACCCCGATTTCGAATTAACTCAAGTTCTGCATTTTTCTGGAGTCTCCTGATGTCCGAGCGCGTCACCATTGGCGGGCTGAGCGTTGACACGTCGCTTGCCCAACTCGTCGAAAACGAAATGATCCCCGGCACGGGTCTCGAAGCCGCTGAAGTCTGGGCCGGCCTCGAGCGAATCGTTGCGGACCTCGGCCCGAAGAATCGCGAACTGCTCGCCTACCGCGATGCGCTACAGAGTGACATCGACGCGTGGCATATCGCCAACCGCGGCAAAGCCCACAACGCGGATGCCTATACGGCGATGCTGCGTGAGATCGGCTACCTGACCGACGACGGTCCGGCGTTTACCGTCACGACCGAAAACGTCGATCCGGAGATCGCTCATATCGCCGGTCCGCAGCTGGTCGTTCCCGTGACCAACGCACGTTATGCGCTGAATGCCGCGAACGCCCGCTGGGGCAGCCTCTACGACGCGCTGTACGGCACGAATGTGATCGGAGAAGAAGGCGGCGCTGAGCGCGCAGGGGCCTACAATCCGGTCAGAGGAGAGCGGGTTGTGGCCCGTGCGGCGGTCATCCTCGACTCGATCGTTCCGCTCGCGTCTGGCTCTCATGCTGACGCAACCTCCTACGCCGTCGAGAGCGGTGAACTGAGGGTCACGACATCGAGCGGTGAAACCGGCCTTGCGGTACCCGGCCAGTTCGCCGGCTACCGGGGTAATCCGCAGTCGCCGGGAGCCGTGCTGGTCGCGCACAATCGCCTGCACGCAGAGATCCAGATCGACCCGAATCATCCGATCGGTAAAGATCACGCAGCTGGCGTCAAAGACGTGCTGATGGAAGCTGCCGTCACAACCATTCAGGACTGTGAAGACTCGGTTTCCTGCGTCGACGCCGAAGACAAGGTGCTTGCCTACCGTAACTGGCTTGGCCTGATGCGCGGCGATCTCGAATCGTCGTTCACCAAGGGTAGCGACACGCTGACGCGTACGTTGTCGCCAGACCGCGAATACACGGCACCGGACGGCAATTCCATCACCTTGCCTGGGCGCAGCACGCTGCTCGTACGCAACTGCGGCATTCACATGTATACCGATGCCGTGACGACAGCCGATGGCGCTGAGATACCCGAAGGCTTCCTCGATGCGATGATGACCGTGCTAGCCGCGCTGCACGATCTCAAGATGTTGGGACGCCTGCGCAATAGCCGCGCTGGCAGTGTCTATATCGTCAAACCGAAAATGCACGGCCCGGAAGAAGTATCGGCCACGGTGGAGTTGTTCGAGCGCGTCGAGGATGTGCTCGGCCTCGCGCGCAATACGCTGAAGGTCGGCATCATGGACGAAGAGCGCCGCACCACCGTCAATCTGATGGAGTGCATCCGGCGTGCGGCCTCGCGCGTCATCTTCATCAATACCGGCTTCCTCGACCGCACCGGCGATGAGATCCACACCTCCATGGAGGCCGGTCCGTTCCTGCCGAAGGGTGAGCTGAAGGGGATGGACTGGCTGTCGGCCTATGAAGACTGGAACGTGGACGTCGGTATCGCCTGCGGCCTGCCGGGTGTCGCGCAGATCGGCAAAGGCATGTGGGCGATGCCCGACGAGATGGCTGCGATGATGGATGCCAAGGTCGGTCATCCCGAAGCGGGTGCCAACTGCGCCTGGGTGCCGTCGCCAACCGCGGCCACGCTCCACGCGACGCACTATCATCAGGTGAACGTGGCGGATCGGCAGCAGGCGCTCGCCAGCCGGGAACGCGCGAGCCTTGCCTCGATCCTGAATATCCCGCTGCTCGGTGGGCGCAATCTCGGCGACGAAGAGATCCAAAAGGAGCTCGAGAACAACGCTCAGAGTATCCTCGGGTATGTGGTGCGGTGGGTCGATCAGGGCGTGGGTTGCTCAAAAGTGCCCGACATCAGCGATGTCGGCTTGATGGAGGACCGGGCAACGCTCAGAATTTCCAGTCAGCACATTGCGAACTGGTTACATCACGGCATCACGACGCGCGAGCAGGTCACGGCGACGTTCGAGAAGATGGCGGTAGTTGTCGACCATCAGAACGCCGGTGATTCTGCGTACAGCAATATGGCCCCCGCGTTCGGGCAGTCCATTGCGTTTCAGGCGGCACTCGATCTGGTGTTCGACGGGCGCGCCGAGCCCAACGGCTACACCGAACCGTGCCTGCACCGCCGCCGCCGTGAGGTCAAAGGTTACTGACAGGGCGTCGGGGCCGGGTGGTGTGCAGGGTCTTTCGAGCCTGCATCGTGCCCGGTGCATCGGCACCGGGACTCGACGTTCAGACATTTGCCAGAGGGGGTGGTCGGTGCACCGCTCAACGGGCGCGCCGAGTTGTGCCGGGGCTCAGATGACGCCCCGCTCGGCCAGGGCGCTCTGCCCGTGCGCGTCAATGCCCAGTTCTGAGAGCAGTTCGGCGTTGTGCTGTCCCAGCCCCGGTGCCGGGGCGCGAATGAGCCCAGGTGTCCTGCCGAGACGCGCCGCGACCGCTGGCAATGGCATTGCGCCGATGTCGTCGTCCGGGTAGTTCGCCAGAATCTCCCGCGCCAGGATGAATTCGTCGTCCATCAGATCGTCGACATTGTAGATCGGCCCGACGGTCACGCCTTCGCGGGTAAAGAACTCCACTAGTTCCGCTTGCGTCTTGCTTGCCATGAAAGCTTCGACAATGGGATCCAGCTCGTCGTTGTTGCGCACGCGGTCCGCATTGGTCCGAAACCGTGGGTCTTCGATGAGTTCGGCACGGCCGATCGCGCGAAACAGCCGCTCGGCCATCGACTGCATGGATGCTGACAGGGCCACGTACTTGCCGTCACTGGTGAGGTACGCGTTGCGCGGCGCAGTGGTCTCGCTCCGATTGCCAGTCCGCGACGGCGCCTTACCCGTTAGCTGATAGATGGCGGCGTTCGGCCCGAGGGTTGAATGCAGCGGTTCGAAAAGTGAGATGTCGATGGTCTGTCCGGCGCCGTTTTTCAGCTCGACTTCGCGCAGCGCCACCAGCACCGCGAAAGCGCCTTGAATGCCTGCCACCATATCGGCGAGCGCGAGCGGAGGCAGCAACGGCGGCCGGTCGGGGAAGCCATTCATCGCCGCAAAACCCGAGCGCCCTTCGACGAGGCTGCCGTAACCCGGCTCGTCGCGCTTTGGGCCGTCTTGCCCCCAGCCCGACACCCGCGTGACCACGAGCTTCGGGTTGGTGCGAAACAGAACCTCTTCACTGAGCCCCCACTTTTCGAGCGTCCCGGGACGAAAGTTCTCGACCAGAACGTGCGCGGTTGCGACGAGCTTCAGCAGCACCTCGCGTCCTTCGTCACCGCGAGGGTCGAGGGTCAGGCTCTTTTTGTTGCGGCAGTACTGTTTGAAGTGGACCGACTGGCCGTTGACCCGCCAGTTGCGCAGGTCATCGCCGTGTCCGGGGCGCTCGATCTTGATGACCTCTGCACCAAAGTCGGCCAGTTGCATCGTCAGCATGTTGCCGGATACCAGGCGGGACATATCGATTACGCGAACACCGTCCAGCGGCGCGCCCTGGTCGGTTGCGTAGGTTTTTCGAGGTAGGGGCATCAGAGATCTCTAACCAGGGCTTTACCGTGCGTGTCGATGAACGAAGTGCTGACCCCCCCAGCCTCGAACGCTTCGTGGACTACGGTTCTTCGCAGGAATTCGAGGTTACTGGCGATACCGTGCACTTCTACGTTGCCGAGCAGGTTCGCCATGCGTTTCAGCGCTTCTTCCCGGTTGCGTCCGTGCGTAACCAGCTTCGCGATCAGCGGGTCGTAGTGAACCGTCACCTCGTCGCCCTGCCGGTAACCCGTGTCGATGCGCGTGCCAGTGAGTCCAGTTGGAAACTGCAGCACTTCCAGGCGCCCTGGTGACGGGAAGAAGTGCTTCTTCGGATTCTCCGCATAAAGTCGGCATTCGATCGCGTGACCAGACGGCACGGGCGTCTCCATCGGCAGGAATTCGCCGCGCGCGAGGGTGAGCTGCATGCCGACCAGATCGGTGTTCGTGATGAGTTCGGTGACTGGGTGTTCAACCTGGATTCGGGTATTCATTTCCAGGAAATAGAAGTCGAAGGAATCGGCGTCAACGATGAACTCGACCGTGCCCGCTCCGCGGTAGCGCTGCTGCATCGCAAGGGCCACGGCGGCATCGCACATCCGTGTGCGCACGCGATCCGGCAGACCCGGCGCCGGCGCTTCTTCGATCACCTTCTGAAAGCGGCGCTGCACCGAGCAGTCGCGCTCGCCCAGGTGAATGGCGCCGCCCTTACCATCGCCAAAAATCTGTACTTCCACGTGCCGTGCGTTCTCGATATACCGTTCCAGGAATACCGTCGCGTCGCCGAACGCGTTACCGGCCATCGACGCGGTGGCCGTCACGACGTCGCTGAGTGAGCCGGGGTCTTTCACCAGTCGCATGCCGATGCCACCGCCGCCGGCGGCGGCCTTGACGAGTAACGGGAAGCCAACTTCCGCGGCCGCCTCTTGGAGCGCGGTCTGGTCTTCGGGCGTAACCGGACGGCTACCGCCCGCCACCGGCACGCCGGCCGCTCGTGCCAGCTCGCGCGCTACGTCTTTATTGCCCATCGATTGGATGGACTCGGGCGTCGGGCCTACCCATACGAGTCCCGCCGCCTCGACTGCGCTGGCGAACCCGGCGTTTTCGGACAAGAATCCGTAACCTGGATGCACGGCGTCAGCGTGTGATGCGCGCACTGCGTCCATCAGTTTTTCGAGCACCAGATAACTTTCGCGCGCCGGTGCCGGGCCAAGCGGCAACGCTTCGTCCGCCTCAGCGACATGCAGGCTGTCGGCGTCGGCTTCCGAGTAGACCGCGATGGTCGTCAGACCGTGTCGCCTGGCACTCGAGATGATGCGGCACGCGATTTCACCGCGATTCGCGATCAGCAGTCGTTTCAAGACGTTTCCATGCGGGCGACCACAGCGCCTTCGGTCACGGTGTCGCCTTCGGCAACGAGTATCTCGGTGACCTTGCCGTCTTCAGGCGCACCGACCGGAATCTCCATTTTCATGGACTCGAGGATCATCAGCGGCTCATCTTCGGGTACGGCATCGCCAGGCTGCGTGACAATTTTCCATACGTTGCCGGTGATTTCCGTTTTGACATCAATGATCGCCATGAGCGTCTCCTCAGGTTAGTGGGTTGTGTCAGCGGGAGCTCGGCGCCGCGCGATGGCCGCGCCACGAGGCCGTCAGCTCCAGCCGGCGCGTCGGGTTCAGATCTTGACCAACAGTTCAACGCACGGCTCGGCGACTCGTGCATCGACCTTGTGCATCGCCTCGATAATGCCGTCGTTGGCCGGGGTGGCAATGCCCAGCGACGCGCCGGTGCGCGCGATCAAACCGTTCATGAAGTCGATTTCCGATCGGCGGCTCTTCTCGACGTCCTGTGCCATCGACGGCCGGCCATCCGTGGTTGCGTTGCGGGCGATCTCGAGCAGGCGGGCATCGATGGTTCCGAAGGCGTTGTCGTCGCCTTCGGCGGCAGCCTGCCAGACATCCGGCGCGATGCCTCGAATGGACTCCAGCTCGATGCCGCTCGCCGACGCGACCCGCACGCCCTCGCTCGCGATGCGGATCGACAGGCGGCGTGTCACATCATCGAGGCTCGACGTCACGTTGGTCAGGCCCGACGCGGCGATGACCGGATTGAACATCGCATTGGTGATGAGTTTGCTCCACCGTTCACCCCAGAGATTGGCCGTCGTTTTCGAACCGTCGGTATGACCGACCAGCTCTGCCACGCGCCGGGCGCGGGCCGTCTCCCGTCCGCTCGGTTCGCCCGCGCGAAAAACCGTGTGGTTGGCCGCGCCGCCCCGCGGGACCATCCGGCGCACCTGGCCAGGCGCATCCATGAACACCGCGATCAGGCTGGCGATACACCCGACGACCCGGGTCCAGCCAACCACTTCCGCGATGGTGTCCTCGTTAATGCAGTTCTGCAGCGAGACGACAAATCCCTCGCGCGCGAGATATGGGGCGATCAGCTGGGCGTGCCACGCGGTGTCGAAAGACTTGGCGCAGACGAAAGCGATGTCGAATTCCGGCTGCGGTGCGAGACCGGCAATTTCGCTAAGATGATGCGCCCGCACCTTGCCTTCGTATTCGATATCGCCTTCGGCTGACAACAGACGTAGCCCGCGGTCGCGCATCGCAACCACGTTCTCTGGCCACGGATCGAAGAACGTCACATCTTCCCCCGCCGCGTGCATGAATCCGCCGGCATACGCACCTACGGCGCCCGCTCCGACAATCGCAATTCTTGAGTGACTCATCTGTCTGCTTTCCAGGTCCGAAGTTCTATTGGCAAGTCTGGAGGGCATCTGGCGTTGCGAACGACTGAGCGGCGCGGCCGGTCATCGCGTTCTCACTCGAGCACAGGGTGGCCGAGCAGTGCCTCCAGCCGGAAGCCCGCGATGCGCCCAATCTGAGCGAGGGCGAAGTGAATTTCCGCGCCGCGGTCGTTCTCCAGACGCGGTCCGTACGCATCGAGAATAGCGTACTTGTCGAGTCCTTTGACCGCGATGATAAAGGGAAAGCCAAAGCGTTTCCGGTACGTGTCGTTGAGTGTGGTGAACCGCGTCAGCTCTGCGTGCGTCAGCGTGTCCAGTCCGGCTCCGGCCTGTTCCGCCGTGGAGGCTCTTGTCAGGTCACCGCTCAGCGCGGCTTTGCCGGCGAGGTCCGGATGGGCACGGATCAGGGCGAGCTGGGCACCTTGCGGAGCGCGGGCAACGGCAGCCACCATCGCCTGATGCAGGGCGCTGGCGCTCTGGAACGGCCGTTCGTGGTGTATCGCTTCAGCGACCCACGGCGAGTGTTCGAAGATGTCTGCAAGGGCGTTGCAGAACGTCTCGGCATCCGCTGCGTTAAGCGATTTCAGGTCCATTGTGAAAATTGCGACGGCGCGCGGCGCGCTGCGCAATGCAACGTGCAGCTGGTGGGCGCAGTGTAATGCACGAAACAACCTTCTGCGGGCGCGCTGGCGAGTGATTCGATCTGACCGCAAGATAGTGTTTGCTGAGCGACCCGGGAGGACGTAACCGCGCACGTTCGCCGTACGCTGTAGAGCACAGCCGATCGTGCCGGGCTATAGTTTCAGCATCCATGCACGAACGCCGTTGACGGTTGTTGTACGCGCAGGGGGACACGGCCATCAGTCGGCCCACCAGGCGCGTGCCAACCGTTTGGGGACCTCGCGAGCAAAGACGATGGCGCAACTGACCACACACGTACTGGACACAGCCAACGGCTGCCCTGCGGCGGGTATGACCGTGCGACTGTTGCGCGTGGACGACGAGCGGTCATTGCTGACCGAGACGACGACCAACGGCGACGGTCGCGTCGACCGGCCGTTGCTCACAGCGGCTGATTTCGCTACTGGTCGCTACGCGCTCGAGTTCGACGTAGCCGCATATTTTCTCGCGCTGGGCACGGCGCTGGCCGAGCCGCCCTTCCTCGATACCGTGACGCTCAACGTCGGGCTTTGCGCGGGGCAGAAGTATCACGTGCCGCTGCTGGTCTCACCGTGGAGCTACTCCACCTACCGGGGTAGTTGATGCTGCCCGAACGGTTCTCAGTTGATACAACTGGCGCATCCAACGGGAACGGTACCGGCGCTGCCGGATTGCGGCGGCTGTCTGGGCATCTCCGATGAGCGGCTGCATTCAATTCCTGCTGGACGATGAGACTCACGTCGTCGACCTGTCCGGCCGGCATGGCGCAATGGGCCCGGACACGACGGTGCTCCAGTATTTGCGCGAGCAACTGTTGCGACGCGGCACCAAGGAGGGCTGCGCGGAAGGTGACTGCGGTGCCTGCACGGTGGTCGTGGTCGAGCCGGTGGCAGCCTCTCCGGGCGACGGGAAGTGCGCGGGGCGGCTCCGATACCGGCCGGTCAACGCCTGCATTCAGCTGCTCGCGGGCCTCGATGGCCGTGAGTTGCTTACCGTCGAAAGTCTGGCCCGCCGCCGTGGTCCGTTACACCCGGTGCAGCAGGCGATGGTGGAACATCACGCCTCGCAGTGCGGCTTTTGCACGCCCGGCATCGTCATGTCGCTATTCTCGCTCTACAAGGCGCAGACGGGGACGCCCGTGCGGCGTGACATCGACGACTGTCTGGCTGGCAATCTGTGTCGATGCACCGGCTATCGGCCAATCCTGGAGGCGGGTCTGGCCATGCACGCCCTGGGTGACGCGCTGCCGGCGGCGGCTCAGACGCGCCTCGCGCGGGCTGGCGGCACGGAGCAGGACGGCGTGGTAGCCGATCGGCTGACTGCGCTCGATGCGTCCTCCCAGTCGTCCATTGCCGGCGACGGGACCTGGCTCGGGCTGCCGCGCACGCTGGCGGAAGCATTGCAGATGCGCGCCGCTCGACCCGATGCGACGGTTGTCGCCGGTGGCACCGACGTGGGATTACAGATCACCAAATCCCTTACCGACCTGGCGGCTGTTCTCAGCGTCGCCCGCGTGTCCGAACTCAAACGTCTCGAACCGACCTCCGACGTCTGGCATGTGGGCGCTGCTGTTCCGATCGCCGACCTGCAACTGGCGATCGCCGGCGAATGGCCGGCGCTCGATGAACTCTTGCGGCGGTTTGCGTCGCCACCCATCCGTCACGCCGCCACCCTGGGCGGCAACATCGCCAACGGTTCGCCCATCGGCGACTCGATGCCGGCACTGCTCGCGCTCGATGCGACGGTCGAACTGGCGTCCGTTTCCGGCACGCGAACCGTGGCGCTTGCGGACTTTTATACCGGTTACCGCCAGAGCGTGCTGCGCCCCGACGAACTCATCGTCAGCGTACTTATCCCGCGTGCGACGCACGGCGAACGCCTCGCGATCTACAAGCTGACGAAGCGCCCGGATCAGGATATCTCGGCGGTGTGCGGCGCGTTCTGGGTAAGGCTGGAGCAAGCGAAGATCGTCAGCGCACGTGTTGCGTATGGAGGCATGGCGGCGACGCCGGCGCGCGTACCAACCTGCGAGCGCGCGCTCGAGGGCGTGTCAGTGTTCGACGCCGTGCCCGGGCCGGCCCGCGATACGATCGCGACTTCCTTCACACCATTGAGCGACCAGCGCGCCAGTGCGCGCTACCGCGCGCTCACTGCGGCCAATCTGCTCGACCGCCTGTTCATGGAACTGCGGGGCGAGCCGCGCGTAGATCTGTATCGCCATGCACGGTGACACGGATGATACTCACACTCAGCGCCGCATTCAGGGCGGCGTGCGCGAATCGCTGCCGCATGAAAGTGCCGGACAACATGTGCGCGGTGCCGCGTGGTACACCGACGACCTGCCCGAGCCAAACGGCACGCTGCATGCGGCGCTCGGTCTGAGCGAGCGCGCGCATGCCGAGATCGTTTCTCTCGATCTGAACCCGGTACGGCATAGCGACGGCGTGCGTTGCGTTCTGACGGCTGCTGATATCGTCGGCGATAACAACTGCGGGCCGATCGTCGCGGACGATCCGATCTTTGCCGAAGGTGTCGTCGAACACGTGGGTCAGTCGTTGTTTGCGGTCGCTGCCGACACGGTGCGCGCGGCGCGTCAGGCCGTGCGCCGGGTCGAGGCGATCTACCGCGACCGGCCGGCGGCCATCACCGTGAATAGCGCACTCGCGGCCGGGCAGTTCCTGTTACCGACCGAGCAGATGACGCGCGGCGATCCCGACACCGCGATCGGGTCGGCGTGCCATCAGCTCGATGGTGAATTCGTGATCGGTGGTCAGGAGCAGTTCTATCTCGAAGGACAGATCGCGCTGGCGATACCGCTCGACGATGGGGGTATGCACATATACAGCTCCACGCAGTTTCCGATGGAGGTGCAGGCCGCGGTCGCACGCTGTCTGGGGCGTGAGCGCATGACCGATATCGTCGTCGAATGCCGCCGGATGGGCGGGGCATTCGGTGGCAAGGAATCGCAGCCCGCGCTCTTCGCCTGCGTTGCGGCACTGCTGGCCGAGGCCACCGGGCGCCCGGTAAAGCTGCGGATGGATCGGGACGATGACATGCGGGTGACTGGCAAGCGCCACGACTTCGTGGCCCGCTACCAGGTCGGATTTGATGCAGCCGGCACCATTGAGGGCTATCGCGTAAACCTCGCGTCGCGGTGCGGTCGGTCAGCCGATCTGTCCGGCGCGATCAACGATAGGGCGATGTTCCACAGTGACAATGCGTATTTCCTGCCGCACGTTGCGATCACGTCGGAGCGCCTGAAGACCCACACGGTGTCGAACACCGCATTCCGCGGATTTGGCGGGCCGCAGGGCATGCTCGTCATCGAAGAGGTGATGGATGCTATCGCGCAGGCGCTCGGCAAAGATCCGCTGAGCGTCCGGCGGGCGAATCTCTACGGCGGAGCCGGCCGCAACGTCACGCCGTACGGTATGACCGTCGAAGACAACATCCTGCCGGAGTTGCTCGACGAACTGGTCGCTACGTCTGACTATCATCAGCGCCGCCAGGACATTGCCAGGTTCAATGCCGGGAGCGAGGTGTTCAAGCGCGGGATTGCGCTGACCCCCGTCAAGTTCGGCATCTCGTTCACCGCGACGCATCTGAATCAGGCTGGCGCGCTGGTACATCTCTACCACGACGGTAGCGTGCATCTGAACCACGGCGGCACCGAGATGGGCCAGGGACTGTTCACGAAGATCGCGCAGATCGTCGCCGAGGAGCTACAGATAGATGTCGGTTGCGTGCGCGCCACCGCGACCGACACGGGCAAAGTGCCAAACGCGTCCGCGACGGCGGCGTCGTCCGGCACCGATCTGAATGGAAAGGCCGCGCAAGCAGCAGCGCGGACCTTGCGCGAACGCCTGACCGACTTCGCCGCCGAACACTATGACGTGCCTCGTGAGCAGATCCGTTTCATGCCAGGCGAAGTGCAGGTCGGAAACCGCACCGTGCCGTTTCCGGACCTGATTCACGAAGCCTATATGAACCGCGTGCAGCTCTCGGCAACCGGTTTTTACAAGACGCCGAAGATCGGCTACGACCGGCGCACCTGGAGCGGTCGGCCGTTCTATTACTTCGCTTACGGCGCGGCGGTGAGCGAAGTCGAGATCGATACGCTTACGGGCGAGCATCTGATCCGCCGTGTCGATATCCTGCACGATTGCGGCGAGTCGTTGAACGAAGCGATCGACCGCGGGCAGATCGAGGGCGGTTTCCTGCAGGGCGTCGGTTGGTTGACCTGCGAAGAACTGGTGTACGCGGACAGCGGCGAGCTGCTGACTACGGCGCCGTCCACCTACAAAATCCCCGCATGTAGTGACTGGCCTCGCGAATGGCGAGTTGACCTGATGCAAAGTACGCCCAACCGGGAAGACACGGTGTTTCGTTCGAAGGCGGTTGGCGAGCCGCCCCTGATGCTCGCGAATTCCGTGTTTCTGGCGCTCAAGGACGCCGTAGCCAGCGTCGCCGAACACCGTGTACGGCCCGCTCTGAACGCACCGGCTACGCCCGAGGCAATCCTGCTCGCAGTAACCGATTTGCGCGCGCAGCGCACCGTGGACGACAGCTGATGTCCCTGACGTTGACCGATTTGCAAATCGTGCAAGATGCGGGCGAGCCGTGGGTACTCGTGACGCTGGTGCGTACGCGCGGTTCGACGCCCCGCGAACTCGGCGCCAACATCGCCGTCACACCCAGCCGCATCGTCGGCACCATCGGCGGTGGTGAACTCGAATTTCAGGCCGTGCACGCAGCCCGCCGGCTGCTGAACGATCCAGCTGCGGTGCCCGCCAGCGACCATTTTGTGCTGGGCGCGCGCCTCGGCCAGTGCTGTGGTGGGCAGGCGACGCTCTGGTTTGAACGCGGCGGCGACTGGCGTGACCTGCTCTCACAGTGCGAAGACCCGGCTGAGCCCGCGATGGCGATAGGCAGAGCCGGCGATCAGGGCAGGCTCCTGGTGAGCGCCAGCCGGGCCGTAGGCGGCCTGGAGGTCCCGGAGACCGTCGTGCGCGAAGCGCGCGCGCGGCTCGCCGGCGGTCTCGCCAGCCCAACCTGGCTCGCCGACGGTGAGCACGAGTTCTTTCTGGAGCCGCGGCGCCCGCAGGATTTCAACATCTGGCTGTTTGGTGCCGGTCATGTTGGGAGCCGGGTTGCACGCGTCCTCGCGACGTTGCCCGCGAAAGTGGTGTGGGTGGATGAGCGCCCCGATATGCTGTTGTCGTTCGGCGCTGGCAACGTGGAACTGCGGCTCGCCAAAGCCCCCGAACTCGAAGTCTGGAACGCGCCAGCCGGCGCCTATTTCTGCGTCATGACCCACAGTCACGCCCTGGACGCGGAGGTCTGCGGCAATATTCTCGAGCGCAACGACTTCGCCTATGCGGGGCTCATCGGGTCGACGGCGAAACGCCTGAGTTTCGAGAAACGATTCCGCAACTGGGAGCTCGAAGCAGCCGCCATCGAGCGCCTGCAGTGCCCGATCGCCGGTCTCGAGGAAGTGGGCGAACTGCACAAAGACCCGGGGGTCATCGCGGTCGGCCTGGCGCGCGAGCTGCTGGCCGTGCGTGCGCGCCGCGCCGCCGCCCGGCCCGTGTCGGAACCGGCACATCAGGAACCTGGCTGAGACGCGACCAACTTGGATATCTACCTCGACTGGCTGAATCTCGGACTGCGGTGGCTGCACATCATTGTCGGCGTAGCCTGGATCGGCGCGTCGTTTTACTTCAACTGGCTTTTGAACCGCCTGACGCAACCGGAGGAACCGGATCCGCAGGTTCAGGGAGAGCTCTGGGCAATCCATGCCGGTGGCTTCTTCCGCGTGCAAAAACGCAACATGGCACCCGGCTCGCTGCCAGAGCCGTTGCACTGGTTCAAATGGGAAGCCTATTGGACTTGGCTGAGCGGCTTCGCACTGCTGGTCCTGATGTACTACGTCCAGGCCGACCGTTATCTGATCGACCCGTCGGTTGCCGACCTGGAGCACTGGCAGGCGGTCGCTATCGGGCTCGCAACGCTGTTTATCGGCACCGGGGTTTACGACGCGTCGTGGCGTTCGCCGCTCGCCTATCGTGCGCCCGGTTTGCTGAGTGTGATCGGGTGTGTGCTGCTGGGTTTGCTGGCGTTTGGACTGACGCAGGTGTTCAGCGGCCGCGGCGCGTACATGCACATCGGTGCATTGCTCGGCACCATCATGGTCGCGAACGTCGCCCACGTGATCATGCCGTCACAGCGCGAGCTGGTTCGCGCAACGCTCGCGGGGGAGGACCCGGACCCGAAGTTTGCGGTCAGCGCCGGGTTACGTTCGCTGCACAACAATTACCTGACGCTGCCGGTGCTGTTCATCATGATCAGCGCGCACTATCCGATGACCTATGGACACAGCGCGAACTGGCTCGTCCTGATCGGACTGTTCGTCTGTTCGGTGTTCATCCGCCATTTCTTCAACGTCCGTTGGGCGCTTGGCGATGCGCGCACGATGTGGTGGCTGGCGATGGGCATCGGCGGTTTTATCGGCGTTGCGGTGCTGACCAATCCGCCGGTGCAAAATGATGGCCAGCAGGTCGCGTTCAGCGAGGTCGAAATCATCATCAACGACCGGTGCGTCGCCTGCCACGCCGTGAAGCCGACGATGATGCCCGTGCCAGGAAAAGGCGTTGTGCTCGATTCGCCAGACGCGATCGTCGAGCAGGCGGCCGCCATTCAGTCGCAGGCTGTGCTAAGCCGCGCGATGCCGCTTGGCAACGTTACCGGGATGACGGACGCGGAACGCGAGCTTCTCGGCGCGTGGGTGCGCTCAGGCGCTGGTCGGAACTGACGATGCACCCCGAACCGGCATTGCGGGCGCTGCGCGGCGCGGTGTTGCACTGCCCCGATTTGCCGGCTGGCCAGGTGCCGGACCCGGCCAACCCGGTCGTTGAAGTGATCGAAGACGGGCTGGTCCTGTTGGACGGCGCCAGCGTGGCGGGGACTTGCAGCTACGCCCGGCGTGAAGCGCACGTCAGTGCGGATGCGTCGATCGTGGATTATCGCGGTTGCCTGCTATTGCCGGGCTTCGTCGATGTGCACACGCACTACCCCCAAATCGCGATGATCGGGGCTTACGGCGAGCAGCTGCTCGACTGGCTGACCAGATACACCTTCCCGGCCGAGGCGGCGTTTGCTGACGAAGACTATGCGCGACGCATGGCTGAAGCGTTCGTACGGCAACTGCTGCTTAACGGCACGACTACCGCGATGGTCTACGGAACGGTGCACGCGCACTCCGTGGATGCACTGTTCGAAGCGGCCACGCCGGTCGGGCTGCAGCTGGTGGCGGGCAAGGTGCTGATGGATCGCAATTGCCCCGAGGCGCTCCGCGACACGCCCGAAAGCGCCTACGAAGAATCGGCTCGTCTCATCGAGCGCTGGCATGGCAAGGAGCGTTTCCGCTACGCCGTCACGCCACGCTTTGCACCTACCTCAACGCCGGAACAGCTAGCTGCGGCGGGGCGTCTGCTGACGGATTTCGATGGTGTTCATCTGCAAACCCACCTCGCCGAGAACCGCGCGGAGGTCGCGTGGGTTGCGCAGCTGTTTCCCGAAGCCCGCAGCTACCTGGACGTGTACGCCAATGCCGGTCTGCTCGGTACGCGGAGCGTATTCGGGCACTGCCTGCATCTCGACGACACCGATCAGCAGGTTCTTCACAGCCACGGGTGCACGCTCGCGTTTTGCCCGTCATCGAACGCGTTTCTTGGCAGCGGCATATTCGATCTGACGACAGCGTACGCCTGGCGTCAGAAAGTCGCGCTCGGTTCGGACGTGGGGGCCGGCACGGGCTTCAACCTGTTGCGCACACTCGGTGACGCCTACAAGGCCGCCCGGCTTGGTCAGCATCTGCTGACGCCCGAGTGCATGCTCTACATGGTGACTCAGGCAGGTGCCCGGTCGCTGGAACTCGAGTCGCGTGTCGGTAGTTTCGACCCCGGCAAAGACGCCGATGTCGTCGTGCTCGATCCCGAGGCTACCGAGCTGACCGCGCTCAGAACGCGCGACTCGGACGATCCGCTGGATATTCTGTTTGCGCTGACGGCACTATCGGATGAGCGCCATGTGCGGGCGGTTTATGTCCGCGGTCAGCAGGTCGCGCGGCTTTGAACGGGTGTCACACCGAAGCGTTCCCGGTATCGCTTCGAAAAATGCGAGTGTGAGGAAAAGCCGACAGCGACCGCAACTTCCAGAATCGGCATGTGGGTTTGTTCCAACAGCAGGCGCGCGCGTTTCAAACGCAAGTCCATGTAGAAGCGGGCTGGCGAGGCGCCGGTGTGGCTCTGGAACAGACGTTGCAGATGCCGGGTCGTCACGCCCGCTTTGGCCGCGATGGAGCGCGGCGAAACGGGATTGTCGAGCGCCGCTTCCATCTCACGAATCGCGAACTGCAGCTTGCGCGGCCGGGTGGTCAGGGCTGGGACGGGCGCACTTTGCTGTTCGTCGCCGGGCGTGCGCATGCGGTCGACCTGCAGTTGCATCGCGACACTCTCGGCAACGTCACGGCCCACGCGTTCCCGGACGATGTAGAGAAACAGGTCTGGCACCGACGTCCCGCCAGAGCACGTGAGCAGACCCCGGTCGGCGACGAATACGTCGTTGGACACCAGCGCTTCTGGAAAGCGTTCGTGAAGCTGTGGACGCGCCTGCCAGTGCACCGTGCACCGGCGGTCTTTCAAAACGTTGGCCCGTGCCAGCACGACGGTTCCCGTGCCGAGTGCGCCGAGCTTGCAACCCCTGCGTTCGAGGTTGCGCAGCCACATGTGCAACTCTGCATCAGATTCCGGGTGTTGGCCCGCGGCTGCGCAGACGAACAGATAGTCGAGCGTCGCGACGTTCGCAGGTGACTGGTTGACGGCGAACGTGATCCCCGTGTTCGACGTCACGGGCCCACCGTCTTGCGACAACGTATTCCAGACGTAGCGTTCGGCACCCAGGGCCGAGTTGGCGGCCCCGAGGACCTCCGAAGCGGCCGCCAGATCCAGCATTGAAAAGCCCGGCACCAACAGGAATCCGAGGCTTTCGCGTGGAGGCGGCTCCGGGCCTGCACCGGAGTCTCTTGGTGAGCAGAAGACTGCGTTCATCGGAGTTGTGCCGGGCCCGGAATATCTGTCTCAGACTAGCCTGGAAGCAAATTCCCGGGTAAGGGTCAAGACACGAGAATTTCTAAGTCTGAGGTCACAGCCACGCTTGGGCTGGGCGTGCCCGCACCGGCTTTCACGTCGATACCGCCCATGCTCTCAGCAGATTGAGGCCGAGCGCAATCAGCATGACGAGAACCGCGATTCGAAAGCCGCGCTCCGGCAGGCGCCGCCGCAGACGACCGCCGAGTTTGATACCGACATAAACCGGTATCAGACCGCCTGCCGACGTTAACGCCTTCGTCCAGTCCAACAGACCCAGGTAGATGAGCCCGGACATCATGACCAGCGACGAAGCCGTGAACGAAATGTTGATCGCCTGTACGAAGCGTTCCGGGGGCAGACCAACGGACATCAGGAATGGCAGCACCGGCATCACCTGCGATCCGGTCGCGCCGTTGATGAGGCCCGTCAGTACACCCGTCGGGATCTGCAGTGTGCGCTTGAGCGATGCTCTCAGTTCGAAAGTTGGATTCGCGAGCGCAAATACCGCGTAGACCACCAGCACGGCTCCCAGTACCGCCGCGGTGCTGGCCGAGCGCAGCGATCCCAGCAGAGCCAGGCCGGCGATCAAGCCGGGCAGGGCCGCGATATACAGCCACTTGAACTCGCTTAGCGTGGCGCGGAAGTGGCCCGCCTGGCGCATCACCAGGATGTTGCTGCCGAGCGACGGTATCAGCACCATCGGAATCGCGAGCTTGAGGTCGACGACGCTCGCCAACAGCGCCAGACAGATGGTCGAGAAGCCCAGGCCGGTGATGCCTTTTAGAAACGCCGAGATGAAGAAGGCGCCAAAGATGAGGGCAAGGGTCTGCTCCAAGGTGTTCCTCGGGTCGGCCTGAAATAGTGCGATGTTAAGCCGCCGACTACTGACGGGGCTACGCGGCGGTACTCTCGGACGCCATCGGGGTGTTTGGATATGGCACCATGCGGCTCACCAGACGACGGCTGCAAGCGGCTGAAACAACTGCGGGGTCGACCATGCTGAAGGGCCTTAGAGAGTGGCTGTCCAGTACTCACACGCAGGTCTCGGCGGCGCGTGAAGCGAGTGCGGAAGCCGGAACCGAAGCGGTCGGAAGTCTGCTGCAGAGGTTCCACCCGGTTGGTGAACTGGGGCGCGGCGGCATGGCCGTTGTACACGACGTACAGGATCTCGGGCTCAGGCGGCGTACCGCTTTGAAGGTCATAAGCCATGCCTTTGCCACCGAGCCGATGGCGATCGGGCAGTTTGTCCGGGAAGCACAGATCACCGGTCAGCTCGAACACCCGAACATCGTGCCGTTCTACGAGTTCGGCACCGATCACGAAGGCGCGCATTACCTGAACATGCGCAAGATCGAAGGCGCGCTGCTCGCCGATCTGTTGCCGGCTGATCCGGTCGAGCGCATGACCTCGCGGCACCTCCGCGAGCTGGCGCGCGTCGTGATCCGGGTTTGTGATGCGCTCTCCTACGCGCACAGCCGCGGCGTGATCCACCGGGATATCAAACCCGAGAACATCATCGTCGGCGACTTTGGCCAGGTCTATCTGTTCGACTGGGGCATCGCGTTGCTGCGCGATGACCTGACCGACGCGCCCGTCATGGTCGACGACGATGTGCTCGAGAAGGCCGCGGAGAACGGTCCGGTAGTGCTGGGCACGCCGGCTTACATGTCGCCCGAAATGACCTATGGCGAAGCCTCCATGCAGGATGCGCGCACCGATGTGTTTCTCGTGGGGGCGACGATGTACAAGGTGTTGACCGGCCGCCCGCCATTCGTCGCGAAACGGGCGGCCGAGGTAGTGGCGCTGGCGCGCACCGAGTCGGCGCCCGATCCGCAACTGTATCTGGGCGACGTGGTGCTGCCCGAGGAGTTGAAGCGCATAGTCATGAAGGCGCTGGCGCGCGACCCGGAGGCCCGGTACCAGACGACGGCGGAACTCAAACACGATCTGCAGGCATTCCTTAGCGGCGCAAGTCATTTGCCGACCGTGACTTTCAGCGCGGGTGACACCGTCATCGCCGAGGGTGATAACGCCGCCACTGCGTACGTGATCGTGAGCGGCGCCTGCGAGGCCTATCAGATGCGCGACGGTAAGCGCATGCGGTTGAGGGAACTTGGCCCGGGCGATGTATTCGGCGAGATGGCGATTCTGACCGGCGGCGCCCGGACATCCAGTATCGATGCGCTGACCGACCTCGAACTACGGGAGGTCTCGCGCGCGGTTCTGGAAGAAGGGCTCGGTCTTGACACCGCGATGGGCGCGTTCGTCAGGACGCTCGCCGAGCGGTTCGCGGAACTCGAGACCCGCGTGCGCGATTAGGAATGCTCCCACGCATCTGCTCGGCTGCGTACGTGTCAGGGGATGTCGGCGGTGCCGAAGCGGTTGTTCAGAAAGCCGCAACGACGCCATCGCTTCGCGGATCGGTTGCGCCTTCTATCAAGCCGTTGGCGTGCTGCACGACCGCCCCTGCATGGCCCATCATGTCGCTGAACGGGCCGACCACCTCGATGTCGTGACCGGCGTTGCGCAACGCCTCGACGGTGTCGGGCTCGAGGCGACTTTCGACCTTGAGATTCGTACTTTCGTCCCCCCACGTACGCCCCAACAGCCAGCGCGGCGCAGTGATGGCCGCCTGCAGGTCCTGCCCGGACATGGCATAGCGCGAGAAGATGGCTGCCTGCGTCTGCGGCTGTCCCTCGCCGCCCATCGTGCCGTAGGTGATCGTACGCCCGTCGTGCAGGCGCGCCATGGCCGGATTCAGCGTATGGAACGGCTTACGGCCTGGCGCCAGCGCGTTTGGTGCGCCGGCATCGAGCGCGAAACTCGATCCGCGGTTCTGCCACTGAATGCCCGTTTCCTCCAGCACCACCCCGGAGCCGAACTCCCAGTAGATGCTCTGGATGAAGCTGACCGCGATACCGTCGCGGTCGACAGCGCCCATCCATATGGTGTCACCCGGTTGTCCGGCGTGCGGCCAGGGTCGTGCCCGTTGCAGGTCGATGCGGGCTGCCATGGCGGCGAGTTCCTCATCGGTCAGCAACGCCTCGGGTTCGCGCCGCATGTAAGCGGGGTCAGTGACCTCGCGGTTGCGCGTGATGAACGCCTGCTTGGTGGCCTCCACCAGGGCGTGGACAAAGCCAAATGACTCTGGCTCCACGGGTGCGCCGCCGTGCTTTAGCCGGTCGAATAAAGCCAGGATCTGCAATGAACTCACGCCCTGTGTAGGTGGACGCGTGTTGTACAGCCGGCCGACCCCGGTAGTGACTTCCAACGGCACGCAGCGGGCTGCCTGATGGCGCGCCAGATCGTCAGCGCTGACCGGTGCGCCAACCCGGGCAAGGTCGGCGGCGATGCGCTCTGCGAGCGGCCCTCGATAGAAGCTGTCCGGCCCGAAGCGCGCGATCTCGCGAAGGGTCTCAGCAAGCGCGCTGTTCGTGTGGGCCGCGCCGGGCGGCGGAGCCGCGCCGCCGGGCATGAACAGCTCGCCAAACCCGGGCGACTGACCCATCTCAGCGTGTTTCGCCACCGTGAGACGATGCTGGCCGGCCGTAACGGGCACGCCGCGTTCGGCGTAGTGGATGGCATCTTCGAGCAGTCGCTCCAACGGCAGATGACCACCCAGGTCATGGCTCAGCCGCTCGGCCTCACCCCAGCCCGATACGGTGCCTGCGACGGTATTGGCCGCGAGCGGCCCCCGCGGCGGAATGGCGCTCATCCCCCGGTAGAGCGACGGGGTTGCCGCATCCGCCGCGCCGCCGCAGGCGTCGATCGCGACCGGTGGCGCGCCGGGCACGCCGACCAGCCAGAAACCATCGCCGCCGATGGAGTTCATGTGCGGGTACACGACCGCAATGGTCGCGGCGGCTGCCAGCATTGCTTCGATGGCATTGCCACCTTCGCGCAGCACCAGCAAACCACTTTGCGCGGCCAGATGATGGGGAGCCGTCACGACGCCGCGATAGGCCGAAGGAGTGTTCAACATGCGGGAGTCGCCTTGTGCGTGACGAGCAGCATACCGGCCAGCATATCGAATCCGGACGATGCGCCCGCGCGATGTAGCCGCGTGATGGAGTGGCCGGTCAGGTCGTTGTCGATGAGGCTGTCCAGAACATGGTGTGCCGTGGCGCTGGCCCGACCCTCCAGAGCTTCCCGAAGCAGTGCCGCGCTGATGGGATGCGTGAACTGCAAACGGCTACCGACCGCCCCGCTCAGAGCGCCAAGGCGTTCGGGCGCCAACGCCCGAAGCGCCAACGCAACGCCTGCCAGCAGGTCGTCACCTGCCGGGGTCAGTCCACGCCCCGCCCCGATGAGTGCGGCGACTGCACAAGCTGGCGCGGGCTGCGTAGCTGGCGTCTCGCCGCCCGCGCTGCCGGTCGGCGACCCATGGATCCAGTGGCCGAGCGCGCTCATGGCCGCGCTCAGCCGTGCCGGCCAGAGTGGACTGTCGGCGTTGCCGATAAGCGTGTCCAGAACGTCGCTACGGCCCGAGAGTGTAGCGAGCGGTTGCAGCAGCTCGGGGTACGGCAGTTGAGCGCAGGCCCGGATCGGGGGGGCGTGCCACTGGCTCGCTGCCGACAGGCAGATCGCAAAATCCGGCCCTTCGACGATATCGTTCCTGACCCGCCAGCGATCGCCTTGGTGGATCCTGCCGAAATTTTGCTCGAATCCGCTTAGATGCAGATGCAGCGGCCCAGCATCCTGATCGAGTGGCAAGAGCGCGACGAGCGCGTCTTCGCGGGTGCGCAGATACGCGCTACGCGCGAATACGAATGCGACTTCACCCACCGCGCTGCGCCGCACTCGCGATAGCGCCTGCGCGCCGCCGCGTTCGACCTGCCCCGTGGGCCTCGCTGGGAAACGCGTCGTGGAGACGTGACGGCGGCGAGTAAGAGTAGTCTTTCTTCCCGGATGCCCAGCGTAGGTATTCACCATAGCCATGCGGCACCGCGCACGCCGCTCGAATCGCCGTGCGTGGCCCGACGAATCGGTGTCGCGAAGACGTCAGAGAACACGTATGGCGCAACAGCCGTCGGCAGTGCCTCGTACAGTCGCCCGATGTTCGACAGGCCCCCGCCCAGCACGATGACGTCAGGGTCGAGGATGTTGGCGACGTGCGCCAGCGCGCGCGCGAGCCGGTCGACGTACCGCTGCCACGTCGCGACGGCGTGGGGGTCGTCGATGTCGAGCCGTTCGATGATGCGCTCAGGTGTCAGTGTCTCGCTGTGGCGCAGCGCGTGATCCGCGCTCAGGGCCGGGCCCGACAGGAAAGTCTCGATGCAGCCGGCTTTGCCGCAATAGCAAGACGGTCCGGGCGATTCCTCCGCGCTTGGCCACGGCAGAGGGTTATGGCCCCATTCGCCGGCGATCGCATGCGGCCCGGTCCTCGGTTTACCGTCGATCGCGATGCCGCCGCCAACGCCGGTGCCGAGGATCACGGCAAACACGAGACCGCACCCCGCGCCAGCACCGTCGGACGCCTCCGATACCGCGAGGCAGTTGGCGTCGTTGGCGGTACGGACTTCGCGCTCGAGGGCGCGACTGAGGTCTACGGCTAGTGGCCGGCCGTTACACCAGGTTGAATTGGCGTTCTTGACCAGACCCGTGGCAGGCGACACGGCGCCCGGTATGCCGACCCCTACGTGCGCGTTCGTATCGAACGGCCGTTCGAGTTCATGCACCAGATCGCAGATGGCTCTGACGGTGCTGGCGTAGCAGTTCCGGGGCGAGGCGATGCGTTTGCGGCGCAGTTCCTCGCCGGCATCATCGAGCACGATGCCTTCGATTTTTGTACCCCCGAGGTCGATGCCGATACGTGGAGGGGCCGTAACGTCCTGAGAGCGATGTCGATGCATCAGGCCCGGTTCGCCATCGGTGGGGCGTCAGCCCGCCTCACCGTGCAACGCGCGCAGTCGCGGCAGCACCTCTTCGCTGAACCGCTGCATGTAGTCGGGCCGCGGGCCTTTGAAACGCGGCGTGGGCATCGGGTGCGGTACCAGGATGTCACATGGAATGCCCTGGTCGAGTACCCCTGCGAGTTGCTGAGCGACCGAGTCGGGGCTGCCGTAGATGGCGAAGGCGTCGGCGATCTCGTCGCTCAGGAACGCGACCAGCGCGCCCGATTCTTCGAGTTTCGGATGATGGTGAAAGTCCGGCCAGACCCTGGCCTTCAGCTCCTCACAAGGCGGGCCGTCCCAGACGAAGCCAGGCGCATCGAAGAGCATCGGTGAGTATTCGTAGTAGCCGGCCGCCATGGAGCGCGCGATCAGTGCGGCCTTGGCGGAATCTTCCTCCAGCACGACGTGGAAGATGAGCCCGATGCGAACGTCTTCAGGGTCGCGCCCGGCTTCCCGCGCGCCTGCGCACACTTCAGCGTAGGCATTGCGCAGGTTTGCCGTGTGCGTGCCGACGCGCAGAAACACGCCGTCAGCAACGCGCCCCGCCATGCGCAGCGTGCGCGGGCCCCCTGCCGCGATCCACACGGGCGCCGTGGCCGGATACTCCATCCGGGCCGGATGGGCGGCGCCGACTTCGACCGGCTCGCCGGTCATCAGCTGGCGGACCTGCGCGGTCGCCGCTTCAAGTGTCGCTACACGCGCTGGTCGACTCCCGACCAGTCGCACCGCCGTATCCCCGACCCCGAGTGTCAGCAGGGTGCGGCCAGGTGCCATGCGTTCCACGGTCGCGATGGATGAAGCCAGTACGGCCGGGTGCCTGACGACCGGGTTGTCGAGCAGGACACCGAGACCAATGCGGTCCGTTCGCGCAGCGGCGAAGGACAGATTGACGTAGGGATCCTGGATCTTCATTGACGAGGCCGGAATCAGCGCCCAGTTCCAACCGAGCGCCTCCGCGCGAGCGACGTCGGTCGCGAAGTGCTCTGGCGAGCGCCAGTCAAAACGGTTCAGTCCAAATTGTGGGAGCGTCATCAGCAGCGTTCCGTCATTACAGTCGGCCGGCCCGGCGCGGCGCCTTCGCGCCGGGCACCCGGCCGCGACCTGTGGCCAAGGCTAGCACGCCAAATCGGCAGTTCCAGTGCGCTTTGGCATTGCAACCTTTAGCACCGGCTTCTGCGCCGCTGGCGTCTCCGGTGCGCTTTCCCTGGCGCGACGACTTACGCGAAGATTCACATCATGCGGTCAACAGCGTGAGGTATCGGTTCCGGTGACAGAGCGTGAGGTCTCGCGCGCGGCATTTCTGCGCGATCACGGTTTCGCTAAGGCGCGGATCGCTGCGCTCAACGAGGATGCATCGTTTCGCCGCTACTTTCGCCTGAGAGGCGGCCCGGAGCCGGCCTTACTGATGGATGCGCCGCCGGACCTCGAGCCCGTCGGCCCTTTTATCGCGATCGCACGCCACCTGATTGCGCTTGGCTTCAGCGCACCACGCATCCTGGCTGCAGATGCCGCCGCCGGCTGGGTTCTGGTCGAGGACTTTGGCGACAGTACGTTCACACGTCTGCTGAACACCGGCCACGATGAGGCACCCCTGTACGAACTTGCCTGCGATACGCTGATCGCGCTGGCGCGGCAGGGCCACCCTATCGAGCTGGCGCCGTACGACACCGACACCTTCGTCCGCGAAGCCGGGCTGTTGACCGAATGGCATTACCCGTTCAAACGGGGTGTTTCACTGAGTACGGGGGCGGGCGCCGCGTATTTGCAGGCGTGGCGCGAGGTTCTGGGTTCGTTGCCGCACTCGGCCCCGACTCTGGTGCTGCGGGACTATCACGTCGATAACCTGATGCTGTTGGACGGGCACGAGGGCGTGTCGCGCTGCGGCCTCCTGGATTTTCAGGACGCGTTGCTGGGGCCGGCGGCGTACGACGTCGCGTCGCTGGTTGAAGATGCGAGGCGAGACTTGCCCGCGGCACTGCGTGAGCGCATCGTGCGGCGCTACGAAGCGTCGCTCGATTCCGCTTCGCGCGACGCGTTTCGCGCCTGGTTTCCGGTGCTGGCCGCACAGCGCCATGCAAAGGTCGCCGGCATTTTCGTGCGCCTTTTCAAACGCGACGGAAAGGCGGCTTACCTGCGCCACATTCCGCGTGTCGTGCAGATGCTGGAGCGTCATCTGGATGAACCCGCGCTCGCGCCGGTTGCGACCTGGCTGGCGGTTCACTATCCCGACTTTGCGCAGGCGCTTCCGGCGCCGTGAGTTGGCGCCGGCGCGCCGTTCGGGTGGTCGCTGGCGGCGGTTTCGCCGACGTTGCAACACGGCCGATGGCTGCCGCGGCACCGGGCTGTGGATGAGGACAGCCCGGTCCGAGCGGTTGATTCAGGCAAAGATCTTGTTGAAGAAATCCTGCATGTCCTGCCATGACCGCTGGTCGGTCTGTTCGTCATAAGCGAGCGGCAAACCGTATTTCTCACCCCGCCCGGTGGCTTCCGGATTGGTGTAGCCGTGCATCGCACCGTCGTAGGTAATGAACTCGTACTGGGCCCTTGCCGCATCCATCTCCTGGTGGAATGCATCGATCTGTTCATCGGGAACCAGCACGTCGCCGCCGCCGTGCAAGACGAGAATCTGGGCTTTGACGCTGCCTTCGGCAGGCGCGTGGAACGAACCGAGCGCGCCATGGAAGCTCACTACACCGCGCAGATCCATGCCGATTCGCGCAGCGTGCAAAGACATCGCACCGCCGAAGCAATAACCCATCGATGCCATCTTCGATGCATCGGTTTGCGATTGCCCGCCGAGCGCGGCCGCGGCCGCCTGGATCCGCGCGGTGCCCGATTCCATATCTTCCAGCACGCCATTCATGAGCGCGCCGGCCTCGTCTGGCGTGGCTGCCGTTTTGCCGTCGCCGTACATATCCACACCGAGTGCGACGTACCCGAGTTCAGCCAGTTGCCGGGTACGGCGGCAGATATAGTCATCCAGTCCCCACCATTCGTGGATCACCATGACGCCTGGACGCGGGCCGCTCACGGCATCGTCGTAGGCGAGGTAGCTCTTCATCGTGCTATCGCCAGCTGTATACGCGAGTTCCTGAGTCTGAATGGCCATGTTCGATTCCTCCGCGAGAGTTTCGATTATTGGGATACGTGCGGCGTGGGCCGGCCGCAGCTGAGACAACGCCACCGGAGCGTATGCGCGCGCGCGCGGACGCGCAAGCTGAGCGGGAGCGGCGGCGTGCGCGGGCCAGGGGTGCTGACCGGCGTGCGGAACTGCCCGTGTTTATGTCGGTTCGACGCCGCGTAACGACGGTTGTCCCGTGGCGCTCGAGGCTCAGGCGGCCCGATGAACGTCGGGAGTGGGAGGTGGCGTGGTGGTCGCATCAGAGGCCTGGCAGCGTGGATGTGAAAGCATCCCCCTGCGGACCAGAAAGTCTTCGAACGTCGGGGCATCGCTATCGGCGAAGAACCGATAGAGGGCCAACTGTTGCGCCAGGATTGCGATCAACGCGTCACGCGTAGTGTCGTCGCAGCTGAGCGCACCATGCCGGGCCAGTTCCGTGCATCGCCAGCAATCTCCGGCCATGCGCCGCACGTGGTCGGGCCGGCTGCCGGGCGGTCTCGCGGTCGCGTACATGACGTGTAGCGGTTGCATCAGCATCTGGACGCCATCACTACGTTCGATGACGCGCATGTTGGTGACCAGTTCGCTCAGCCACCCGATGCGTTCGTCCCACCCGTCCGCCATCAGTGCGCGGTGTGCAACCAGCGACACTGGAGCGGCCATTGAACCGTAGTCGAGCGTCGACCACACCGCATGCCTGCAGTTTAGTGGGCGCGCAGTTCCGATCACCCGATGCGTGGCGTTTTCGACGATCCGGACGTTGTCGCTCGCGGCGCCGTGAGCCAGCACTCGCGGTACCAGTTGTTCCAGACGTGTCGGATAGAACACACCGGTTGCGCTGAGCGATGCGATGATGCAGCCCCTCGCCAGGCTGAGGCCAATATTGCGGGCGTGGGCCAGGCCGCTGCCGGGCCGCGGAGTCGATGCGAAGCGAAGGCGCGGCTCTGCGAGCCCGGCGCGACGCAGCTGTCCGCGGTAGTCTTCGCTGTCGTCGCTTACAACGATGACTTCGAGGCGATGGTAGGTCTGCGCGAGTGCACTGCTCACTGCGCGCGTCAAATAGACCGACGCGTCCCTGGCCGGCACGATGACAGAAACCAAAGGTCGCGGTTTTGACATGATGCGGGCTCTGTTTGCTACGCTGCCATCTACGCACTTCGTGCCGGTCGATTCAGTCAAAATTTGCACTTGAACCAATCCCTGTGCGGCCGTGAGGGAACGGCAAATTCACATGTTCGACAGCGCCCTTCATGGGGCGCGCGGGCCTCTCGATGGCGCGATGTGCGCCGCCACAAAAGGTGCGACCTATGAGCTCCGCCGCAGTACAACCTGCCGTGCCTCCGTCCGGCTCCGATGCGCTCGCCGGTGATGCTGCCGGTCAGAACTTCTTTGCGATCGACACCTCGTTGCAGGACTTGTTGTCGATCTACATGCCGGCTGAAGTGCGCGCACACATGGAACCGCATTTCGCGCGGCTGGGCGCCCTGGCCGGGGGACAGCTCGACGAGTGGGCGCGGACCGCGGAGCGCCACCCTCCCGTTCTGCACCCGCGCGATCGGGCTGGCCGCGACTGCGAGTGGATCGAGTATCACCCCGCTTATCACCAGATGGAGGCGCTCGCGTTCGGCGAGCTCGGTCTGCAGGCGATGAGCCACCGCGGTGGGGTACTGGGCTGGCCGGCACCAGTGCCGCCCATCGTCAAATACACGTTTCAGTACCTGTTCGTTCAGGCGGAGTTCGGCATCATGTGCCCGGTGAGCGTCAGCGATACCGCGGCGTTCCTGCTGGCGCGCTACGGAGACGAAGAAGTCAAAGCGCGCTATCTGCCCGGTATGTTGTCGCAAGATATGTCGACGCTGCTGCGCGGCTCCCAGTTCATGACCGAAAAGGCTGGCGGCTCTGACGTCGGTTTGCTCGAAGCGACGGCCGTCTGTGAAAACGGCGAATGGCGCCTGTACGGAGACAAGTGGTTTTGTTCACACGCTGACGCCGACGTCGCGATGATCCTGGCCCGCCCGGACGGGGCGCCGGGCGGCACCCGCGGGCTCGGCCTGTTCCTGCTACCGAGACACCTGCCGGACGGCTCGCGCAATCGCTATCGCATCGTGCGTCTGAAGGACAAGATGGGAACACGCTCGATGGCGAGCGGTGAGATCAGCCTCGAAGGGGCGTTCGTCCATCCGATCGGCGATCTGTCGAAAGGCCTCAAGCAGATGCTCGATCAGGTCAACCTTTCACGTCTCTCACACGGCGTGCGGGCCGCATCGATGATGCGCCGCTGCGTGAACGAAGCGCGGGCAGCGGCAGACACGCGCTACGCGTTCGGCGGCCCGGTGAGCCGTCTCCCGCTCGCGCAGCGCGAACTACAGTGGATGACCGTACGCGCTGAACAGGCGTTGTCGATGTCGCTCAATATCGCACGCCTGATGGGTGAGGCTGGCTCCACCTCAGCCCACGCCGATGAGTTGCGCATTCTGACGCCGCTCATCAAATACGCCGCCTGTCGCGACAACATCGAAGTGGCTACGGCTTCGATGGAGATGCGCGGGGGCAATGGCTACATCGAAGACTACGTGAATTCACGTCTGGTGCGCGACGCTCAGATCGGTGTGTTGTGGGAAGGTACCAGCAACATCAATGCGCTGGATGTCGTACAGCGTGCGGTTGGCCAGGTCGGCGCGCACCGCGGGTTGCAGGCTGTGCTGGAAGAACGCCTCGCCACCGCTCAGGTGGCGCCGTCACTCGGTGCGCGCGCCCGCACGGCGCTCGCCAATGCGGTCGATTTCGCTGATCGGGTGGCAGGTGAAGCGCGCCACGAACATTTGTCGCGCAGGGCCACGCGCCTGCTCTACGATGCCGTTACGGCGAGTCTGATGATCGCAGAAGGCGCGGAGCTTGCCGCTTCGGGACGCACGGACAACCGAGGCGCAATGGCCGAGTGGTTGATCGCTTCGACACTGGAGCCGCAGGACCCGTTCGCGCTGATCTAGCGCATTGCTCTCACCGGGCGGTTGGTGCGCATAGCGGCCTTGCCGATTTGCAACTCGCGGGCATTCGCGTATTTTGTCTTCCGTAGCTGCGCGCTGCAGATGCGTCGCGCCGATGCTGGCGCTCGGGGTGTTGCCCGGCGCGGAGATAAGGAATCCGGCATCGCCGCTGGCGGTGTAGTGCTTCAGGTCAGGAGGACCGCCATGCGTGTTGCATGCCCGCGTTTTAATTTCCGTGGTTTGTTCAAGCCCGCGTCGCTACGGCGTTATGCGGCGCCAGGAATTCTCGTTGCCGGGCTGTTCGGCGTCGCGGCCGGATCGGCCGCACAAGACGGCGAGTGGGTGCAGGCGGAGGCGGGCGACATGGTCGTGCAAATCGCCTGGAGCCGGATCGGCGAATTCAATACGCAGTTTCGCCGTAAGCGCCTCGGCTTTCAGGAGTATGAGGGGGCCTACTCCCTTCGGGCACACAACGGCGGGCTGCCCATGGTCGAGATGCTCTCTCTGGGTCTGTCGCCGGCCGGTCAGACGTGGATTTCAGACGGTTTCCCGACGCTGGCGGAACTCGCCCCGCGAATGTTCAAGCGCTTCGAGACCTTTACCGGTCCGCCGCGCAAATATGCTGCGCGTCAGGGGCCCGTGGAAGTGCGTCCTTTCACGATGGACGGCGGTCTGCGCTGCGTGTTTTTCCTGAAGTGGGCAGCCGACTTCGAGTTTGACGTCGTACCGTCGGCCGAATACTCGGCTGGCGTCGGCAAGGCCGTTGCAGCGGGTGCTTATTGCACCCGACCCGACCTGACCGACGCTGAGCGCGCGGCGGAAGCTGACGCTTTTATCGCAACTCTCAGCATGCCGGACTACTGAGGACCGCGCGGGTCGACTCGCACGCGTGCGTATCCGTCACACGGCGTCCAGCGGATACACCGGTCGCGGCACGTTGGTGAAGTTCAAGGTCGAGTAGTCGGAGGTACAAACGCCGGTACCGGCGCACTCGACGATGTGGCGCGCGACATCGCCGAAGCCGGCTCGAAAATGCACGCGGCTCTTCAGCATCAGATAGCGTTTTGCGGTCGGCTCGATACCTACACTGCGCAGGCACGCCAGATCGTTCGGCTCCTGATGGCGCGAGATGACTACTACTTCGACATTACCGGTATCGAGCACCACGCTCGTACCCATGTCCATGCGGACGCCCCGGCTGGCGGGACCCTCGTTGACATACCGCCCGTCGGTGATCGTTCGCACCCGGCCGCTCACTTCGAGCGGTTCGCCAGTCAAACCTATTGACGGCATGTCCAGCTTACCGCCGAGCGCAAGCGTGACGTTGTTGCCGATGCCGGCCTCGACCATCTGCGCCACTGCCTGCGGATCGTGAATGGCGAATGCGGCGACATCCGTCAAGCCGGCCTCGAAGATACCGGCCAGCACGGTCATGGTGTCCATGGTGCCGCCGGAGGCCGCGTTATCGTAGTGATCCAGTAGTACGACCGGTGAGCCTTCGATCCCGGTGGCCCGCGCCAACGACGCCTCCAACGGTTCGACTTCATAAACGAAATCGGCCCGGTGTGCCCACGCAAATTCCAGTAGTTCGTCGCGCCAGGCGAGCGCCTGACCGGTGTCGTTGTCGGTGACGACCACGGCGCTCAGGCCAGCGCCGTCAATGTCTGCGTGCGGAAAGCCGACGAACAGGCTGGCCGCGATCGCACCTTCTCGTTCCATACGCTGACAGCGGGCCTGCAGTTCTGAATTCGGCCAGTCGAGGCTCGCCTGACGCATCACGTGCGGCAGCATCGGTTTGCGGCCCCACGCGAGCGTCGGATGTACCCGTCCTTCGAGCATCGCGACGATCCCGTTGGCAGCCCGCGCGCCGGTCTCGTAGAGGTCGATATGCGGATAAGTCTGGTATCCGGCCAACACGTCGCAATTGTTGGCGATATCCGGGTACATGTTGGTGTGCATATCGAGCGCGACGCCTATCGGGATATCGGGTGCGGCCCGACGCACGCGGCGCATCAGGTTGCCCTCCCCATCGTCGAGGCTGCGCGTCACCATCGCGCCGTGCAGGTCGAGCAGGATGGCATCGATGTCTGGTTTGATGCGCGAGAGGATCCGTTCGCACATGTGTTCGTAAGCGTCGTCTTCAACCGGTCCGCTCGGCCACGCATTGGCGGCTATCGGAACTTCGAGCCGGGCGCCGGCCCGGCTTGCGACATCGATGAATGCGCCGAGTGCGGAGCCGGTACCCGCGTACGCCTGCACTGCATCGTCGTCGTAGTAGGGAGTCGCCTGACCGCGCGCGAAACGCGCGAGGTCCGTCAACACCGGGCTGAAAGTGTTGGTCTCGTGTTTCATCTGCGCCAGCAGGATTTTCATGCGCGCGTCCTCGCAACGAAGTCTCGCTCGCACGATACCCGGTCGTTCGCGGCGCCGCACCGCCAACCGGGTGCGACGCCGGGTCCGCTCAGGCGCAGCGGCCCAGATCCTCCACCGTGCACTCGCACTCGACAGTTCCGGCCGGGGCGCCTCGCGCCAGAGCAAGCTGACCGAGGTGCGTGGTATCCGCCAGGTAGAACGCGCTGAAACGCGCCTCGAAGTCGGGTGATACCGACGCGTCGGGAACGCCGGTTTGCAAAATGGCATCGCGCCACGCGCGGGCGCGCGGCAAGTTGGCGAGGAAGTCGTAGCCGGTGCGTCTGGCGATGAGCGCCGTCCGATGCAGCAGCGTGCTCCACGCGATGTCCACCATTCCCATGGCAGATCCGCCGATGAAGGGGGCCTCGCCGAGCAACGGTTGGATTTTCTCGAACGCCGCCTGGAGCTTGGCTGCGCGCGCGTCAAGTGTCTCTGCATCGGGGCTTCGCTGGGCGCTGCATTGGGCGAGGTAATGCTTGGCCGCGAGGTACGACCACGCCCGTTCCCGGGCCTTGTCGATCGGGTCCCGTGAATACAGCGGACTGCCAGTCGTTTCGTCGATGTACTCGACGATCGCGTCAGACTCGAACAGGACGTCACCCCCGTCAGTGATGAGAATGGGCACCTGCCCATTTGGCGACGCAGCCAGAAACCACTGAGGCTTGTTGCTGAGGTCGATATATTCAATATCGTATGGCACCTGTTTTTGCTCGAGCAGCGCCGTCACGCGTTGCACGAACGGACAAATCTTGAAGCTGACGATTTTCATTGGCACTAGAACTCTGTGGTGCGTGATTCGATGGTCACAGAATAATACAATGATTCAAGAAATATTGAAATATGAATGAACCTCAAGTTATCCAGGCGCTGGGTGCGCTGGCGCAGGAAACCCGGCTGCGTATCGTGCGATTCCTGATCGGCTGCGGTGACGCGGGCGCGAGCGCCGGGGATATAGCCACTCACGTCGGCGTGGGCGCGTCCAGCGCATCCTTTCATCTGGCCGCGCTCGGCCACGCCGGTATCGTCAATTCGCAGCGGCGGTCGCGCAAAGTGATCTACCAGGCCGAATTCGCGGCGCTCGGTGGTGTGATCGCTTTCCTGTTGAATGACTGCTGCGACAATCATCCAGACATCCGGGCCTGCTGCTTCGACTGCGAGCCCGGATCGTCGAACTGAGGCGACCGCGACTGAGCCGGTGCGCGCCGACGATGAGGAGACTTGACCCGATGCAGCCCGCCGAACATTTCGCGCAGTTAAATGGCGTGCAACTGCACTGGTTGGAGTGGGGAGAACCACAGAATCCGACCGTCCTCTGCCTCCATGGCTCGTGGGGTACCGCAGACAGTTTCAGCGAGTTTGCAGCGACCGCCAGCCGGAAGTTTCACGTCATCGCGCCCGATTTGCGCGGCCACGGCGAGTCGGACTGGACACCCGGCGACTACGCGCCAGCGAGCTACGCAGCGGATGTCCACGCACTGCGCGAAGCGTGCGCTATCTCTCGATGGCACGTTGTCGGCCTGTCGCTTGGGGGCCTGGTTGCGCTCGCTTACGCCACTCAGGACGCACCGTCCATCAGCAGTCTGATGCTGGTCGACATCGCCCCGTCGCTGAACGCGGAAACGCTGGCCGGCCTGACCGCGACTCTGCCCTATCCGGAGTCATTCGCGAGTCTGGACGAAGCACTCGGTTGGGCGAGCACTGACGGGCTTTGGCCACAGGGGCCGGCGCTTCGCCGCACGCTGGAACACCGTTTGCGCGAACGGCCGGACGGCCGACTGACGTGGAAGACCGACCCGGAGTTCATGCAACCGCAGGCGCGGGCCCGCTGGTTCGGCGGCGAGGTAGACCTATGGCGGCCTTTCGCCGCTCTGACGGTGCCCGTTCGCCTGCTTCGGGCTGGCAACAGCCCCCTGGTGGACGACGACATCGTGGCGCGCATGCAGGGCGCCAACTCCGGGTTCACATTGCAGGACGTCCCGGGCGCCGACCACAGCATCCCAATCAGTCATCCGGACGCATTCAACGCAGCCGCATTGCGCTTTCTGGACAGCATTTGACGTGCCCGCGTAAGCCTTGCCCCCAGCTTAGCGGCGCGCCTCCAGCCACCCGCGTAACTGCGGCAGCGCCTCCGACGCATCGGCGTCCAGCTTGAGCGCCGCGAGGTCGTCGGCCCGGGTCCGGCCGCGATTGATGACGAGGACGGGCTTATTGGCAGTGTAAGCATGCCGGGCGAAGCGGAAGCCGGAGAACACCATCAGCGATGACCCGACCACGACCAGTGCATCCGCTTCGTCGAGCCGGGCCAGACAGAACTCGACCCGGGTGCGCGGTACGTTTTCGCCGTAGAACACCACGTCAGGCTTCAGCATACCGCCGCAGCGCGCGCACGGCAGCACGGTGAATGCGTCGTAGTCGACCCGCCGCAAGTCGACATCGCCGTCCGGCGCGATCCGGTCGATTTCGTACGTCCAGTCGGGATTGGCGGCCAGCAGACGTTCCTGCAGATCGGCGCGGCGGCTGCGGTGTCCGCAGTCGAGACAGACCACGGTATCGAGTCGGCCGTGGAGATCCACGACTCGACGTTGTCCAGCCCGTTGGTGCAGGCCATCGACATTCTGCGTGATCAGATGGTGGCACCACGCCTGCGCCTCCCAGCGAGCGAGCTCATCGTGCGCCGCATTGGGCGCGGCCAGACTGAAGGCTCGCCAGCCGGCCATGCTGCGCGCCCAGTAACGCGTACGCGCCTCCGCTTTGGCCATGAACTCGGGCAGGTGCACGGGCGCCGCGCGTTTCCACTCGCCTTCCCGATCGCGATAATCGGGAATGCCGGAACCGGTACTGCAGCCTGCTCCGGTTACGATGAGCATGCGCGGCCGCGCTGGCAACAGCCGATCGAGCGAGGTGAAGTTCATGCGTGTTGCCCCGTTTGTTCCACTTTGCGCCACGGCGTCGGAATCCCCGATCATGCCTCGGTCTCCGACGTCGCAGGCTCGCCGCCAACGTCTGTTGGCCCGCGTGTTGACCCGGCGCGTCGCGAACCGCGGATGAGCCGGCGTTACGGCAATTCAGACTCACGGGCGAACTGATTTGACGGTCCGATTCAAGATGCCGTTCGCACCGCAGCATAAGGACGATTTCGGCGTCGTCTACAACCTGCCCGATCCGCGGCCTTACTACAGCGGCCTGCGTCCGGTTGATTATCGGATGCCGGAGGTACTCGGACGCACGCTGCGAAGATTGGTGCCCTGGTATGTCAGTGCAAGGCGCCTGTTTCGTGCACCGGTGTTGATGGATTTTGCCGCGGGTTTCGGAGCGGTGGGCGCGATGCTGCGCCACCGTCTGTCCATGCGCGCGCTCTACGCGTACTACGCGCGGGCGAAGTGGCGCCCGGAGTGGCCGCGGGAACTGCGCGGCGCCGACCGCGACTGGTATGGCATGACGCGCCTGGCTGCACCAGGCGAGCTGCTCATCATCGGCGCGGATGTCGCTGATGAGGCGCTTGGATACGCTGAATCCATGGGTCTCATCGACGTTCGCTACGATGTGGACCTCGCGTCCCAGCCGGTGAGCGCCGATCTTGAGCGCCGGCTCTCCGAACTGGACCTGGTCGTCGAAGCCGGCAGTGTCGGGCCGGTACAGGCGGCTGCATTCGGTGCGCTGCTGGATGCCGGTGCGCGGCCCTGGTTTCTTCGATGCCCTCGTCCGGATGTCGACTGGTCGTCGCTGGAAACGGTATTTGCCCGCTACGGGTATCGCTCGGAGCCGCTCGGCACACCCGTGCGCTACCGGCAGCTGTTGAGTGAGGCGGAGCGTGCGCAGAGCGCGCGCGCCGCTGCGGCGTTGGGGTCCTCGGCCGCGCAGACCTTTCTCGACGGGTATCTCAGCGTTTCGATGAGGTTGACCCGCCCCGAGCCCGACGCGGCACGCTGGTCTGCAGCCGACATTTGTTCCACGCTTGCGCTCGATGAACTCTGTGGTTGAGCCTCGTGCAATGTGGAAGCGGCCGCAGCTTCGCGCGTCGTACGGTGTGCGCCCCGCTGACAACTTGCGCTGAATCTCTGAGGAACAACCCGATGATCGACGTGAGCCCGGATCCCACCAGTCGCCTCACGACCGCGTTGTCGGGCGTCGGGACTGGCTACCTGGTCGTCGTCACCGGCGCCGGAATCAGCCTCGCGAGCGGGATTCCGACGTTCCGTGGAACGGATCCCGATGCCGTCTGGTCGCGTGACGTCATGGAAATGGGCACTCGGCAGTTTTTCATGCAGCATCCGGTGGAGAGCTGGTCCTGGTATCTCTCGCGTTTCGACCACGTGCTGGACAAGCAGCCCAATCCGGCACACACAGCGCTGGCAACGTTGGAGCGCTGGCACCGCGGCCGCGGCGGCGAGTTCCTGTTGGTCACGCAAAACGTCGACCCGTTGCATGAACGCGCCGGGTCGGAAGCCCTCGTCAAGGTGCACGGCAGCGCGGACCGGGTACGTTGCGTCGAGACCGGTTGTGCCAACGCCGCGCCCGCTGGTTCCCTGCCGCGCCCGGCTGAAGCGATCGAAACGTTTCGGTCTTCGCCGTCAGCGTCGACGTTGCCGACGTGCCACATCTGTGGCGGATGGCTGCGACAGCATGTCCTGTGGTTCGATGAATTCTACGACGAGCATCGAGATTACCAGTGGCTGCGTGTGCTGGACGCGGCGGCGAGGGCCGACTTGCTGTTGTTCGTGGGCACGTCGTTTGCCGTAGGGGTAACCGATCTGTTTCTGAGCGCCGCGGTAAAACGGGACGTAGCAGCGCTCAGTATCGACCCTGGCGCCGCGGACACGCCGCATCGTGCCGTGTTGCCGCTGCCGGAAAAAGCTGAAGAACTATTGCCGGCGGCGCTCGCGAAACTGCAATCCACCGCTTGACTGAGCGGCTTGCTGCGAACAGCAGACGCTGTTGCCCGGATGCCCGGTTGCACTGTTCAGGCAGATTCGGCTTCGGTCCGGGTCTCGAAGGCGGCCGACCCGCTGCAACATTCCGCCAGCAGGAAATGCGTCACTTCATGCAGTAGTTCGTAGTTCGCCCGGCAGCGCAGCACGGTGCTCTCACGCGTTTGATTCAGGAGTTGGCATGCCTTCAGGTGCTGAAGGTGGTGCGACAGCGTCGATGCCGCGACATCGAGTTCACGCTGAATCTCGCCGACGGCCATGCCGTCGTGGCCGGCGCGCACCAGCAGGCGCACGATCTTAAGCCTGGTCGGATTGCCGAGCTGCGCGAGTGCGTCAGCCGCCTCTTCGATCGGTAGCGTCATATCAATACGGCCGGGTGCGATAATCACCGCGCAAAGCCGGTTCGCATGAAGTCTCAGGTCGCCGGCATGCTAGCACGGGGCCAGCGCATCAAGGCGTCGCAACTCGCCCGGTGCCCGCGTTTCGCTCAGGCTGTGGCGTCCAGCGTGTCGTTTGGCTCGCTCACTTCATCAGGCAGCCGGCCTTCTTCCGCCAGCGCGGTGAGCGCCTCGCGACTGATCGGGACTGCCCCGGCGTGCATGGCCCGCACCTGCGACTGGTGCGGAAGATGCGCAAGCGCACGCTGTGATGGCGTCTCATCCATCTCGATATACCCGAGCCCCAAGACTTCGAGTATCGCCTGGAGCTGCTCCCGCCCCGACTCGCCCCGGTGCTCCGACACCAGCCGCAACGTTGCCCGCGCCGGCTGAGGCCGAGGCATGTGCTCGATATAGACCGTCATAATCTTTATCGCAGTTGTTGTCGTTATCAACCGCGCAGCGCGCGCGGCAGCTCTCCCTCTCCATCTGGCCGCGCAGTCTCGCAGCCAACCTCCACAACTGGAGAACTGTCGGGATTATGTCCACAAAATTGATGAATTTCACGCACTAATTCGTCTTGCCTGGACGGATCCAGCCGTTCGCCTGACCCAGGCCGCGCAGGTGCCCAAGGGAAGGAAAAACGCCTTGATTCTGTGGCGTTACGGTGACAATGATCCAGATTGAAGAGCGGTTGGCGGTTTCCGTTCGCCGGCCTTTTGCAGACCAGGAGAACAACCCAATGCGTCGCATGTTTGGAATTCTTTGTGCGTCGATGCTGGCGACGGCATCAGCGCAGGCCGCGGAGCCCGCCGTCGTGTACGACATGGGTGGCAAATTCGACAAGTCATTCAACCAGGCCGCTTATGACGGTGCGAAGCGTTATGCCGACGAAACGAGCGGCAAGTACCGCGAGTTCGAACCGACCAACGATGCGCAGCGCGAGCAGGCCATGCGGCGTCTCGCCAAGCGGGGTGCCAATCCGATCGTGGCGATCGGTTTCAACCAGGCCGCTGCGGTCGAGAAGGTGGCGAAGGAGTTTCCTGACCTGAAATTCACTATCGTCGACATGGTCGTCAACCTGCCAAACGTGAATTCCGTCGTATTCAAGGAGCACGAGGGTTCGTTCCTCGTCGGGGCGCTGGCGGCCATGGCCTCGAAGTCCGCCAAGGTCGGATTCGTGGGCGGCATGGATATTCCGCTCATCCGCCGCTTTGCCTGCGGTTACGTGCAGGGCGCCAAGCACGTCGACGGCGGTGTCGAGGTCTTCCAGAACATGACCGGCTCAACGCCGTCGGCATGGAACGATCCGGGCCGTGGTGCGGAGCTTGCGAAGAGCCAGTTCGACCGCGGCGCTGACGTCGTCTACGCGGCCGCTGGTGGCACCGGCATCGGTGTTTACCAGGCTGCCAAGGACAATGGCAAGCTGGCGATTGGCGTCGACTCCAACCAGAACTATCTGCAGCCCGGCACGATGCTGAGTTCGATGGTCAAGCGCGTCGATGTCGCTGTGTACGAGTCCTTCATGGGGGTCAAGAATGGCACCTGGAAGCCCGGCATCCAGGTACTCGGATTGAAAGAAGGCGGCGTTGGCTGGGCCCTCGACGAGCACAATGCATCCCTGGTGTCGGACGACATGAAGTCCAGGGTTGAGGCGCTTAAGGCTGACATCGTGTCCGGCAAAATCGCGGTCCACGACTACATGTCTGACAGCAAGTGCCCGTCCTGAGTCGGGTGCCGTCCGGCGGCACTTGCCGCTGAGATGGCTGTCCGCAGCGCGGGCCGCATAGCGGCCGGCGCTGGGCTTAAGGCAGCCATCAGGTTCTGAATGAACACCACCGCAAAGCCGCCAGCCATCCGGCTGGCCGGCATTTCCAAGCGTTTCGGTCAGGTTCAGGCGAACCAGGACATCTCACTCGATGTCGAGGCCGGGGCCATTCATGGCATCGTCGGCGAAAACGGCGCCGGCAAATCGACGCTGATGAGCATCCTCTACGGCTTCTATCAGGCGGACGCCGGATACATCGAAGTCGATGGTGAACGGGTGCGTATCCGAAACAGCCAGGAGGCCATCGCCTGCGGCATCGGCATGGTCCATCAGCATTTCATGCTCGTCGATACCTTCACGGTTCTCGAGAACGTGGTGCTCGGGGCGGAGGGCAGCGCACTGCTTGGTCCCGGCCTGAGAGCCGCGCGCAGCGCGCTGTCGGCACTCGCCGAAGAGTACGGACTGGAGGTCGACCCGGACGCGCTGGTCGCCGATCTGACGGTGGGTGCGCAGCAGCGCGTCGAGATCTTGAAAGCGCTTTATCGTGGCGCCGAGATTCTGGTGCTGGACGAGCCGACTGGCGTGCTGACGCCGCAGGAGGCCGACCAGCTGTTTCGGGTGCTGCGTTCGCTCGCTGACCAGGGTGTGACGGTACTGCTCATCACGCACAAGCTGCGCGAGATCCTCGCTATCACGAGCGCCGTCTCGGTAATGCGGCAAGGGCAGATGGTGGCGACGCTCGCGACGGCGGAAACGAGCCGCGAAGAACTGGCGGAACTGATGGTGGGACGCAAGGTTCTGTTGCGGGTGGAGAAAGGGACCGCGGACGCCGGTGATACGGTGCTGGACGTGCAGGACCTCCAGATCGCCGGGCTGGGTGCCCGCGACGGCGTCAACGGCGTCAGCTTCAGTGTGCGCGCCGGTGAGATCGTCGGCGTCGCTGGCGTTGCCGGCAACGGTCAGAGCGAACTGCTCGAAGCTCTGTCAGGGATCCGCCCGATCGTTGGCGGGACGATCCAGATAAAAGGTCGCGCCGTCACCCCGTCGGCGCCGAGCGATCCGCACGAGATGCGGGCCAAGAGTGTCGCGCACGTACCGGAAGATCGGCTCAGGGTGGGACTGGTAGCGCCATTTGCTGCCGCGGAGTCGTCGATCCTCGGGTACCAGGATTCGCCCGAGTTCGGTGATCACGTCCTGCTCGCGTACCGTCGCATCGAGGCGTTTTGCGACGACTGCATGGAGACTTTCGATGTGCGTCCGCACGATGCGGCCCTGCGCACGGCCGGTTTTTCCGGTGGCAACCAGCAAAAGCTGCTGCTCGCACGGGAATTCAGCCGCGCACCGGAACTGCTGCTGGTCGGGCAGCCGACGCGCGGCGTCGATATCGGCGCGATCGAACTCATACATAAGCGACTGGTAGCGATGCGCGATGCCGGCGTGGCGGTGTTGCTGGTCTCGGTGGAACTCGACGAGATCATGTCGCTCGCCGACCGCATTCTGGTGATGTTCGAGGGTCGTATAGTGGGCGAGATGCAGGCCGCGGACGCCGACGAGCGCACGCTCGGACTCATGATGGCCAACGCGCACGGTACGGGTGAGGCGGCGGCGTGAGCGGCGACGCGGGCGGCAACGCACCCAGATGGGTCGGGCTGGCACTGTTGCCCGCTGTCAATGTGACGCTCGCGTTTCTCGTCGCCGGCGCGATCGTCGCGTTCATCGGCGAAGACCCGGTCGAGGCACTGCGGATCCTGACCTGGGGCGCACTCGGGTCCGCCGAAGCCATCGGCTACACGCTCTACTACGCGACGAGTCTCATCTTCACCGGTCTCGCCGTCGCCATCGCCTTTCATGCCGGGCTGTTCAACATCGGCGGAGAAGGACAGGCCTATATCGGCGGACTGGGCGTTGGCGTGGTCGTGCTGTCGCTGGATCAAGCGTTACCGGGCTGGGTTCTGATACCGCTCGCCGCGCTCGGCGGCGCGGCGATGGGTGCGCTCTGGGGCTTCGTGCCGGGCTATCTGCAGGCCCGGCGCGGCAGCCATATCGTCATCACGACCATCATGTTCAACTTCATCGCGTCGGCGTTGATGGTTTACATGATGGTCAACGTGTTGATCATGCCAGGACAGATGACGCCACACAGCCGCGAGTTCGAAGCGGCAGCATGGCTACCGTTCATGCACGATATGTTGGGCGCGGTAGGTTTCGAAGTGGAATCCTCGCCGCTCAACGGCGCGTTCTTCCTGGCGCTCATCTGTTGTGTCGGCATGTGGTTGCTGATGTGGCGTACGCGGCTTGGCTACGCCATCCGCGTCGTCGGTCATAACCAACGTGCGGCGCTCTATGCCGGTATCGATCCGGCCCGGGTCATCATGCTCGCGATGGCGATCTCTGGCGCACTCGCCGGACTCGTTGCGGTCAATACGGCGCTTGGGGTAACGCACCGCCTGCTGCTGGACTTCACCGAAGGTTTTGGGTTTACCGGGATCGCGGTCGCGCTGATGGGGCGCAACCACCCGGTCGGGATCGTGCTCGCGGCGTTGCTGTTCGGCGTGTTGTATCAGGGTGGTGCCGAACTTGCGTTCGACATGCCGAAGATTACCCGCGACATGATCGTCGTGATCATCGGTCTCGTGATCCTGTTCAGCGGTGCGCTGGACCGCATGCTCCAGCCGACGCTCGAGCGGTTGTTCACGCGACGTGCGCCGGTGGCTTCCGAGGACGCGGGCTGATGTCGGAGACCTACCTGCTCGCGGTGCTTACTCTCGACTCGACCGTCCGTCTGGCGGCCCCGCTAATGCTCGCGGCACTGGCGGGCATGTTCGCCGAGCGCTCCGGCGTCATCGACATCGGCCTGGAGGGCAAGATGCTGGCGGCCGCATTTGCGGCGGCGTCGACGGCGGCGCTCTACAACTCCGCGTGGCTCGGGTTGCTGGCCGGCATCGGCGTGTCGATGATGCTCGCCTGGCTGCACGGCTTCGCCTGTATTACGCACCGCGGCAATCAGGTCGTCAGCGGGCTTGCCATCAACATCATGGTGTCGGGTCTGACGATCATTCTCGGTATTGCGTGGTTCCAGCAGGGCGGGCAGACGCCGTCGTTGCCGGCCGATGCCCGGTTCCAGGAACTGACCTGGCCGTTTGCCGCGGCACTCCGGGACGTCCCCGTGATCGGTGTGCTGTACGCGGAACTGTTAAGCGGTCACAACCTGCTCGTTTACGCGGCGTTCGCGGCCGTGCCGGCCGCGTGGTGGGTCCTGTTCCGCACGCGCTTCGGACTCCGGCTGCGGGCTGTCGGCGAGAACCCGGCTGCCGTTGATACCGCCGGAATCTCGGTGACGGCGCTGCGCTATCAGGCGATGCTGATCTGCGGGACGCTGTGCGGTGTGGCTGGCACCTATCTGTCGACCGCTCACGGCGCGGCGTTTGTCCGCGACATGACGGCAGGCAAGGGTTACATCGCGCTCGCGGCGATGATCTTTGGCAAATGGAGGCCGGTACCGGCCATGCTCGCATGCCTGCTGTTCGGCTTTCTCGATGCCGTCGCGGCGCGCCTGCAGGGTGTGGAACTGCCGGGTGTAGGGCCCATTCCCGTACAGTTGATCCAGGCGCTCCCGTATCTGCTGACGGTGATATTACTGGCTGGCTTTATCGGCAGCGCGCAGGCGCCGAAGGCGAGCGGCATTCCGTACGCGAAGGAACGATGAGACATTTGCAGGCCATGATGACGCTCGCGCGCGAAATGCGCGAACGTGCATACGCTCCGTATTCGAATCACGCCGTTGGGGCCGTCGTCAGAACGCCAGGCGGGCAACTCTACGGCGGCTGCAACGTCGAGAACGCAGCCTACCCGGAAGGCACCTGCGCGGAAGCCGGTGCGATCGCCGCGATGGTCGCCGGCGGCGACCGGGTTGCGATCGAAGTGCTCGTCATGGGTCCGGCAGGCCCGCCTTGCACGCCGTGTGGCGGATGCCGCCAGAAACTGACGGAGTTCTGTCCGCCTACGACGCCCGTCCACGTCTGCGATCCGGATTCGCTGCTGCTGACGACGTCGCTGAGTGAGCTTTTCCCGCACGCCTTCGGGCCGGGTAACCTCGGCGCATGAACGCGGAGTCCGAGGTTCCGGTCATGCCGTGCGAACAGACGACCGCAGCGGCTGCGTACCTTCGTGAGACTTTGGGCGACCCCGTGCCAGGGCTCATCCTGACGCTTGGTTCGGGTCTACAGTCGGTCGTCGATACGTTGGAAGTACGTATCAGTGTGCCGTACCGGGAAGTGCCGGGTTTTCCGGTTCCGCAGGTTGCCGGGCATGCTGGAAGGCTCAGCGTCGGCATGCTCCACGGTTGCGACGTGGTGGTCTTGCAAGGGCGCGAGCATTACTACGAGCACGGCAATGCTGGCGCCATGGCCGTACCGCTTCGCGCGTTGCGCCAGCTCGGAGCCGAGCGGCTACTGATGACGAACGCTGTCGGCAGTGCCGACCCTGCGATCGGTCCGGGCGAACTGGTGCTGATCGAAGACCACATCAATCTGACTGGGGCCAACCCCCTGATCGGTGACACCGGGGGATCGAGCCGGTTCGTCGATATGACCAATGCCTACGACCGCGACTGGCGCGCCGCGCTGCAAGCTGCAGCCGTCGCGGCGGGCGTGCCGCTTGCGGAGCGGGTTTACGCCTGCTTTTCGGGCCCGAGTTTTGAAACGCCTGCGGAGATCCGGGCGGCGCGCATCCTCGGTGCCGACACGGTGGGCATGTCGGTAGCGCCCGAAACGATCCTCGCTCGTCAGTGCGGTTTGAAAGTGGCCGCCATCTCGGTGGTGACGAATTTCGCGGCCGGCGTGGCGGTCGAGCCGCTCGGTCATGAGCAGACCATGCGCGCGGCGGCCGCCGCGGCGCCGCGCTGTGCCAGTTTGCTGCGTACTCACCTCGCGGGCGTCGCTGCGGGTGAAGCCTGGTGACCACCACGGGTGCGGGTGACCCACCTTCGGCCGAAGCATCGACGCCTGGTTCTTTCCAGGAATTCATTCGCGCGAAGCGCGAGGGCGAGGTCCTGGGCGATGCCGAGATCGAGCAGATCGTAGGCGCCATCGCCGACGGCAGCGCCGCCGACGCGCAGCTCGGCGCGTTCGCCATGGCGGTTGTGCTGAAAGGCATGACGACTCATGAATGCACAGTGCTGACGCGGGCCATGACGCGATCCGGTGTCATGCTCGACTGGTCGGACCTGCCCGGGCCGTGCCTAGACAAACACTCCACCGGTGGTGTCGGCGACAAAGTCAGTCTGTTGCTGGCGCCCATGCTGGCGGCCTGTGGTGCTTTTGTGCCGATGATCTCCGGTCGCGGGCTCGGACACACCGGCGGTACGTTGGACAAGCTCGAAGCGATCGAAGGCTTGAAGACTGAGCTTGAGGCGGAGGACATTCGCCGTGTCACCCGGACCTGCGGTTTAGCGATCGTCGGTGCCACACCCGACATCGCACCGGCCGATGCGCGGCTGTACGGCATTCGTGACGTGACGGCCACGGTTGAGTCGGTCGCATTGATCACCGCATCGATCCTGTCGAAGAAGCTGGCAGCCGGGGTCGGCGCGCTGGTCATGGACGTCAAGGTTGGCAACGGCGCATTCATGCCGGGTCTCGACGCGGGGCGCACACTCGCGGCCAGCATCGTCAGTGTCGCGAACGATGCCGGTCTGCCGTGCCGGGCATTGTTGTCTGATATGAATCAGGTACTCGGCCACAGCGCCGGCAATGCTGTTGAGATCCGCGAGGCGATCGCGTTTCTGACGGGTGCGCGCCGCGACCCGCGTCTCGCCGAAGTGACCCTGGCACTAGGCTCGGAACTGCTGGTGTTGGGCGGTCTCGCACAAACCCCCGGCGAGGCCCGCGGGCGATTGCAGGCTTCGTTGGATGAAGGGCGGGCGGCCGATCGTTTTGCCCGCATGGTCGACGGTCAGGGCGGGGTGGCCGGGTTGTTGACGCAGCCGGATCGTTGTTTGCCCACGGCCCCGGTCATCGTTGACGTACTGGCGGATACATCTGGTTACGTACATCAGATCGATACGCGGGCGCTCGGGCGAATCGTCGTCGAACTGGGCGGCGGCAGAGAGGTGCCTGGCGCGCGCATCGACGCCAGTGTGGGCCTCGACGAAGTCGTTGGGTCCGGTGTGGCAGTAACGCCAGGCGATCGGCTCGCACGCGTGCACGCGACTGACCGCGATGCGGCTCGCCGCGCGGCGTCGCGCGTTCTGGCGTCGATCCGACTGGCTGCGGACCGGGTCACGACTGCGGAGGTGGTGCGCGAGACCGTCGGGGACTGAATGCGCCGCTCCGTCAGACGTCGCCCGACGAGGCTGCCAAAGACCGCTTCGGGCCATCAGACCTCATCGGTGCCAGGCCTGCCAGATGCGTTCGTCAGCGTTGCAGCACTTCCGCCTGTCGTCGTGCCGCGCGTTTTGTGATCAAGGCAGGATGCGCATTTTCCGGTATCTGCCGAGCAGCGTAGCGAACTCCGCAAGCGTATCGGCCCAGCCGTGGAACCCGAACGCGCGGGCCTTGTTGGTCGACAGGATCTCGTCCCACGTGCGCTCCAGCGTCGCGTCCAGGTATTCCCAGTTGGCGACGTCTTCCAGTCGCGCTGAGGCGAGATTGTGGCGTGCTGCGACCGTCTCCCAGACCCGGGCTTGCACCGGCATCGTCGTCGCAAGCCGCATCGGACGCACCGTGCCGCATGGCATGTCGAAGAAATCCGCGATCAGCGGCCATACCTGATGCCACCGGAATACATCGCCGTTCGTGATGTTGAAAGCCTCGTTGGCGCACCAGGGATCGCGCGACATCCAGTCGATGGCGTCGGTCAGTATTTCGAGCGACGTGATCTGGGTGATGCTGTCGTACGCGGCCGCCGGGCCCGGAAAGTCGAGCGCGGCGCCCAGTTCGCGGCAGATGGCGGCATAGGCGCCCAGTGACGAGATCAAATTGCGCGCGATGGACGGCGAGAAGTGCAGCAGCGTGTTCGGTCTCGATGTGCTCCAGCGCCAGCCGCTTCGCGGCGCGCGGGCGCGCAGGAAATCCTCGTGCGCGTAGTTGAAGTTCTCGATCGGTGCGCGCGCATCGTCCTCGCGCGCCGGCGTTGGAAACGGGCCGATGTGAACGCCGTACACCTTGCCGCCCTGTACCACGTGCACATGTTCGAGTGCGCCCGGTTCGAGCGCGCTCACCAGATGCTCGAGCAACCGCAGGTTGCCAGGCGCGTTCTCCAGCGTTTGTTCTGCGTGGCTCGCTCGTGCGCAGTAGAACACGTGGGTTATGTCCAGGTGCGCTTCGAGCGCGCGTCTGGTCGCTGCAAGGTCATCGAGATCGGCCTGGACGTAACGCACACCGTCGATCGCATGCGCCGCTGGACGACGCGAAAGTCCGACGACTTCGCCGTATCCGGCGTCGACCAGATGCCGCCCGACCGCGCCACCGACTGCGCCGGTTACGCCGGCGATCAGCGCTTTGTAGGGATGCATCCGCGAGATCCGCAACGGTGGGTAAAGACAGTTTGAGTGTTGCCGTGGATCAACCGCTCACCCCTCGCGCCCGCCTGGGTGAACGACCGGGCGGGAACGCCACCGCGCCGCTCAGGTTTTCGCTCCGGTGCGATACGCGAACGCCTTGGCGAAGCGCCACTCCAGATAATCGCCACACGTGATCGGCTCGTAGTTGGGTTGCTCGCCAGGACCGCAGAAGAGTCGCGGGTCGACCAGCGTTTCGGCATTGGGATCGTAGGCCAGCACGAGTGACAGGCGTTCGCGGCCGCTGGTGTTCAACACCCGATGCGGAGTCGAACGATAGGTGTCGTTCGACCACCGTCCGAGCAGGTCACCGACGTTCACGACCACGGTGTCATCGATCGGCGGCACGGCCAGCCATTCGCCGTCCATGGCCTGGATCTGCAGACCCCCGACGCTGTCTTGTGCGAGCACCGTCAGCACCCCGAAGTCGGTGTGCGGCGCGAGGCTGAAGTGATCCGGCTCGGCGTCGTCGGGACGTGGCGGATAGTACTGCAGCGAGCCGCGCGAGACTGGCCTGTCGTTCGCGCGTGTGAAGGTGTCGGGTGGGTGTCCACCGGCCAGCGCAAAACCCTTCAGCAGGCTTTCGGCGGTGCGCGTGGCGGCTTCGAAGTGGGCGTATAGCGCGGGCTTGAATGCCGGCAGAAAGGCTGGCCACTGATTGGGGCCGAGTAGCCGGGTCCCGGCACCGGCCAGTGCCGCACCGTCCAACTCGACGCCGAAGTTGTAGCTCTCTTTCAGGTCCAGTTTTGCGTCGTCGTCCATCCGCGTGGCGCCTGGCCCCAGGTAGCCGTGGTGGTGAATGTTGCTCTTGAGCGCGAGCTTTTGTTCGGCCGGCGAGCGGAAGAAAGCGAGTCCGGCATCTCGCGCACGCGCCATGATCTCGGCGCCGATGCCGTGCCCGCGCACGTAAATGAAACCCACCTCCGTGGCGGCCCACGCCAGCTGATCCGGCGTGCCACCCACATCGCCGTCACCGAATAGTGCGCTGATGTCGATAACGGGTACTTCGTCGGGCCTGACTGCGCGGGCGGCGGGTATCGGCATCGGTGCTCCTGCGGATCGTGGGCGGACGTTCGGGAACACGGAGCGACTCACTCGTCCGGCGTCGTCCGGCCGCTCCATCGCATTGTCGGAAGCGCTGCCGCATGCGTCAACGCGGGGGATCAGTTGGCGGCGAGGAGCTGCTCTACCGCTTCGCGCCGCGGTGCGCCGGCGCGGCCGCCCGGTGTCTCGCACTTCAGCGCGGCCGCCGCATTGGCAAAACGCAGGGCTTCATCGAGTTTCTGCTGTTCGCCCAGTGCGAGCGCAAACGCACCGTGCCACACATCGCCCGCACCCAGCGTGTCGACCGCTTGGACGGCAAAGCCTGGTGCGTGCAACACCTGTTCGCCTTCCAACCAGTAGGCGCCGTCGGCGCCGTCGGTCACCGAGACGATACCGCCACATTCTGAAGCAACCCCGGCCAACGCCGCGGAGGGCACTTTCAGTCCGGTCAACTCGCACAGTCCGGCGGCCGAGAAGGCCGCGTGGGTGGCCAGTTGCAGCGCCCTGGCGCTGTGGTGGAACGGACCTTCTGCGTCGAGCACACAGGGTTTGCCACGCGCGCGTGCGACTTCGAACAGCGCGGTGGTCGCTTCTACCCAGCGTGTGTCGCCGAGCGCGACGTCGAATTCCGGCAACGCGGCTGCGATCCAGGCCGCGTCGGCTTCCAGCTCCTCATCGCGGTAGTTCACGATGTGCCGCTCGCCGTGCGCGTCGACGAGCACCGCTGAGAACGACGATCGAACACTTGGAAAACGCCGGACCAGATCACAGTCGACACCTTCGCCGGTCAGCTCATCGATGATCAGTCGCCCGAAGGTGTCATCTCCCAGCCGGCTGGCCAGACTGGGTCTGCCGCCAAGCCGGGCGATGGCGACCGCCGCCGTCGCGGCGCAACCGCCGCCGACGACGTTGGCCTCGCGCGCACGTTGTTTGCCGCCGAATGTGGTGAACGTATCGACGGCCAGCACGATGTCCAACGTCGCGACGCCAGCGCAGATGATCCGTACCGACATGGATGTGTCAGCTTTTCCTGGCGTGCCGGCGCTGCGCCGCCCGGTTCATGGCAGGAAACCGTATTTGCCGAGTTCCAACTTGGCGGCATCGCTCTTTTCGAGGTGTTCGAGCCCCATGCCCCGGAGCACGCCATCTGCCTTGCTGAACTGAATGTTCGTGTAGGTGGTTATCTCGACGCGGTTACCCCACGGGTCCAGGAAGTCGAGGAAGCGCGAGTCCAGAAACGTGATGCCCATCGCTTCCAGCCGCGCCTGGGTCGCGGGCTTGTCGTCGACCGCAATGCCGAAGTGCCGGTTCTCGTCCGGGCTCTGGTTGCGCCCGAGCGAGAAGTTGATGAACTGATCGCCGAAGTAGATGAAGGCGGCGCGCTCCGAGCGGTGCGAGATTCTAAAATCGATGAAAGCGCCGTAGAAGTCGAGCGCTGCATCGATGTCGCCCACTTCCAGCGCGACGTGATTGATGCCGACGGCTGTGGGTTTGAAAGAATCGGTGCGCTTATCGACCCAGCGCGCGGCGGCGTCGTAGCGTGCGGCGGCTAGTTGCACGCAGAGCTCCAGGTCGCCTGGCAACACGTGACGCTGTGTGATCAGCTGCGTCGTCAGCTCGCGGATGTTCGCCAGGTAGTCGGCGCGCGCTCCGGCCGCGCCCAGCAGGTCGGCACGCGGGAGGCTGCTCCCCACGTATTCCAGGATTTGCCCGGCGCCTCCGGTTTCGGCGTGGCGCGGATCGAACCCCGTGTGCGTGCCAACCGGTAACGTGACATCGGGCATCCGCAAGCCGCCGGTTTCATTGCCGTTGGCATCGACCTCGGATACGACCGTGCCATAGGGGTTGCCGGCAAACTGCGCCGGGTATTGTCCGACGCCGAACCCGTGCTCCGGGCCGAGGTCGAGTGGACGTACCCACAGCAGTTCGTCGGGGTCAGGAAGGCAAAGCCCCGACCCGGCCAGTTTCCCGATCGCCTCTGCGCGGGTCGTCGCGGTGCCGTCGGCTACGCGCGGAAAACAGCTGTCCGGCGGTGCGGCACCGTTTTGTACCCACTCACGAAGATTCTCGAGCGTCGCGCGGAGCAGCGGCCTGTAGTCGACCGTGTTGAACAGGTTCGCACCGCGTGAACCGAACACGCCCGTGTCTTTGTAGGGCAGCACGCCCGGCCCGTGCTGCGTGCTCGCGAACAGATACCGGCGTACGTCTTCCGGGGGCTCCGCGTCGGTGCCATCGGCAAGGTTCAGATGCGCGAGCCCGGCGTCACCGCGCCAGTACTCTGCCGATGTGTCGGTGTAGACGACCTTCGGCATCACACCGCGCGCGCGCAGACGATCGAGCAGTCCAGCCGTCTCGCCCGTTTGCGGGTTGGTCTGCGGCTCGTCCGCGAATGGAAACAGGTGGCCGAAGTTTGGTGTGGGCTGCACGGACGGTTGTCCGTAGCGGGCGTTGAATTCGCCGCGCCGGGCGCCGGCGACGTGCACCTGCAGGCCGTCATAAACCTGCCTGCCGCGTTCGTCCACGTTCAGTCCAAGGTGCATCAGCGTGCGCAGGAACCGGCCGCACTGGGAAATGCCGTGTCCGATCGTGTGCGTGACCCGGTTGGAAACGGGTGACGCATCGTCATCCCGCGCGAATGCCGCGAAGTCGCGAACCGCGAGCAGTCCACTGCCGACGACGGGGCAGTCGCGCGGCGTGTAGAGCAAATCGTAGATGCGGCCAGGTTCGAAGCCGCCGTCCAGCGTGACCTGGGTGAATTCGCCGTAGACATCTGGTACGAAGCGCCAGCGTGCGGGGTCGACGGTCTCCGGCTCAGCGGTTTGCGACGGACGTACCAGCAATCTGGCGTCCGGGTCTTCGGCGTCGCGCGGCGGGATCGGCGCGTGATGGCCGATCGCACCCACGTGATGGTCGGTCAGCGCAAACTGCGCCGTTTGCCGATCCGGCTGCAAGCGCAGCTGCATTACCGAGTTCGACCATAGCCGCTCATTCGGAACCAACGGTGCGCGAAGGCCGAGGCGCTCCACGCACAGGGGCATGTCCCACTGCCACCCAACCCACGCGACGCACCAGCCATGCTGCAACAGGTAGCCGTCGCCGGCCTGAATATCGTATGTGGGGGCTTCGACGATCGGCGCGTGGTTAAACGACCGGAACGAGGTGCGCCGGCCGCGATTGGGTACTTCGACCAGCAGCGCGCCATTGGCGGCCGCCGGTCTGACTGGATATAGCAGCGTGACATCGCCGCTGAATCTGACCAGCCCATCCGGGTCGCGGTCTGCAAGCTTCAGGTCGACGATGCCCGCATTCGCTTCGTGATCGGGATCAACGGCATACCACGCGATGGCATCGACGCGCTGATAGGCACCCGCTTCGCCAAACTCGCGTCCGCTGGCATAGGGCACTGAATGCAGAATCTGCAGGCGTTCAACCGGCATGTCAGGAACTCCGGGGATGGCAGGTTACGTAAGCTACTATACGGCTTTGTCAGCCGCCGCTTTTGGCGATCGGAAAACCTGCCCTGATGTCGCAAGATGCTTCTGGCGGAGACAACCCGCTGCGCCCCAATTTTCAGGCCCAGCCATTTTGGAATCCCACGCACATCCCGGTGCACGAGGTTGGCGCGGTCATCCACCGGATGGACCTGAACGAATGCCCGTATCCGCCGTCGCCAGCGGTCGTAGACGCGATCGCGGAAGCCGCCTCCAACCTGAACCGGTATCCGGATGGCACGTGTCCACGCCTGACCGAGGTGTTGTGCGAGCGGCTCGACATTCCGGCCGCGCACCTGTGTTACGGCGCTGGTAGCACTCAGCTGTTGACGGCGATCGCTGAAATAAGCGTCGCGCCGGGCCAACAACTGTTGTCACCAGAACTCATCTGGCGGCGCTTTGCCGGTGTATTCGACATCGTTGCCGCCGATCACATCAGCGTGCCGAACAAGCCCGATGGCGCCATTGATGTCGATGGACTGCTCGGCGCGGTCGGCAATAACACACGGCTGTTGGTCGTGCTGACGCCGAATAACCCGACCGGCATGATGCTGACCCAAGATGAACTGGAGCGCCTCGCGTCGGGCATGCCGGACAATGTGCTGATGTTCGTCGACGAAGCCTATTTCGAATTCGCCCAATACGCCGGCGGTGCCGACGCGCTGGAAGTGCTGCGTGACCGGCGTGGACCGTGGGTAGTGACGCGGACCTTCTCAAAAGCCTACGCGCTCGCGGGCTTGCGGCTTGGCTACGCGATCTGCAGTTCTGAAGAGATCGCCAACGCTATTCGCCTGACGACGAGTACGTTCAATCTGGCCGGCGTTGCCGAAGCGGCCGCGCTGGCGGCGCTCGAAGACACCGCGTACACGCAGATG
>JBCCEJ010000024.1:0-66325 GCA_039030335.1 Pseudomonadota bacterium | reverse complement strand
GATTGCGGCGCGGTCCGGATTCAACGGGAGTTGCGGTGGTTGCTTCAGAAATGGGGATTTACCATCGAAGCGCGAATGCGCTGATGCAGTCGGGAAACGTTATCACGGCCCTTTTGGCCAGGTAAACACCCGATGTCTGGCTGCTTGTCAAGGGAGCCAAAGTCGGCTTTGCGCGGCCTGCGCAATGTTTACTGAATCACTTCCCGTTAGCGTTTGCCGATTGCTGGGTTTCAGCCTCCGGCCCCTACCGGCGATGCACCGGCTACTCCGTCCTTGGGCATTTGTATTGCAGAAGAGGTGTCTCGTGGTGCGTACGAATGGCACCTGGCCAGATACCTACAATGCAAGATTAGCACGCATTGCGGCCGCGTAAACCTCTTGACCGTCTCGTAACCGATCTGGGTGCAGCGACCCGGGCGTCAAAGTCTAGAGCGAGTCCTGTTACAGATTCGAGTCAAGGAACGCGGAAAGCTGCGACTTTGACACCGCTCCGACCTTTGTCGCCTCGACGTTGCCGTTCTTGAACAACATCAGCGTTGGAATCCCCCGGATCCCGTACTTCGGCGGCGTGGCCGGATTGTCATCGATGTTCAGCTTTGCGATCTTGACCTTACCTGCGTATTCTGCCGCGATCTCTTCGAGCACGGGCGCAATCATCTTGCACGGGCCACACCATTCAGCCCAGTAATCCACCAACACGGGTTGCTCGGAGTTGAGCACGTCCGTATCGAACGCTCCATCCGTTACGTGGACGATGTTGTCGCTCATGTTCGCCTAGATCTCCAACAGGCCTGTATCAAACATTTGAGCGGAATTGTCCGCGCTTTTCAAGCCTGACTTTACATCTGCACCGGGGCACGCACTTTTATATGCCGGATCAACTACTTACCGACGTTGCCTTCAACGATTTGCCGCTCAGATCAGAGATCCTGGACGCACTCGCAGAAGCTGGATTCAGCCACTGCACGCCCATACAAGCAGCCACCCTTCCGAAGGCGCTTGGGGGTGAGGATGTCGCCGGGCAGGCCCAGACGGGTACCGGCAAAACCGCTGCCTTCCTGCTCGCGACGATGAACCTGCTGATGGAGTCCGAGCCCCTCGACACGCATCAGGAGAACAACCCGCGCGCGCTGATTCTGGCGCCCACGCGCGAACTCGCGCTGCAAATCGGCAAAGACGCCGAGCTGTTTGGGAACCGCACCGGTTTGCGCTATGGCGTCGTATACGGCGGTACCGGGTACGAATCACAGCGCCAGATGGTCGCTGACGGTCTCGACATCCTGATCGGCACGCCAGGCCGGGTCATCGACTATTTCCGTCAGGGCGTATTCAATCTCAAGGGTGCCCAGGTGATGGTGCTGGACGAGGCGGACAGGATGTTCGACCTCGGTTTCATCCGGGACATCCGCTTTCTGCTGCGGCGCCTGCCCCCAGCCTCTCGCCGGGTCAACATGCTGTTCTCCGCGACCCTGTCGCACCGTGTGACGGAACTCGCTTACGAGCACATGAACGAGCCTGAACTCGTCAACGTTTCGCCCGAGAGTGTGACGGTCGATCACGTCACCCAGCGGCTCTATCACGTCTCGAAGGACGAGAAGATCGCGCTGTTGCTCGGCTTGCTGAAATCCATGGATGCATCGCGCACCATCGTGTTCGTCAATACCAAACGCGGCGCCGACATGGTCACGGGTTTCCTCGCCGGCAACGGATATGAGGCGGATGTGCTGTCCGGCGACGTCCCCCAGAAGAAGCGGCTCCGCCTGTTGTCCCGTTTCCAGTCTGGCGAGCTGCCGGTGCTGGTGGCCACCGACGTGGCGGCCAGAGGATTGCACATCCCAGACGTCAGCCACGTGGTGAACTACGACCTTCCGCAGGACGCCGAAGACTACGTGCATCGGATCGGGCGGACGGCCCGCGCTGGTGCGAGCGGCGATGCCATCAGCTTCGCCTGTGAGGAGTTCGTGTTCTCGCTCGAGGACATCCACGGTTATATCGGAGCCGAAATACCTGTTGTACAGGTGACCGACGCGATGCTCGTCGAACCCAAGGCGCCTGTCCGTCTGGCGCGGCGGCCGCGTAACGGTGCACCTGGCGACAAGCGCGGAGACGGCCGTGGCGACGGCCGGGGTCGGCGCTCCAGACGCCCTCGCAGACGCCCACAAGACGGCGGCGCCCGCTCAGCGCCCGCTGGCGAGTCCGGCAACGCGGAAGCGGGGGTTTCACCGCCGGTCGCTGGCGCCGTCGAAGCAGACTGACTCAGCGCGCGCTGCGCTCCTTTTCCGGCAGCACCTCGGCGAGCCATCCGGCGATGTCGCCGATCTCGGGCGGCGAGAGCGAGTGTTCGATCGGATAGGCGTGCCAGTCGATGCGGAAGCCGAGTTCGGCCAGGTGCGACCGCGAGCCCTGGGCGAGCGCCAGCGGCACCACCGGGTCGAAAGTGCCGTGACCGTAGAAGATCGGCGCGTCCTTGTTTGCTGCGTGCGCCTCCACATCGGTCAACTCCGGTAGCGGCACGTACGTGGAAAGCGCCAGAATTCCGGCGAGCCTGCTGGGGTAGCGCACGCCCGTGTGCAGCACGATGGCGCCACCTTGCGAGAATCCGGCGAGCACGATGCGCGAGATCGGAATTCCGAGTTCCAGCTCGTGGTGAATCAGGCCGTGGACGATGGTCTCGGAGTCCCGCACCCCAGCGGCGTCCACGCGGCGCTTGATGTCCATCGACACGATGTCGTACCAGGCGCGCATCACCATGCCGCCGTTGACCGTTACCGGCCGGGTGGGGGCGTGCGGAAAGATGAACCGCGTGTAGCGCGTGACGGCCCCGAGCAGCGGGACCACCGGCTCGAAGTCGTGGCCATCAGCGCCAAGTCCGTGCAGCCAGATCACACTGGCCGTAGCCTGGCCCTGCGGTTCGATGATGGTCGGCGGGTCGGCGAGAGGCATATGCGCTTGGTCTCGGCCTGAAGATGCGGATGCGGCGATCGTAACAGCGATCGGCACGCCGCTCGTGTGTCGCGCACCGCGTTACGGCCACGCCTCGGCGCGAAACCAGCGAATCGTGTGTGTGCTTCGGCCGGGGCGTGCCGCGTTCGCGCCGGATGTGATTGCCGAGGTCCCGCCAATGCACCCTGCCCGGGCGTTGGGAGGCGACGGAACGACACGATATACTGCGCCGTCCGGTTCGTTACCGACCGTACTGCGCGCAAGCCCGACTTTCGTTAAGAGGTGGATCTCATGGACAAGCGGCGTCGCACGACACTCGCACTGCTGCTGATGGCCGTAGGCGGTTCGCTCGCTGGGTGTGGCCAGAAAGGTCCGCTATTCCTGCCGGAGGAAAAGCTGGAAGACCTGAAAAAGAAGCGGAAGGTCAGCATGGTTGGCAAACGTTCGGGTGATCGTTTGGTCTGAGCGTGTCGCCGTGATGATGTCGAGTCTCCGATCATCGCCGCAAGTTTATTGCCGCATCCGGATGACGATCTGTCGGTGAACTACCGGCTCGCTGCCCGCGGCGCGCGAATCGAGCACATCGGCCCGGCGTCGGCCGGCACGGGCGGCCGACGCCGGATTCCCGCAATCCCTGAGAGCAGCCTTCCATGAACCACTTTGCACGCCGCGAGGGTGCGCTCCACGTCGAAGACGTGGCCCTGTCGGCCATTGCCGGCGATGTCGGTACTCCCGCCTACGTCTACTCCAAAGCTGCCCTCGAAGGTCACTGGCGTGCCTTCGACGACGCTCTGACCGGCATCGATCATCTGGTGTGCTATGCGGTCAAGGCTAACTCGAACCTCGCCGTACTCGGCGTGCTCGCTGATCTCGGGTCCGGCTTCGACGTAGTCTCGCGGGGTGAGCTGGAACGGGTCGTCGCGGCTGGGGGCGATCCGGCCGCCGTGGTGTTCTCCGGTGTCGGCAAGCAGCGCGCGGAGATGGAGCGCGCGCTGGAACTCGGCATTCACTACTTCAACGTAGAGTCTGAGGCGGAACTCGCCCGACTGGCCGAGGTTGCCCGTACACACGGCGTGACGGCTCCGGTGGCGGTGCGCGTGAACCCGGACGTGGACGCCAACACCCACCCGTACATATCCACCGGGTTGAAGCACAATAAATTCGGCATCAGCCACAGCGATACGTTGCGAATCTACCAGCAGGCCGCGGATACCGTCGGTCTCGAAGTAGCGGGTATCGCCTGCCACATCGGCTCGCAGCTCACCGAGGTCACGCCCTTCGTAGACGCCCTGGATCGTCTGCTTTCGCTGACAGATGAGCTTTCCACGCGTGGCATCTCGATGCGCCATCTGGACATTGGCGGCGGACTTGGAATTCGATATCGCGATGAGGAGCCACCATCGGCGGGCGCCTATGTCGATGCGATTCGCGCCAGGCTCGCCGGTCGTCGACTATCGCTACACATGGAGCCCGGGCGCTCTATCGCTGGCAATGCCGGGCTGCTGTTGGTCGGCGTCGAATACGTCAAGCCCGGAGACGGCAAGAACTTCGTCGTCGTCGATGGCGCGATGAACGACTACATCCGTCCCGCGCTCTACCAGGCCTGGTGCGAGATCGAGAACGTGCAGCACCGCTCGACGCCAACGCGGCTCTACGACATCGTGGGCCCGGTGTGTGAGTCGGCCGACTTCCTCGGTAAAGACCGGCATCTGTCTGTCGAGCCAGGCGACTTGCTGGTGGTGCATTCCGCCGGGGCCTACGGTTTCGGCATGGCGTCGAATTACAACTCACGCCCCCGTGCGGCCGAGGTCATGGTCTCTGGCTCGGATTTCCGGGTTGTGCGTCCCCGCGAAGAGATGGCCGAGCTGTTCGCCTCCGAGCAGCTCTGGGTGACGGCGCGCTGAAACCGATGTCGATCCGCCCTTGGAACCGATCCGGGCGTGCGATGGCGACGATGATCCGTCCAGGCCCCTTCTTTGCCCACTATGCACCATAAAAGTGCATAATTCTCCCGATATGTAACATTATGGTGCATACTCCTCCTGCAGGATCGGGCTTGTGCACCGCCTGAAGGCGCTTTCTGTGGCAACTGTCGGTCCCTCCCCGACGTTGCCGTAGCGGTCCAGGGGCATACGCACTTCCGCTCGGTTGGCTGGCCGCTGCGCGGCTTCGCGTTCATAACCAACTGATTTTGAATCGCATGGCGGGAAATCTTCGACGGCGGGCTTTGGCTGTTCCGCTATCGCTGATGCGGAATCGGCATCGGTCCCTTCAGCGCCGGGGTTTTCATGTGTGTGCATCGGCGCACCGGGAACACCGGCCAACCGGCGATGGCACGGTATTTGCCTCGGGGAAGATGCTTTCGCGCATTCGCGATTTGACTAGAAATTCTGGCCCGGTGAACTCACTGGCGCCGCGTCACGATCAATAAAGCCAGTAAGTTGGAGAAACAATGTCCGCTGAGAATGTGTTGAATCAGATCAAAGAGGCCGACGTCGCGTTTGTCGACCTGCGCTTCGCCGACACCATCGGCAAAGAGCAACACGTCACCGTGCCCGCCAGTCAGATCGACGCTGACTTCTTTGAAGACGGCAAGATGTTCGACGGCTCGTCGATCGCCGGTTGGAAAGGCATCAACGAATCGGACATGGTGCTGATGCCGGACCCGGCTTCGGCGATCATCGACCCGTTCAGCGAGGAGACCACTTTGAACCTGCGCTGCGATGTGCTCGAGCCGAGCACGATGCAGGGTTATGAACGTTGTCCGCGGTCCATCGCGAAGAAGGCGGAGGCGTACCTCGCCTCGACCGGACTCGCCAACACCGCGATGTTCGGACCAGAGCCGGAATTCTTCATCTTCGATGACGTGCGCTGGGGCGCGTCGATGCAGGGCGCGTTCTACAAAGTGGACTCCGAAGAGGCCGAGTGGAACTCCGAGCGGGGTTATGAAGCTGGCAACATGGGGCACCGTCCGGGTATCAAGGGCGGCTACTTCCCGGTACCGCCGGTTGATTCCCTGCACGACATGCGTAGCGCGATGTGCCTCGCCATGGAAGAGATGGGTCTCGCCGTCGAGGTACATCACCACGAGGTCGCGACCGCTGGTCAGTGCGAAATTGGCACAGGCGCGAACACGCTGGTGCGCAAGGCTGACGAACTGCTCATCCTGAAGTACTGCGTCCACAACGTGGCCCACTCTTTCGGCAAGACCGCGACGTTCATGCCGAAACCGCTCGTCGGCGACAATGGCAGCGGCATGCACGTGCACCAGTCGCTGTCGAAAGACGGCACCAATATCTTCGCTGGCGACAAGTACGCCGGCCTGTCTCAGGAAGCGCTCTGGTACATCGGCGGAATCTTCAAGCACGCGCGCGCGCTCAACGCCTTCACCAATGCCGGTACGAACAGCTACAAGCGCCTTGTGCCCGGCTTTGAAGCACCGACGCTGCTGGCGTATTCGGCCCGCAACCGCTCCGCGTCGGTCCGTATCCCACACGTCTCGAATCCCAAGGCGCGTCGCGTCGAAGTACGCTTCCCTGACTCGAGTGGTAATGCTTATTTCATCTTCGCTGCGCTGATGATGGCTGGCCTCGACGGGATCAAGAATCAGATCGACCCCGGCGCGCCGCAGGATAAGGATCTCTACGACCTGCCCCCAGAAGAGGAAGCGACCATCGCTACGGTGTGCTCTTCTTTGGACCAGGCGCTGGAGGCTCTGGACCACGACCGGGAATTCCTGACGGCGGGCGACGTATTCACGAGCGACATGATCGATGCCTACATCGAACTCAAGATGGAAGAGGTCACGCAATTCCGGATGACCACGCACCCGATCGAGTTCGATATGTACTACAGCCGGTAAGCTGGCACGGTCTCAAGCCCCGCAGAATTCGGCGGGGCTGAGTTCCTGGAGGGGGCCCGCTCGACTGCTATGCAGTTGAGCCGGTCCCCTTTTTATTTGGTCCAACAAAGCAGCCCGGGACTGACTGCTGGAGAACGAGAGGATGCATACGGTGTGGAAGCTGATGGTTGCGGTGCTGTGCGCGAGCCTGCTGAGCGGTGCCTACGCACAGGTTTACAAGACCCGCGATAAGTACGGAAACATCATCTACTCAGACAAGCCGAGCAGCGGGTCCAAGGAAATCTACGTACCGCCGGCACCTGAGCCTGCGCCAGCCCCGAGCAAGGCGGGCAGCAGTTCCAAAGCAAAGGAAGAAAAACTGCTCGAGCCACCCGATCCGCCGGTCCGTTATACGATCCGTATCACCGCGCCGAAGCCAGACAGCGTCATGCGGCAGAACGCTGGGAACGTGGCGGTCGCCGTGCAAATCAAGCCGCGGCTGCAGGGTAAGGACAAGGTGCAGTTCCTGCTAGACGGTGGTGCGGCCGGCCAACCGTCCAAGGGGCTGCGCACCGAATTGAAGAATATCGATCGAGGTACGCACTCTATTGGTGCAAGGATCGTGGGGTCAAAAGGCCAGACCAAGGCCACCGCCAAGCCGGTAACCGTGCATCTGCAGCGGTTCTTCAAGGCCCCGGGGGGTTGAGCGAACTGCGCACGTTCACTGCATCGATCTGGCCCGGGAATTGCTACCTGTTTGGTTATGAGCATTCCTGCAACCGTCTTCGACAGTTACTCGGCGGCCGAACCACCGGACATGTTTGAGCTGTTGAGCACTGGCGCGCTGGTGATCGACGCCCAAGGCCGGCTGAAGCGCCTCAATGCGGCTGCCGAGGCTTTGCTGGAACTCAGCGCCAAACAATCCGTAGACCAGCCGCTTATCGAGTTGTGGCCAGACGGCGAGTTACTGCACGGCATGGTCCTTCGCGCCATGGGTGCCCGCGGACCCGTTAGCGATCGCGAACTGGGCTTGCAGCTGCCGTCCGGCCAGGCCATCACGTTGCACTGTACGGCGACGCCCGTTCCAGACAGCAGTGCGCAGCCTCACGAGACGCCTGCGTGGGTGGTGTTGGAGCTCGTGCCGGTCGACCGCACGCGGCGAATCAATCGCGAAGAGCATCTGGTCAGTCAAAACGAGATCGCGCGCACCGTCATTCGCGGCCTGGCACACGAAATCCGCAATCCGCTCGGTGGTATCCGGGGCGCTGCCCAACTCCTCGAGCGTGAACTCATCGATCCGGACCTCGCTGAGTACACCCGTGTGATCATCGGTGAAGCCGATCGGCTGCAGCGCCTGCTGGACCGGCTGCTCGGGCCGCGCAGCCGCCCGGACTTCCGCGCCATGAACATCCATGAGGTTACCGAGCGCGTGTTCACTCTGCTCGAAGCCGAAGTTCCCGCCGGCGTTCGTGTCGAGCGGGACTACGACCCGAGCCTTCCGCCGGTGTTCGGAGACCCGGAACTGCTGATCCAGGCCGTATTGAACGTCGCGCGCAACGCTGCGCAGGCCGTTGGCGAGCGCGGTTGTATCCGCATCAGCACGCGTATCGAGCGTTATTGCACGGTCGGCAGCAGCCACTACCGGATGGCAGTTCGTATCGACATCCAGGACGACGGTGCCGGTGTGCCAGCCGAACTCGTCGATTCCCTGTTCTACCCGCTCGTGACCGGGCGCAGCGATGGCACCGGGCTCGGCTTGTCGATCGCACAGTCACTCGTACATCAGCACGGCGGGATTATCGAATTCCGTCGCGATGAGGAGGCCACCATCTTTTCGTTCCTCATCCCGATTGAGAGGGCGCCATGAGTCGCACACCAAGAATCTGGGTCGTCGACGACGACCGCGCGATCCGCTGGGTTCTGGAGCGGGCGCTAAGCAGCGACGGTATGGAAGTTCGCACGTTTGCCGCTGCGGATGCTGTCCTGAGGCAGCTGCAGCACGAGGACCCCGATGCGCTGGTCTCCGACGTGCGCATGCCAGGTACCGACGGAATGGAGCTGCTGCGCGTCGTCAGTCAGCGCCATCCGGAGCTGCCCGTCATCATCATGACGGCGTATTCCGATCTGGATAGCGCTGTCTCGGCCTACCAGGGAGGTGCGTTCGAGTACCTGCCGAAGCCGTTTGATGTAGACGAGGCCGTCGCGCTCGTGCGCCGCGCCGTAGCAGAACGCAATGAAGCCAACGCGGAGACCCAGGAGGCCGGCGCGCTACAGCACGACATCATCGGGTCGGCGGCAGCCATGCAGGAGGTATTTCGTGCCATCGGGCGGCTTTCGCGTTCGAACATCACAGTATTGGTCACAGGTGAATCGGGTACCGGTAAGGAGCTGGTAGCACGTGCCTTGCACCGGCACAGTCCCAGAGACGGCAAGCCGTTCATCGCGTTGAATACGGCCGCCATTCCCCGCGAGCTGCTGGAGTCGGAGCTGTTCGGTCACGAGCGCGGCGCGTTTACCGGCGCGCAGGCCCAGCGGCGCGGGCGGTTCGAGCAAGCCGATGGCGGCACGTTGTTCCTCGACGAAATTGGCGATATGCCCGCCGAGCTGCAAACCCGTTTGCTCCGCGTTCTCGCCGATGGTGAGTTCTATCGCGTTGGCGGGCATGTACCGGTTCGGGTCGACGTGCGGATCATTGCGGCAACGCATCAGAATCTCGAACATCAAGTGGCCGAAGGCGGGTTTCGCGAAGATTTGTTCCATCGACTGAACGTCATCCGGGTCAACGTGCCGGCGCTTCGGGAACGACGTGACGACATCGCGACTCTCGCTCAGCATTTCCTGGCCACCGCGGCAGCTGAGCTGGAGGTCGAGACCAAGGTGTTGAGCGCGGATGCGGAGCGGCATCTGATGGCACTCTCCTGGCCGGGCAACGTCAGGCAACTCGAGAACCTGTGCCGGTGGCTCACCGTAATGGCGTCCGGCACGGAAGTACACGTCGTCGACCTGCCGCCCGAGCTGCGTGGCGAGAGTGCCGCGAACGGTACGGCGACCGACTGGGAATCGGCGCTCGCCGATTGGGCCTCTGCGCGATTGGGCGCCGGCGAGTCTGCGATCGCCGACACGGCTGTGCAGCGCTTCGAGCAGATCATGATCAAGGCTGCGCTCGAGCATTGCGGTGGCAGGCGGCAGGATGCGGCCAGGCGCCTCGGCTGGGGCCGCAACACATTGACACGCAAGATCAAGGAACACCGCATGTACGAACATGCGCAGAGCGAGGCGCACGAAGTCCTGGAGAGCTGAGCCGGGCTCGCTCCGGGTAAGCCAGGGCTACGGCAGACCCGGCGCTCCCATGCGTTCCTCCAGTTCGCGTTGCGCTGCCCGACGTGCTCGGAATTCCCGGACGGAGCGCCGGTTGGGTTCGTAGACTTTCCCTTCAGGCAGCTCCGGCCAGCTGCACCCGAGATGTTCGATCGCAAGCATCGCCGCGCCGCGCAGAGAAGCTTCACCGATCGGCGCGCGTCGCAATTTGAGCCCGGTCACATCCGCCAACGTCTGCAGGGCTGAAGGCGTCAACCCGCCGCCGACGATCGCCGTCCGCGCGCGCATGCCGGGGATCCGCTCGGCGATCATCGCGAGTCGGTGAAAACTGGCTTCACGCAGCGCCGCCGCGATGTCCAGGGCCGTGGTGGACTGCCGCAGGCCTGCGATCGTCGCGGACAGATCGTCGCGCCAGTGTGGTGCGCGCTCGCCATTGAAGAACGGCAGCACGGTCAGTCCGTGCCCGGTCCGGATGCGGTTCGCGATCTCGTGCTCGTAGCGCTTGCCGGCCGCGGCGATGCGCAGCCTGTCGAGACTCCACGCATGCAGGCTGCCAGCGTTGGAGATCGCGCCTCCCAGCAGGTAGCGGCGACGGTCGATGCGATACGCGAAGAGGCCGTAAGGCGCGCTCGCCTTTCGGCCTCGTTTGACGATGCGCAAGGCCGCGCTGGTGCCGTAGTTCAAGGCCGCGTAGCGGTAGTCGGTGGCGCCGCAGCCCAGATTGCTGGTTATGCCGTCACCCACGGCGGGGAACCAACACGCGCCGGCCAGTGCTGGCCAGCGTTTCGCCGCACGGCCGCCCGACCCGAAAGGCGTGTCCGACAGAGGGTTCAACTGCTCAGTTTCGATCCCGCTGACGCTGAAGAATTGTTCGTCCCATTCCAGTCGAGTGGGCGCGTAGAGCCCGGTGCCTGTCGCCATTCCATGAGCGCACTGGCGTCGTCCGGTCAGCTTCCACAGAACCCATTCACCTGGCGACATCCAGAAGCAGGTTTGGGCGACGAGCCTCGGCATACGTGCGTTCAGCCATCGCAGTTTGGCGGGCCAGAAGCTCGCGTGGAGCATGCAGCCGGTCGCCGCGTGATAGGCGCGTGCATCGAGTTCGGTCGAGAGGCGCGTCGCGTCGGCGGCGGCTCGCGTATCCGCCCACGTGATGATCGCAGTAGTAGGCCGGGCGCGCGCGTCGGTGCCGATAAGGCTGTGCCAGAAACAGCTCGTCGCCACGGCAGCTATCCGCGCGCGCGGCCGGCGTTGCTGATGCCAGGCGAGCGTTTCGTCGAGGCACTGGCGCGTACTTTCCAAGACGCGCGCGGGTCTTAATTCAAATTTCCCGCTGGCATCGCTGTCGGGCGCGTATCGGCGTTGCGCGAGGCTCGCCGGTAACGGTCGTCCACGCATGTCGAACAGCATCGACCGGGTACTGGAGGTACCCATGTCGATGGCGAGGACCAGCTCGGCAGCCATAACGGTGCGCGATCGGGTGCTAGGCCCGATGACTTACTCGTTGTAGGTCCGCGCGCTGACGTCGCCCCCTGCACCCGTCCAGTTCGTATGAAAGAACTCGCCGCGCTGCCGGTCCAGTCGCTCGTAGGTGTGTGCGCCGAAATAGTCGCGCTGTGCCTGCAACAGATTTGCAGGCAGACGCTCGCTCCGATAACCATCGTAGAACGACAGACCTGCCGAGAGCGCGGGAACTGGAATACCAGTGCTGACGGCTGCCGCGACGACGCGTCGCCAGGCACCTTCATTGTGGCCCATGGTTCCTGCGAAAAATGGTGCCATCAGCAGGTTGTCGAGACCCGGATTATCGGCGTAGGCATCACGGATATGATTGAGGAACTGACTGCGGATGATGCAGCCGCCCCGCCAGAGCATGGCGATGGCGCCGAAATCAAGATCCCAGCTGAACTCTTGCGAAGCGCTGCGCAACAGCATGAAGCCTTGCGCATAGCTCGCGATCTTCGCGGCGTATAGTGCCGCGCCCAGGTCATCGAGAAATTCGGCGCGATCGACATTGAGCCGTTCCCGGGCACCCTTCAGAACCTTAGCGGCGCGCACGCGTTCATCCTTCAACGCCGACAGGCAGCGCGCGAATACGGCTTCGCCGATGAGCGAGACCGGCTGGCCGAGTTCCAGCGCGGAAATGCCGGTCCACTTGCCGGTACCTTTCTGGCCGGCGGTGTCGAGGATGTGGTCGAGGAGCTGCGTGCCATCGCTTTCGCGATAGTTCAGGATATCCGCGGTGATCTCGATGAGATAGCTGTTCAGGTCACCGCGATTCCAGGCGGTGAACTGTCTCGCCATCTCCTGCTGGTCCATGCCGAGGCCATCGCGCATCAGGTGGTAAACCTCGGCGATAAGTTGCATATCGCCGTATTCGATGCCGTTGTGGACCATCTTGACGTAGTGCCCTGCGCCGCCGTTGCCGAGCCATGCGCAGCAGGCTTCGCCGTCGACCTGCGCGGCGATGACGGGCAGGATCGGTGCCAGGTGCGGCCAGGCATCAGCATCACCGCCAGGCATGATGGACGGCCCGTGCCGAGCGCCCAACTCGCCTCCGGACACGCCGCAGCCTACGTAGCGAATGCCAGATTCCCTGACGTCCCGGACGCGCCGCTCGCTGTCCTGGTACTGGCTGTTCCCGAGATCCACGATGATGTCTTCAGGATCGAGCAGGGCGGTCAGCGCGCGCAGAACTTCATCGACCGCGCGCCCGGCACGGACCATGATCATCACGCGCCGCGGCCGTTCGAGTGCGCCGATCAGCTCGCTAAGGCTGTAGCACGGCGTGATGCTGCGGTCAGCTGCGGGGCCGGCTGCAAACGTCTGCGTGACCTCGGGAGAGCGGTTGTAGACCGCAACCTGAATGCCGTGGTCGCTCATGTTCAACACCAGGTTCTGGCCCATGACGGCCAGACCGATCAGTCCTACTTGCGCAGACATCTACAACATTTCCTCGCGTAGCTATTGGAGAGTTTTCGGTCACGCCGCCGACCGTGCCGCCCTGTCACAATCGCCCGGGAAAACGCGATGGCGGCGTGTGAGCGATCCGGATTCGACTGTCAAAGTGTACGTAACGCGCGGACCATTCGTGCATCGCGACGCGCCACCCGGTGCGTTACATTGCCACACCGAGGCTGAAATGGGGCTCCAGCGTGGCGAACCCCACCCGCTCTGAGGAGTATCGACATCAAAGCCAAAGTCTTGCTCGATCTGGCGCTGCCGGACTTTCTGGAAGCGCTGTTCACGCCTCACTGCGAGCTGGTGCCCTGGGAGAGAGTCGTCGCCAGCGACGTCCCGCGGGACGATGTTCGCGCGATCCTGACCTATGCGCATCCGACGGTTGACGCGGCACTGCTTACACGGTTGCCGGCGCTGGAAGTCATCAGTAACTACGGGGTTGGTGTCGACCACATCGTGCTGGAGGACTGCGCGCGCGCCGGAGTGCCGGTCGGCAATACGCCTGGGGCAGTCAATGGCGCGACGGCCGACCTGACCATAGCGCTGCTGCTCGCCGCGGCGCGCAACGTCGTGCCAGGAGACCGCTTCGCCAGAGGTCCTGACTTCAAGGTGGTGGATCCAGGCATCCTGCTCGGTACCGACGTCTTCGGTGCCACACTCGGGATCGTTGGGATGGGTGCGATCGGCTGTGAGGTCGCACGCCGCGCGCAGGCTTTCGACATGCGCATCGTCTATCACAACCGCCGCCGCGACGAAGCTGCCGAAGCCGCGTACGGGGCCAGCTACGTCGACCTCGCGACTTTGCTCGAGACCAGTGATTTTGTCAGTTTGAACATGCCGCTTACAGAAGATACGCGCAGTATGATCGGACCGGACGAACTCGCGCTGATGCCGCCGCACGCATATCTGATCAACGCGGCGCGCGGCGGCGTCGTAGACACCGAGGCACTGACGCACGCGCTCACTACGCGCCAGATCGCCGGCGCCGCACTCGATGTTACGGAGCCGGAGCCGCTCCCGCGCGACCATCAACTCCTGAAACTGGACAACGTCGTCGTATTGCCTCATCTCGGCACGTCTACCGTCGGGACCCGTACGCGCATGGGACACATGGCGCTCGATAACCTGTTGGCCGGTCTGAACGGAGAAGCGTTACCGAACCGGGTCGTTTGAGTCGCTCGCGCATCTGATCTACCGGAGATACTTAACTTGAACACTATCGATCTGAAAGGCGGTGTCGCCGTCGTGACGGGCGGCGCACAAGGGATTGGGCGCGCCGTCAGCGAACGGTTTCTGGCATCAGGGGCCAGCGTGTGCATCTGGGACCGCGATGCCGCACTGCTCGAATCGGCAGTTGCCGAGATGAGCAGCGCCGGTCAGGTCATCGGGGCCGCCGTCGACGTTTGCGATGCCGAGAGCATCGCGGCCGGCCTCGAAACCGTGAACGCCGAGCTGGGCACGGTCTCGATCATGGTCAACAACGCGGGCATCGCCGGCCCCACGGTCAGGTCGTGGGACTACCCACACGACGAATGGCGCGCCGTCATCGATGTCGACCTGAATGGCGTGTTCTACTGCTGCGCCGCGGTCGCGCCGCAAATGCGTGACGCCAACTACGGCCGGATCATCAATGTCGCATCGATCGCTGGAAAAGAAGGCAATCCAAACGCAAGCGCCTACAGTGCGGCAAAAGCTGGCGTCATCGCACTCACCAAGTCGCTCGGCAAGGAACTGGCCGACCACAATATCGCCGTGAACTGTATAACCCCGGCTGCCGCGCGCACGGCGATCTTCGACCAGATCAGCCAGGAGCACATCGACTACATGCTGTCGAAGATTCCGCGGAACCGCTTTCTGCAGGTGGACGAGGTGGCGTCGATGGTCGCGTGGATGGCGTCGGCCGAGAACTCGTTTACGACCGGCGCGGTTTTCGACTTGAGCGGAGGTCGCGCGACGTACTGACGCGTCGCATGCACCAGATGCTTGCGGGGCCCGGCTCGGCGCCGCGGGGCGAGACATGCAGGCGGGCGGTCCGCGTGCGCACGCTCAGGCCGGCACCGGCGAAGCCGGATCCGGGCGGATATCATCGACGAAAATGCACATCTGTAGACAGAATCTAATTGACTGATGGTATTGAATGCCAACGATGTGGCGTGGTGGGCGTTGGCAACAGGCAACTATCCACCCTGCCCGGACGATCCGGCTTGCGGCCCCTCGCGTTACCGTCGCAGCGGGCGCCCGGCCCAGGGTCACCAGCCGATACGGTGCGCTCGCACTAACCCTCATCAAATTCGGAACGACGGATGGAGAACGCCAGTTTTGGGTGGCTGATAACGGCGACTGCCCTGGTCATGCTAATGCAGGCCGGCTTTGCGTTGGTCGAGAGCGGCTCGACCCGCACGAAGAACGCGGTCAACGTCATGATGAAGAACTACATGGATCTCTGTGTCGGATCCATCGCGTTCTGGCTGATTGGCTTCGGACTCATGTTCGGGGCCAATTCGACTGGCTGGATCGGCACCAGTGAGTTCATGCCCACGGCGCTGGCGGGCGGCGACGCGGCGTTCCTGCTGTTCCAGACCGTGTTTGCTGCTACCGCCATGACCATCGCCAGCGGCGCGATGGCCGAGCGCACGAGCTACGTCGGCTACGTCGTGAGCGCCGCGCTGGTTTGCGCCGTGATCTATCCGGTGCTCGGCAGTTGGGTATGGGGTGGCGCGAATGGCGGCAGTGGCTGGCTGGCCGACCTGGGCTTTATCGATTTTGCCGGCTCTACAGTCGTGCATTCGACCGGCGGTTGGCTGGCCCTCGCTGGCGTCCTGGTGCTCGGCCCACGCGCTGGGCGGTTTGGTGCCGACGGGAGTCTGCGTGCGATCCCCGGGCACAATCTGAACAGCGTGGCACTGGGTGGCTTCCTGCTGTGGTTTGGTTGGTTCGGCTTCAACGCCGGCGGCGTGTTCGACGCCTCCGACGCAGTGGGCGGTATCGTGTTGAATACGCATCTAGCCGCGTGTGCTGGCGCTGTCGGCGCCCTCATCGCCGACCGGTTTCGCAATGGCAAGCCGCTGTTGACCGTTACCGTCAACGGCAGCCTGGGAGGGTTGGTGGGTATAACGGCAGGCTGCGCCAATCTCGATCCCGGGTCAGCGCTGATCGTCGGCATTCTCGCCGGCACCCTGGTGGTCGCAGGTGAGCAGGTGCTGGTGGCCATGCGCATCGATGACGTCGTTGGCGCGATTCCCGTTCACGGCTTCTGTGGCGTATGGGGCACGCTGGCGGCTGGACTGTTCGGCCGTGATACCTGGATGAGCGTCGATCAGCTGGGCGTGCAGGCGCTCGGTGCCGGCGTATGCTTTTTGTGGGTGTTCCCGCTGTCTTACCTGATGTTTGTGCTCATCGACAGCCTGTTCGGACTTCGCGTAGATGCGCTTGGCGAGCAGCGCGGGCTGGACTTCGCCGAACACGCTGAGGTCGGCTACCCCGAGTTCCAACAGAACGTTCTGCACGCCGGACGTGATTCGTTGTGACCGCTGAGACGACCCGCTCCGACTGCGCGCGCTGGCCGAGAGGATTGACCTGATGTCTGATGTGTCTTCCCAGAGCGCGCGGCGGGCGGCTGTGTATCTGGCCCTGCGCGAACATTTGGACGGGGACGCGCTCTGGCAAGCGCTATATATGTGGCAGTGCGACTACGCTGACAAACCCCGCTTCGCGATCGCCGGATTTGTACGCGCGGTAGCCGCGGCTAACGGCATCAAGGGCGGTGCACTGCATCGCGCTCTGACGCGCAATACGCTGACGGACCTGAATGGCAGTGCCGTCGATCCGATCGACGAACTTCGTGCGTTCGTCGCGTTCAATGGCCTCGTGTTGCCAGACAGCGTGGAGGTTGGAGTCGTGCCCGCGTCGGCTTCGGCCACGCCCGAGCCGCCTGCCGCAGCGCCGGGTGCTGTCGGTGGGCTCGAAGGCGCCCCGGCGACCATGCCCTTAGCAGCAACTCCTGCCAGCGAACGCCCGGACGCTGTGGCAGACAGCGTATTCACTTTGCTCACCGACACAATGCGCAAGCTATGCCGCGAGACGACGGCTGGCGACGCGGCGTTTAGTTCCGCCTTCGGCGAAGGCAACATGGACGGGGCGCATCGCGCGCTGGTTGAGCGCTGGTGGCTCGAAGGGCACTGGCGCGCGTCACCTGTACTCGGTCTTGCCGATCAGCGTCAGGTCATCAACGCGCTCTACCGTACCCTTTGCGACCTGGTCGGCCCGGTGGTCGCGGACCGTCAGTTCGGCAGAGCACTCGACATGGTAGAGCGGCGGGCGTCGGATCCCCACACCCTGCGCGACCTGCTGTAACGCGCAGAGCTTTCGGTTCCGCGATGCGTGCTGGATCGAACTCAACGCTTGAGGGCGGCGGCGTGGTAACTCATGTGCTCGTCCATGAAAGTTGAAACGAAGTAGTAGCTATGGTCGTACCCGGATTGCATCCGCAACGTTAGTTGGTGCCCTTTGTCGGCGCATACAGCCTTCAGCTTTTCCGGCATGAGGTTGGCGACGAATTCATCATCAGCGCCCTGGTCTACGAAGATTGGCAGGCAATCGGTGGCGGTCTCGAGTAACAGGTGGGTGTCGTAGGCGGCCCAGGTATTGGCATCGTCGCCAAGATAAGCGCGGAAGGCTTTCTGACCCAGACCACTCTCAGTCGGTGCACAGATGGGCGCGAAGGCGGACACGGACCGGTAACGTCCCGGATTGCGCAACGTGCACACCAGTGCGCCATGGCCGCCCATCGAGTGACCGAATATCGATTCGCGCTCTGGGTCGACATTGAACTCGGCTTTGACAAGGTCGGGAAGCTCGACCGTCACGTAGTCGTACATCTGGTAGTGGTCGCGCCAGCCGTCGGTGGTTGCATTCACATAGAAGCCGGCGCCACTGCCGAGGTCGTACGCGTCATCCTCGCCGTCGATGCCGGTGTTACGCGGGCTGGTGTCTGGCACGACCAACATGACGCCGTGTTCAGCCGCGAATCGCTGCGCGCCAGCTTTTACGGTGAAATTCTCAGCTGTGCACGTGAGCCCGGATAACCAGTAGAGAATTGGCACTCGTTGGCTTTGAGCTTGCGGTGGCTCGTACATGGCGAACGTCATCGGACTGGCTGTAGATGACGCCGCATGCTGGATGAAGCGGGTGTGCCCCCCGAAAGTCCGATTGTCGGAAAGTACCTCGAAATCAGCCATGCAGTGCCTCGTTGTCCGGTGACTCAATTCACGCGGCACAGTCTACTGGGATCGTGGTGGCGCGTCCGCCGACACCACCCGAGGTTGGGCGGTTCCGGTCTACCCTGGATGGCACAGGATGCGAACGAATCAGGCGCGTGGCGCGGATCGCTCATGTGGATTAACGGTTGCCTGACGAAGCGTCGCCTACCCACTCAGTGACCGCAGCGGCAGTACGGCCGCTGCAATGCCGAGCAACAGCAGGGCGACCAGCAGCGCGATGACTACTTTTGCGGCCGTGTCCAGCTTTCGGTGATCGCGAAACCCTGGTGGTAGCGCGAGGCAGACCACGGCGATCGCGATGTTGAGCGCCGGTACGACGAGACCGAGCGCCCACCAGGGGCTCGTGCCGATATTGCGCAGCCTGAGCGACGCGGCCCAGAGCCCGAGTCCGAACAGTAGCGCTGACACGACAAACCCAACCTGCTCCTGCGAGCCAACGATCGCAGCTGCGACAGCGTTTAGCATCGCAACGCCAACTACCGCACCAAAATAAGGCAGGCGCGTGACGCCTTCGTAGTCTCGCGCTGGGGACGGGCCGCCGGTCAAACCTTGCGCCCTGCATCCGGCTCGGCGAGGTCGGTAGCATCCGCTATCTGCCACGGCTGGCCGGCGTTCCGAAACAGACGTTTACCGAGGCCGGGATAGTCCGTCACATCGTGGGGCAGGCGGCTCCCGACGACCAGACACCGCAGCGTCTCCGAACCGGTGTTATGAATGGTGTGCGATTCGCCGCCAGCGCGGTAACCGATGAAATCGCCGGCCCGTATCTCGACCGTGTCGTCGCCGATATGCGCGGTTGCCTTGCCGGCCAGCACGTAGACACACTCATCCTCGAAGTAGTGCACATGCCGTTCGGTGGTCCATTTCTCCGGCGGCACTTCGATGAGATGCACGCCGAAATCGGTGAGTCCGGTCAGATCCCCGAGGGATTTGTTGACTCGCTCGGCTTCGGGATTCAGGAAGTGCCGCTTCTCGAGGCCTTCCAGGCGCTCGATGTCGGCCTGTTTCAACACGTAACCGTCCACGTCCTCTACCTCTTTCGTCGATCCAGGGCCCGGGCATGTATCCGGTTCACCTGGGTGTCTGTGCGGTCGTCGATCGACATCGTGCATTTTAGGAAAGCTCCACCAGATGGACACTGTACTGTGGTGATGCAACCGGGAGACCGACCTTCGCTGAAAGAACGCCTCGGTCTCGATTGTTGTCAGAGGCCAGGGGGCCGGGAAGGCACGGCGAAATGGGGGTGCCGGTCAGCTTGGACCGGAAACGCCAAAAAACCCAAATGATAAAAAGGGCGCCATGTTCTGTTCGAAAATAGAAAAAATGCGACTCAATACGCATAATGCTCAGGAACTAGCGTCTACATTTGAGCCTGTCTCGGTGACTTCGCCGAACTCTTACCATCATTCGATGAGATGCGAACCCGGTTACAGAAACCGCGCATAAGGGTGAGTTATGGAGTCGCTCAGAGGCTGATGAACTGAAACCGAACTAATGGTGGGACGACTGTCCATGGCTACAACCGACCCGCGCCCACAACTCGAAATTCGCTACAGCTGCTTACCGCTTGCCCTGGAGCGGCGCGTCTTGCTGGACGCGGCTGCCGTCGCAACAGGTATGGATGCGATGCCTGAGGCAGATGCCGAAGCGTCCAGGTCGGCTGCCGCAGCGACTGACGAAGGCGCGCACGCGTTACTCGACGCGCTCGGTACACATGCGGTTCCGGCTGGCGAGCGGCGCGAAGTGGTGGTTATCGATGCAAGCGTCCCGGGGCAGGATGCGCTGCGTGCGTCCATTGCCGACGGCGTCGACGTCTTCGTACTGGATGCGGATCAGGATGGCATCGCCCAGATCGCAGATCTGTTGGCGAGGCAATCCGGCCCGCTCGACGCGTTGCACGTCATTTCGCACGGTCGTGACGGCGCCATCACGCTCGGCAACTCAAACCTTAGCGCAACCAACGTCACGCAACATGCAGACGAGCTGCGCACGATCGGTGCTGCGATGAGCATCACCGGCGACCTGCACCTGTACGGATGTAACGTGTCCAGCAGCGCGGACGGGCAGCAACTCGCCACCGCTTTGGCGCAATTGACCGGCGCTGACGTCGCTGCGTCAGATGACCTCACCGGGGGGCTGGCGCTCGGTGGCGACTGGGATCTCGAGCACACGGTCGGCGCCGTCGAAACGAGCCTCGCCGTCGATACCGAGGCGCTGGCCGACTTTGCCCACACGCTCGCCGGCGTGCCTACGGCTACCATCTCGACACCCGGCGATGTGTTGCTGGGCGAGGACTTCACGTTTTCGGTCACTTTCGACAACACGTCACCGACTGACACCGCCTTCGGGCCGTTCCTCGAAGTTTACGTGCCCACCACCGGAGCAGACGGCGTTTACGACGCGGCAACCGATACCTACACGTCGGTAGCAGATGGCCTGACCGTCAATTCGGCGACCTATCTCGGCACGAACCTGACCATTCAGTCCGTTGTTCTGGAAGATACCGACGCCGGGACGGCAGGGATCCAGTTCGAACATCCGATCGCCGTCGACACGAATGGCGATCCGGTCGTCGGCACGGTGCCAGCCGGCTACGCCGAAGGTGACACGGTGCTGTTCATCCGGTTGCCGTTTGGCAGCTTTGCGCCGGACCAGCCGAACGCCACGGTCGAGTTCAACGCCAGCATGAGTAATCTGGCCGATCTCGGCACCGCCATGAATCTCACGACCCGGGCTGGTTTTGAGTTCGGCAATACAGCCGTATCGGACAACGCTACCGACCCGAGCATTATCAATCCGGCCACCAGCACGGCCGCCGTCACGCCTACACTGACTGACATTACCGTGACGTACGACGGGACCGAAGACGAATCGGCCACCGGCGAGAACTTCCCGCAGAGCTTCACGATCAACGTGAACGTCGCTAACGGCCAGACGATTACCGACCTCGACATCACGAATCTGCTGCCAAACAACATTCAGTATCTGGATTCGGTCGTTACCGGAGGCGGCACCAAAGCCGTCGAACCTACTACCGGTGCGCCGCAGAACGCCGGCAGCAACGAGTTGCGTGTGAACTTCGCGAGCCTGCTCGGCACCGCCAGCGGTTCGGACGCCACCATCGTCGTCAACTATTTCGTGCCGGAAAGCGACGCCAATGGCGCGGCAGTCCTGGACCCGGCCAGTGGCGATGATGTCGGCACCGGCGCAGAAGTTTCAGCACTGGGTGACTTCACGCCGCTCGACGGCCGGGACTCGGCGACGGGCGGCACTGACAACGTGTCGTTCGACCCGGTTGGTCAGGAAGTGGCATTTACGGCCAAGGCGATCACGGTCGTCGAGGGTGTATCCGTCGTCAATGACCTCGGCGCCACTGGAGCGACATCGGGCGACACGTTGGAATACACCATTACGTTCAACGTCTCGGACCATTTCGCGTTCGGCAATCTGAGTGTGACCGACCTGATTTCGGACGGTCAGCTGTTCGATTCGACGTTCACTCCAGTACTGAGTGTCAATCCCGAAGGCGTCGGTTCGACGAGCGGAAATTTCGACTCGGGCAACTTCACCGTCACGACCAACAAAGACAATGACCCATCGACCAACGTAGCCGGCGTTAACGACGGTACTTCGTCGGTCGTGTTCGATCTGTCGCAGCAACTGGCAGCTTTGGCAGCCGCGAATCCCGGTGCCGGCATCGATACCAGCGGCCGTTTGATCGGCGGGGCTCACGCTGGCGGCACGGCGGGCACCGGGGCGACCACCGGGACCATCACATTCCGAACGGTGATTCAGGAGAGCTTCACTGACGCCTTCCCGGTGGGTGGCGACTCGCGCATCAACGAAAACGATACCGTGAACTCCAACGTCACGATAACGGGCGACGTACTCGACAATTCGTTGAACGCTACCGGCCAGTCGGAAGATGACAACGGCTCGACCTCAACCAGCATTGTCGCGGGCAACTTCAACCTGTCGGTCGTGGCGCTAAACGGTACCGAGCAGAGCGTCACGAATATCGAGCCAGGCGACGATGTCACGTTTCGGTTGACCTACGACCTCGCGACCGGCGATTTCGAAGACTTCAACTTCACACAATTCCTGTCGCAGCCGGTATTTCGTGCCGCCGACGCGAATGCCGACGGCACACCAGACACGTTGTCGTTTGTCGCCGGTGGCGGTATTCCCGCCGTGGGTACCTTCGGCTTTGGCGCTACGCACAGCGCAGACTTGACCACCAACGTGCCGACCGTGACGCCCAATGCGACGTCGAATTCGCTGAACTTCGACTTCGGCACACGACAGGATGGCAACAACCAGCCGCTGACGATCGACTTGCTGTTCACCATGAAAGTGAGTGACGACCCGTTCGCGGACGGTTTGCTGCTGACCCAGCTCGCGCAACAAAGCGACCAGACCACGCAGCGCGTGGCCGATTCTCTGGACAGCATCGCGCAGCTCACTTTCACGCAGCCCGACGTGTCGATGACCAAAGGCATCGTTGCGACCGACGGGTCGGGTTCGTTCAACCCGGGCAACGTCGGGCCGAGCGGCGTTGCGTTCAACCCGCCTGGCACAGCCGGTGCCGCTTTCACGGGCACCATCAGCTCCAGCGGACTCGAGTCGCGGCCGGTCGACAGCAATCTCACGAATGTCGACGGCGGCGACTTCGTGCGCATGGCGATCGTCATCGAGAACAAGGGCTCGTCGGCTGACGGTGCGTTCGACATCAATGTCAAAGACCTGATCCCGACCGGCTTCGAAGCAGTCGAAGGGCAACTCAATCTCAAGATTCACAACGGCGCCGGTACGGAACTGACGTTTGCCGATCCCGGCGGCGGCCCTGTAACCGACGCGGGAGGCGGTCTGTTCACCGCCACCGGCCTCACGATCAACGACGGTGCAACCGGTGCACTGACCGCCACCAGCACCAGCAGTGGCACCAACATTGCGATCATCAACTACGATCTGCGCGCGACGACGGCCATCGAGGCGCAGTCGACCGCAACGGCCGCCGCCACGCTTGCGAATTACGCCGGCGTCGAAGGCGGTGCCGACTTTACGCCTACCGACCTGACCGACGACGTTGAACTGACGTCGCCGACCGCCGCGATAACGAGCGAAGTCATCGCGACGAACCAGGCACACACGACCGGCAACAACGTCACGATCGGTGAGACCGTGACCGTGCGCACGACGATAACCGTGCCCGAAGGAACTTCGACCAGCGCGCAGCTCGTCGAACTCCTGGACCCGGGTCTCGCCGTGGTGTCAGTCGACAGCGTGACGGCCAGCTCTGGCCTCGCGACCTCGATCGGCTCGTTCAACGACGTGGCGACCAACGCCAGCATTGGTGACGTTTCCGGCGCGGCGGTGGATGCCGGCCGCCAGATAACGTTGGATTTCGGCACCGTCACGAACAGCGAAGATGACGGTGGTACCGAGACCATCGTGGTCGAGTACACGGCCATCGTGCTGAACGCGACAGAAACGCAAAACGCCGGCACCAACCTCAATTCACAGGCCACGTGGACCAGTACGAACACGAACATCAGCGACACTACCGATAACGTCTCGGTCGTCGAGCCGCAGATTACGGTCGCCCATAGCGTCACACCAGACAATCCGGACGCTGGCGACACGGTGACTTACACCATCACGTTGACTAACACCAATGACGCAGATGCGTTCGACGTGGATCTTTCGAACGTTATTCCCTCCGACCTGACGATTGTCGGTGGCACGCTTCAGAACACGGGCGGCACCGCACCGACGAGTCTCAGCGAATCAGGCGGGACGGTTACCGCAAACTTCGCGACACTGGCAAAAGGCGCGACCAGCACGATTACCTTCCAGGCGACCGTCGATAATACGGTCACGCCCGGACAGGTGCTGCCTTCGGACGCCAACGTCACGTGGAGCACGCTGACCGGCGTCGGCACCAACGTCAACCTGTCGACCCACAACACGCTGTCCGATGAGCGGACCGGCAACACAGGCGATGAAGGCGGCGCGCTTAACGACTTGAGCGCGACCGATCCGGCGCCGTTGACGATCCAGCCACTCGATCCCGTGGTGTCGCTCGTCAATACGTCCGAGAGCGGCACGGCCGGCAGCGATCTGGCGGTGGGCGAGATAGCGCGCGTGCGCGTCGAGCTTCGGCTCGGTGAACTGACCGCAAACAATCTGGAACTTCGCGCCAACCTGCCTGCCGGGTTGCAGTACCTGGATGACGGCACGACGAACTTTGCGTTCATCAGCACATCCGGCAGTTCTATCGTGTCGACGGACACAGCGTTGAACTCGGCCGGGGTCGCAGGTGACGAGACGACCTTGTCGTCGATCACGCCCGCGACAGCATTACCCGGCGGCAACATCGGTTCCGGGCCGTTCTCGTCCGGGACGGACCCGGTATTTTCGTTCGGCACGGTCACCAACCTTGAAAGCGACACGAACGCCGAATTCGTCGTTGTCGAGTTCAACGCACGCGTTCTGAACGAGTCCGGAGTCGATAACGGCGACACGCTCGACGTTACTGCCGACGTGTTCGTCAGCAGCACCCTGACAGACAGTTCGAACACACTGACGACGACGGTGCGCGAGCCCGTCATCGATAACCTCACAAAACAGGTGACGTCGACCGACGGCAGTACCGTCACCTACACCGTGACGTATTCGAACACGGGCAATGCAACGGCTCACGAGGTTCAGCTGCTCGATACGCTGAACGCCAACTTGACCAACCTGAGCGTCAGCAGCATCACGCGGGCTGGCGGCGCGACCGGGGAAACGGACGCGACTGCCGGCACTACGCTCGACGTCACGATCGATGAAGTCCCGGTGGGCGGGTCGGTCACGGTCGTCTACACAGCGGACGTGGTGGACCCCACGTTGGTCGTGGCTGATGACGCTGCCGATATCACCTACACGAGCCTCGACGGCACCGGCACGGGCCTGGGTTCATCAACGCATGGAACTGCCGGCAGCAGCACCGGTGAGCGCACCGGCAGTGGCGCTGGCGAGAATGACCTGAACGACTCCTCCAGCGTCGGGCTTGGTGTGATCTCCGGCACGCTCTTCGAAGACGTGCTCAGTAATCAATCCCAGGACGCCGGCGAGCAGTCGTTGTCCGGTGTGGGCGTCAACGTCACGTGGTTCGGCAACGATGGTGTTGAAGGTGGCGGTGACGATGTCACCGTAGCAACGACAACGGATGGATCCGGCAACTTCAGCGTCGGCGCACTCCCGCCGGGTACGTACAAGATTACCGTACCGACGGCGCCGGCCGGGTTCTCATCAGTGTTCGATCCCGAAGGCTCGGCGACGGATGCGTCCGCGACCGTAACGCTTGGCAATGCGGCCACATTGGCTGACCAGGATTTCGGCTTCCTCGGGCCAAACGAAGCGCCGTCATTCACGGGCCTGGATGCAACGCCAAATTACGATGAGAACGATCCGGCCTTCGTCATCGACGCGAACGCTACGATCGCCGATCCCGAACTCGACATCATCGGCAACTATGGTGGTGCGACGCTGACGGTGTCGCGCAACGGCGGCGCCGCGGCGCAGGACCTGTTTGCCAACTCCGGCAACCTGGCTGCGTTGACCGAAGGTGGCAATCTCACGCTGAACGGTACCAACATCGGCAACGTAACGACCAACTCCGGCGGCACGTTGGTACTGACCTTCAACTCGACTGCGACGCCCGCCAACGTCGACGAAGTGCTGCAGTCACTAACGTACGAAAACTCGAGCGATGATCCGCCGGCCAGCGTCACGCTCGATTACGTCATCAACGATGGCAATGTCACGGCCCAGGGTTCCGGCGGTGCACTGACAGGTACCGGCTCCGTCACGATTGCGATCAATCAGATCAACGATGCGCCTGTGTTCGCCAATCTTGCTGGTGACGCGGTGACATTTACCGAAAACGGGTCGGCCGTACTACTCGACAACGGTGGCGATCTGACGATCACGGACCCGGATTCGCCTGACTTCGATGGCGGCGTGCTGACGGTCAGCGTGGTTGGTGGTGCCGACACGACCGAAGATCTGCTCGGTGTCCGCAATCAGGGCACCGGCGCTGGCCAGATCGGCGTTTCCGGCGCCAACATCACATTCGCCGGCACGGTCATTGGTACCTTCTCCGGCGGCAGCGGGGGCACGGCGCTGACGGTCAACCTGAACGCTTCGGCGTCGCTGGATGCAGTGCAGGCGCTGGTGCGAAACCTCAACTACGACAATGCCGACACGGTTGACCCCGACACCGCGCCGCGTACGGTACGGGTGTCGCTCACCGACGGTGATGGTGGTTCCACCGGCAATGCGGATATCACCGTCAACGTGCAGGACGTCAACGAGGCACCGGCGTTTGCATCACTGGATAACACCGTCGCGTTCAGTGAAAACGGCAGTGCGCAGGCGATCGATGCCGATGCGACCATCTCTGACGAAGAACTCGACGGCTTCGGCAATTACAACGGCGCGACGCTGACGATCGCCCGCAACGGCGGCGCCCAGGGCGAGGACGTCTTCGCTAACACCGGCAATCTGGCGGCACTGACGCAAGGCGGCAACCTGACGCTGAACGGCGCCGACATCGGTACCGTCACGACGAACTCGGGCGGCACGCTGGTGCTGACCTTCAATGGGTCTGCGACGCCCGCGAACGTCGACGAAGTGCTGCAGTCGGTGACTTACGAAAACACCAGTGAGGCACCACCGGCATCCATTCAGCTCGACCTGACGATAAGTGACCAGAACAGCGGCAATCAGGGCTCCGGTGGCGTGCTGACCGATACCGGCAATGTCACGGTCAACATCACCCGTGTGAACGACGCGCCTGCATTCACCGGCCTCGACGGCACGCCGACCTTTACTGAAGACAACGCAGCCGTTCAGCTGGACGCCAACGCCACTATTGCCGACCCGGAACTGGACGGTCTCGGCAACTACGACGGCGCGACTTTGACACTCGTACGAAACGGTGGTGCGAATGGCGAAGATGTCTTCTCCGAGTCCGGTAATCTCGGCGTCCTGACGCAAGGCGGTAATCTGACGCTTAACGGCACGACCATCGGTACCGTAACGACGAATTCGGGCGGCACGCTGGTGCTGACCTTCAATGCCTCCGCCACGCCGTCCAACGTGGACGAAGTGCTGCAGTCGATCGCGTATTCGAATACCAGCGACACGCCGCCTGCGAACGTGCAGATCGACTTCACGGTCAACGATGGCAACACGGGCGCTCAAGGTACTGGCGGCGCGCTGCAGGATTCCGGCAGCGTGACGGTTTCCATCACGCCAACCAACGACGCCCCCGTCATCGGCAACCTCGACGGCGATGTTCTGAACTACGTCGAAGACAGTGGCGCCGTGGTCATCGATCAGGGCACTGGCGTGACGCTGGCAGACCCGGATTCCGCCGACTTCAACGGGGGTACGCTGACCGTTGCGATCACGGCTGGTGGCGACACGACCGAAGACGTCGTGTCCGTGCGCAATCAGGGTACCGGGGCTGGCCAGATCGGCGTCAGCGGCTCTGACATCACGTTTGGCGGCACGGTCATCGGTTCGTTCACCGGTGGCTCGAACGGCAACAACTTCGTCGTCAACTTGAACGGCAACGCGACGCCAGCGGCGGTCGAAGCGCTGCTCGCCAATCTCACCTACGAGAATACCGACACGGCGGATCCGACCACGACACCGCGTAATCTCGCGATTACGGTCACCGACGGCGACGGCGGTACGAGCGCGGCGTCGAACGTCACCGTCAATGTGCAGGACGTCAACACGGCGCCAACCATTACGAATCTCGACAGTACGCCAACATTCGTAGAAGACGCCGCGGCGGTTGTGCTCGATACGGATGCGACGATTGCCGATGAAGAACTGGACGCGTTCGGCAACTACAACGGCGCGACGCTGACGATCGGTCGCAACGGTGGCGCCAACGGCGAAGATGTTTTCTCGGAGTCGGGCAACCTGGCGGCCTTGACCGAAGGCGGCAACCTGACGCTGAACGGCACGAACATCGGTACCGTGACGACGAACTCCGGCGGCTCACTGGTATTGACGTTCAATGCATCGGCCACGCCGGGCAATGTCGACGAAGTGCTGCAATCGATCGCCTACTCGAACACGAACGACACACCGCCTGCCAATGTCACGCTGGACGTGAACATCAACGACCGCAACAGCGGCGACCAGGGCAGCGGCGGTCAGCTCGACCAGACGGCCAGCATCACGGTGTCGATCACACCGACGAACGATGCGCCGGTACACACCAGCATCGACGGCGATACCCTCAGCTACAACGAAGGTGATGGCGAGCAGCTGTTGGATCAGGGCAGTGACGCCACATTGGTCGACCCGGACTCGTCCGACTTCGACGGTGGCGAGTTGCGCGTCAGTGTGCAAAGCGGTGGCGACAACGCTGAAGACGTCTACGGCATTCGCGATGAAGGCACGGGTGCGGGTCAGATTGGCGTCAGCGGCTCTGACATCACGTTTGGCGGCACTGTGATCGGGACGTTTACTGGTGGGACGAACGGTAATGATCTGGTCGTCAGCTTCGACAGCGACGCGACACCGGCCGCCGTGCAGGCGCTGATCCGCAACCTGAGCTACACGAACACCGATACCGCTGATCCCACGACCGGTGCCCGTCAGCTGAACCTGACGGTGACTGATGGTGACGGCGGCACGAGCACGACGGCGAATCTGACGGTGAACGTACAAGACGTCAACGAAGCGCCGGTGTTCACGAACCTGGACAACACGCCGACGTTCAACGAAGACACCGGCGCCGTGGTGCTCGACGGCGATGCCGTCGTCGCTGACGAAGAGCTCGATGCCTTCGGCAACTACGACGGCGCGACGCTCACGATCAACCGCAACGGCGGTGCGAACGGCGACGACGTGTTCTCGGAGTCAGGCAATCTGGCCGCGCTTACACAAGGCGGCAACCTGACGCTGAACGGCACGAACATCGGTACCGTGACGACCAACTCCGCGGGCACGCTGGTACTGACATTCAACGCGTCTGCGACGCCCGCGAACGTCGACGAAGTGCTGCAGTCGATCGCGTACTCGAATACGAACAACAACCCGGCTGCCAGCGTTACGCTCGATATCACGCTAAACGATCAGAACAGCGGCAATCAGGGTAGCGGCGGAGCGCTCTCTGATACCGAGAGCCTGACGGTCAACATTTCGCCTCGCAACGACGCACCGACGTTCACCGGTCTCGACAACTCGCCTGCGTTTACCGAGCAAGGTGCGCCGGTCGTGCTCGACTCCAATGCGGTCATCGCCGATCCGGAACTCGACAGTATTGGCAATTACGGGGGTGCCACACTGACCATTAATCGTCAGGGTGGTGCAAACGGCGATGACATTTTTGGCAACACCGGTAATCTCGCCGTGTTGACCGAAGGCGGCAACCTGACTTTGAACGGCACCGTGATCGGCACCGTAACCACGAACTCTGGCGGCACTCTGGTGCTGACCTTCAACAACACGGCCACACCCGCCAACGTCGATGAAGTGCTGCAGTCGCTGACCTATGACAACGACAGCGACAATCCAGGACCGAGCATTCCGCTCGAAGTGACCATCAATGATGGCAACACCGGCGGCGTTCAGGGCACTGGCGGCGCGCGCGAAGTCACGGGTGTCATCACAGTCGGCGTCACCGAGGTGAACGATCCCCCGGTTGCTGGCGGCCTCGACACCGATGTCCTCAACTACACCGAAGGTGACGGCCAAGCCCTGATCGATCAGGGCGCAGACGCAACGTTTACCGACGTCGACTCGGCCGACCTGAATGGTGGAACGCTGACGGTGTCGGTAACGGGTGGCGGGGATGCCGCGGAGGACGTCTACTCGATTCGCAACGTGGGTAACGGTGCGGGCCAGATCGGATTCGACGGCACGAACGTGACGTTCGGCGGCGTGGTTATAGGTACGGTCACAGGCGGCTCAGGAGGTACCGACCTCGTCGTGACCTTCAACGCGAACTCGACGCCTGAAGCCGTGCAGGCGCTGATGCGGAATCTCAGTTACGAAAACACGGATAACGACGATCCAACCGCGGGCGCGCGGACCATCGACATCACGGTTACCGACGGTGATGGCGGTACCACGGCCGCTTCGAGCGCCACGATCAACGTGACGCCGGTCAACGATCCTCCGACGCTCACCGCGATCCCCAATCAGACGCTCGATATTGACGAGAGCACCGGCGCACTGCCCTTTACGTTGGGCGACCCGGAGACGCTGCCGCCAGGTCTCACACTGACCGTGACTTCGTCGAACCAGACGCTGGTACCGGCCGGCAACATTACGATCTCCGGGACTGGCGCCAACCGCACCATCTCGGTTTCCCCGACCGCCGGGCTGGACGGCGTCACGACCATCACGCTGACGTTGTCGGACGGTGTTCTCACCACCACGCAGACGTTCAACGTAACGGTACAACCGCTCACTATCATTCCGCCGCCTTCCGACGCTGGCGATCCGCCCGATGACGGAGACGCGGGCGACCCACCCGATCCGGGTGCTGACGGAGGCTTTGGCGGTGCTGGCGGTGCGGGTGCCGGGGGCCTCGGCGCCGCGGCTGGCGGTGCCGGCGCAGGTGGCCTGGGGGCGGCAGCCGGCGGTCCGGGCGGTGGTGCCGGGACCAACGGGTCGATTCTCGATCCGAGCACGCTCGCTGACCGCGCCAATCGCGATTTGAATCTGGAGCTGTATCTGGACGGTGAGTTGCAAGACCGCTTCTTCGAAACTGATGACGTACGGTTCGAGATTCCCGAGAGCGCGTTCCAGACCAGCGGTGAAAACGAAATCGTCGAATGGCAGGTCAAGCAGACCGACGGTGCCGATTTGCCGCAGTGGCTCAAGTTCAACCCGGAGACATTGACGTTCACCGGCGTGCCGCCGAAGGGCGAGCCGATCGTGCTCGATATCGTTGTCAGGGTCCGCGACGATGCGGGCAATGACGCGAAGGCGGAGTTCAAGCTCACGGTGGTGCCGACCGATGAGCCAGCCGGTGACCAGAACCCGGGCGGTGGTCAGGATGACGGTGATCAGGATGATAGTAGTGACAATGCTCAGCAGCCGGCCGGAGACGGTGGTCAGCAAACCAACGCGGGCGAAGCTGGCGGTAAGCCGGCTCTCACGGCGCAGCTGGGTGATACGGGCACACCCGCACTCGAACAGCACGTCGCCGCCCTGCTGGCCGCGTTGACCGAAGCGGCCTGAACTATCTTCTGCCGGGGCCGTGCGGCACACGTACATGCCCGAGGGGCCTGCGCTTTGCGCGAATGGCATTCCGAAATACAATGGGCGTTGCGACCGGCGGTAGGCTGGGGGTCACCGGCGCATCAATAGAGCGTTGGGGCGCTCTTAACCGGCAGCTGCACGCGTTCTTTAGGCTTGGCGAGCCGGATTGGGGGAAAGCTTTGTGGCATTGAACTGCCGCGTGATACCGGTCTTGGCGATGATTCTGATCGCTGGCTGTACCATCACGCCCGAGCCCATTACGACTGCCGAACGGGTAGAACAGGCCGCGCAGGATCGCGAGAAGCTGTTTGTCGGCCAACAGCCCGTCGCGGGTCCCATCAGTCTCGCCGAAGCCATGGCGCGGGCGATCAAATACAACACGACGCAGCGACTGCGTGTGATGGAGGAGGCGCTTGCCCAACGTCAGGTCGACGTCTCGCGCTACGATCTGCTCCCGCGCCTGGGGCTCGACCTCCAGTATCAAAACCGCAACAACCAGAACGCGTCATCCAGTCGTTCGCTGGAAACACAGCGCCAGTCGCTGGAACCGTCTTACTCGCAGGACCGCGACCGCAAGTCGGCACAGCTCGAACTGGTATGGAATGTTCTCGATTTCGGCATCAGCTACTACACGGCGCAACAGCAGACCAACCGGCAGCTGATCGCGCAGCAAAAGCGCCGCAAGGTGATTCACGACCTGATGCAGGATGTGCGCGATGCCTACTGGAAGGCGGTTAGTGCGCAGCAGCTTGGCGAACGAATCAGCGAAGTCCGTTCGATGGCTGAGCAGGCGCTGGAAGACGCGCGGGCAGTGGAGCGTGAACGGCTGCAACCGTTGTTGCAGACGCTGCGCTATCAGAAGGCCTTGCTAGACGTCATTCAGAAACTCGAGACTCTGGAGCAAGATCTGTCGCAGGCCAAACCGCGCCTCGCGGCCTTGATGAATCTGCCGTTTGGCGAAGCCTATGCACTGGTGGTGCCAACGCCCGAGGAGATGACGCTTCCCGTCGTCGACATCGAACTGCCGCAGATGGAAGCGCTGGCACTTGTTCAGCGTCCGGAGCTGATCGAAGCGGCGTACGAGCAACGCATAACTGCGCTTGAAACCCGCAAGGCTATCACCCGACTGTTGCCGGGGCTTGAATTCGATTTCGGTGTCAACTTCAACAGCAACTCGTTCTTGAGCCATCAGACCTGGTATGAGACAGGCCTGCGCATAACGTGGAATCTGTTGAGTCTGCCCGGGCGCCTCGAAGGGCTCAGTCTTGCTGAAACCCAGGAGCAGGTCGCCGAGGCGCAGCGTCTGGCGGTCAGCATGGCCGTGCTCTCGCAGGTGCATCTGTCGTACCGCGACTTCCAGAACGTCGTGCAGCGCTACGAGCGTGCCCGGCAGCTGCTGGCCGTGGAACAACGCATCCTCGAAAACGTCTCCAATACCGAACAGGCGCTTGCGACTTCGCCTTTGGAGACGATCCGCACGCAAAGCAATGCCATGCTGGCTGAGCTTCGGCGTCTGGATTCTTATGCGGCGCTTCAGGCCGCGACTGGCCGTTTACACGCGAGCCTGGGTCTGGACCCACTCCCGCCGACCGTGCAATCCCACTCGGTAGCGGACTTGAGCGTCGCCATAGAGGCCGTTTTAGCGGACTGGAGTGCAGGCAACTTGCGCACGGAGTCGAACGGTCTGGCCGAACCCGACAATGCGCCGAAGCAGTGATACGCGATCGGATATCTTGTGTAACGCTAATTGCCGCCTTGTCGGGCGTTCAGACGAGCGTCGCACACGCGCAGACGGCGCCATTACCCTCGCTTCGCAGCCTGACCGGTAGCGTCGAGCTCAAGCGCCAGGCCAGCAGTGAGATTCGTGTACAGCTAAGTGCCCGGGACGATACGACGCTCTCGGCCGAGATGGACGGCCGCGTGCTGGCATTCGCTGGACGTGAGGGAGCAACGTTTCGGAAAGGCGATGAACTCGTGACGTTCGACTGCCGCGTGCAGCGTGCGGAGCTGGCACGGGCAATCGCATTGCGCAAAGCCGCTCGTGATCGAGCCCGGGTCGTAGACCGGCTGGTCACGCTGAATTCGGCAAGCGAACTGGAAGCCCTGAGCGCACGGGCGGCGCTGGAAGAAGCACAAGCCAACGTGCAGCTGAGCACGGCCATCGTCAGCCGTTGCGTGATCAAGGCGCCGTTCGACGGCAGTATCGCCGCCGAAGAAGCCGATGAACACGCTTACGTGACCGCCGGGCAGCCACTTCTCAAGATTCACAACCCCGACACGCTGGAAGCCGAGCTGCTGGTGCCGTCGCACTGGTTGCAATGGCTTGCGGTTGGGGCGTCTTTCGAGGTTTTCATAGAAGAAAGCCAGCAGGCCTTCAGGGCACGCGTTGCCCGTCTGGGTTCTGAAGTAGACCCCGTCAGTCAGTCAGTAAAGATCTTCGGCACCCTCGACGGCGATCTGTCACGGCTGATGCCCGGTATGAGCGGTCGCGCTTCTTTCGAGGGGCGGTAGCCCCGCCGCCGCGGCCATGTCGGAACCGGCTGCCACACTAACCCCCGAGCAGATCCAGGCGCGTCAGCTGTCCGGGCTGGCACGTCTGGTGGAACTGGGCAAGGCGGCCCGCGAGGCCGAGGACGTCGCCCGACTCGGATTCGTGATCGCCAACGACACCCACAGACTTTGTCCTTATCGACAGGCGGTATTGCTTCTCGGTCCCGACGATCGGTCACTCCGGGTGCAGACCGTCTCCGGTTTACCGGACGCCGACAGGCATGCGCCGTTCATCGTATGGATGCAGCGTCTGGCTCGCCGCAAGCAGGCAATCCCGGCTGACAAGTTGGCAATGCTGGACCTACAAGCAATGCCCGAACGCATTCGCGCTGAGTGGTCTGAATGGTTGCCGACGGAATGCCTGAGCGTGCGTCTGCTGGACCTGGAAGGCAGACAACTCGGCGTGTTGCTGCTCGCCCGTGACGACGTCTGGTCGCCCGCTGAACAGACTCTGTTGGCTGAACTCGCCGATACGTATGCGCACGCGCTGGCCGCATTGCAGCCGACGCGTAAAGGTCTCGTCAGACGTGGCCTGAAGCAGGCGCTGGCAGTGACCATTGTCGTGGCTTTGGTCTTCGCGCTGGTGACGGTGCGGGTTACCCAATCGGCGCTTGGCGAGGCGGAGGTGATCGCTGCTGATGCGGTGCTGGTGCGAGCACCGCTCAATGGCGTTATCGACGAAGTGGCGGTGCGACCGAATCAGAGCGTCGCTGCCGGCGAGCTGCTGTTCACGTTAGACGCAACCGAACTTCGCAATGAAACTGAACTCGCGCGCCATGCCGCAGCGGTAGCCGAAGCCGAGTACCGACAGGCGGCTCAATCGGCGTTGTTCGATACGCGCAGCAAATCGCGCCTCGCGGTGTTGCAAGGCCGGTTGGAACAGCGACTCGCGGAGCTGCGCTATCGCGAAACGCTGCTGTCCCGCGTCGAAGTGCGCGCGTCGCGGCGCGGTGTAACTGTGTTTGGACGGGTCAGTGACTGGCAGGGCAAAGCTGTAAGCCTCGGCGAGAAGGTCATGCAGCTTGCCGATCCGCGACGCGTTGAGCTGGAGGTCTTGATGCCGGTAGATGAGGCAGTGACGCTGCGTCGCGGTGCCCCGGTGCGCCTGTTTCTGAATATCGACCCGCAAAATCCACTCGACGCGACCGTGCAATATGCGAGCTACCGGGCGGAACCAACCGCCGAGGGTGTTACTGCATATCGCATGAAGGCCGTGTTCGGTGCGCTCGACCAGCCGCCGCGCATTGGCCTCAAGGGCACCGCCAAGGTGTCCGGGGAAGAGGTAGCGTTGGGTTACTTCCTGTTCCGGCGACCATTTGCTACCGCGCGCCGCTGGCTGGGGCTGTGAGCGCAACGCAAGCGGCTGCGCTGCCTGCGCTTCGCGACGAACTGGTGCTGCAGGCGGGGGCGCCGGCCGAAGACGGAGCACCGACCTGGACTCTCCATGATCCGCCTGCCAACCGATTCTTCCAGATCGGCTGGCCTGCTTTTGAGATGCTCTCACGCTGGAGTCTGGGGGATGCAGATCGGATCGCGGCGGCGGTCAATGCAGAGACGACCCTGCAGCTCGATGGCGAAGATGTTCAGGCGCTCGCGGGCTTTCTATTGTCCAACCACCTCGTCGCGAGTCGCGGCGCGCAGGCGCGGGAACGACTCGCCACGGCCCGGGACATGCTCTATCCGGGGTGGTTCCGGCAACTGCTGACGTCTTACCTGTTCTTTCGCGTACCGCTGCTTCGGCCGCAGGCGATTCTGGAATGGATGTATCCGTCGATACGCTGGCTGTATGCGCGTGCCGTCGCGTATGCACTGGTAATTCTGGCACTAGTCGGCTTTTACCTGGCGGCGCGCAACATCGACTCGCTGCTGTCGACATTTCCGCATTTCTGGTCCGTGGAAGGCGCCATCTGGCTGGCGGTGTCGATCGCCGCAGCCAAGGTGCTGCACGAGTTTGGTCACGCCTTCACGGCTTATCGCTACGGTTGCCAGGTCTCGACCATGGGCATTGCTTTCATGGTGCTCTGGCCGGTGCTGTATACCGACACCAACCACGCGTGGACGCTAACGTCCGCGCGCCAGCGACTCGCCATCGGGGCGGCGGGGATGGTGACGGAACTTGGGCTGGCTGTGATCGCGCTGTTCGCCTGGAGTGTCTTGCCGGACGGACCATGGAAGAGTGCCGCCTTCCTGTTGGCGACGACCACCTGGATCATGACGCTCGCGGTCAATCTGAATCCATTCATGCGGTTCGACGGATACTTCCTGATGTCCGACTGGTTCGGCATCGAGAACCTGCACGAGCGTTCTTTTGCGCTGGGCCGCTGGTGGTTGCGCGAATTTCTGTTCGCGCTTGGCGAACCGCCGCCTGAAGCAGCCACGCCGAGCCGCCGGCGTTTGATGGTCGGATTTGCGTTCGGGGTCTGGTTGTATCGGCTGATTCTGTTCCTCGGCATCGCTTTGCTGGTCTACCACTTCTTCTTCAAGCTTCTTGGTATCGTCCTGATGCTGGTTGAACTGGTGTGGTTCATTGGTCGGCCAGTCTGGCGCGAGCTTCGGGAGTGGTCACGGCGTAGTGGACACATTCGCATGAACTTTGCCTTGTTGCGGACTCTGACGCTGATGACGGTGGCAGCAGGCGCGCTGTTGATGCCCTGGCGCTGGGAAGTGGCAGTGCCTGGACTGATTCAAGCTGAGCGATACGCCGCACTAGAGGCGCCGAGCGAAGGCCAGATCGCTGCGATCCTGGCTGCGCCTGGCGACCCGGTGGAGCCGGAGTCGCCGGTGATTCGACTGGCCTCGCCCGACCTGGAATTCGAAATCGCGCGCGCGACGCGTGAGCTTCAACTGCTCAACTGGCAGAGCGAAGTACAGTCGGTAGACGACGAATTGAGTCAACAGCGCCTGATCCTGCGTCAGCAGTTGCAGGAAGCTGAACAGGCGCTCGCGGCGCTGCTGGACACGGCGCGCGATATGGAGCTTAAAGCCGGGGTAACCGGCATCGTCACGGCCGTCGCCGAGCCGCTCGCGGTCGGTGACTGGGTTGCCCGCGGTGAACCCCTCGCGTTCGTGGCCGACACTGCGCAGCCGGCGATCTCGGTATATATCTACGAGGAAGACATTCACCGGGTGCGCACGGGGGCGACAGCGCGGTTCTACGCGGATGATGTCGACATACCATCCATCGAATGTCACATCGGCGAGGTCGAATCCACCAGCGTCGTGGAACTGGAATCTCCGCTGCTAGCCAGTGCCTACGGTGGACCCGTAGCGGCTGCTGCGGATGGGCAAGGCAGGTTGATTCCAACCCGGTCGGTATTCCGGGCAGCGCTCAGAGGCTGCGCAGCATTTGCCCCTCCGAATCGCGTTCTGACCGGGATCGCGCAGATCCATGGAGAGCCGCAGAGTCTTGCCGAACGCCTCTGGTCGACTGCGTACGGAGTGTTGTTGCGGGAGTCCGGGTTCTAGGGCGGCGCACCGCCAAGCGTTGGAACGAAAAAACGCCAGCGTGCCGGAGCACGCTGGCGCGAGGAGACTCGGTCGGCGGAAATGACCGGGTCAAGAAACGTTGTCCTGTCAGGTTTTCGGCAGGATGACGGAATCGATTACGTGGATGACGCCGTTCGATGTGTCGATGTCGGCTTTGACGACCGATGCGCCGTCGACCCGCACGCCGTCAGTAGCGTTCACGTCGATGGACTGTCCCTGGACGGTCTTGACCGCAGCCTGCTTGCCGGCGATGTCGCCAGACATGATTTTTCCAGGCACGACGTGATACGTCAGGATGGCCGTGAGCTGGTCACGATTCTCTGGCTTCAGCAGCGACTCGACGGTTCCGGCCGGCAGCTTGGCGAAGGCTGCGTCGGTCGGTGCAAACACTGTGAACGGGCCGTCACCCTTCAGCGTCTCGACCAGTCCTGCCGCTTTGACCGCCGCAACCAGGGTCTGGAAGGAGCCAGCCGCGGCCGCGGTGTCCACGATGTCTTTTTTGTAACCGCCAGCGTGCGCCGGGCCAGTCAACGCGAAGCAGGTGGCTGCCGTAATCATCAACGCCTTGAGCGTCTTCAGCATGTGTTGATCCCTTGTTCGTAAAGTTGAAAAAAACCGCAGCCGCTACAAGCTGGACTGCGATGGTCGACGCGGACAACTTAAGGTCGAAGTAGTGAAGGCGGCGTGAATGAAATATCAACAAATAGTCGATATTAAGTCAGCAAATACGGAACGAAATCGCCAGATGTCTCGGAACGTGTAGAGGTTATGTAGAAGAGGATGTGCAGATGAAGGTAGCAATCACCCGCCGCGCCGTGTGATGTTTGACGGCATTGGAATTGAGGGGGGTGATCCGTACCGGTTTTCAGGTACCCGTCCATATGAGCTCCACCCGAATGCTGCCCGGCTCGGCGAACATCATATGGTGGCGCGGACCTTCGCCGACGGCGAGACGGTGATGATCGAGACCCTGGGTTGCTGCCATGTCGGTGCGCCTGCGTCGTCTGATCACAAAGCGGATTCAAGAGCGAGATCGATGCGCGCCAGAAGCGCTCCCAGATCTGGCCTGGACCCGGTGGCCACCGTCAGGCAACTGCCGATGCCCAACGGCATCGACTGCGAACAGCCACGCAGCCAGCTGAGCGTAGCCTCGTGATCCCGCCGTTCGTCTTGATGTCCGGGATGCCGGACCCTCTGGCGAAAGCGTGTCGCGGCAATCGTGGGGTCGCAACGACAATGCACCTCGACAATGGTGCGGTATGTCTCACCCAACCAGTCTATGGGCGTACCGGATGGACCCGTCTCACCGCGTGCGCGCCAGTGCGAGACGAGCACGACTCGTGACTCCTCGCGCGCATCAGCGATGAACTGCGCGTCGCTCTCGCGGCTTAGTTGCTGACGTTCGTCCGGCGTCGCGCAGCCGCGCGCGTCAAACAGGGCTTCGAGATAGGCGTCTTTATCGAGCAGACGCCAGCCAAGGGCTGCGGCGAGCTGCGCCCCGACCGTAGATTTGCCGCTCGCCGGCAGTCCGGTGACGACCAGGCATTGTGATGGCGCGAGCACTGGCACTTACTCGTCAAAGACGGAGGCGCCGTCTGCAAATTCGTTGGTGCGACCGCGATCAATCAAACCTGGTTTCCCATGTGATTGCTGGTTTCGCCTTGAACGCGTCGACGAGGTCGGCCTCGATGATGCGTCCGCGCGATAACGGCGGCAGTGATTCCAGTGTGAACCAGCCTACGTCCAGTGTCTCGATGCCAGGGGCGGGCTCCACCGGACTGTCGGCTTCGCAGAGGAAGAACATCTTGTAGAAGTCGCGTACGTCCGGTTTGTACGCGTGCGCGGCTTTGTGGCGCACCGCGTAGAGTCGCTTCGCGGTCACTTTGACGTGCGCCTCCTCGAACATTTCTTTCTCGACATTGCGAGCCGGGGTGATACCGACTTCGGCGTAACCCCCAGGCAACGTCCACTTCTCATCGGTGGCTTCCTTGACCAGCAGAATCCGATCGCCATCGATGAGCGCGCCGCGCACGTCGATCTTCGGGGTTGCGTAACCCTTTGCGTATTCGGGCACCAGGTTATTGATGCGGTCTATGGATGTTCCCCCCAGATCCGCGAGCAGCCGTCCGGCGATCGACAAGGCTTCCTCATAGCGCTCGCGGTCATATTCGGAATCGCAGAAGTTGCGCCCGGTCGCGGCGATGGCATGCAGGCGCTTCAACTCGTTTAGCCAGGAGGATTCCACATCTTCACCGATTCAGGGTTTTGCGAGGCTTTATCTTAGCCGAGCGCCGCGCCGGCCAGACTGACATTCATGCCCGTTCCAGGGACCGTTGCCCCGGCCTGCGGGTCGCGCGGCGCACTGCTGTGAGTGCTCACTGCCCGTGGGTGCCAGGCAGATACCGGTCGATATCGTCCGCGTAGTCCTGCCGCCAGTCGCCCGCCCCGGGGTAGACGCGATGACCGGGCGGTAATACGACCCAGGGCAGTTTCGCGTTCGTCCAGATGTGCGCAACAACGTTGACGGTCTCGCGCTCGTCCAGTGTGCCGACATAGACCGTGCGTATGCGGGGCCGGGCGGAGTTCTGCGCGAACATCGCCGAACCGCAGTCCCCGCAAAACCACGTGGTCAGTACGTTACCGCTGGCGGCCGTCCGGTCGCGGCTGCGCGGCTTGCCGTGGCTGCATCTGACGCTCTCGGCCGGCGCCTGCAAGCACGTATTGAATGCACTCGAAGACAAGGCCTGGCACGCCCGACAGTGACACGTATAGGCCACGAACGGTGCCGCTTCCACGCGGTAATGACACGCGCCGCACTGGCATTGGCCCGTAGCTGGAATCGCCAACATCGAGACACCTCCGTTCAGCTGCCGCCCCGGCGATGGCAGGCAGCGGTGTGTTTACCCGATCACGTCCACCGCACCGTGTCCTGCTGGTCAGACGCGCCAAGCAGCGTCGTGGTGTATACCCAGGTCGACTCGCAGAGATCGTAGCGCCGGCTAAGGCGCGCCCTCACTTCCTGTTCGTCGGCGTTGGCCGGTTGTTTCGAGCGTTCCCACATCGCCAGATCCGGGCGTCGCGTCAACAACAGGGCGCGCGCGCCCGGTGCACGAGTCAGTTCGGACTGCCACAACCCAACGACCTGCGAGTCGTACGCGGCCTCGAATCCAGGCCAGGCCGCCTCGCACAGCGCAAGGAATTCCGGCCAGTTGGCCTGCGGAAGCTCGAACCACCGGAACGCATAGTTACCTTGCCGGATCGGCGGTGCCGCAGATGACGGCCGCAGAGTAGGTCGCATCGGTTCGTGCGTGACGTTGCGCACCGCGCTGTTGCCGCCCAGCACCGGTTCGACCGCAGACGCATCGACCGGAGCTTGTGACACGGTGATCACATTCAGGGTGTCTCGGGGTTGCCCGATCTGCGCGCGCCATGCCCCGTACAGTCCAGCGCCTGTACCCGCCCAGTCCGCCGCACGCAAAGCGTCGGCGACGGTTGCGAAACTTCGTGGTGCGCATTCCACGAGATGGTGACAGTAGTGCGCAGCCATGCCCTGGTTGACTCCCATTTGTTCTAGTACGGTGGCAACAGCCGGCGCAGTCCATGCACCAACACGATCAAGAGAAATATTATGTTGCGCGGTAGCCTGAGCAACCACAGGGGACGCGGCGCAGGCACGCTTAGGCACGCGCGCCGCGCACTCACCAACGCCGCCGCAAGCGCCCTTATACGCGCCAGCGACCACGGCCAGTCGACCACCTGATCCAATTTGAGTCGTGCAAACGCCGTCGGATCCTCACGAGCCGCGAGGACCCCGCACATGCCACCGACGATGGCGGCGGTCGTATCCGCATCGCCGCCGAGCTTTACCGTCGCCTGCACCGCGTCTTGCAGCTGATGCCGAAATGCGAGCCACGCGTGAACGCACACGGGCACCGTGTGTTCAATGTAGCCGCTGATGCCCTTGGCGAGCCCGATGTCGGCCGCAAACTGTTCTGTCGATTGACCGGCCGCGGCGCTTTCGGCTGCTTTGGAAAGTAGCGGCAGCAAGGTCTCGCCGCCTTCGCTGATATGGCTGTTCACCGCTTCGATGAATCGATCGGCGAGGGCTTCGCGATCGGTGAGATCATCGCGCACGCCGAGATAGGTCGCGAACGCCACGGCTTTCGCACCGGCGCACGCTTTCGGGTCCGTGTGGGTCAGCACGGTACTGGCCGTGACGAGCTTGTCGAGGTGCACGGGGTCTTCGGCCACGACACCGAGCAGCGGCGCGCGCATCGCCGGACCGTTGCCAGCCGAGTAGACTCCGCTGCGGTGCGGCGGAAAGCCGACACAGAGTTTCAGCCCCGATCTCAAAGTGGCCATGCCGAGCCCCGCCGGCAACGCCAGGAACCACAGCCGGAGGTGCGCCGCCAGGCGTTTTGCGAATCGATCCGGGTCGAACGTCGATTCGTTCAACGCGAGTGCGACCATCAGACTGTGTTCGGTGTCATCCGACAGCATGCCGCGGCCCGCCAGCAGGCGGAATCGGTCTGGTGGCCCAAGCAGCCGTGCCGCGCGTTGCGCACTCACCCCTTCGTAGGGCAGACCGAGCGCATCGCCATAAGCGGTGCCGAGCAGGCATCCGAGGACCGGTTCTACGGTCGGTTGCGCGTCTTGGCGTGATGTCATGAAAGATCCATGCCCAGGTTGTACCTGACCGGGTTCAGGCGCGCCGTTGCACCGCCCGGCGAGGCCCGCGCTGTACACCGGCTACAATGCCCAATTTGCCCGCACATGCGCGCTGGTCGCCGTCGGCGAAACATTAGATCGTCGTCGTGTGATACAGCGGGCATCCGACAAGCCAATGGAGCGCCGTTACGTGACCAGCCAGCCTGCCCCCAAAGTCTACGATGTCCTCGCCGGCGCGTTTGCGCAAGAAGATGTCAACACATGCTTCGCGCTGCTGGGCGACGCGAACATGAACTGGGCGACACGGTTATCCGAGCACGGATGCCGGATGATCTACGTGCGGCACGAGCACTGTGCCGTCGCATCGGCGATGGCCTATGCGCGTAAGTCTGGCGAGGTTGGCGTCGCGACGGTGACCTGTGGCCCTGGCGTGAGCCAGCTCATGACCGCCCTGCCGGCGGGGGTGCGGGCAAACCTGCCAGTCGTCGTGTTCGCTGGCGAAGCGCCTTTGAAAAGCGGCTGGTACAACCAGGAACTCGTGCAGGCGCCGCTGATCACCGCCACCGGCGCGGCATATCACAGCCTGCACAACGTCGAGCGTATGCCGGTCGCCGTACGCGATGCTTTCTTGCAGGCACGCACCGAGCGCCGGCCGGTGGTGCTCGGTATTCCGTTCGATCTGCAGAACATGGGGTGGACAGGGTCAACTGAATTGCCGTCTCCCTCGAAGGCGATTTTGCCGGCGAATTCCCCGATGCCTGCACACCCCGATGACCTGGCCAGGGCGGCTGAACTGGTCGACCGGTCGGAGCGCGTGGTCGTTCTCGCCGGTCTCGGCGCCGCGGAAGCAGGGGCTGGCCCGGCTTGCCGTGCCCTCGCCGAGAAGTCCGGTGGGCTACTCGCCACCAGCCTGCCCGCCCGGGGCCTGTTTCACGATGACCCGTTCTGTATCGGTATATCCGGGAGCTTTTCGACGGAGTTCGGTATCGAATGCCTGGCCGAAGCAGATCTGGTCATCGCCGTCGGCGCCTCGCTGGCGTTTCATCTGGGTGGTGGCGGTCAACTCTGGCCCAACGCGGAGATGTTGCACATCGACGTGCAGCCGCGCGCCGTCAGCCAGGCTCAGGAAGTGGCGCGCAATCATCTGCGCGCGGACGCGAGATATGGCACCGAGCAACTCGTAGATGCGATCGCCGCGCGGGCGACGCCGTGGCGCAGCGACGCCATCGCGACCCGTATTCGCGATTCGAAGCCCGATAGCTATGCGTACAACCTGGCTGCTGGCGAACTCGACCCGCGTGAAGTGGTTGAGGCGCTGGAGGCGGCGCTGCCGGCAGACTGGGAGATGGTCAACTCCTCCGGTCATTGCTCGGCGTTCTTCGCGCAGATGCCGTCCCGTCCGTTCGAGCGCTTCATGACGATCCGCGAGTTTGGCGCCATCGGAAACGGCACGTCCTTCGCGATGGGCGTGGCAGCCGCGAGACCGGACCGAACCGTCGTGTTATTCGACGGTGACGGGAGCCTGATGATGAATATCCAGGAACTGGAAACGATGCGCCGCCACGGTCTCAACATCCTGACCATCGTCATGAACGACGGCGCCTACGGTTCAGAGGTTCACAAACTTCGCTCGGTTGGCCTGTCCGAAGAAGGATCGGTGTTCGGGTACACGGATTTTGCCGGCATCGCGCGTGGCTTCGGTCTGGCTGGCGAGACCATCACGGAGCTGTCGCAGATCCCGGTGTTGATCGAGGAATTCGCCAAGCGTGGCGGTGGCGCGGTGTTTGACGTGCGGGTATCCGATAAGGTGGTTTCGAGAATCACGCGCCAGGCGCACCCGCAGACCGGGCACAAGTAAAGGCAGGCCGGCGATCAGGTCGGAAACGCTTCGCTGGCCGCTTTCGCCAGCGCTTCGAGCGTCTTCGCGTCAACGTCGCCGACGATGATAAATCCGAGCCCCGCCTGTTCCCACGTGACGGCTGCAAGGCCACGCTGGCGACTCGTGACCGGCACGCTGGTACCGGCTCCGGGCAGCTTTAGAAAACAGAGCGCGATGGGTTTGCCCGCGGCGCTCTGATAGGTCAGATGCGCGAGTGGTGTACCCTCAAAACCCAACACTTGTGCGCGCTTGAATTCCACGTCGGCCAGGCGCCCGAGCGCCTCCGGAATGTCGAGTGACAAGGCGTTGGCGACACGTTCGAACTGGCTGTTGAGTGACCTGACGCTGGCCTCGAGCGGCGCGACGGTCTCAGGGACGTAGAGTTTGTGATAAGTCACGACGTCGGCATGCCAACGCTCGTCGCGCGGCGTGTCCTGCCGGGGTTCTTGCCAGACGCTGGCGAGCAGGGCGCCGAGCACGGCCGCGACGACGAGGCTCGCTGCAAGACTCAGTCGCCCGCGCCCGAGCGTAGATTCACGCGGCGGGTCGGCGGCGTGTTCCATCGAAGCGAAATCCACTTCCGGCGCATTGTCCAACAGCGTCTCGAACGCCGGACCGATGGCCGTGGTATCCACGTGCAGTGCTGCCAGCCGGTCCGCCAGGGCAGGGTCCGTGGCGAGTGCAGCCTCGATTGCGGCGTGTTCGTCCGCCGGCAGCCGTCCATCGAGGAACCGAATGAGATGCGCATCGGACAGGTGCGAGTTCACGACAGAGCTGCTCCGCGTTCTACTGCAGAGGCGATCGACGCGGTAGTGTCGCCATTCGACTCGCCGAGCGGACCCCTGGCGAGCGAACGCCGACCGGCTCCAATGCGGCTCATGACGGTACCCAGGGGAATGTCGAGAATCTCTGCAGTCTCCGCGTAGCTGAAGCCTTCCACATAAACCAGCAGGATCGTTACGCGTTGCGCTTCCGGGAGTGACAGTACCGCGTTCAATACGTCACGTCCGGCGGCGTCCCGCTCGGGGTCGGTAGGACTCGTGAGTTCGTCCAGATCGCCGCCCGAAAAACTCTGTTCTGCACGGAGCTGATCGCGTCGCACTTCGTTTAGCCATACGGTCTGTGCGATACGGAACATCCAGCTGTCGAATCGTGTGCCGCGCCTGAACTGATGCGCACGTTCGAGAATACGTACGCAGGTCGACTGCATCAGATCTTCCGCTGAAGCACGATTGCGCGTCAATGACAGACAAAAACGCCAAAGACGCAGCCGGGCCGACACCAGCTCTGTCCGTACCGACTCAGTCATCCAATCGGACCTGCTCCAAAAAAGATTTCTGTCGCATGCGAATAAATCCGGCTGGTTGCGTGTTGTCTTGTGTACGAAGGCTGATGAAGGACGCGATCGACTGCGTTCATTGCCTGCGCGCCGGCTGGCGCCAGATTTGTTCATCAACGCTTTCGCAATGGTACTTAGAGCGGAGCAGCAGCATGAAAGTTTTCTCGAAGCCAGTTTTACAGACGTTCGGCGCGTGGGCCACTTTAGGCGCCGTCCTGATCGCCGGTCCGGTTACCGCCGGAGATACGTCGCGGCCCGACGGTGCCAGCGTCTACTTCATCAACGTGAAGAACGGCGACACTGTTGCCAGCCCGGTTCACCTGCAGTTTGGGTTGAGTGGTATGGGTGTCGCGCCCGCCGGTGTGCCCAATATTCCCGACACCGGTCACCATCACCTGATCATCGACGCGGAACTTGCCGGCGATGCGTTGAAGCTGCCGGTTCCCGCAGACGAAAAGCACCGTCACTTCGGCAAAGGACAAACCGAGGCGAAAATTGAGCTTGCACCCGGCGAACACACACTGCAGCTGGTGCTGGGCGACTGGAAGCACGTGCCACATATCCGGCCAGTCATGTCCGAGCGCATAACGATTACGGTCAAATAGCCATCACCATCGGGGCACCGGCGCGCGGCGGCACGTTTGCGCGTGTTGTCAGATCACTTAGATGTGACTTCTTCGACTTCGGAGGTGCCGGCGCTGCGGTCACCCGTCAGCCATTGCCAGCGTTCCCGCATGACGAGGCGGCCGTCCAATATGACCGGAGTCGATTCGCAGCGCCCGGCCATCAATTCGCCCGATTCGTTTAAGTGGTGGTATTGAAAAGTCAGCGTATCGTCATCGTGCACCACGCCGAGTAGTTGCCCGGCCCGCACGCTGCCGCCGCGGTATGTGCCGGTCAGTAGCTGGCCAGTCTGGTGGTATTCGAATTGCGTGGCCGCACCGACTTCGCCATTGGCGGAGTTCGTGCGGCCGCGGAAGGTCTTGCCGTTGTAGTTGATCCGTGCCGTCATCATGCGTCTTCCGGATGGGTGCGAACCTCGACGTGTTGAAGTCTGCTGTCATACACGACGACGTACTCGTGACCACGCCCCACCACCGCGTCTCCATCCATGGTCGCGCCAGTCAGCGCGAAGTCGAACAAGCAGACCTGCGGTCGGATCTCTTCGACGCTCAGGACGGCCCAGTGCAGCGCATGGTGAGCGGCGAAGAAACCGCGCTGCATCGCCATGATGTCAGCTGCACCGAGATACACCCCGGTGTGGACTGAACTATAGGTGCTGGACGCTGTGAACAGGCGCCCGATCGCGTCGAGGTCGCGCGCGTTGGAAAGTTCGAAATAGTGGTTCGCGAGCGCTAGCGCAGCGGACATCGTGAGCCTCGACGCTTTTTCTTGCGAGCCGTGTCACCCTACGGACGGGGCGCCGACCGCGCAACGATTTTTCAGGGTGTTAGGCTAGCGGAGCGCGTGCGGCCTCGGGGAGTTCGATGGCGGGCTGGCCATGGTTGCAACAGTCCTGGGTAAGACTGCCGCCGGCGGTACGGGCCACCTGCCTGATGCTGTTCGCGATGTTCTTTTTCACGTCGATGTCGATCTTCATACGTCTGTCGGCCGAAGAACTGCACGCGATGGTCGTGGTTTTCTGGCGGAACTTTCTGGCAGTCGTGCTGCTGGTGCCGTGGCTCGTACAGCGCGGACGTTATGCCATGCGCACGCGACGTCTGCCTCTGATCGCGGCACGCTCGGTCGTCAACGTCATCGGGATGGCGGCCGGCTTTACCGCCATAACCTTGATTCCCCTCGCCCAGGCGACCTCGCTCGGATTCACTGCGCCGCTTTGGACTACGCTGGGTGCCGTTCTGGTGTTGGGGGAGGTCATTCGGTTTCGACGCATGGCCGCTCTGTTGGCCGGATTCGCCGGTGTGCTGATCGTCTTGCGGCCGGGTTTCGAAGAACTCTCAACCGGCGCGGTGCTGGCGCTGGCCAACGCCTTCCTGTTGGCGATCACCACGCTGATAGTCAAGCGGCTGACCACTACCGAACATCCGGAGGCGATCGTCGCGTGGATGGTCATCTTGCAGTCGCCGCTGGCGCTGGTTCCGGCCCTGTTCGTCTGGGACTGGCCGTCTGTGCAGGCCTGGATCTGGCTGTTTGCACTGGCCGGTGCCGGCACGATCGGCCACGTGTGTTGGACGCGCGCGGTACATCTCGGGGAAGTGACGCAACTGCAGCCGCTCGAATTCACGAAGTTGCCGCTGATTGCATTGCTCGCGTTCGTCGTATTCGCCGAGGTGCCGACGGTGTGGACCTGGCTGGGTGGGACGCTCATTTTCGCTGCAACCGGCTACATCTCATTGCGAGAGGCCCAGCTCGCGCGAGAGCGACGTCATGCCGGCACCTCGCCGTGACGGAGCGACCTCGCCGCCCCGTCGCCGCCGAACCCAGTCAGCCGAGCACGTTCGCACCGCCGTCATCGAGCGCTGCGGGGCGCTGCCAGTAGTTGTATTGGGGCGTCCAGCTGGACTCGTCCATCCCGGCCAGGGCGAGCAGACCCCACATCGAGCAGTACAGATCCCCCGGCCCGAAGGTCGTGGCGTTCGCCCGGCATATGCGGCCATTCTCCTTTTTGTAGACGACCGCGCCGGGCATATTGCCTTCGCCGGGTATGACCGACTGTTCCTGCAAGTACGCGCCCCCACCGTGCGATGCGAGTCGGAAGCGCCAACCCCTTGAGTTTGCGAACTGGCGTTGCAGGGCGGGCGGATCTTTGGACACGAGCACGACCGCCAGGACGGACTCCAGGTGGGCGACAAAGCCGTTGAAACCGTCTGCCCACAGAGTGCAGTAGCGGCAGCCCTGTCCCATGTTGTGAATGACCAGCAGCTGCTCGCGGTCACCGAACAACTCGGAGAGGCTCGTAGCGCCGTCGCAAGTCCTGAATTCGTAGTCGGGTACCTCGACTGGCTCAGATTCGCGCCGCAGCGTATTCAGCTGGCCGCGTAACTCCAGAATCTGCTTTTCCAGGGCGGCAATTTCCATTGCTGACATGACGTTCGCTCCTCGTTCTTCATTGCGCTTTGAGCCGCCGCGCGACCTCGGCTTTCAAGCCCTCGTTTGCGCGCATGTAGCCCTGTTCGACCCAGTCAGGATTCCAAAACGGCACGGCGATGCCTCGATACTCCTCGCGCTGAATCACCCGGGTGCCGCCTTCGACCGGCTCCAGTTTGAACTCGTGGTTGAACGTCAGCACCAACGGTACGCCGCCGTACTGATTCAGGAACTTCCACCGGTCGAGCCCGACTACGCGCGACTCCACTTCCGAGACTTCGCCCCCAGGGCTTTTCATGCGGTACGGAATCGTCTTGCCGATTTCGAACGGCCCCGAGATCGGGTTGATGACCGGATGCCACTGCTCGTAGGAAGAGGCGTCCATCAGAACCGCCCAGACGGCTTTGGGTGAGGCATCGATCACAATTTCCGCCTGCACGGTCTTGTATCCGGCGAGATACAGTACGGTGAGCGCGGCTCCCATTCCGGCGACGACCAGAAAGAAGGCGACTGCGCGGATTTTCGAACTCATTCGACGGCGCCTCGAAGGCGTCTGATGGCTGGCGATCACATCATAAACAGACATGCGCCGATAGCCACACGCGGTAGGCTGGCTTACGATTTTGTCGCCAACGGCGAGACGAGCGGGTGCTCACTCGAGCAGCGCCGCGCCCTGGATGCAGGCGTTGCGAAGCTTGGGGAACCTCGTAACCGATTCCCATTTGGTGAGTTGGCTGCATTGGGTGATGGTCGGTCGTTCGAGTCCGGCGCCAGCACCTCGAGATCGGCGAGCGTCCTCAGGCTTCTACCGTTGTGCGCCTGCGTCAGGGCTCAATGGCTATCCAGCTGGCACCGACGGGGCCGATGGGGCGACCCGGCTGCAGCACGACCTCGATGGTCATGCCGCCCACCGTGATATTGCGCGCCGTGGCACGCAGCATCGCCGCGGAAGACCGCGGTACTCCGGTTCGCGACAGCTCTCCGCCACCAACGGCTACGATCGGTGGGGCCCGGAACGCTGGCGAGAAAACCACATCGCAATACAGGCGCCGCGCCGCTGCGGACCGACGTGCGACACAGTTACCCGACTGCACGCGGGGCGCGGCGGCTCCCGTCGGGCTGCTCTCAATCTGACCGTACAACCTCGGCGCCGCGCCCGTCGGGCTCCGCGCAGGCTCGTGATCCGATGCAAACGACGCTGGAGCGGTTGTCGTCGCCGCGGCTACCAGTAGCGCCAGCGTCCGGCCCACGGCGGGCATCGCGCCCAACCGCTAGATTTGCTCCTCGGCCACCAGTCGTAACCAGCCTTTGGCGATGCGATAGATGAGCCACACCGCCACGAGCAGCCACACGAGGTACCCGAGGCCGAAGAGAAAGATCGTAAGCGCCCCGACGATATTGCCTGCGAGGGACCACCAGAAACTGGCGATCTGCCATTGGAAGTGACCGTCCACCCAGGTGCCTGCCACCGCGCCGCGCTTGACGTAGTTGATGACGACACCGACCAGCAGTGTCAGGCCGCCGGTGAAAAAGGCTGCCGCTTGCAGGGCGTAGACCAGTGTCGCCAGGTTTCTGGCACCGCGCGCGTCGCTCATCTTGGGTCGCTCCTCGAGTTGGCGAACCCGGCCCGCCGTTAGCGGTGCGTGTTCAGGTTCGCAGAATCGTTCCATTGTCGCAGTTCCTCGTGGGTCGGATCTGCGCGAGGGGCGCGGATCGTCGACCGACTGTGACCGGTGGTCCGCCCGTTTCGCCCGCTGGTTCGCACCAGCGGCGGTGTGTCACCATCGACGCCTCGAACGGCGGGCGGCCGGGCTTGCGCGGTCCGCGCCGCGTGTTGGCCGACCGTCCGGCCCGACGCCTGCACCACGTTCATACAGACTGGCGGGTCAGTGCATCTGTACCGGAGTATTGGGACCATCGATACCATTCCAAGTCACGTACACCTGGCACCTACCGCAACCAAGCTGCCGGAAGATCCAACCGGTAAGGTGATCGTGTGCGGCTCGCACGGCGGCGCCTATGCCGGTTACCTGGTCGCGCGGACCACAGCGGGCAGTGTGATCCTGAACGATGCCGGTGTCGGTCGCGATCGGGCCGGAATAGGGACGCTCACGCTCTGTGAGGCAATCGACATGCCGGCCGCTACCGTCGGCCACGAGTCGGCGCGGATTGGAGATGCCATGGATATGTATGTCCGCGGCGTTATCAGCCATGTCAACGAGCCGGCCCGTGCGCTCGGCTGTACGCCCGGGATGTCGTGCGGCGAAGCTGCGGCGCGCCTCGAGGCGGCGGGCCCGCATCGCAGTCCGCGGGCCTACGCGGAAGCACGCACGCTATTGGGTCAGACGTCGCAGGGCCTGCGTATCGTGTGCGTCGATTCGATCTCGTTGGTGGACGAATCCGACGTCGGACAGGTTGTGCTCAGCGGATCGCACGGCGCCGTGGTGTCCGGGCAGCGGGCTCTGGCAATCCGCGTGAAAGCGGCGGCGGCGTTCTTCAATGACGCCGGCGTCGGCGCCGATGGGGCGGGTATCTCGCGTTTGCCGGTGCTCGATGAGATGGGGGTAGCAGGCGTCACGGTGACTACGATGTCGGCCCGTATTGGCGATGCAAGAAGCACCTACGAAGATGGTGTGGTCAGTGCGGTGAACGCGTGCGCCGCAGCTTTCGGTCTGGCGACAGGCATGCGCGCTGTCGAGGCGGCCGACCGCGTTGTTCCCACCCGTTGAGGAGCGCGAAAGCTGATGAACCAGACCAACCTGAATGTGACGCGGCTCAGTTCGCAGCTGCATTCGATGTACCGCGTCCGCGCATTCGAGCAGCGCGCCGTCGAGGCGTTGCAAAGCGGCGACGTGCCGGGCCCGTTGCACCCGTCGATCGGTCAGGAGGCGTGTGCGGTCGCGATCGTGGGTAGTGTGGAGCGCGACGATATCCTGCTTTCCACGCACCGCGGCCACGGCCACACCCTGGTGAAGGGGGCGGATCCGGAAGCCATGATGCGAGAACTGCTCGGCAAAGCCGGCGGTTGCTGCGGCGGCAAGGGTGGTTCGATGCATATCGCGGACTTCGACGTCGGCATGCTCGGCGCCAATGGCGTGGTCGGCGCGAATCTGCTGATCGCGGCTGGTGCCGCCCACGCGCTCGACCTGCTGGGCGAGTCGCGCATCGTGCTGAATATTTTCGGCGACGGTGCGATCAATCGAGGGCCATTTCTGGAAGCACTCAACTGGGCGCAGATCTACAAGCTGCCAGTCCTGTTCGTCTGCGAAGACAACCGCTTCGCCGCGACCACGCGCAGCGCGACCACGACGGCGGGTGACGGACCGGTGGCGCGCGCAGAAGCGCTCGGGATCCCCGCCGAACAGGCCGACGGTAATGACCTGCTCGCGTTGGAGGAAACCGCGGCGCGGCTGGTTGGTGAAGTGCGCGGTGGGCAAGGGCCGCGACTGCTGCACGCCGTTACTTACCGGCTGACCGGGCATACGGCGGCCGATGCGGCGCCGTACCGCGACGCGGCGGAAGTCGACGCGAAGTGGCGCGATGATCCCATCGCGCGCACCCGCACACTGCTGGGCGGGGCAGGTGTATCTGAGGCCGAGCTCGACTCGCTGGCCGCGCGCGCCGATGCGGAGATGTCAGCCGCCTTGACTGCGGCCCGCGCGGCCGGGTATCCGCCCGTCTCAGAAGCCTTCAGCGACGTGCAGGATCTGGATGCCGCGATGACGGCTCCTGGGGGAAGTTCCGTATGAGTCGCATGACCTACGCGCAGGCGAGCGCCGCAGCGCTGCGCTTCGAGATGCAGCGGGACGCCACCGTCTGGGCGCTCGGCGAGGACCTCGGCCGCGGCGGCGTCTTCGGCCAGTATCGTGGCCTGCAGCAGGAGTTTGGTGCGAAGCGGATCGTGGATACGCCGATCTCGGAAGCGGCGATCATGGGTGCGGCGGTAGGTGCCGCGATGATGGGGACGCGCCCGGTGGTCGAGATGCGATTCTCGGATTTTGCGCTTTGCGCGATCGATGAACTCGTCAATCAGGCGGCGAAAGCGCGCTACATGTTCGGCGGGCAAACGCGGGTGCCGCTGGTCGCGCGCGAGCCGGTCGGCATGTGGCGCGCGTCGGCGGCGCAGCACTCGCAATCGCTGGAAGCCTGGTACACGCACATTCCCGGCCTCGTTGTCGTCATGCCCTCGACGCCGTCCGACAACCGCGGACTGCTGGCCGCGGCGATCCGTGCGGACGACCCGGTCGTATATCTGGAGCACAAGGATCTCTGGGGCGTGGAGGGCGAGGTACCAGACGGCGATTACGTCGTGCCGATCGGCGAGGCCGCGGTGCGGCGTGAAGGTTCTGACGTGACGCTGCTCAGCTGGTCCCGGACGGTGGCGGAATGCGAGCTTGCGGCGGCCAGTCTGGCGGAGCGTGGCATCGCGGCGGAAGTCATCGATCTGCGCACGCTGTGGCCATGGGATAGGGAGACGGTGTACGCATCCGTACGCAAGACCGGCCGCGTACTGATCACTCACGAAGCCGTGCAGGTGGGTGGGTTTGGCGCCGAGCTGGCGGCCGATCTCAGCGAGACACAGTTCGGTGTGCTAAAGGCGCCGGTGACCCGGCTTGGCGCGCCGCGTGCGCCCATCGCCTACTCGCCGCCGCTCGAATCTGCCGTCAAGGTTCAAGCCGATGCGATCGCGGCACGCGCGGCGGCGCTGCTGAGCTGATATCTGACGGCCGCGCTCGACCTGGCCACGCGTTGTTGCAGTGGCGATGCGAACGGGCCCTACGCCCGGTCTGCGCCAATACTCAATCCACTTAGAAGAGACGTTCGGATGAGCACACAAAACGAGATGACCGGCGGCGAGGCGCTGGCCCGCATGCTACTGGCGCACGAAACCGGGCCGATGTTCGGCATGGGCGGCTTTCAGCTGTTGCCGTTCTACGATGCCGCTCGCCGGTTGGGACTTTCTCACCATCTGATCAACGACGAACGGTGCGGGGTATTTGCCGCCGATGCTTACGCCAAGGTCAGCGGGCGTGTCGGCGTCGTGGATGCGACTCTGGGTCCTGGTGCGACCAATCTGGTCACCGGACTGGTCGAGGCGTTGAACGCCGGCTCGCCGTTGGTCGCGATCGTGGGTGACAGTCACCGCCAGCATTCCTGGAAGAACATGACGCAAGAAGCGCGTCAGGTCGAGATCCTGGCGCCGGCCGCCAAGGAACTCATTCGTGTCGAGCGCATCGACCGGTTGGCGGAACTGACGCGCCGCGCGTTCATGGTGGCGACCAGCGGGCGGCCCGGACCGGTGGTGCTGGACGTTCCGGAGGATGTCTGTCACGACACCTATCCGTTCGACCCGGAAGAGCTGGTCGCGGACGAACGTTACCACTCGGCTCCGGCTTACCGGACCCGGCCAGCCCGGGATGCCCTGGCTGAGGCGGCCGCGCTGCTGCGGGCGGCCAGGCGACCGATCGTGCTGGCCGGCGGCGGCGTGCACCTTAGCGACGCCGCTGAAACGCTCCAGGCGTTCGCCGAGGCACAGTCGATCCCCGTTGCCCATACGATGACGGGCAAGGGTGCGATCGCCTGTACCCACGCGCTCTCCGCCGGTTTGTTCGGACGCTACGACCGGATCGCTAACGGTCTCATCGCCGAGTCGGACTGCCTGCTGGTCGTTGGTTGCAAGCTGGGTGAGATCGCGACCAAACGGTTTGCCCTGATGCCCGAAGGCGTGCCGATCATTCATCTTGAAGTGGTCCCCGAAGAGCTCGGACGCACGACTACCGCCACGGTGCCGCTGCTGGGTGATGCGCGCGAAGGCTTGCAGGACCTGCGCGACGCGCTCGCCGACAGCGCTCCGTCTCAGCGTGCGGAGCGCGCCGACTGGGTAGCCGCGGTCAGTGCCCGCATGGCGGCGTGGCGCGAAGATGTTCGCCCGCGACTCGAATCCGCTGAAGTACCCATCAACATGGCGCGGATGCTGAACGAGTTGAACGCACGGATGCCGCCGAACGGTTTGTTGGTAGCCGACGGCGGGTTCGCGGCGCATTGGGGCGGGCTCCTGTACGACACCAAACAGCCGGGCCGCGGATTTGTCCCCGACCGCGGTTTTGCGTCCATCGGCTACGGCTTGCCCGGCAGTATGGGTGCACGGCTCGCCGCCCCCGATGCGCCGGTCATCGGCATTACCGGCGACGGCGGTTTCAACATGGTGCTGGGCGAGTTGGAGACGGCGCGACGGATGGGGCTTGGATTCGGGCTCATCATCGTAAACAACGCGGCGTCCGGCTACGTAAAGGCATTGCAGCATCTGCTGTACGGGGAGGCCAACTACCAGTCTTCGGACCTCGTCGAGGTGAACTACGCGGAGGTTGCGAAGGCGATGGGTTGCGATGGAGTCCGCGTCGAACATCCCGATGCTTTGGGCGACGCGCTGGAAGCGGGCCTCGCTGCACGCGAGCGGCCAATGGTGATCGATGTCGTCGTAACGCGCGATCCGGCCAAGATGCTGCCGGGTGTCGACAACCGGGCGGTGACGGTCAAGAAGGGCGACCGCGTGGCCTGACCATGCTCGGCGCTACATTCTCGCGCCGGCCGGCTTGCGCGGCGTCACTTCGTAGTACGCTATTGGGCTTAACCGGCGTAGGCGAAGGCCTGCACGAAAGCCTCATCGAAGGAATCGCTCTTTCCATGATCAACAACATCGATACCAGTGAGTTTCGCAGCACCGAATACGACGTCGACGGCATCTTTCCGGAACGTTGGTCGCCGCGCGCCATGAACGGAGAGTCGCTGAATGAGGCGACCCTGAACCACCTGTTCGAGGCGGCCCGTTGGGCTCCCTCCGCGTTCAACGCGCAACCGTGGCGGTTCGTCTACGCGACACGTGACAGTCAGCATTGGGATAGCTTCTTCGGACTGCTGGTCGAGGCGAATCAGTCGTGGTGCGCACGCGCCGGCGCGCTGATAGTGCTGTTGTCACGGCATCTTTTCGAACACAACGACAGTCCCATGAAGACGCACGCGCTCGATTCCGGCGCGGCCTGGCAGAATCTCGCGTTGCAGGGCGCCCGGATGGGACTGGTTGTCCACGGCATGCAGGGCTTCGACTACGACGCTGCCCGCACCGCCGTGAACGCGCCTGAAGAGTTCACGGTGCAAATGATGATGGCCGTCGGACATCCAGGACCGGTCAGCGCACTTTCCGAGAGTCAGCAGGGCCGCGAGCAACCGTCGCCGCGCAAAGCGGTGGCGGAAATCAGTTTTGCAGGCAGCTTCTAGCGCGCCGCGTGACCGGCGGATGACTGCCGGTAGTGCCTGAACCCAACCATCGAGACCACCACGGAAACGATCCATGATTGAGTGCTACACCTGGAAGACCTCGAACGGCCGCAAGGTCACGATCATGCTCGAGGAGTGCGGGCTGCCCTACAACCTTCACCCCATCGACATCAGCACGGATGTGCAGTTCTCCGCCGAGTTCGTGCAGATAAATCCGAACAGCAAGATTCCGGCCATCGTCGATACCGAAGGCCCCGGTGGAACTCCGTACACGGTGTTCGAGTCCGGCGCCGTGCTGATGTATCTGGCCGAGAAGACCGGTCAGTTCATGCCGACCGATATGGCCGCCCGCTACGACGTCATCCAGTGGCTGATGTTCCAGATGGGTGGAATCGGCCCCATCTTTGGTCAGGTACACCACTTCAAGCGAGCGGCCAAAGAGCAGGTGCCCTATGCGATCAACCGGTACTACAACGAGTGCCGCCGGCTCTACGGCGTGTTGGACGCGCGTCTGGACGGTCGCGAGTACCTCGCGGGCGACGTCTCCATCGCCGATTTCGCAGCGCTGCCGTGGGTGTTTCGCCACACCTGGCAGGAAGTCGATCTGGCGGAGTTCCCGAACGTGCAGCGATGGTACGACACGCTGATGGCGCGCCCGGCACTGGCGCGAGGCATGGAACTCCCGGCCTGACGCCGGTCCAGGCGGAGACCCGAGCGGTGATGCCGCCTGGCCGTCGTCTACACGAAATTCTGAAAATTCTCAGCACAGCCATACGGTTGTCAGGAGTTTGCAAGAATTCACTTGAACGGCTAGCATTGATTCAATAACAAACACAGCGATCCAGGGGCCGGATAGTCGACGCTATCGCGTGCTCTGGAGAAAACTGAATGACATCATCGGAATGCGAGCGCCAGCCGAAGCGGCGCCCTGCAGGCGGCTCATTGCGGGCCGCAGTCGCGCGAACTCTCAGAACGCGAACCCTGACCGCACCGGTATTGCTCGCCGGCGCCGCACTGATGGGGGCGCCCGCCGTCAGCGCTGCGGATTCGGCCAGGATCGAAGTCAGCGATGGAGACACCGTCTCCGGGCTGTTCCGCAAGGCCAATGTGCCACTCGGTCAGTTGATGACCCTGCTTCACAGCAGCGATACCGCCGAGCGCACTCTGGACCGTGTGAGACCAGGTGCCGTCGTCAGCATCACCAAGGGGGGTGACGGCAAACTGCAGCGCGTACAGATCGTTAGTAAGACTGGTAAACAGAGTACTTTCGCACGTGCTGTCGATCCGCAAACCGGATCACAAAAATGGCAGGTGCTGGAACTGCACGGCGAACAGCTGAGTGCAGCCGCCGCGACCACGCCAGCCGATCAGGCGCAGACCAACACCAACAAAGCCAATGCCGAAGCCGCGGTCGCCAGGTCGGAGGGCAACCGCACCATTCCGAAGGTTCTGCCGTCACAGCCCGTAAACCGTGACGTCGAGTTCGATGTCATTGCAAAAGCCGAGAAACGCGCGTTCGCATGGCGGCGAACCACGGTCCGGCGCAGTGCCGGCGAGAGCGTCGCGCAGGCCGCCAAAGCCGGGGCTGAACGTCCTGCGTCTGCGTCCAAAGCCGACGATAAAGTGGCGCGTCTCGCGAAGTCCGTACGCCAGGCCGAACTGCTGGTTGCGAGCGCCCGGATGCTGGCGCTGTCTACAGCCCCAAGGCGCACTCCAGCCGGGCTGTCCGGTATGTCCGCCAAGATCTTTGATGCGGAGCAACGCGCTGAGCGCGTACGCGCTCGGCGCTGGCTGGTAGAGTTCGGGCAGCGCAATCCGAGCGCTGTCATGCGCGTCGCGAGCAATCAGATCAACCTCGGCAAGCACGGCGGCCGACGGGCCAACAAACTGCTGAGCAGCGCCAAACGCTATTTGGGCACGCCTTATCTCTGGGGCGGCACGACGCCTGAAGGGTTCGACTGCAGCGGTTTCGTGGTCTACAACCTGAACCGTATCGGCGTGCAGGTTCCGCGCACTGCTCATCAGCAGTTCAATCACACGAAAACCCGCCCGGTTTCGCGTGAGAACCTGATGCCGGGCGATCTCGTGTTCTTTCACGACCGCCACAACCGTCGCCGCATCGGCCACGTCGGCATCTACATCGGGAACGACAAGTTCATCCATGCCGTGGCACGCAACATCCCGGTCAAGATCACCAGTCTGAAGAAGGCCTATTACGCCAGGCGCTTCGTACGCGGCGGCCGCGTGATCAGCTGAGTTTCCTCGGCGTATAATGCGGGCCCAGGGGGCCCGTATTTCGTCTCGGGGGGATTCGCATTTCGGTCTCAGTATCGCGCGCTCGCACGCGCTTTCACCCAATCGTTCCGGAATCCGGGCCTGGTCCGGCCAAGCGGCCTGCATGCGCGTAAGCCGTCGGAGCGTCGCCACTTCTCTGGCTCGTCGCTGGCGCGACTGGCTCGGCAGTTGCATCGTGCTTGCGCTGACAGTGGTCTGGGCGCCTGGCTTCGCCGGCGAAATCGGCGATGAGGGGCGCATCCGCATGGTCGTTATCGGCGACTCACTCGCGGATGGCGTATGGGCTGGCCTCAGCCGCAACCTGCGTCGCCACAAACGCTTCAAGATTCGCCGCGAAGCCCGCGTGTCGAGCGGACTCGCCGCGTTCGACTGGCATCGGGAAGCCGAGCAACTGATCGACGGTGAAACCGACGTCGTCGTCATCATGCTCGGGGCGAATGACGGGCAGGCCATTCGACGCCGCGGTGAAACCCGTATCGGCTATCGGGCCTCCGGTTGGCGCGAAGGCTATGCGGATAAGGTCGACGAGCTTCTGGAGCTCTTCGAAGAGCGCGAGATATATACCGTGTGGCTGGGCCTGCCGACGATGCGTACCGACCAGATGCGCCGACAGGCGGCCATGTTGAACAGCATATTCTCAGAGGTGCTAGAGAATCGTCCCGGCGTGAAATACCTGTCGACCTGGGAACTCACCGCCGACAAGAACGGCGACTACATGGCGTACGCGGATCTGGACGACTCGGGACGGCAGCGGCAGTTTCGAGCCCAGGACGGCGTCCATTTCACGATGATGGGCTACCAGTATCTGGCGCGCCATGTGCAGGACATCCTCGAGGACGAATACCTAACCCGGCGCCGGGCTGCGGCAGCCACGGTTTCGCACCAGTCAGCTGACGACGCGGCGGGCGCCGTGGAGTGATATGCGTGCCGGTGAGCTTCGCGAACCGGCGGTGGCTGCACGCCTGTCTCTACGTGTTTGGTCTCGGATTGGTCTCGGCGCAACTCTGGTGCGCGCAGCCGTCGTTCGCGCAGTCTCCCACCGTAACTGCAACTCTGCGCAGCCAGCCGCAAACGCGTTATCCCAGGCCCCGTCCGCGTCCCCAGGCGCTGCGTGAGCGGGGCGACGAACTGCAGGCGCGCTACCCGCGTCCTCGCCCGCGGCCAGCCGCGGTCGCCGCGGCCTCGAGCGAAGAGCCCACCATGGCATCGACCCTGCGGCGCGCAGACACACAGATCCTGAACCCGCGTAAGCTGCGACCATTTCACCGGAAACTCGCAAAACTCTGCCGGGGCCGATCCAAAGTACCGGTAGAGGTGCTGCATCTGGGTGACAGTCATACGGCCGCGGACATTTTCACCGGCTACCTTCGTGATTTGTTTCAAGACGAATTCGGTTCAGGCGGGCGCGGTATGCTGCCGGTTGGTAAGCCGTTTCGGTACTACGGACCAAAGCAGGTCAAAGTGTCGGCCGGAACGCGCTGGAGTCATCTCAGCAGCTTCAAGCGAAAACACGCGGGCCCGTTTGGTTTGACCGGGTTTCGGGCGATTGGCAAGGCACCAAAACAGCGCCTGACCTTGGCTACACGTAAGTCGCCACCTTTCGAGATGGTCAAGCTCGAAGTTCGCGAACAGCGCAACGGAGGCGGCCTCAATATCAGGATCGGCGATCGGCCGCTCATCAAGGTCTCGACCCAGCTCGGTAGCTACGCTGCTCAAGGTCAGGCGGGAACGCTGCACTGGGTTGATCCGCTGAGAGCACCGGACGGTGAGCGCCTGCCGTTTGTCGAGCACACCTTCTACGTTGGATCCGGCGCTCGTAAGATCGAGATCTGGCCAGCGGGAGATGGGCCGGTCGAACTGATGTCATGGTCGCTGCGGCAGGGCGAGCCCGGGGTTCTGTATCACAATCAGGGCATCATCGGCGCGACGGCCCAGATCATCAATCGATGGGACCCGGCATTGCTGCGCGCGCAACTTGCAAGATTGCGTCCCGACCTGATCACGCTCGCGTTTGGTACCAACGAAGGTTTCAACGATACGCTGAACATCCGACGCTACGAGGGTCAGGTTCGAAGGGCGGTGCAGTTGCTGATCGCGGCCGCACCCAGGACGCCGATCGGCATCATCGCGCCGCCGGATGCGGCGCGCGTCCCGCGCTTTTGCGGCAAGGCTGTTCGCAAGCAGGCATCGTGCACTCCGCTGTCCAGCGAGGAACGCCGGAACTACCGCAAACTGGTAGGCAAGAAAGACCGGCGTCTTTGCCGCTGGCACGCCCCACCCAACCTCGAACGGGTACGCGAGGCGCTGAAACGTGTCGCCGACTCCGAAGGATTGTTCTACTGGGACTGGAGTGGCGTCATGGGCGGGCAATGCGGTGCCGACCGCTGGACTCGTGAACAGCCGCGTCTCGCGCACACCGACCGGGTGCATCTGACCGGGCGTGGCTATCGCCGTTCTGCCGAAGCACTGTACGCGGAGCTTCGCGGTGCGGCCGCGTGCCCGACGCAACGGCCGAGGCGTTCATGACCTGCGTTGGCGTCTCGACGCGCTATCGGGCTCCTCCGCCGGCGCCCGGCTGCCCGCCAGGCTGCCGATAGCCCGTGCTGTTTCCGACGCTTTCATTCGCACTTTTTTTTCTGATCGTTTTCGCAGCGCACCGCGCGACGATCGCGCACGCCCGCGCGCACAAAGTCCTGCTACTAGTTGCGAGCTACTGGTTTTATGGTGCGTGGGACTGGCGTTTTTGTTTTCTGTTGTTGATGAGTTCGCTCATCAACTACGGCGCCGGCGTCGCGCTGCGCAGTACCGACGATACCCGTCGCCGTAAACTCGTGCTCGCACTCGGCATCGCCGCCAATCTCGCAATCCTCGGGTTCTTCAAATACTACGGCTTCTTCGTCGAGTCGCTCGATGCCGCGTTGCACGTCCTCGGCTGGCAGCGCGATCTGTTATTCCTTGACCTGATTTTGCCGGTCGGCATTTCGTTCTTCACATTCCAGGGGATTTCGTACGTCGTCGACACCTATCGCGGCAAGTTGCACGTCGCCCCGGGACTCGTCGACGTGTTGCTCTACATTTCTTTCTTTCCGCAGCTCGTAGCGGGGCCGATCGTGCGCGCCGCGCACTTCCTCCCACAACTCACACGGCCACCCGCGGTGGCAACGCAGACGACATTTGGTCTTACGCTCATCGTCTGGGGCTTGTTCAAGAAGGTGGTCGTCGCGACTCATCTTGCTGAGAACGTCGTCGATCCGGTGTTCTTCGATCCGCTTGGATTTGGCACGTGGGATGTACTGATCGCGACCTACGCGTACGCCGTTCAGATCTACTGCGACTTCAGTGCCTACAGCGACATCGCGATCGGAGTCGCCGCACTGCTCGGGTTCCAGTTTCCCCGCAACTTCGACCAGCCGTATCGTGCGGCCAGCCTGCGTGATTTCTGGCGCCGATGGCACATCTCGCTGTCCAGCTGGCTTCGAGACTACTTGTACATTCCACTCGGCGGCGGGCGCAACGGAGCGGTCAAAACCTACCGCAATCTTTTCATCACTATGCTGCTTGGCGGACTCTGGCATGGGGCGAGCTGGCAGTTCATCGCCTGGGGCGCCATGCACGGTGCTGGCCTCGCCGTCGAACGAGCCGTACGCAATATGACCGGCGGTCTGTTCCGCTCGTGGCCTGCGGTGTTGCGCATTGTGCTCGTCTTCCATTTCGTATGCGCCGCATGGGTTCTGTTTCGCGCCGAGACATTCGAGCTCGCGACCGACATGTTTGCGCAACTCCGCGATACTTCACTGGAGCCGGTAATGCTGACGCCATTCGTGCTGACACTGACGGCGTTCGGTCTCGCCATGCACGCCTTCCCGGCGACGGTGTTGGGCGCTGTGGAGCGCCGCGTTGCAAGGTTGCCAGTGTGGCTGCAGGGCGCCGTGTTCGGACTTGCAGTGATCGTCGTCGATGCGCTCGGTATCGACGGTGTTGCGCCCTTCATCTACTTTCAGTTCTGAGGTTCCGGCGATGACGGATCAATGTAATAGTGCTGACGCCGCTGTCGACGAGGTTCGCGGTGACACGACGCAGCCCGCTGGTGCGACGCTCGGTGCGCTGTTGATCGCATCGCTGATCGCCTGGGTCGGATACCCGCATGCGCTGGTCAACTGGTTGAACGGATTTCCTGTCCATCCCGTAGTCGAATGGACAATCTCGCAGGCTGACAGCGTTGCGCTGTGGATTGAATCCATTCAGCTCGACGAACTCCATCGGCAGATCCGCGCGTGGATCGGTGCCGCGCGCGAACTCTGAGATCGCGACGGGAGACGCTGCGCCGCGCCGTCTCGATCGAACGTCTGGAGGGCGTGACGCTTCGGCGCACGCGTGTTTGCGCATTGCCGCGTCTGCTATGGTCACTGCGTACGCGATATGAGTCGCTTTCGCACCAGCTACTGACGACAGGAGAAAGCCGTGGCACAACTCATCGAAATAGCGCGCGGACTCGCTTTCCCGGAAGGGCCCGTAGCCATGCCTGATGGCAGTGTCGTGCTGGTTGAGATCGAGCGGGGCACCCTCTCCAGGGTCCATGAAGACGGTCGTATCGACGTCATTGCAGAGTGCGGCGGCGGGCCGAATGGTGCGGCTCTGGGACCCGGCGGACAATTCTATGTCTGCAATAACGGCGGCTTTGAATGGGAGACTGCTGACGGCTTCCGTAGGCCTACCGTGCAGGCGAACGACTATATCGGTGGGCGCATTCAGATCGTGGATCCAGACAGCGGGCGGGTCGAGACGCTCTACGACCAGTGCAACGGAGAGGCTCTGAAAGGGCCAAATGACATCGTCTTCGACAGTCACGGCGGGTTCTATTTCACGGACCTCGGCAAGACTCGTGCGCGGGAATCGGATCGCGGCGCGCTCTACTACGCGCAGGCCGATGGTTCCGGTATAGAAGAGGTTGCGTTTCCATTGGAGCGTCCGAACGGGGTTGGGCTCGCGCCCGATGAGGCTCGCGTCTACATCGCTGAAACGACCACCGGGCGGGTGTTGTACTGGGCCTTGGAAGGCCCTGGCGTGTTGCGCAAGCCCTGCAACTTCTTCGCGCCGGGAGACCCATGTCTGCTCTATTCTCTCGGGGGGCTTGAGCGCCTCGATTCGCTGGCCGTAGACGGCGATGGAAACGTCTGCGTTGCGACACTGGTCACCGGCATGATCACCGTTATCTCACCGGAATCTCAGCTGGTTCGTGAGATTCCGATGCCTGAGTTCGACCCGATGGTCACTAACATCTGTTTCGGTGGTTCGGACCTGCGTACAGCGTATATCACGTCTTCTGGTCTGGGACGCCTTTACAAGACCGAGTGGCATTGTGCCGGGCTGCCGCTGTCTTATCTGAACACCTCGGCGTGAGCGCTCGTTCGAGCCCGCTTCGAGATTCTGAACGGCCTACACGGGCGCCGTGACCGACTGCCGGTTGGCAGCCGGCAGCACAGCTCCGATTGCGCGAGACTACCGCCCGAAGCCTAGCGCGACGGTTCCGGAAAGAAACCGACCGGCGTCATCAGTTTGTTTTCCTGTGCCTCGAGCGCGCCGAGTTCGGCGCTCGCCTGCGTGTAGGCGATCCAATCCGGGTCGGCCCACATCGCCGCACGTTTCGCTTCACGGTCACCGGCATTTTCGTACATCCAGATATGGACGTACTGATTCGGATTGCCGGTCTCCGTCGCCAGGTAGGCGAGCGGCTCACCGAGGTGACGCGTTTGTGGAGCCTTGCCGAGTTCGGCGTAGAGTTCCAGGTGTTTCTTGATCGTGCCCGGTTTGCAGGTATAGGTCCGTACGTCCAGCAGCATCTGTGATTTCCTCCAAGTCGATCGGAATACGGAATTCAACGCCAGTGTGATCCAGCCGGTGTATGGCTGTCACGTCGAACCGTCCGATACGAGCGTGCCGCCTGCTGTTCGCTTCATGGCTGAAGGCAGCTTCGACGGCGTGATCCCGGTATCCAAAAACGCCACCCTGCGGAGTTCACCGACTAGTTTGCGCCGCCGGTATTTCGATACAGAGCTGAAGGTGCGCCAACCCGGCATCCCGAGGAGGACGATGCGGCTGAACTGGCCGACTCCGCAGCCCGCCAGGGACGCGCAATTCTGAACGCGCCCCGCGATACCAATCGCAAAGACATCGAAACCATCTACGAGCGCGCGATGCACTATTGGTAGCGCATCGTGCGCGGATTGGTATCCGGCTGTTCTACACGTTGTCAAAAGCGCGACGGGGTTGGCAGTTACACAATGATTGTGATGGTGTTCGGTAACGCCCGTGCTAGTCTTGAGACGGACGGAAGACGAGAGTGCGGGCGCTCACTGTCGAGGCTGAAGGTCCTCTTCTCGTAGTCTGCCGGCCCAACCAGACGAGACCAGACCATGAGCGAAGCGCGCTACCGGGTTACGTTCTCCGGACGGACCACAGGTTCCGGGGAAGCCAACGTCAACGCTGTCAAGCAGGCCATGGTGGAGAAGTTCAAACTCCCCGCGGCGCAGGTCGAAAAACTCTTCAGCGGCAGCCGCGCGGTTATAAAAAAGGATCTCGACGAAGCCTCCGCTGAGAAATTTCGGCGCGCGTTCGAACAGATCGGCGCAGTCGTTGAAATCGAGTCCATGGAACCGGCGTCAGGTCTCTCTTTGGAGCCAACCGACGCGCCCGCATCGGCGCCGCCGCGGGCGACGCCAGACTTGGGAACCTCATCTCCGGAGCCGCCTCCAGCGCAACCGCCGGCCGCGCCGCCCCCGACTGCGGCGACACCGCGTGCCGCCCCCGATCTCGGTGGGGTCGCGCCCGGACCTGCGCCGCAGCCCGAAGCCGACCCGTATGCACCGCCGGCAACGGCGGATCTGTTGGTGGATGAATACGGTGATGACGAAACGCAGGTGCATGCGCCGCGCATGGTCGGGTTCGGTCGTGGCTGGAGTTGGATCGCCGATGCCGCGCGCCTGTTCGGCAAAGCGCCGGGTGTGTGGATCGGCATCGTTGTCATCGGCTTTGTAGTCCTGTTCATCTGCGGCTTGATTCCGCTTTTGAATATCATCATCCCGTACCTGCTGATGCCGGTGATGGCCGGCGGCGTCATGCTCGGGGCCCATCGCCTCGCGCATGGCGGCGAACTGGAAATCAACGACCTGTTTGCCGGCTTCAGGGACAAGGTCGGAACGCTTCTCATGATCGGTGTGCTGTACTTCGTGTTCACACTGCTGATCATGGGAACCGTATTTGCGATCATTCTCGGCACCAGTGGTTACATGGGCATGCTCTCGGGCGACGAAGAAGCGGTCATGCAGATGGCTGAGAACTGGCAGCCCTTTCTGATCGCGATTCTGCTCGGTACGGCGCTAATCCTGCCGGTCGTCGCGATGACCTGGTTTTCGCCAGCGCTCGTCATGATTCACGACGTGCCGCTCAAGCGGGCGTTGGGATGGAGCATCGCCGGCTGTTTCAAAAACTTCCTGCCGTTCCTGCTCTACGGCATCCTCATGACCATTATGTTCTTCGTCGGCATACTGCCGGTGTTCCTGGGTCTCCTGGTTGTAGGCCCGATTCTGGCGGCGTCGCTTTACACGAGCTACTACGACATCTACGTTGACGAATAGCACGTACGGGCGTGTTAACTCGAAATGTTCTGCACGGTTGTAAGGGCGGCAGACGCTGGCGTCGAGCAGGCGCCAGACGGAATGGATGTGCGGGTCTTGAACCGCGGCCAACACGGCAGCATGGCAACATTCGCCTTCCCGGCTTCGTCGGTCGGCCGCGCCGTCCGACATTGGAGCGTCACTGAACTCTGGTATGTGCTGCGCGGCGCGGCCACCGTCTGGTCGGCCCCCTGTACGCCCGACGGCCGTGCGCCCGACGCTGGCGGTGGTGCGGGCGACCCGTCTGCAGACGGTCAAACCGTGGACCTCTCCGCCGGCGACTCACTGCATATACCTGCCGAAACCGCATTTCAGCTCAAGGTCTGCGACGCCGGCCCGTTTGAGGCCGTCGCGGTGACGATGCCGCCGTGGTCGGGCCCGCATGAAGCGTTACTGGTCGATGGGGCCTGGCCGGTGCCGGCCGAGGATCGTGTCGTGTCCGCGCCGACCCTGCGTGCTGGCGGCCCGGCAGATGCCGATGCGCTG